>DAOULA010000039.1:0-80597 GCA_034420735.1 Dehalococcoidia bacterium
CCCTCGAAGGAGGGTGAGAGTCCACCCATTGGACAAGGGTGGAAGGGCAGATAGTCCAATTCCCAAGACAGAAAGAGGTACTCGAGATGAGGAACGCTGAAACTGTACTTGGCATTATCCGAGAACGTGGTAGACAAGGACTACCGCTGGGCGACATCTACCGGCAACTGTACAACCCGGAGCTGTACCTACGGGCCTACGGTCGTATCTACTCAAACCAGGGAGCCACGACCAAGGGCGTCACCGCAGAAACCATGGACGGTATGTCACCGGCCAAGATCGTCCGCATCATCGAAGCATTGCGCTACGAGCGGTTCCGATGGACGCCGGTGCGACGGGTCAACATTCCCAAGCCTAACGGCAAGACCCGCGCCTTGGGCATACCGACAGGGCCGGACAAGCTGCTCCAAGAGGTCATCCGGATGATTCTGGAGGCCTACTACGAGCCGCAGTTTTCCGACCGCTCCCACGGTTTCCGTCCTGGACGCGGCTGTCACACGGCACTGTCCGAGATGACGCGGCTATGGACGGGCAGCAAGTGGTTCATCGAAGGGGACATCAAAGGGTGTTTCGACAACATCGACCACTCGGTGTTGTTGGCGATACTCGGCGAGAAACTCCAAGATGGGCGCTTCCTGGGGTTGATTGCCCGCCTGCTCAAGGCGGGCTACGTGGAGGACTGGCGACACGGCAAGACGCTGAGCGGGACACCGCAAGGTGGAGTCGTTAGCCCGATCCTCGCGAACATCTACCTCGACAGGTTGGATCGGTACGTCGAACAGGTGCTTGTCCCGGCACACACACGGGGTGAGGCTCGACGCGGCAATAACCGCCACCAAACGTTGAAAGTGCGCGCTAGGTATTGGGAACGAAAGGGCGACCACCGGCAGGCTCACGAACTCCGAAAGGAGATGAGGAGCATGCCATCGGGCGACCCCAACGACCCAGGATTCCGGCGACTCCGATACGTGCGGTACGCGGACGACTTCGTGTTGGGCTTCATAGGGCCAAAGTCGGAGGCAGAGGGCATCAAGCAAGCTCTGGGTAAGTTCCTGCTGAAGGAACTGAAGCTCGACCTTGCCCAGGACAAGACGCTGGTGACCCATGCCAGCCAGGGAGCACGCTTCCTTGGCTACTCAGTCTCCACCCAGTTCGCCAACGACCAACTCGACGGCAACGGCCGCCGGAAAGTCAACGGCATAGTCGCCCTGCGTGTCCCTCAAGACGTAATCCTGAAATGGAAGTCGTACTACCTGCGTAACGGCAAACCGGCCCACCGCCCTGAGATGCTGCGAGACACGGATTACACCATCGTTCGCCGCTATCAGGATGAGTTCCGGGGCATTGTCCAATACTACCTGCTGGCCAACAACGTCTCCCACTTCGGGGGGCTGCAATGGGTCATGCAGCAGTCGCTCTGCCGGACCCTAGCCGCCAAACATGGCTCCTCGGCCAAGAAAATGGCCGACAAGTACCTGACCAAGGTGCTCACGGAGCATGGGCTGAGGTCGTGCCTTCGGGTAACGGAAGAGCGAGGCCCGGACAAGCCACCGCTCATAGCGCAGTTCGGGGGCATACCTCTTCGGCGCAATCGCAGCGCCATCCTTGTTGACCACAGTCCAACACGGTTCAGGACGGAACGCAACGAGTTGCTTCAGCGACTCTTAGCCGACACGTGCGAGCTATGCGGATCGACCAGCCAGGTCGAAGTCCACCATGTTCGCCATCTCAAAGACCTGAACAGAAACGGCCAGAGACCACGACCCCGTTGGATGGAAATCATGGCAGCCCGCCGGCGAAAGACACTGGTCACCTGCGGCGCTTGCCATGACCAAATCCATGCGGGTGAGTACGACGGTCGGAAACTCTCGGGATAACTATCGGAGAGCCGGGTGCGCTGAAAGGTGCATGCCCGGTTCGGAAGGGGGCCGTTGGAAAAGGGCCTCTGACTTCGGTCAGAGGTACCTCGCTGGCGGCCTACCTTACAAACGGACTACTCGGTGTACGTCATGCGGCAGGCGTCACGTCGCTCGTGGCGCATCGGCCAGACCCAGCCGGTCAAAGTGGTGTTCATGTCCTACCGGAACACCCTGCAGGCCGACGCCCTGAAGCTGGTGGCGAAGAAGCTGCAGAGCTCCCTGGCCGTCGAGGGCGAGCTGCCCGAGGACGGCCTGGCGGCATACGGTGACGACGGCGACGACCTGATGATGGCACTGGCCCGCAAGGTGGTGAGCGGCGACGAGGAGGACGCCGACGACGAGACGATGGAGGAGGTCTTCGCACAGGCCAGGGACGCCGAGGCCACGGCCGAGGAGCTGCTGGTGGACGACGGCTGGAAGGTCGTCGAGATCGAGCCGGAGACGGTGGAAACCAACGGCAACGGGACCAACGGACATCACGCCAACGGCCACGACGACATCTTCGGGCCGATGGTCGAGCTCGTACCGGGCACGGCCCACGCAACCAACGGGAACGGCCACTCGCCTGTCCCGGTCAACGGTCACAACGGCAACGGCCACGCAAACAACGGGAACGGGGCCAACGGACACCACGAGGAGGCCGAGGAGCCGCAGCGGTCGCTGTTCTCCTGGGCCGAGTTCATGGCTGAGCCGGTCAGGCCGAAGGGCCGCAACGGGAAGACCCAGCCCGCCTCCATGTCCATGTTCGAGTGGGCGATGGAGCAGGAACGGGAGAAGGAGACGGTCGGAGCGTGACGCTAGACCGCAGCTCACGGGGGAGGGTACGCCGCCAACGGAGCGGCGTCCTCCCCCGCAGACGGCAACGGAATGAGAACCATCACACGCAAAGGAGAAAGACCAGTGGCACGCATCTTCGTATACGACGACCGCGAGTTCCCGGACCCCGACCCCAACATGACCGTCGACCAGGTGAAAGGGACCCTCGCCGACTTCTACGGTGAGATCGCCAACGCCTCGGTCAAGGAGACCATCAGGGGCGAGGACACCATCCACGAGTTCCAGCGGCGGGTGGGCACCAAGGGCGCTCACTCCCGGAGCTAGAGGAGGGAGTCCGATGGACAACCGCACACTGACGGGTCTGCTGGCATCGGTCCAGCCGGCAGACCTGCGCATCATCGAGCTCACGGCGGAGCTCACACGGCCCGACGGCTCCTTCGATCTGGACGCCGCGGCCGCAAGGCAGAAGGAGGTCGAGATGGCCTGCGCCCAGGCCCAGGACTACGCCGCCTCGACCGGGCGGCTGCTGGAGGCATTGAAATGGAAGCTACGGCCCCAGCGAGCCTGAGCGGTCTTTCACAGAAGCTCCTGCAGCGTCCGCCGTCGCTGCGGGAGCTGATAACGCTCATCGGACACGCCGATGACTACGCATGGTTCGTGGGCCTGGTGCGCCGTCTCTTTCCCCAGGAGGCGGAGGCGGCGCTCTCGGCACCCGACGTGCGCACGAGGGTGGAGTCTTTTGCAAGACTCTTCGGGGAGCGGCACTTCCCTCTCTACATGCCGGCGATCGAGTTCTGGACGGATACGGACGAGGAACCGCCGTGGTCCTGGCTGCGCCGGGGAATCCCCTTCGACCTGATGGGCTTCGGTTATGACGGTCTCCACGAGATGTGGAACGGCTACCGCGACGGGGTCTCGGCCATGGCACTGCTGGTCAGGCCGCCCGACCTCTACGACGACGGACCCGACGGGCTGCGGACGGCCTGGCTCGAATCGGCCGCTGAGCGCATCCCCAGGGAGACCCTGCTCAGGATGCCCAGGGGCGGCGTGCCGCTGGAGGACCTGACCGGGGCGCTGAAGGGCACGAGGTTCGAGGGGGCGGCGCAAGCCTGCTCCTGGGTCCTCGCAGAGACCGGCAATCTCTTCCTCGACAACAACCACGACGATGGGTCGTTCGACGGGTTCTGCGATCCCTGGGAAGACGAGGTCATCGCCGAGGGCACGGAGGAGTGGCGGAGGGCCAGCGCCCTCATGGACTCGGTGAGCCGGCTGACCGACTGGCTGGAGGACGACCTACCGGGCCGCTTCGCCGAGATGCTGGACTTCGTCCTGGAGCGGATACCCGAACAGGATCAACAAGAACAGGAGGATAGCGATGACGACTGATGCCAACGCGACCGAGTGGTCCCTGCCGGGTCCGGCGGACGCGCCCAGGGACGAGCTCAGGATGCAGCTGGAGGTCTACGGCGAGAACATTCTTCTGCGGGGTTTCGAGAACGACTCCGCCTGGGTCAGGACCGTCTCGGCGGACGAGATCGCCAACGTCTTCACCCGGCACCTGGGGTTCTCCTCGGGGCTGCTGCCGGAGGATGCGCTCTGGTGGAACCAGGGGGAGACCGGGCACTCGGTGGCCCTGTGGCGGCCTCCCCAGGTCTGGTCCGTGGCCCTGCAACGGGAGGCGTTCAAGCCTCCCGCCCGGCTCCGGCTTCCCATGCCGGGGCTGCTATTCGTCTGCTCGCCGGGCCGAGCGCCCTGGGTCTACGCCGCACCGGAGCGGCCGTCAGATTCCGAGCAGCAGCTCTTCCGGGCCCCAGCCTTCAACGTCTTCAGCGACGGGCGGGCCTGCCCCGGAAGCCACCGGTTCCCGGAGGAGGTGGGACTGATACCCGAGTCCTTCTTCCAGTCCTTCTTCTCCCTCACGGGAGACAGCCGGAGCCGCTCGATCAAGCACCCCGACAACCTGCAGGAACTATGGGAGGAGCTGGATGGAAAGACCGAATATCCGATGGAAGACCTTGTTCCCCAGTGTACGGTGGTTCACGCCATGGCGGTCTCCGAGGGGAGGCGGCCCGGCTACCGCTGATGACGGGCCGGGGCCGGTCGGCTACCTGTTCAACCACACTGACGGACTGACCGGCGCCCAGGGCGTCGGCTACGACTACGTTCTCGGATCGGGCGGCCTCTACGTCCAGTCCGAGAGCGCCCACCTGACGGCGCGGATACCGGTCGCACGCTGTGAGGTGCGCGGCCTGGGCGCAGTCGCCGAGAAGGTGGAGCTTGCCCACGGCCCCATACCGGCAGGCCTGTTCGGGCTGGGGCTGTGCTGGTTCATGGACGACCCATCCACCGAGCGGTTCTTCGCCGTGCGCTGGGACGGGCGGGCCTACCGGCTGGTGGTTCCCCCACAGACCGGGACCGCCACGTCCCTCGAGTACACGCCGCCCGCCGGGGTGGTGGCCGAGTTCCACTCCCACGGACGCTCCCGCGCCTTCTTCTCGAAGACCGACGACCGCGACGAGCAGGGCTTCCGCATCTATGGCGTCGCCGGACGCCTTGACACCGACCGGCCCGAGCTGAGCCTACGGGTCGGCGTCTACGGCCACTTCGCACCGGTGGAGTGGCCGCAGGTCTTCGACGGGCCGCCGCCGGGCCTTCGCCTGACGGACGAAGGACCGACACCGGACACCAGTACATAAGGAAGGGAGGTTATACAAGAAATGCCATACCACCTTGACAATGAATTCCTGCTGGACGACCCCTGGATAACCGTGGTCGGCTGCGGCGGGACCGGCGGCTTCGTGGCCGAGGGCCTCTGCCGCCTCTTCCAGGGACGGGACGCCAACATCGTCCTGGTCGACCACGACCGGGTCGAGCCACACAACCTGCTCCGCCAGAACTTCCTGCAAGGGGACGTGGGCAAGTTCAAGAGCGAGGCGCTGGCCGACAGGCTGGCACGGGCCTACAACCGTCCCGTCGGCTACTCGGTCTACCCCTTCCGGGCGGACGACTCCCGCTCCTACGGGCACCACTGGCCAGGCCTTCCAACCTACGGGACCGGCCTCATCATCGGTTGCGCCGACAACGCAGCCGCACGGAGGGCGATGGCCGAGTGCCTCAACGGAGGCCCGCACCGGTGGCTCATCGACGCGGGCAACGACACCAACTGGGGACAGGTCCTGATAGGCAACGTGGCCGACCGGGTGGACTGGGACGAGCCGGCATTCGAGGGCGAGACCTGCCACCTGCTGCCCGCTCCCACGCTCCAGAGACCCGACCTGCTGACGGCCGTCTCGACCAGGCCGCCCGACGTGGACTGCGCAGCGGCCCTCGACCTCACAGACCAGGACCCGACCATCAACCAGGTGATGGCGTCCCTCGTGCTACAGGTGGTCCGCCGAATGGTGGCGGGCACCTGCCCGTGGATGGGCCTCTACCTGGACATGGACCAGGGCACGGTGACCCCGACCTACGCTACCCCCGAGGCGGTGGAGCGGCTGGTGGGGGCGGACGCCGGGTGACCGGCGCGATCAAGTCCATTCAGAGAGAAGAGACAAGAAAGGAGACATCATGACCACGACAATCTGGCAGGACAACCACAGCAGACTGCGCAGGCATGAGCTGATGACGAAGGAGCTCGGGGACACTATCCCGGCCCTCCGCGCCAACGAGAACGCTGCCGACCCAGACGACGTTCTCGCGTCGGCCAAACTGTTCTGTCCGTATAACGGCTGGCGCTGGTACATCACCGAGTGGGACCCGCGGACGGGAGAGTGCTTCGGCCTCGTCGAGGGGACCGAGACGGAGTGGGGCTACTTCTCGCTCGACGAGCTGGCGGAGATCACCGTGTTCGGCGGCGTCCCCGCCATCGAGCGCGACCTCTACTGGGAGCCGAAGACAGTCGGCGAGATCAGGAGAGAGTCCTCGAGGACGGCGGCCTAGCGGCCGGCGGTCGCGGATGCAGTGAGAGACAAGCACAGAAAGGAGAAGAGCATGCCAGAGGAAGTTGGAACGGAAGCGACCCGCTCGGACGCTCCGAGCGCAGAAGACGCCCCCTTCGGCGATGCGGTAGCGGCGGACGACAGGCCCGCAGCGCCCGTCGAAGGGGAGGATGCCAACGGCAGGGACGAACAGGACCCGCAGGGTTCCGACGACGCGAAAGCCGCGGCGGACGAGCCCGCCCAATCGGAGGACCTGAAGGTCGTCGTCTCCATCAACGGGGGCAGAGCCATCATCGGTGTCCAGAAACCCACGGCGGACCCGCACATCGAGACTTTCGAGTACAGGGACTTGTCGGACCTGGCGCAGGAGGTACTGACCGTGACCGAAAGGGCGAAGGCTAGGTGGGAGGATACGCTCAGGCACCCGGTCTACGAGAGGCCCGCTCCCCCGGCTAGAAGGCGCAACCGGCGCCAGCAGGGGGCGGCCCAGGACACAACGACTGCGGGCGCGGAAACGGAGCAGGCGCAGCAGCAGACGCTGAGACTGTTCTAGGAGCCGGTCGGGAGCGCCATCGACCGCAGGACTACGGGGGAGGCTTGTCGCCGCAAGCGCGACGGCCTCCCCCGCCCGGACCCATATGTGGGGCCTTTACGCATTTTTCGGACATGTGTGAGGCCTTTTGCATTCCAGCAACATTCAAGAAAGGAAGAAGATGAAACTCCGTCACTGCGAAACTCTGAAGGCGACCCTGGAGAACGAAGGGAGATACCTATTGACCACCCAGGAAATGTTCAAGATGCACCTGTACGACGCTGAAGCCGCCGAGGACAATGCCTTCTGCGGAGAGGACTCCTCGCCCATCGACCGAATGAGCGTGGGCTACTACCTGGAAGAGCGCCTGTACGGACCTCAGGACTGGACAGTCTGCGACAGGTGCAAGGTCCTGGCGATGCCGCTTGCCGAAGTCATCATCGAGGAGATGGCCGAGGACCTTGAGGACGAGGGACGGTTGGGTGACGCGGAGGACTGCCGCGAGCTGCTCAACACGCTGGCGAGGGAGACGGGGCCGGATCGCGGGCCGGACTAGGGACCGCCCATGTGTGGGCCTTCTTTTGCTTTTCTGGCCGTGTCGCCCCTTTGATGTGTATGTGTCACTTCCTTGTTGTTGGAGGCCGGCGCAGAGGTATAGAATGCCAGATGCTGGAGTTCGCCTACCGAACACCCAGCACATCTACGCGAAGGAGGAGCAGCATTTGGCGATAGGACCCGCCGACCGGCAGAACTCTCCCGGGTACCTGAGGGCAGGCGATGTAGGGAAGTCCTCCGTCGGCCATCGGCCGTGGCCTTGCTCATCGCCTGTCCTGCTCCTTGGCGCAGGCAACCTGGGTGAAGCTATTGGTTGAAGAAGACGTGGCCCAGGGCGAGCGTGAGTGTGAGGCCAAGGTGGGATGCTCCGGTTTGTACGTGGATCTGGAGAACCTGCACGATGGCGGCCAGACGATGATCGACAACCTGGTCGACCGCTGGCCGGAGCAGGTGCCGCCGCCGTCCCGCCTGACGCTGTACGCGCCAGCGGACAGGGTGGAGCTTTGGAGGCTCTGGGCGACGAGCCGGTTCGACGGCCTTGAGGTGGCGGTCCACGGGACCCAGCATTTCAGCGGGTCGCCCACCAAGAACTCCGCGGACGTCGCCATAGCCGCCAACGCCATGGCCGACCTGCTCCAGAAGAGGGTCACCCACGTCGCCGTCTTCAGCGACGACAGCGACTTCATCTCCCTCTACGTCGCCATTCGGGACGAACCCGACATTCCCCTATGGGACGGGAGGGTGCCCTTCCTCTGGGTCGTCACTGACCGTGAGGGGTCGCTGTCAGCCACCGTGAAGCGGTTCTTTCCGCCGGACCAGCTCCACCTCGTCGAGAACAACGGCAAGAGGCAAGGTCGTCAGGGACCTGTTTCGGTCTCCACGGAAGCGCCGGGAGCAGCGAACGGAGCAGAAACTGCTGGGGACGTGTACACCGACATGGCAAGGGCGGTGGTGCAGCACGTGGATGTGGGCCAGTTCAGGAGCACCGACTGCCAGGGGATCATCAGGGAGCGCTGGGCCGACCATCCCCTGGCGTCGCTTGAAGGCTCGCCCTTCGGCGCCGAGTTCAAGAACAACATCTGGCCCGTGCTGGAAGGCTGGGGAGTCAAGATCAACAACCCGGGAAAGAACCCGGTCCGGTACGAGATGACTAAGGCGGCGAAGCAAACCGCAGGCTGACCCGGGCGTGTGGCGTGCGCGAATAGGGCTTCATTTCAGGGCTCAACCCCACATGTGCCAGCACGGCTCCGCTCCATCGCTCGCCTCAAGAGACGAAGCCGGAAGGCTGGCCTCCCAGACCCGTATGGCCTCGCGCTCCCTATGTCAGAAGCCGGGAGACGAACTGGTTGGCACAGGACGCTAAGGGGTTGGACACGGAAGAGGGCACCGAATTTTGCTGCGCTCTCACCGCTCGAGCAGGTATGTGGCCTCCATTGCGTTTGAGCTTGGCCCAAGACCAAGAGAGAACCTGAGGTAGCTCTTGTAGTGCATTCTCCGCACAGAAACATCCTCCAGTCCAACTCGCCAAGACCCTTGTCAGAGCCTTAGTATCAGCCCGGGCACCGGTTAGAATGCTAACAGCACGAGACCCACAATCGGACTCCTACTACGAAAGTGAGGCAAAGCCATTTGGCCACCCATAGTCAAGTAGAAGGCCGACTTGATAGGTACCTGAACGAAGTGGGGGGGGGGGTTAAGCAGGAACCCACAGAGTCAGTTTAGCTGTCACCCTCCGCTAGCTGGGCGATCTGGTTGTTTTCTATTTGATGCCTGATGACCAGCCATGATACCCCAAATTCTTCTGCTAATTCATCGACTTCTTCGTTGTTCACTACTGGACGCGTCACCCTGTTTCTCAGGGAATGCGACGGTGCCAGGAACTCCGCAGCGAATGCACGATTACGCTGCTGACGCTCTGATTGTGATTTCGTGAGCAGTGATCCAGATTGTGGTGACATAATAAACTCAGCTAGAGCACGACAGAAACCGAATCGTCTACTTTGTTCGCTGGGTGGTCGAAACGCGAAGGACGCGGTTTGATCGTAGTTGACGGTAACTAGACCATCAACGAGCGGCGTATTGGTCAAGAAATCCACAGGCTGGGTAGCATCAAGTACTAGATTTTCGTCTTCACCTAGTGCTTCCGCCAACGTCGTCATAGTATCCAACGGCTTGCCGTCCAAGCCTAGTTCTCCCCTCAGTCTACGTGCCAAGTCGTAGCCCACACGCCACGGAGGAGTATCCATCACATCCCTGTTAGTCTCGATGGGAAAAGTCCTAAGACTGTCAAGAGATAACCCACTTTGTTTAGCATCCTTGATGGCTGACACAATTGCCGAAGATTGCATTCGAAGAGACGGCGCATCCAAAACCTGCACTGCTTCATCGGTGAATTCTCCTAGCTCGTCGGCCAGTAGGAAGACATCGTCACATTTGGAGTCGCTTAAGTTGTAGGGATCCCAACCCAACCCAGCGGCGGTTTCACAGAACTTTAGCTCCTCGTCATCATTTTCTGTAGCTTGGATTGCGGCCCATTCTTGCTGTAGTAGCGTATCCTCTATACCATGAGAAGCCAGCCGGCGGACCACCACATCGATCAACTCAAAGCAGGCTTGTCGAAACTCTAACCTGTCAACTGATACTTGTCCATGGTTGAGGAACTCAACTCTGGTCCACTGTGGCACGTAACGCTGCCACACAAGACTTGTCCTGGTACCGGAGGAAACCACCTCTAAGTTGGGAAAGGCATAGCCTTCCCTGTTTGCGCTCAGCGAGTGTCGTCGGTGGAAGGCGCGATCCCGTTGCTTGTCGGGGTTTTGGAACTCGCTGGTTAGGAACCACCAGTTCGTCGCAAACCACTCTGCAAGCGGGTAGAGTGGGACGTACACACGGTCGCGTACCGTCTTCGCTCGATCGTCCAATATACGTGTGATGACAGATTCGCCTACTGCAATTCTAAGGAAGGCCCATGTCGCGGACAACTCGGGTCCTCTTATTCCTTCCGCATCCACCCAATCGAACTCAAAACTAAGTTCAGGCATATAGTTCCTCTATACCACGCGGCCACTCGTCCACGCTGATGGGATAGCCCTTGTACGAGCCATCACCGCGATTTACAAGACGAGCTTCAAAGACCGTGTCACCTTCCTTATGCCACACATAGCGAGGAAAGTCGCCGTTCCAATTTGCGCTAATGACACCCCGCCGGATTGCGAGGCGTAACCATTCAGTCACCAATTCTGCGTCCGTAATCTCTCGGGGACAACATGAAGCATCAGCTCGTAGCCGAGGCCGTCCAGCAAAGCTAGGGATATCTTTGTGCTCTGGACTCCCCACGTACCTCACCCGGCTAGCCACGCTGTCTAGGTCTGCGTTTGGCGGCACGTGTATCTCGCGCTTTCGCGGCCGCCTTCGTCTTGGCGCACGAATAACTCGCCCTCCTTGGACAGGCCACCCCCAAATATAAGGGTTTCTGGAACGTGAGGCCTATCCGCGCAGTTGCGCTACTCGACTGGTGCTAGCGGAAGAGTATATTGACAGGGCCGTTGCTTTGTCAAAGCCTGGGCAGTCGTACTTCATCCACTTTGCGGCACGGGTGTGGGTCGAGTGAGCTGGTGAACCACTCGCAATCCTGCGGTCGAGCGCTCCCTGTCGGGTCTTGGAATGGCATAAAGAGGAGGCTGGTGATGAACCACGCTGGGCCGTCCACGCCTCCGCTTGGCCCAGGAGTCGGAGGACACGACGCTAAGGGTGCGGTGGGGTAAGGTGGGGTAAGGTGGGGTAGAGCCTGTCGAGCCACTTCCGCACCTCCACAAGCTCCCCCTCGATGGACCCAGCCTCTTGCGCTGCTCGTGGGCTACGCCGTCCATCTCCTCGTCCACCGCCTCACAAGGTCCCTGATGTTGCCCTCGGTCAGTATGCTGGATCGAAGTTGAGCCTCGAGGAGTGCAAGACTCCCTTCTGGCCGATGGCATGCATCCTTGACGGCCTCTTGGCGACGGGGCAGGCCCTTGTAGGCTCGCGCCCCGGTGGGCCAAGAGTGGAGCAACGTACTGGATTGGTATCTCTCAGTTGATACCTATGACTGCGGGGTCGTCCTCGTCCGTGACGTTGATGGTCACGTCTATGCTGTCCATGGCGCCGAACGGGTCGATGGCGGTCACCACCACCGAGTAGGTGCTCCTGGCCTCGAAGTTCAGGGGAGCCCTGGTGGTCAGCTGGCCGTCCCTCCTGCCTATTCGGAAGGACCCGGCGTCCGGGCCGGTCAGGGTGTAGATCAGCAGATCGCCGTCATCGTCGATGGCGCTGACCGGCGGGCCGATGCTCCGCCCTGCCGGGGTGTTCTCCGGCACATCCCGGCTCGTGCTGTCGGACTGGTCGTCCTCGGTGTGGAAGTCCTGGTCGGGGAACACGGGCGCGGCATTCACGAACCCACCGTCCGAGACCGGGGCAGCGCCGAACGACCCTGCGTCCCCACCGGGACTTCCAGCACCCCTACTACCGTATCCTGCGCGCGTCCCACGTTGTCGACGTACGTCACCCTCGTCCGAAGACACCGGCCCACGTCGGCTGTCTTCGGAGCGTAGACCGCGGAGGAGGCTCCGGCGCACGTTCACGGGACCACTAAACTCACTTAATGCGGGCGTGCCTGCCCGACTGATACAGGCAGCCTTATGGCGATCTCAGTAAAGTGTCCCTGTTCCGAGTCCACCGACAGGGTTCCTCCGTGGGCCCGCACGATATCGTGGGAGATGCTTAGTCCCAACCCGGCGTATCGGTTGCCCGGGCGCGTGGTGAAGAATGGATTGAAGATTCGGTCGATGACCTCCGGGGCGATGCCCGTGCCGTTGTCGCGGATAGATATAACCACCCTGTTGGTCTCACGACGGGTACCTAAGTTGAGTTGCGGGCGGTAGCCCTGCTCCCTCTCGGCCTGCTCCGCCATGGCCTGGCACGAGTTCAGCACCACGTTGGCGATGACCCGGTTCATTTCCTGCTGCATGACAGCTATTTCGCCAGCCCCTTCATCCAGTGCTTCGTCAATGTTGACTTCGGGCAGGTTGGCGATCTGGACGACGGCGGCGCGGCACGCAATCCGGGATTGGTCTACGACGAAGCCGTTGATGTCCACAGTCTGGGAGTCGCCGCTGCCTGCGGAGTTGAGCGCATCCATCTGGGTCACCGTCCGGACCGCGCGTTCGGCGTTGCGGACTATACGCTCGTTGCCTTCCTTCAAGTTACGGACCAAGTCGTCGGCTTCTGTGCGTTTGTTCCGTTCCGGCAGCACCGTTTCCAACTCCTGGATCAGTGCGCCGACCTCCTCTCCATAGCTCTTGACGAACTGTAGGGGATTTCTCAGTTCGTGGGCGAGCCCTGCGGCCAAAGAACCCAGTTCCGCGACCTTTCTCCGACTGACGAGCACGTCTTGGGTCCGTTCCAGTTCCTCCAGCGCCCGCTCCAGATTCTCATTCTTGGCCTGCAGTTCCTCGGACAAGCGGCGCACGGTGTCCAGCTGCATCGCCTTTATGGAACTCTGCCGCAGCTTCTCCAGCGCTATGCAGGTTTCCGAAATCTCGTCCCGCCCTGTGGGTTCGACCCGGTAGTCAAAGTCCCCCATTCCCAGCCGCCGAGTCCATATCTCCACTTGGACCACCCTGGGGCTCGTGTACAGCACCAGGGCGTCTATCGCTATCACACACGCCATGGCGATGGCCAACAGGACGATCGACAACGGGGTTCCTGCCGCGATGGACGCCACAAGGCCGGCTATGAGCAGGAAGTTGACGGCCAGCAACAGAATCCCGTGCTGGATGCTGTAGCGGCGGATGGAGAAACGGGACATCCCCAGCGCCTCGTCTGAACTCAACGTGGAGGTTTGGACAGTCGGTTCATTCGGTTCGTTCAATTGTGCCTCCTCGTGGTCAAGTCCTCATTTCGGGTTCCTGACGGCGCAATTGCTGGGACGCTGCCTACCGTGAGCGCGCTAGCCTCCCCCTCCTTCAGCTAGTCAAGATAGCCGAGAACTGGACCATGATCTCGGTCCACTTGCCGGTCGCCTAGTCTAGCTCGGTTTTGGTTTGCGACATCACCCGACAAGGATCTAGTGATCCATCGGCAGCGGGTATCGAATCGCACGTGAGGGTGAGCCTATCAGTGATCGTTCTACCTACGGCACCTCGACTTGCGCGACTCTACACTTGTGGTCAGCCTTTCGCGCCAACCTTCCACCAGGTATCAATCGTGCTCTGATATTCCATTCGAGCCTCCCTGTAGTCCCGCCAGTCATGGAGGCTTCGCCAGACTGCCCTCGGGTCCGGTAGTGTCGATTGGCAGGACTGCATGGTAGCATGTTGGCATGAGGTTCTTGGTCCTGCTGGCCGTAGCTATTGCTCTCACGACCGCTTGCGAGGACGGCTTTTCCTTCTCCATCGGCGGCAGCCCCAAGACGCTGGAAGAGAAGGCGCAGTTGGTCGAGACGCCGAGAGCGAGTTGCGCGACCTCGAGGAGAAGGTCGGCGTCATCGTGAGGCGCTACGAAAGCGACACGTACCTTCAATTCGGAGTATCCATCACAACGCGCTGTCGCCATCTCCAAGAAGTCGAGCCCCTATATGTAAGGATGCAGAAGCTCATGCGACAGATCGACAAGTATTCAGACAGCTATGCCCCAACAACGGTGCACATCCCACTTGCTCGGACTCTCTGGGAAGAGCGCACCGCCGACGACCTGGATCCCAAGATCAATCCCTACTGGGCCGACCAGTGCAATCGCTGATGTGGTAAGGGTGCCGTCGGAGGTGCGGGAAGGTCTGGCACGAACAGTTGCGTCATGGAACCATGGCTCCCGGTCTACGGCTCCCAAGACGTGCAAGACCCTTCCACCAGAACCTCGCGGCCATGCCCGGCGAGAGCGCGGATACTCCTAGCGTAGCCGTAGAACCCTTCGCAGACTGGCAGTTCAGGACTCTCGAAGCGATTCCTGAAGCGTTGAGGATACGTGCCAGAGAGCTACTCGTCGAAGCAGAGCCGCTTGCGTAATAGCCGTCGATTAGAAGTTCCGCACGACTGTTGGTGGGGGGGCGGCCTCGGCATAGGGTGGTGGGCCCGGTGAACTCAAGTCCCTCACTGGACTATCTGTTAGTCATCGAGGACGTTGAACCTGAATGTCGAGTCTGCACCGCAGCGAGGCTGCTCGCTCCTTTCCAATAGCTCTACCCTAGCCTCCGTTTGGAACTCTTGGGTTTCCAGAACTTGGCAAATGTCGAGGATGGCGTCGGAGTAATCCAGCCCCAAATCGTCGCGGATTGTTCCCACACGCAGGCAGATTCTAGGTGCGCCTGCGGATCGGGAACCCTCGACCAGTTGGCAGAGGTACTTGCGGATCTTAGCTGCGTCTCCAATAGGCATTTGTGTGTCCTCCTATCTCCGTGGACTGTAGAGCTGCTGTGAAGGTGCCCGAACCCGATAACCAGCATCCCCGCCATGCGATAGGTGAGCTGCATCCATAGATTCACCTCAACGGCGGGAACGACAGGCCTCCGCTATCCCAGCAGACAATGGCTCCATCCTCACGCAGGCCGCAAGTGAGGCTGCCACCGGCGCTTATGGATACGAATCGCTCATCAGGTGGAGACGTGTGCAAGCTACCCCAGCAGATTGCGGCGCCATCGTCGCGTAGACCGCAGGTAAATCCACCACCGGCGCTTATGGATATAAGACGTTCATCTTCCGGGGGTGTGGACTGGCCATACCTGTCCGATCCCCAGCAGACAGCGGAGCCGTCATCACGCAATCCGCAGGCATGGTCATGCCCGCTGCTTACGGACTTGAAACCGCCCTCTCGCGGCGGTGAACTTTCTAACCCCCTTCCCCAGCAGATCACGAAGCCATCATCGCGCAGGCCGCAGGTAAACTCACCACCGGCGCTTATGGATGTGAAGCGTTCGTGGTGCGGCGGCGAAGACTGGCTACCCCAACACACGGCCACACCATCCGAGCGCAGCCCGCAGACGTGGTGCAAAAACGACTGACCGGAGCTGATCGAGGTGAACCGCTCCTTTTGCGGTAGCGAGGTTATGAAACCAGCTTGCCTATTCTCCCCTGTACAGACGGCGGCGCCATTGTCACGCAGCGCGCAAATGCCCCCGCCGATGTCGATAATCGAGCCACCGACTATGCTAATCGATATGAAGCGGCCCTCTTCGGGTCGGAACGATATACCGTCACCAAAGAACCCCCCTCTGCAAACAATCGTACTATCTGCGCGTAGCCCGCAGACGCGGCTACCGCCACTGCTCACGGCAACAAATGGCGGTATTGGCGTGGGGGTTGGCGTGGGCGTGAACGTGGGTGTGGGTGTAGGTGTCATCGTGGGCGTAGGTGGCACCGTGGGCGTAGGCGTCCGAGTGGGTGTAGGTGTCATCGTGGCCGTGGACGTTGGAGTGAACGTTGCGGTTGGCGTGGGCGTCATCGTGGGCGTCGGGGAGATGGTTGGCGTGGGCGTTATCGTGGGCGTCGGGGTAATGGTCGGCGTGGGTGTAATGGTGGGTGTCGGAGTTATGGTCGGCGTGGGCGTTATCGTGGGCGTCGGGGAGATGGTTGGCGTGAGTGTTGGCGTCGGCGTCATGGTTGCGGTCGGCGTTGGCGTTGGCGTGCCGCGATTGACGAGTGGGCTCCCGCTCAGCGTTGGCAGCCTGCGTCCCAACTCAATGACGGAAACCGCAAATCCGATGCTGTTCACGGGCCTGCCGCTGTCGGTCCTCTCGATCCTGGACGTGTTGACGCCAATGACCTCGCCATCGCTGTTGACCAGGGGGCCTCCGCTGCTGCCGGGATTGATCGCCGCGTCCGTCTGCAGCAGATCGACGCCGTCCACTGTCCTGGTGGAAGAGATGATCCCCCTGGTTACGGTCAGGTTCGTGCCGATCTCGTCTGCTATCGGGAAGCCCAGCGCAAGCACCTCATCGCCCACCCGCACGCTATCCGGGTTTCCAACCGCGATGGCATGGAATCGATCGTTGCTGTCTATACGTATCAGCGCGAGATCAGAAGTTGCGTCTCGCTCCAGCACGTCACCGTCGTAGCGGCGGCCGTTGGTCAGCCAGACATCCACGCTGCGCTCACCGTCCACGACGTGCTCGTTGGTCACGACCAGTCCGTCGGCACTGACCACGAAACCCGAGCCGCTGCCCACTCCCTTGGCAATCAGCACCACACCCGCCTGGATACGCTCAATCAGCTCCGCGAGCGATGACTTGCCCTCGTCGGACAGATCGGCGCCGCCAAAGAACTGTATGTTCACGACGGGCGTGTCCGGCGGCGGCGATGGTGCAGCAGTAGCTTCAGGCGGCACTGTTGGAACAGGCGTTGGCGTCAGTGTGTGGGAAGGAGGAGGCGTAGGGACGATGGCCGTAGCCGGAGTGTTGGTAGGCAACTCTGTAGGGCCAGGTAGCTCCCCTTCGTCACACGCAGCCAGCATTGCAAATGCCAGAAGGCTCACCAGCCCAATCCCTATTATGCGTCGGGCAGACCCTCCCAGGACGCTCAAAGCGAGACAGGTGCATCTGACATCACACGGAGGCGTGACAGTTTCGGCGGCAGGCTCGGCGGGCGACGCGGGCTCCGCATCGTCAGGCCGCCCCAGAGACAATGGCCTTCGACATGGGCGCCGACGACTACATACTCAAGCCCTTCTCGCCGACCGAGCTCGTCGCCAGGGTCAGGGCGGCCCTGCGCAGGCAGTCTTCGCCGGAGGGGACGCAGGCACGCGAGCCCTATCTGCTGGCAGACCTGATGATCGACTACACAGAGCGCCGTGTGTCGGTTGCGGGCCGGCCGGTGCAGCTCACCTCCACCGAGTACAGGCTGCTCTCCGACCTGTCCACCAACGCCGGACGGGTGATGACCCACGATCAGCTACTGAGACGGGTCTGGGGCCCGGGTTACGAGGGCGACACGCAGCCCGTGCGCACCCACGTCAAGAATCTCCGCCGCAAGCTGGGAGACGACCCGAGGGACCCCACCTACATCTTCACCGAGCCCCGCGTTGGGTACCGCATGGCAAATCCGGAGGGGTAGCAACCATCTCAAGATGGGTGCTTCGACACAGTTCAGCCCGAACGGGCCTAAATGAGAATCGTTCGGCCTGAGCCTGTCGAAAGGCCAATTCTCACCAGCACAGATGACTTGGGAAGCGAGGCCCATGACCGATGGCGATCAGGAGCGCAGTCCGGCAGTAGATGCCCAGTAGCTGCTTAGGAGGAAATAATGTCCCGCCAGTGGAGAAGTCGCAGCGTCCCGAGTGCTGTTGACCTGCAGTTACCCACCCTGCGTGCGATATCTGCGCTGGGGGGTCGTGGTTTCCACAAGGATATCAGCGCTGTGGTAATCGAAGCAGAGGACTTGCACGATATCGAAGACCAGGACAAGCTGTTGAAGAATCTCACATTCGCCCGGTCGCAGTTGAAGGCCCAGGGATACATCGATAACCCGAATCAGGAATGTGGGAGTTGCTCTAGCTAGCTGCTTGACCTGGTGGACGGTCGAGGGTGAGTAACCCACTGCTCTTAAGGTATGCTTCCCCGATACTCGACTTCTCTGTCCTAGGCACAGAGTGCGAAGGGAAGGGTGGTGCCATCAATACTGGTGGTATCTCCCTTTCGCACCCCTGTAGAAGATCGGAGGTAGGTCACGGCGGATAGCCGATGCGACCGCTTCCAGTGTTCTCGGCCGCCCACTTTTCGATGGTCCTCACGTCTACGGCGAAGGCCAGGCTGTCATCATCGGGCAGCGCGTCCAGGGGGAACCAGTGACCATCGAAGTGACATGGGAATCTCGCAGGTGGCTTCCCCAACCAGATCTCGGCCTGGTGCCTGTTCTCGTAGTACAGGCGAACAGGGGTGAACTCAATGCCGGTGGCTTGCCGTGTCCAATATACGGCGGCGCTAAGCCGATTCTTGCCCCTCTTGGCGTTACCGCCCGGCAGAGTCCATTTGCCCGTTCTTCTGCCCTTGTTGCGTTGAACAAGGAGGACCTCTTGCCGGTCATTCACCACGAGTCCGAAGCCCGCCCTGACCATCTTCCTCCGCCGATAGTGCACCCTGCGGCTACCTGTGTTCTCAGCCGCCCAATTGCCAATGCCTCTCTTGTCCGGTCCTATCGCCAAGCACTCATCATGTGGCAGCATGTCCTTCTGGAACCACTTGGCATCCAGACATTCTTTCTTCTGGGGCTGCAAGCGTCCGCCGATAGGCTTCCCACGCCATATCTCGAACCCGTGTCGCTCGCTCTTGTGATATCGACGGTGGGCTGTGATCTTGATGCCCGTCTCTTCGCAAGTTTCCCTGATGGCGGTTTCCTGGAGGCTCTCACCCTTGTCTTTCTTTCCTCCTGGCAGACTCCACAGGCCCCTGTGCTCAAGTTCCGCCCGCTGTATCAGGAGGATCTCGTTACTCTCGTTCACGACGAGGCCGAATCCCGACATGGCTAGCCTCCATCCATTCTGGGTGGCCCTGAGGCTCGACGGGATACTCTACCAGATCATGTCCCTAGGCATTGGAGACGCGCAGCCTGTCAGTTGGCCAAGGATGGGTTCCGCTCAGCGTCGGAACAACCATGGCCTCTTGGGCCACCTCGGTGGATGAGTGTGGATTGTGGATGAGGGCGGATGAGATGGCATTGACTCGTGGCTCCGTCCAGGTCAACTCCGCCCCAGATCCCTGTTTGCTGATGCCTCCAGTTGCTAGCCTCCATCATCGACAGTCCGAATTGGACGAGTCCCGAACCGTCCACTCAGACGTCTCAGGAATTGGCTCGTCCTGTCGAAACCGCGCCTCGAGTCGTGCCCCAGTCCATGGGTCGTACTGTTGCTTCCACCAGAGTCCCCGCATCAGGACCCGCCGAGAGAATCGGTCGGATGTCCTGCCGGACCCAGCCGTCTGTGCACTTCCTGCAGCACTCTCAGACACCAATGAGCCTGGTCGACCTGAGATAGCCCGTTCCCCGTGTACGTCTCCGGCGGCAGAGTCTGGTGCGCCGTGTAGGTCTCGCGGCAACCAATTGACAATGGGACAAGTATATGAAGACTAGCTCGGAAACGAAGTTCGTCCTCATCTGCGCCACGCTGACCAGCTCCCACGGCTTCGACACGGCTAGACCCCATTTGCGAGTACCAATCTCGACGGCCGGGCTGATGGAGATGGGTCAGGAGACTCTCGCTGTGGTACGGTATGTGGTACTATCTCCTTAGTAACTAGCTATTCGTACTTGAATCCGACTCCCGTACGCGCTACCACCTCTTCCCCTGCGAGATGGTCTCCCTTCGCGCGTAGGTCGTTTACCACGACACCTGCGCGGCGCCATAGCTCATACCGTGTGGACATACAGGAGTACAGTCACGGTTGAACAGGCAAACGACCTATCCCGAGGCTCCGGAGCTGGCTGTTACCCAGTGGTTCAACACCGCCGACAGCCCGAGCCTCGCCGATCTGAGGGGTGAGGTTGTGGTGATCGAGGCGTTCCAGATGCTGTGCCCGGGCTGCGTATCCCACGGCCTGCCGCAGGCCAAGCGCATACAGCAGACCTTCGGCAATGACGTCACAATGCTCGGGCTCCACTGCGTGTTCGAGCACCACGAAGCCATGACCCCCGTGTCGCTCGAAGCGTTCCTGTACGAGTACCGCATCACCTTCCCCGTCGGCGTCGACGCACACACGCCCGGGGTTGCCCTACCCGTCACGATGGGCCGGTACGAGCTTCAGGGCACTCCGAGCCTGGTCCTCATCGACAGGGCCGGACGCATCCGCCTCAACGCCTTCGGCCAGGCCGACGACCTGGCCGTCGGCGCCATCCTGGGCCGGCTCATCGACGAACCTCGACCCTAGCCGGCGTAAGGCTCAGGCCCGCGTGACCGGCCAGGACATGCTACTCGTCCTTGACCGCCTCCTTCTCCCGCATGTAGGCTGAACCGAGCGCCTTTATGCGACCGGGGGCCCTACTCTCCCTTGAAGACGGGACTGACCGAAGAAACGTCTCCGGACATCGACGCCGGCGCCGCCCCCGCGCGGTCCGGCTCCAGGCCCCTCTCCCGCCTCGGGCGCATCCCAATCTTCGAGACCCTCGCGTACCGGGACTTCCGCTGGGTCTTCCTCGGCTCCTTTGCCTCCTTCATGGCGATGAACATGAACCTCGTCACCCAGTCGTGGCTGGTCGTCGAGCTTATGAACGACTCGCCCCTCGCCCTGAGCCTGTCGATAGTCTCGTTCACCGCGCCCATCACCGTCGTCTCCCTCGTCGGCGGTGTCATGGCGGACCGCATACCGCGGCGCCGCCTGGTGATAATCAGCCAGAGCGGGAACGCCGCCATGACGTTCCTGATGGCCACCCTGGACCTGACCGGCGTCATCGACTTCTGGCAGGTGATGGCCATCGGCCTGGTCAACGGGTCGATGATGGCCTTCAACATGCCCAGCCGCCAGGCGATCATCTCGGACATCGTGCCGGAGTCCCGGCTGATGAACGCCGTGTCGGTGAACAACTCCAGCATGAACCTGACCCGCGTGATCGGCCCAGCCTCGGCTGGGTTCCTGATTCTCTTCATCGACACGTGGGCGGTCTTCTACCTGGTCTCATTGGTGTATGTCTTCTCGGCCCTGTCGATGACGATGGTGAGCGCCGGTTCGAGGCCGAGTGCGCGCTCGGGCAAGGGGGTGACGGGCGACATCGGGGCGGGCCTGTCGTACGTGGCCCAGGACCCGACCCGGCGGGGGCTCATACTCATGTCCTTCATCCCGGCGCTCTTCGGGTACTCCTACTACGCGCTCCTGCCGGCATGGGGTCGTGAGGCCCTCGACATAGGGTCCGAGGACCTGGGCGTGCTCATGATGCTAATGGGCATCGGCGCGCTGGTCGGGACGCTGATCCTTGCCTCCATGCGCAGCTTCAGCCGGCGCGGCGCGTTCCTGCTGCTGTTCTGCCTCCTGTGGGGTATCGCCCTGGCGTCGTTCGCCCAGACGTCGAGCTACCTCGCCGCAATTCCCCTGCTGATGCTGGTCGGGCTGCTCAACTCGGTGTTCATGTCCCTGAACATGACGCTAATACAGATCTACTCTTCCCAGGAGATGCGCGGAAGGATGATGAGCATCGCCATGATGAGCTTCGGGGTGATGCCCCTGAGCGGCGTGCCGTTCGGCATCCTGGCGGAGTTGACGAGCACCCCATTTGCGCTCACGCTCAGCGGCCTGCTGCTCGTCGCCTTCACGCTGGTCTTCACCGCAGCATATCCGAGCTACCGCCGGATCGCATGAGGGCCACGGCCTCCGGCTAACGCGCCCGCACCGGTCTGAGCCGCCCCGGGCAGGCGGCGATGGGAAATCGCGGGAAGCGGCGGACCTACTCCCCGAAGGCCTCGTCGAACACCCTGTCGGACGGCGGGAACTGCTTGGACCTTACGAACCTGCACCCCTCGGCAGCGCCGAACTCCCGGTCCATTGCAGCGTCCTCCCACTCGACCGACAGCGGCCCCTCGTACCCGATGGCGTTGAGCGTGCGGATTATGTCCTCGAAGTCGATCTGCCCTCGCCCGGGCGTCCGGAAGTCCCAGCCGCGACCCGGCTCGCCGAAGTTCAGGTGGGACGAGAGTATGCCCGACTCGCCGTCCAGCGTGACGGCGGCGTCCTTCATGTGGGTATGGAAGATGCGGTCGGGGAACGTGCGCAGGAACTTTGTCGGGCTCACCATCTGCCAGTGCAGGTGGCTGGGGTCGAAGTTGAATCCGAAGGCGGCCCTGTGGCCGACGGCCTCGAGGGCGCGGTGGGAGGTCACGATGTCGAAGGCGATCTCCGTCGGGTGCACCTCCAGCCCGAACCTGACGCCGCACTTGTCGAACTCGTCCAGGATCGGGTCCCACATCTCCGCGAAGTAGCCGAAACCCTCGTCGATGATCGCATCGCTGACGGGCGGAAAGCTGTAGATCATGTGCCAGATGGACGAGCCTGTGAAGCCGTTTACCACGTCCAGGCCCATGTTCTGCGCCGCACTGGCGGTGTTCACCATCGCCTCCACGGCCCACGACCGCTTGGCCTCCGCGTCGCCGTGGTATCGCTCCGGCGCGAATGTGTCCGAGCGGGCGTCGTCGTTCGGATCGCACACGAGCTGGCCGGCCAGGTGGTTGCTGATCGCGAAGACCTTCAGGCCGTGCTCGGCCAGCAGCTCGAGCCTGCCCTGGGCGTAGCCCATGTCCTTGGCGGCGCGATCGACGTCCAGGTGGTCTCCCCAGCAGGCCAGCTCCAGGCCATCGTAGCCCCATTGGGCGGCCTTGGGCGCCAGCTCTGCCAGTGGTATGTCCGCAAACTGTCCGGTGAATAGGGTAACCGGTCGTGTCATCTCATCCTCCTCTCAGTCCCGCTAGGGAGACCTCTGCGTAATTCAATGGTAGAGCGGTCCAATGGGCCGAAACGACGCAAGCCAAGCTGGCCCCTCGTCCCCCTGGATTCCGGCTTTCGCCGGAATGACGGCTCGCAAGGGTCTCCTATACGGGCATGGGAACCCACTTTCGGTCGCTGCTGCCGCTCTCCACGACCGCCTCCAGGAAGGCCATCCCCCTGACGCCGTCGTGCACGTCGGGGTAGTCCACGGTCGACTCGTCCACTTCGCCTCCGGCAACAACCGTCGCCAGGGCGCCGGCGAAGCTATTGTAGATGTTGGCGAACCCTTCGATATAGCCCTCCGGGTGCCCGGCCGGGAGGCGGACGTTGGCCGTGGCCGCGGCGCCCACGAAAGCCGTCGCAGCCCTCCTGATCTCCGTGGGCCGGTCGAGGCGGTGGACGACCAGCGTGTTGGGCTCGACCTGCAGCCACGCCAGGCCTCCCCTCTCGCCGTAGATTCGTATGCGCAGGCCGTTCTCCTCGCCCGCCGCGACCTGGCTCGCCCACAGCACGCCCCGTGCTCCCCCCTCGAATCTCAGCAGGACGCTGCCGTCGTCGTCGAGCCCGCGTCCGCCGACGAAGGTGGTGAGGTCGGCGCACATCTCCGTGATGCGCAGGCCGGTGATGTACTCGGCCAGGTTCTCGCAGTGCGTGCCGATGTCGCCCATGCACGAGGAGGCCCCGGCCAGGGCGGGGTCGGTGCGCCACATCGCCTGCTTCACCCCCTCGGCCTCCAGCCTGGTCGCCAGCCAGCCCTGGGGATATTCGACTACGATTCGCCTGACCGCCCCCAGCTCGCCTGCCGACACAAGCTCCCGCGCCTCCTTCACCATTGGGTAGCCGGTGTAGTTGTGGGTGAGGCAGAAGAGCTTGCCGGTCCCGGCGACCTTGCGCTCCAGCTCCCTGGCCTGCGTCATGTCCATCGTCATCGGCTTGTCGCAGACGACGTGGAATCCCGCGTCCAGCGCGGCTGAGGCCACGGGAAAGTGTGTGCTGTTGGGCGTGACGATGGCTACGAAGTCCATCCTGGTGTCCGCGGGCAGGGCGGCCTCCGACTCGACCATCTCCTGGTACGTGCCGTAGACGCGCTCAGGGGGCAGCAGGAGGTCCTGTCCGCTGAGCCTGGACTTCTCCGGCGTGCTGCTGAAGGCCCCGCATACCAGCTCGATCTTGTTGTCCATCTGGGCCGCTATCCGGTGGACCGGCCCGATGAAGGCATCCCTGCCGCCTCCCACCATGCCCATCCTGAGTTTTCTGTCGAGCCTGCTCATGTGGAGTCCTCCTTCCCGCGTCAGCCCAGGTCTTCCAGCGGCTCCGGGCGGTTGATTCCCTTGATGGTGGTGCGGTCGGGCCTGTCGTCCACACCGCCGTCGGGTGCGGCCCACGCCGCCGCGTTGGCAATCACGTGCAGCACCTCCTCCTGGTGGTAGATGGGGTACGCCTGGTCGCCGGGCCGGAAGTAGAAGATCTTGCCGCGCCCGCGCTTGTAGCAGCACCCGCTCCGGAACACCTCGCCGCCCGCGAACCAGCTGATGAACACCAGCGAGTCCGGCTCAGGAATGTCGAAGGGCTCGCCGTATGACTCGGCGCGTGGAATCTCGAAGTACTCGCCCAGCCCCTCGGCGATGGGATGCCCGGGATTGACCACCCACAGGCGCTCCTTCTCTCCGATGCTCCGCCAGTACAGGCCGCAGCTCGTGCCCATCAGCTTCTTGAATATCTTGGAGAAGTGGGCGGAGTGCAGCGGGATGAGTCCCATGCCGTCCAGCACCCGCTGGTAGACGCGGTCGACCACGGCGTCGCTGACATCCCTGTGCGCCTTGTGCCCCCACCATGTCAGCACGTCGGTCTCGGCCAGCACCTCGTCGGTCAGGCCGTGCTCCGGCTCGTCCATGGTGGCCACGCGAACGGGAAAGCCCCTGGCCGACAGGTAGTCGACGATGGGCGCGTGCATCCCCCGCGGGTAAATGGCCGCTATGTCCTCTTCCTCCCTCTCGTGGCGGTACTCGTTCCAGACGGTGACTCTCGGCAGCTCAGCCATGTCCTTCTCCTGTTCGCAAACGCTTGCCTCGCAGTCAGGACTTCAGGGCCTCGGACCTCAGCCGGACCGGCTCTCCATCCCGAGCGGCCGATTCCCGGATGGCGTCCCACAGGTGCGCCATCCTCAGCCCCAGCTCGGCGGGAGAGGGGTTGACGATGCGGCCATCGCGGGCGGCGAGGAACTCCTCCCACACGCCGCGCGACTCCCGCACCGGGACGATCTCCCAGCCCTGGTCGCGGCTGATGCCCGTCTCCTGCCAGTTGGACGGCTGGGCGTGGAAGACTTCGAGCGACTCCCCCCAGGCGCCCGTGCGCAGCGCCGCCTTGGTGCAGAACACCCTGATGTCCGACGCGCACGAGGGGGCCGTCTGTCCGCAAGCGTGGATCGTTACCAGGATGCCGGACTCCAGGCGGCCCATGATCGCGGCGTTGATGTCCACAGGGGCGTCGTCGTTCTTGAAGAGCGCCCAGACGTCGGTGAAGTCCTCGCCCGCGAGGTCCGACACCGTGTTCAGCATGTGGGCGCCGCTGTCGAACATGAACCCCCCGCCGGAGACCTTCGGGTCCCACCTCCACCCATCCCTGAAGTCGCCGCCCCAGTTCTGCCAGATGACGCCTGAGATGGTCTGAACGGCCCCCAGCTCACCCGAACGGAGCATCTTCACCGCCTTGCGGATGTGCGGAGAGAGACTGCCCTGGAACGAAACGACCAGCGTCCGCCCGGTTCGGTCGCGGGTCTCGATGAGCTCGCGCGCCTCCTGCACGTTCATCACCATCGGCTTCTCCAGCAGCACGTCCAGGCCGGCCTCGAGACATGCACTAGCCTGGCTGAAGTGCAGCGCATGGGGTGTAACGATGAACGCGGCGTCCAGTCGCTCGGGATGGTCGCCCAGCAGGCGGTCCAGGTCAGGGACGTTGGGCGGCACCGGCCTGCCCGCCTCCTCGAAGATGGCCGCCGCCTCGCGGTACGCCTCCGGCGACGGCTCGCTCACAACGTCGATGCTCGTGTTGCGAAAGCCCGCCAGGATGGTTCGTATGCGGGAGCGGCCCGCACTGCCGCACCCGATGATGGCCGCCCTCACTATCGGATCGAACGCCATATCGTCTCCCTCTAAGTCGCCATGCCGCTCCCCATGCCGGCGGCTGCTCGCGCAATTGTCGTACGCGCCACCTCACGTTGCAACATTCTTGCTCCTTCTCCCCTTGCGGGAGAAGGCTGGGATGAGGGGGTGCCGTCGCCGACAACTCGACCCAGACAGCGTCCCATAGACTCTGAACCGTTTCGACCCATCCCGCGGGTTGACCGACCTCGGTGGACGTGCCTATGATGCGACCTGCCTGGGGCGGAGACAACCGTGATGATCGGACCCCCTGTTCGGACACGCTGGCTCACAGCCATGGCAGCCATGGCCGTTGCCGCCGTCATGAGTGCCTGCGGCGACAGCCCTGCTCCCACGCCGGAGCCGACGGCTGTTGCCCCCGTGCCAATCAGCACACCTACTCCTGCGCCTGCCGCTACGGCTGAGCCCACGCCTACGCCCGCACCTGCCGCTACGGCTGAGCCCACGTCTACGCCCGCACCTGCCGTTACGGCTGAACCCACCCCTGCCTCCGCTCGTTCGACGACAGGCGCCTTCGCTTCGGTCAGCGCCGGGTTCGTCCACACCTGCGGAGTGAGAACTGACGGCTCGGTGGAGTGCTGGGGCAACGATAGGATTGGCCAGTCCTCGCCGCCCGGCGGCTCCTTCGCTTCGGTCAGCGCGGGGTCTCTCCACACCTGCGGCGTGAGCACAGGCGGCTCGGTCGAATGCTGGGGCTACGATAGCGATGGCAGGATTACGCCGCCCGGCGGTTCCTTCGCTTCAGTCAGCGCCGGGGAGAGCCACGCGTGCGGAGTGAAGACCGACGGCTCGGTCGAATGTTGGGGCCTCGATAGAACTGGCCAGGCCACACCGCCCATCGGCACCTTTGCTTCGGTCAGCGCCGGGGGGCGCTTCACCTGCGGAGTGAAGACCGACGGCTCAGTCGAATGCTGGGGATTCAACGACGACGGCCAGGCCGCGCCGCCCGGCGGCTCCTTCTCTACGATCAGCGCAGGTTTCGTCCACGCCTGCGGCGTGAGGACCGACGGCTCGGTCGAATGTTGGGGCGACGATAAGGTCGGCCAGGCCACGCCTCCCGGCGGTTCCTTCTCCTCGGTCAGCGCTGGCGGGAGCCACACGTGCGGCGTAAAGACCGACGGCTCGGTCGAGTGCTGGGGACTCGACGAGCACGGCAGGGCCACGCCTCCCGGCGGCTCCTTCGCTTCGGTCAGCGTCGGGAACCGCCACACCTGCGGCGTGAGGACCGACGGCTTTGTCGAGTGCTGGGGCTACAACAGGGAACGCCAGGCCGCGCCACCCTAGGGAGTCCTGAAACGATGACGGGGTGGCCTGGCCACACCAACCGCCGCAGCCCGACAAGCAGCGGTCCTCAGTCCGGCGACCGCACCCGACCCTTCTGCCGTAGCAGGTCCCACCTCAGCTCCGCGCCCAGCCCGGGCGCTCCCGTGAAGTGCAGGCGTCCGTCCTCTACCCGCTCCGGCGGCGAGAGCAGGTCGGCCCGCCAGTCTGCCTCGTAGACCGCGTGCTCCAGCGGCATCGCGCCCGGCATGGACGCAGTGACGTGCCCGCTCGCCAGGAGCGACACGGGCCCTGACGGGCTGTGGAGCGACACCCCACCCCCGGCATCGATCGCCGCCCTGCCCGACCGGGAGGCAACGGCAACCCCGCCGCAGTGCTTCACGTCCGGCATGATGACGCTGACGGCTCCCCGGTCGACCAGGCCCGCGAACAGCTCCTCGCCGTACCCCTTCTCGCCTCCGGCCACGGCCATCGGCACGCGCGCCGCGATGCCCGCCGTCCCAGCGGGGTCCTCCAGTGGCGGGACGGGCTCCTCGAACCAGCCCACCCCAAGCCCGGCCAGCTCCTCGGCCACCATCACCGCCGTGTCGAGGTCGAAGCGGCTGTGGCAGTCGACCAGCAGGGTGACGTCGGGGCCCACCGCATCCCGCACTGCCGCAACGCGCCCGATGCCGGGTCGCGCCTGGGCAGCCCCATCGCCGGGGCTCACCTCGTCGAACGGCGCGCACTTCACGGTCTGGAAGCCCTCACGCACGGCACGCTCGGCGGCCCTCGCAAAGTCGGCCGGGGTGCGCGGAGTACCGAACAGCCCTCTGTTGATGTTCGCGTACAGCGGCACGCTGGCCTGCGGCTCGCCGCCCAGGGCCTCGGTTAGCCCTACTCCGTCATGCACCGCCTGGATGATCGAGACGCCGGTACGAAGCGCGCTCACCGCGGTTGCCGTCGCGAAGTCTCGCCCAATCCGGCGCTCATCCAGCCCCAGCAGGCGCGGAACGTCCGCCTCGCCGGCAATGGAGACGCCCCGCATGGATGTCACCGCCTCCGCGACCAGCCTCGCCACGTCATCGGTCTGGTCCCCGGCCGTGATCTCCACGTCGGCCGGTGCTCCCGACGCGTCCAGGAAGCGCGCAAACGTCCACTCAGTCCGTGGCGTAACCACCACGGAGCCGAGCTCGACACGGTCCAGGCGTACGTGACCGGCAATCACTCCAAGCGTCCCCCAAGGGAGAGTCCCCTGGCCAGCAGTACGATATGATACCGTCGTTGGGTTAGAATTGGGCGGGGCGGGAGCAGCCGATGACGGTAGGCGGCGTACACGACATGGGCGGGGTGCGGGGCTACGGCCCCGTCGAGCCCGAGGAGAACGAGCCGGTCTTCCACGACGAGTGGGAGGGCCGGGTGTTCGGGCTCGTCGTATCGATCCAGGGCGGCTTCAAGCGCAGCAACCTGGAGGGTCTCGACCCGGAGGTGTACCTGGCCGGCTACTACCATCGGCTGATGGCCGCGCTGGAGCACGGGCTGGTCGAACGGGGCGTGCTGAGCCGGGAGGAGCTGGAGGCGAAGGCCGCCCACTTCCGCGACAACCCGGAAGCCCTCGCTACTCGCGTCGCAGACCCGGAGCTGACCGAGCGCGTCCGGGCGAACATGTACCGGCAGCGCCAGCTCCGCAGACAGACAGGCCGTCCGCCGGCGTTCGCCGTGGGAGACCCCGTGCGGACACGCCGGATCGAGCACGGCGGCCACACCCGGCTGCCCGGTTATGCGCAGGGCAAGCGGGGGACGGTGGCGGCGGTCTACGCGGCCTACGACCTGCCGGACGAGCCCCCGGGGCGCGGGCACGAGGACGCCCCCGCCCAGCAGCTCTACAGCGTCCGGTTCGAGGGCGCCGAGCTCTGGGGGACGTCGACCGAGCCGGAGACTACCCTGTACATGGACATGTGGGAAGGCTACCTCGAGCCTGCCACTGCAACCGCAACAGGAGGGAGCGAAAAGTGAGCGGAGACCACGACGGCGATCACCATCCACACCCTGAGCCATACCCCTCGGTGCGCGCGCGGGCGCTCGAGTCGCTTCTCATCGAGAAGGGCCTTGTCACGACCGACGCCATCGACGAGGTCGTGCGCACCTACGAGCAGGACATCGGGCCGCTGAACGGCGCTAAGGTGGTCGCCAGGGCTTGGGTCGACCCCGAGTACAAGCGTCGTCTCCTGGAGAACGGCACGGACGCGATCGCCGAGCTCGGCTTCGGCGGCGCGGAGGGCGCAGAAATAGTCGTGCTGGAGAGCACTCCCGACGTACACAACGTCGTCGTCTGCACCCTCTGCTCCTGCTACCCGTGGCCGGTGCTCGGCCTGGCTCCCAGCTGGTACAAGGACCCCGCCTATCGATCCCGCGTAGTGGTCGAGCCCCGCGTGGTGCTGAGGGAGTTCGGACTGGAGGTCGCCGGGTCGAAGGAGGTCCGCGTGTGGGACAGCACCGCGACCCTGCGCTACATGGTGCTGCCGGAGCGCCCCGACGGCACGGAGGGCCTGACGGAGGAGGAGCTGGCCGATCTCGTCACCCGGGACTCGATGATCGGCGTGGCGGTGGCAAAATCGCCCGCCGCCGCCGGTCAGCCTGGATAGCATGGAGAGAGGCATGAACACACAACCTGACCGCGGGATCTCAAGCATGACGGGCGAGGCGACGCTGCCCAGGAAGAACGGCGAGCTCGTCTTCGAGGCGCCCTGGGAGGGCCGGGCCTTCGGCCTCGCCGTCGCCATGAACGAGGGCGGCGTCTACGACTGGACCGACTTCCGCGACAGGCTCGTCGAGGAGACGGCCCACGACGAGGGACACGGCCATCAGACCGCCTACTACGAGCGCTGGCTAAGGGCCCTGGAGGGCCTCGCGCTCGACCGAGGGCTCGTCACGTCCGAGGACCTTGACCAGAGGACCGCCGAATTCGTCAAAGCCGGTCCCCCCGACGAGTGGTAGACCTGCCGGGATGGAGGCTTCACGGCCACGATTCCGGGTCCGACAGACTCCCCATTAGCCTCTGATCCGCGCCCTCTCCCCAGGTAGGCTAGCCCTTCTCGCCATGCGCAGAGCCGAGCTCGTCGATTTCGCCGCGCCAGAGACGCCGCATCTCTTCGCTCGTCTCCAGCAGCTCGTCCAGCCTGCCCTGCGCCAGCACCCGGCCCTCTCTGAGCACCACTATCCTGTCGGCGCGCCTGTAGGCCGCCCGGCGGTGCGATACGACCAGGCTGGTCGCGTCCCGCAGCTCGAACACACGGTCCCACAGCAGGCGTTCGGTCTCCGCGTCGAGGGCGCTGGAGAGATCGTCGAATATGAACAGCTCCGGCCTGCGCACGAACATCCGGGCAGCGGCGGCCCGCTGGACCTGGCCGCCGGACAGCTTTACGCCGCGCGGCCCTACCACCGTGTCCAGACCCCTTTCGAGTGACCTGACGTCTGGCCCCATCACGGACAGTCGTATCGCAGCCTCCAGTTCGTCTGGGTCCTCGCGCATTCCCATCAGGATGTTGTCGCGGAGCGTGTCGCTGTACAGGCGTGGCACCTGCGGAGTGTACGCGCACCGCGGGGGCACCATGAAGGTCCGGGGATCGTCCACTACCCGGCCGTTCCAGCGCATCTCGCCGGCGCTTGCCGGAAGCAGGCCGAGGACCAGCTCGAGCAGCGTGGTCTTGCCGGAGCCGATGCGGCCGGTGACGACGGTGAAGGAGCCCCTGGGCAGCTCCAGGCTGACGTCCTTGACGCCGCGGCCGGTCGCGGGATGGCGGCAGGTGAGACCCTTGAGGCTCAGCGTCTCGAGGCGGTCGGGTTCCCTCCGCGCGACCTGAGGCACCTGGGGAAACGGCCCGCTCAGGTACAGCTCGCGGCGCTGCACGAGCCAGGACTTCGATGCTCCAGGAACGAGCGCCCCCACCCTTTCGAGATGGACCTGGTTTTGCTTGAGGCTGACCACGAAGCTGCCCAGCCAGCTGCGCAGCGACTCGAACCTGGTGCCGCCGACGTAGGCCACGAACAGTGCGAAGTCGCCCACCGTGAAGGACCCCGAGCGCATCATCCCCGCCGCCGCGATCAGTATGGCCCCTGTCGCCAGCATGAGCGTCGAGCCGTTCATCGACGAGACCACGGCCTCCAGCGCCCGGTCCCTGGTCGCGGCCCGGCGCCTGCCATCGCTAAGCGTGTCGAAATGGCTGACCGCTCGCCTCTCCGCGCCCGCTATCTGGACAGCCTGCACCGCGCCCATGAGCTCCCCCAGCAGGCCCGTCACGCGGCTGGTCGCCTCGCGCCGGGCGCGCCGGTAGTCCTGGACTCGCTGGCCCACCAGCTTGGTCCCGAGCATGGCGAAGGCCGCCGGCAGGAACGCGACGACGGTGAGCATGGGGTCTATCAGGGCCATGACCACGAGGGCAGTTACGATCGAGCTGAGGAACGGCAGCATCGACACGGACCTCAATGTCGTTCGGGACAGGCCCTCGACGTCGTCCCTGAAGCGGTTCACCGTGTCTCCCACGCTCGGGGCGTCCGCGAGCGGCGGCGACTCCATTATCTTCCCGAAGAGGTTGCCCTGGAGTATGGCCCTGAAGAGGTTGGCGGCGAACCGCCCCTGCAGTATGTAGGACCCGTGCAACACAACCTGAACGGCAAGGCTCACCGCCAGGAACAGGACCACGATGGTCCACACGTCGGCAGGCAGGCGGGCATCCCCGGTCAGGGAGTCGAAGAACTCCCTGAGCAGGAGCCCCGTCAGCAGGGGGGTGTTGGCGTTCAACAGCGTCAGGCCGGCGATCAGCGCCGAGCCCCGGGGGTTGAACGCCAGGAGACCCCAGATGGTCCGCCAGGCGGTCATGCCGGGGTCTCCTCCAGGCCGGCCCGCAGCAGCTGCGCGAAGCGCGACTCCGGGTCGGCGGCCAACGCCTGGCGGGGACCGTGCTCTGCGATCCGCCCATCCTCCAGCACCAGTATCCTGTCCACCCGTTGAACGGTGGTGAGACGGTGGGCGATGACGATTGCCGTGCGGCCGCTGAGCAGGCTCCTCACCGCCTGGTCTATCAGCTCCTCGGTCGCCGGGTCGAGGCGCGATGAAGCCTCGTCCAGGATCACCACGTCGGGATCGCTGAGGAAGACCCTGGCGAATGCGAGAAGCTGCTCCTCCCCGGCCGACATGCCCCCGGCCGACGACAGCCGGGTGTCGAGTCCGTCGGGCAGGGAGCGGAACCAGCCCTCGAGGCCCAGCGACTGCAGGGTCTCGACGATTAGATCGTCGCCTATGGAGGGGTCGAATAGCGTCAGGTTGTCACGAAGCGAAGCCTCGAATACCTGCACCTCCTGGCTCACGAGCCCCACCCGTCCCCGCACGTCGCCCGTCCGCACGCTGCTGATGTCGACCCCGCCCAGGCGTATGCTCCCGTCCTGGGGGTCGTACAGCCGGAAGAGGAGGCGAGACAGGCTCGTCTTTCCGCTCCCGGTTCGGCCCAGCAGCCCAAGGACCTCGCCGGGCTCCAGGGCGAACGAGATGTCGCGCAGGACGGGCAGGTCGGCCCTGTACCCGAAGGACACACGCTCGAATTCTACGGACAGCCGGCCCGGCGGCACCTCGTCGTCCCCTCCATCCTGGATGGCCGACCGGGTCTCGAGAAGTTCACTGACCCGGTCGATGCTCACTGCGGCACGATGCAGGTCCTCGACCTCCCAGGAAAGCCTCATCAGAGGGTCGCGCAGGAGGTTGAAGTAGTGGACCATCAGGTAGACTGTGCCGATGGACAACTCCCCTGCCAGGAACGAATAGGCCCCAAGGGCCATGGTCGCCGTCAGGCCGACCGCGAACATCGAGTCCGCTGCGCCCCTCCTGATGTAGGCGAACTTCAGCGCCCGCAGCCATGCCTGGAAGTGCCGGCGCTTCACCTCGAAGTAACGGCGCATGACGTAGGGAACGGCGCCGCTCTTCTGGATGTCGGGGACCGCCGACAGCCGCTCGCCAATGAATCCATACAGGTCCGCGGACGTGTCCCGCTCTCCATGCCACAGCGGCGCCACGATCCGCTGCAGCCGCACGTAGACCCCCAGGTAGGCGGCCGCGAACAGCGACATCGACAGGCCAAGGCGCCAGTCCTCGACCCAGAGCACCGCGAGGATGCCGGCGGACAGCAGGACTCCTCCAAGCATGGAGACGACCATCTCGGAGAAGAAGTTCGAAAGGCGCTCGATGTCGCCGTCGATCCGCTCTATCAGCTCCCCGGGCGTGCGGACGTTGTGAAAGCCCATGTCGAGACTCAGGACGTGCAGCACGACGTCCGACCGGAGCCTGTTGGTAGCCCTCCACGCCACGTCCTCACCCAGGTACTCGGTCAGGGCCGTCACGACGTGAATCGTCAGGCCCACTCCCAGGAAGAGGGCGGCCGCCGTATACAGCTGGCCCAGGTCGCCCTGCCGCTTGGCGAGGTCGATGAAGTGGCGAATGAACTGGGGGTTGGCGATGTTCAGAGCGATGCCCGACAGCAGCAGCACAGCCAGCAGCACGACCCTGCCCATGTCCGGCAGAAGATACCTTCCTAGCAGGGACAGGTATGCAGAATGAGACCTGAGCAACGGATTCCTCGCATCGACTCGCCAGCGACGTAGCAGTAGCAGTAGAGGGTCTCCCAATGGAAACGGCATCGGGCCACCCCAGCCAGAACCCTTACTCTACAATAGGGCCGCCAGTATCAGGAAGGATTCTCCGGGAACGGCGCACACCCTGTGCGGAGCCATCGGAGCAGACTATTGGGCCTCTGCATGCGTCATCGCGAATATCCCCAGTGGGTCACTTCCAGCCGGCTGGTCAGGCTGGGAGAGGCCATCGACTTCGATTTCTTTTTCCCTGACGACGCGGACTCCAAAGACTCCCGTTCGACTTGCAGGCGGGCGAGCAGGCCATAACCGTCCGGCTGATGCGGTAGACTACGCAGACTTAGCCTACCGGGAATTCCGAGGCCCTTCTCCCTGGCGGAGAAGGGTAGGGTCTGCCCCGTACTCGATACGGGGATGAGGAAGAAGCGTGAAGGAGGCGCCAGTGCGTACAAGCCTAATCTTCAAGCGCGAGGGGCACTACTCGGGCATGCCCAACCTGACCATCCTGCCCGACGGACGGCTGGTCGCGGCCGCCCGCGTACAGACGCACGCGTACCACGAGCCCGTGGGCGACTGGGTGGCCTTCGAGTCCAGGGACGAGGGCGACACGTGGACGCAGGCCGACGACCCGGCCATCCCATACAACTGGCCCGGCAACCAGCCGCGAGAGAAGATGGAGCGCCTGGAGCTGGTGCAACCGGACGGTACCTACCTGTGCGCCGGCTCGGTGGGCGCCGAGTACTGGCCGGAGGAGCGTAGAGGTGATGCGGAGGCGATCGGACTCAAGATAAGGGAGCACCCACCGGGCGCCGGTATGATTTCGGTGGGCGGCTACAAGCTGTTCGTCGCGCGGTCGTACGACCAGGGTAAGAGCTGGTCCAGGCGCGAGTGGGTAGTCCCGGGCATGGCCCAGGTCAGCGGCAACCGGCCGCCGACCTTCACGGAGGACGGCGCCATCCTGTACCACGTCTACACTACCGACACGCGGGGGGACCACTACAACTACGTGTGGCGTTCCACCGACCAAGGAGCCACGTGGCGGCTGCACCCTATGGGAACGCACCTGCTGTCGGTGTACGTGAACGAGACCGCCATGGTCGAGACGGAGCCCGGCCGCGTGCTCGCGCTCCAGAGGGTGGACGAGAGACCGTCGAACCTGCTGGAGAGGTGGTCGGACGACGGCGGCGTGACGTGGACCGACCCGCTGGAGACCGCCATCTGGGGATACCCGGCCCACCTGCTCAAGCTCCGGGACGGCCGCATCCTGTGCGCGTTCGGATACCGGCGGGAGCCGGGCGGAGTCCGCGCGGTGCTCAGCGAGGACGGCGGCCGGACATGGGACCTGGACCGCGTGGTGGTGCTGCGTGACGACGGCGGCTACCCCAGCAGCCTCAGCGTCAGGGGCGGACACGGCTGGGGGGCCGACGTCGGCTACCCTGTCTCCGTCCAGCTTTCCGATGACAGCATCCTGACGGCGTACTACATCACCGAGTCGGACGGCATCACCCACACCGCCGCGACGCGCTGGCAGGCATAGTCCCTTCTCCCCTGGCGGGAGAAGGTTAGGATGAGGGGGAAGGACCGATGCTCGCGTACATAGCCCGGCGGCTCCTGCTGGCCCTCCTCACTACGTGGATCATCTCGGTCCTGGCCTTCGTCATCATCCAGCTCCCCGAGGGAGACGCGGCCTCGAAGCTCCTCGACCGGATGATGGGCAACGACGCCGCGTCCGACTTTCGACCTGAGATGGCGGCCGAGCTGCGGACCTACCTTGGCCTGGACAGGCCGATGCACGTCAGGTACTTCATGTGGATGCGCAACATGGCCCAGGGCGACTTCGGGCGCTCCTACAACCCGGGCGTCTACGTCGACCACGGCCAGAAGCCGGTGAGAGAGGTGATCGGCGACCGGCTGTGGACGACCGTGGCCCTTACCGGTTTCACGATCCTGTTCACGTGGACGATGGCCATACCCATCGGCATCTACTCGGCTGTGCGGCAGCACTCGGTGGGCGACTACGTATTCACCTTCGTCGGCTTCAGCGGACTGGCGGTCCCCGACTTCCTCCTCGGCCTGGTGCTCATGTACATCGCCTTCGCCTACTTCGACCAGAACGTGGGCGGCCTCTTCTCGGCGGACTACGCGGCCGCCCCGTGGAGCGTTGCCAGGGCCTGGGACATGGTGCAGCACCTGTGGATTCCCGCCGTCGTGCTCGGCACGTCCGGCACCGCGGGCCTGATCCGCGTCATGCGCAACAACCTGCTCGACGAGCTGGGCAAGCCCTACGTCGTCACCGCCCGGGCCAAGGGCGTGCCTCCCTGGCGGCTGGTGCTGAAGTACCCGCTCCGCGTCGCGGCCAACCCGCTGGTCAGCACGGTGGGTTACCTGCTCCCCACCCTGGTGAGCGGCAGCGTGATCGTATCAGTGGTGCTGAGCCTGCCGACGCTCGGCCCGGTGCTCCTCGACGCGATCCTGGTACAGGACGCCCAGCTAGCGGGGCTCATCGTGCTGGCCCTCGGCGTCCTCACGATCCTCGGCACACTGATTTCGGACATCCTCCTGGCGCTAGTCGACCCAAGGATCAAGCTGTTCGACCAGTAGCGGCAACAATACCCTCTCTCCGAGAACACCCTTGAAGTCGTCGTTCCCGCGGAGGCGGGAACCCAGGGGTGGGAGGGCATGGTTCCCTCCCAGGCGCCGCCGCGTATGCAAGATCCGCGAAGCGTGGGACCCGGCGGACTAGCCCCAGTCACAGCCTCCCAGCCGCGCCATATATAATGCGGGCCGCACATTCCATTCCGCATGTGGGGGTAAGTGATGGCCAGAGGACTGACTTCGTACCGGTCGCCGATCCTGGGCACGACGCACATGGTGTCGGCGGGGCACTACCTCGCGGCCGCCGCCGGGTACCGCATCCTCGAGGACGGCGGCAACGCCATCGACGCCGGCGTGGCCTCCGGCATAGCCATCAACGTCACCCTGCCCCACGCCACCAACTTCGGCGGCGTCGCGCCCATCGCCATCTACGACGCGGCGTCCGACGAGGTAGTGACGATCAGCGGGCTCGGGCGATGGCCCCGCGCCGCGAACATCGACTACTTCAACGAGCACGCGGGCGGCGAGATACCGACCGGGATACTGCGCACGGTGATGCCCGCCGCGGCCGACGCCTGGCTCACCGCCCTCGAGAAGTACGGCACGATGACCTTCGAGCACGTCGTCACGCCCGCGCTGGAGCTGGCCGAGAACGGCTTCCCCGTGTCCGAGTACCTCCACGAGGGCCTGCAGACGAACGAGGAGGACCACGAGGGCGGTGTCGCCATGTGGCCCTCCACGCGAGAGGTCTACCTGCCGGACGGGCAGCCGCCACGCGTGGGCGAGCTTCTGGTACAGGCCGACCTTGCGCGCACCTTCAGGCGGCTGATCGAGGCAGAGCGAGGCGCGTCGCACCTGGGCCGGGAGGGCGCGATACGGGCGGCGCGCGACAGGTTCTACGGGGGCGACATCGCCGAGGAGATGGCCGCCTTCTCCGAGGAGCAGGGCGGGCTCGTCACTCTCCAGGACCTGGCCGACTTCTCAGTCAAGGTCGAGCCGCCCGCAGCAGGCCGGTTCCGCGACTACACAATCTACACGTGCGGGCCCTGGTGCCAGGGCCCCGTCGTCGCCCAGACCCTGCAGATGCTGGAGGACGACGACCTGGCCGCGATGGGCCACAACTCGACGGAGTACGTCCACCTGGTCTCACAGGCCCTCAACCTCGCCTACTCGGACCGCCACGCCTACTACGGCGACCCCGACCACGTCGACGTGCCCATGGAGGGACTGCTGTCGAAGGGCTACACGACCTCGCGCCGGGCCGACGTCGACGCGGCTGCGGCGTACCCCGAAATGCCGGCGCCGGGCAACCCCTGGCCGTACCAGGGCGACCCTCGCGGTGCCGCGGTCCCGGCCGGCGCTGTCTCCGCGTCTGGGAGGCGGATGCAGGACACGAGCTACGTCTGCACGGTCGACCGGTGGGGCAACGCGTTCTCGGCGACGCCGAGCGACCCGCTCGCGGGCAGCCCAATCGTGCCGGGGCTCGGCATCCAGATGTCGTCGCGAGGCTCCCAGTCCTGGCTCGACCCCGACCACCCGTCCAGCCTCCAGCCGTGGAAGCGGCCCCGGCTCACCCCGAACCCGGCCATAGCGTTCAGGGACGGGAAGCTGTTCATGCCCTTCGGCACCCCGGGAGGCGACACCCAGTGCACGTCGATGGTCCAGCTATTCCTAAACATCGTCGAGCACGGCATGGACCCGCAGCAGGCCATCGAGGAGCCGCGGTTCGCGCCGTGGAACTTCCCCAACTCCTTCTGGCCGCACACCTACCACCCGGCCAGGTTGGACCTGGAGGGCCGTATCGACGCAGCGACCGCCGCCGACCTGGCCGGAATGGGCCACGACGTACGGATGCTCAACGACTGGTCCCCCTCCGCGGGCGCGCTCTCCGCCATCGTCATCGACCACGATCGCGGCACCCTCTCAGCCGGTGCCGACGCCCGCCGAGACAGCTACGCCATAGGCAGGTAGTTGGGACGCAATGAGTCTGGGACGGCCGAGGTGTACAGGATCGTTCGCCCTGAGCCTGTCGAAGGGCAGTGCTCCGCCAATTCATGCCGCGCCGGAATAGTCCCTAGCCCTGACCCAGCCTGATCCTCGGGTCCGTCACCGCCAGCAGGATGTCGGAAAGCAGCGTGCCCACTACCGTCAGCGTGCCCAGCAGCAGGACGATGAACCCGGACATGTACACGTCCTCCTGCAGTATAGCCTCCAGGAATATCGGACCGAGGGTCGGCAGGCTCAGCACGACGGACACGATCACGCTGCCGCTCACCAGCGATGGCAGCAGGTAGCCGATGGTGCTGATGAGCGGGTTGGCGGCAACCCTGACCGGATACTTCAGGACCGCTTTCCACGACGGCACGCCCTTGGCCCGCGCCGTGACCACGTAGGGCTTGCTCAACTCGTCGAGCAGGTTGTTGCGCATCACGCGGATCAGGCCCGCGGTGCCCGACGTGCCCAGCACTATCGCCGGTACCCACAGGTGGTTGACCATGTCCAGCACCTTGCCCCAGCTCCACGGCACGTTCGCGTAGTCGCCTGAGAAGAGCCCGCCGACGCTCTGGCCGAGGTAGGCATAGAACACGTACATGAGCACCAGGCCCAGCAGGAAGTCGGGCACCGCCAGCCCACTGAAGCCGATGAACGTGAACAGGTAGTCGCCTATCGAGTGCTGCCGGACCGCAGAGTAGATGCCGACGGGGATCGCGAACGTCCACGTCACGACTATCGTGAAGGAGGTTAAGATGACCGTCGTCCAGATGCGGTCGCCGACTATCATCCTCACGGGGCGCTGCTCCGACTCGCCGCCGCCCCACACCTGGAACGACAGCCCCAGGTCGCCCTTCGCCAGGTTCCCGATCCACAGGGCGTACCGCACCAGCATCGGCCTGTCGAGCCCGAGATACCTCCGCAGCACCTCGGCCTGCTTGGTGTCGATCTCGCTCGACTCGAAGCCGCCCTTCATGATCTTGTCCATGTGGCGCTCGACGGCATCGCCGGGCGGCAGCTGGCTGATGAAGAATGCCAGGAACGAAATCGCCCAGATCGTGAGGATCCCGAGCACGATTCTCCTGGCAATGTAAGCCAGCATGGCGTCACCTCGTCGCCGCTAGGCTCATTATGGCAGATGCGCCCAGGAACTCCAATACGCCGGTTAGGGTGCTGACTCCCGCCACCGGAGGCCCTGGCACAACGTCATTCCGGCGAAATCCGGATTCCTGCCCCAGGAACCGTCCCCCATCCAGGGGGGCGGCGGGCCGGCCTTGATTGGCCGCGTGCCCTAGCCTTCGTGCGTCGGCGCGTCGCTGTACGAAAGCAGCCTGGCGTACAGCCCGGCGTTCGCCGCCAGCTCCGCGTGCGTCCCCTGCTCCAACACCCGCCCGTCCTCCAGCGCGACGATGCGGTCGGCGTCCCGTATCGTCGACAGCCGGTGCGCGATGACCACGGCGGTGCGGTCCCGTAGCAGCTCCTTCAGCGCCCGCTGCACCAGCACCTCGCTCTCCGTGTCGATGCTGGCTGTAGCCTCGTCGAGTATGAGGATCCTGGGGTCGGCCACCAGCGCGCGGGCGAAGCTCATCAGCTGCCGCTGGCCGACGCTCAGGTTGCTCCCGCCCTCCTCTACGGCCGTGTCGTACCCCTTCTCCAGCCCCATGATGAAGTCGTGAATTCCCACGGCGCGGGCGGCCCGGAACATCGCCGCGTCCGGCGCGTCCGTGTGGCAGTACCTGATGTTCTCGGCCACCGTGCCCGCGAACAGGTGCGGCTCCTGCAGCACGACGCCCATCTGCCTCGACACCGACTCCAGCGTTACGTCGCGCAGGTCGTGGCCGTCCAACGTGATCCTGCCCGCCTTCACGTCGTAGAAGCGCATGAGCAGCGAGACCATCGTCGTCTTGCCCGCGCCCGTCGGACCGATCAGCGCGACGGTTTCGCCGGGCTCGATCCGCAGGTCGACGCTTCGCAGCACCGGCGTGTCCTCGAAGTAGTGGAAGTCCACGCCCTCGTACCGTATTGCGCCCTTCGCGGGCGGGAGGGCCGGCGCGCCGGGCCTGTCCTGCAGCAGTGGGCGTATGTCCATGATCTCGAAGATGCGCGAGGTGGACACTATGGCGCGTTGCAGGACGTTGTACTGGCTCGTCAGCCTCTCGACCGGCTCGAAGAAGCGGGTGATGTACAGCGTGAAGGCCACCAGCACGCCAACCTCCAGGGAACCCCCGAGTGCCAGCATGCCCCCTATCGAAATCACCAGCGCCAGGCCTATGGCGTTGAGGGCTTCGACCGATGGCATGAGCGCCGCGCCGAACTTCGTCGCCTCGATGCTGGCCTTCTCGCTCGCCCGGTTCGCCTCGTCGAAGCTCTGTAGGTTCGCCTGCTCCCGCCCCAGGCTCTGGACCACACGCACCGCGGTCAGGTTCTCCTGCAGCTTTGCGTTCACGTCGGCCATGGTCTGGCGAGCCCTGACGTAGGCGGCACGCGCGAACCTCTGCCAGAAGACCACGACCGGGAAGATCAGCACCACCGTGACCAGCGACAGGACGCCGAGGCGAAGGTCCATGGCCAGCATGCCCACCGCGACGCCGGTCAGGATGAATGTCTCCGATATGGCCAGCCAGCCGATGTTCATCACGCCCTGGACCTGCTGCACGTCATTCTGTGCACGCGACATGACCCGCCCAACCTGGTTGCGGTCGTAGAAGGTCATCGACAGCCGCAGGAGCTGGTCGAATATCGCCGACCGCATGTCGTACAGCAGCCGGTGGCCCAGCGCGCCCAGCATGAGGCTGCTCGCGCGCTGTGAAACATACTGGACCAGCGCCAGGCCGGCGAGCAGGGCCAGGGGGCGCACCATTTCGGACACGGGCCTGCCCTCGGTGACGTAGTCGTCGATGAGCAGCCTTATGACCCAGGGTATGGCGACGAGCGAGAAGATGTGCACCGTATCGATGGCCATCGCCACGGCGGCGCGACGCTTGTACGCCCGCAGGAGGCCGAGCAGCCTCAGCACGGTCCTGACCGTCTCGAAGCGGCCAACCTCTGCTGAGTCGTCGAGCCGAATGTACTCGGACCTGCGGTCTTCCACGGCCCGTCCCTCGGCCACGACTACCCTCCCGCTCCCGCGCCCTCGCCTGCAGGCGCGAGCTGAAGGTCGTGGATGCGCCGGTAGTACCCACCAAGCTCAAGGAGTTCCTCGTGGGTGCCGCGCTCTACGATCCGTCCGCCATCGAGGACCAGCACCAGGTCTGCGCGCCGCACGGTGGACAGCCGGTGCGCTATCACGAACGTCGTGCGCCCCTCAGTCACACGGGACAGCGCCTGCTGGAGCCTGTACTCGGTCCCCACGTCCACGCTGGACGTCGAGTCGTCCAGGATCAGGATGGGCGGGTCGGTTAGCAGCGTCCGCGCAATGCCGAGCCGCTGGCGCTGCCCGCCCGACAGCGTTATGCCGCGCTCTCCAACCCACGTATCGTACCCGTCCGGGAGCCCATCCACGAAGTCGTGCAGCTGGGCCACCTTCGACGCCGCGACGATGTCCTCGAGCGCTGGATCGTCCAGCCCGTACCCGATGTTGTCCCTGATGGTCGAGGCGAACGCGAACGACTCCTGCAGCACGATCCCCACGTTGCCCCGCAGCGACGCCAGGGTCACCTCCCTGACGTCATGGCCGTCTACCAGGACGCGCCCCTCGGTCACGTCGTAGAAGCGCGGAACCAGGTGCGCGAGGGAAGTCTTGCCCGAGCCCGCGGCGCCCAGGAGCGCGACCATCTGCCCCGGCCGCACCTCGAAGTCTATGCCGTGCAGGGCCGGGACCCTGTCGTCGTAGCTGAAGGAGACGCCCTCGAAACGCACGTGGCCGTCCGCCCTCGGCATGACTTCTGCGCCGCTGTGCTCCTCGACCGGTGACTCCGCGTCGAGTATGTCGAAGACGCGCTCGCCCGATGCACGGGCGCTCGAGGCCGACACGACCGCGAACCCGGCGAACCGTATGGGCCTGGCCAGGAAGCCCAGGTACAGCAGGAACGCCGCCATCTCGCCCGGCGTGAGACGGCCTGCCAGGACCTCGTGCGCGCCCAGGGACAGGACGGTGATGATGGAGGCGTTCATCACCAACGCGCTGAAGGACGTACGGATCACGGACATCTTCGTTGCCGCTGTGCCGTAGTCCCTGGCGTCGGTGGCGGGGTCCTGGAACTTGGCCCTCTCCAGCACCTGGCCCCCGAATGCCTTCACTACCCTGATGCCCGTAAGGGCCTCCTGCACGACCGTCGCCATGCGGCCAATCGCCTCCTGCCCCTGCCTGTGCAGCCCAACCATCACAGGCACGTCGGCGGCCGACCGCCATATGACTACCGCCATGAAGCCCATGGTCGCCAGGCCCAGCAGCAGGTTCATCGTGAGCATGAGGATGGAGGCCGTGCCTACCAGGACGACCATGAAGCCGAACTCGCCCAGCCCCCAGATCGGGAAGACCCTGACCGAGTCCACGTCCGCCGTCGCCCGGGCCATCAGGTCGCCCGTGCGTTGCCTGTCGTGGAAGCCGTAGCTGAGGCTCTGCAGCTTCTGGAATATGTCGGTCCTGATCTCCCGGCCAACACGCTGCACCACGATCTCCGAGGTGTACTCGTCGATGTAGCGAAGCACCCCCTGCACCGCCGCCATGACTACGATCCCCCCCGCCTGCAGGAGCAGCGAGGTCACGGAGCCGCTCTCCAGCGCAGTGTCGATGGCGCTACCGACCAGCCTCGGGATGATCAGCAGCGCAACAATGCCCCCGGCCATGGCGCCGTAAGCGACGGTGACCAGCAGCTTGTGCCTGAGCGCGTACTTCACTATCCGCCAAAGGATGCGCAGCATCCGAGGTCAATCCTCCAAAGGGGAAACTCCTAGAGTAAGACCGCCAAACAATGACCGCAACGATTCCTTGGCGAACGCAGGGGCTCTTGGCTGTCATAGCACAGCCGCCACTTCCGGCATTCCGGCCCCCGAGCCAGATTCCTGATCGCAGGAACCGTCTCCCGTCCATCCCTTCACAACGCCTTCAGCCCACACGGACGTAACGTTGAAAGACTTCGCGAGGGCTTGGACCGATTCCATCAGCCAGTAGGCAGGAAGGAACGCCCCGGTCCACGGGGACGCCAAGCGGCGCCCGATGCAGTCCTACGAACGCAAGGATCGGAATGCTAAGCGCCGGCGGCGTGGGACCGCCGCCCGGCGCCCGTCCCCTTACTTCGCCAGGAACTCGTGCTGCTCGTACGTCCCGTTCGTGATGGGCACAGGGTCGAGGCCGAGCCACCGGTCGGCTATGGTCGAGTACGTGCTGCGGACGTCGATGTTGAAGTGCAGGTCGCCTTCCAGCTGCTTGTCCTCGTCCAGCGACGGGAACTCGCCGTACAGCCCGCCCTGCACCTGCCCGCCGACCACGAACGCCACGCCGCCGGAGCCGTGGTCCGTGCCCGCGCCGTTGTCCCTGATCCGTCGCCCGAACTCGGAGAACATCAGCACCACCGTGTCGTCGGCCAGGCCGTGCTCGTCCAGGTCGGCCATGAAGTCGCCGACCGCGTTGGAGACCTCGTCCCACAGCATCGTGTGGCTCCTCAGCTCGCCCGCGTGGGTGTCGAAGCTGCCGTGCTGCGTGTAGTAGACGCGCGTGCCCAGGTCGGCCGTCATCACCTGCGCGATGGACTTCATGCTCTGCGCGATGGGGTTGTCCGCGTACTCGACGCTCGACGAGTACTGCCCGGGAGCGGTGCGGAGTATGTCCGCGCCCTTCAGGGCGTCCGAGCCCGTCTGCTTGATGAACTCGGCGACATTGTCCCCGGCCTGCGCGCCGTACATCCTGGAGAACGAGTCGAGCGCGTAGGCCCGCAGCTTCTCGTCCTCGATGTCAGGGAAGAGCCCGTACGTCTCCAGGTTACCCACGGACGCGACCGGCACACCCTTGGCGTAGAGCGCCCTGGGCAGGCCGCGGCCGAAGTTCACGCCCGTAAGCACGTTCTCGCCGCCGGGGTCGATGTCCCGGATGGCCCTGCCGAGCCACCCCTCCTCGCCGATCTTCTCGCTCTCGGCCGTGTGCCACACGTCCATCGAGCGGAAGTGCGAGCGGTTCGGGTTCGGGTAGCCAATGCCGTTGATGATGGCCAGCTTGCCCTCGTCCCACAGGTCCTTCATCGCCGTCATACTCGGGTTCAGGCCCAGCTCGTCGTCGAGCGCGAGCACGTTGTCCGCGTCGATGTGCACGTGGGGCCTGAAGTCGTAGTAGAGGCCGTTCCCATATGGGATCACCGAGTTGAGGGCGTCGTTCCCTCCCGATAGCTGCAGGATGACGACCGAGCGATGGCTACCGTTCTTGCCGTTGCTGCCGTTGCTGCCGTTGCTGCCCATTGTGCGCTCCTTCGTGTCTGCTCTCAGGCGGCCTTCCGGAACACCTGGATCCTGTGGCGGTTGCTCTCCAACACGAGCAGCCGGCCCGACGAGTCGAATTTCACCGATACGGGGGCCCAGAATAGCTTCTCGATCTTCGACGACTCCTCGTGAGGGTCATCGGGGTCGAACAGCTCGATCTCGGGCTCCAGGTCCGCCCGCGAGCGGGCCTCCCCTTCCTCTCTGTTGATGGTCAGGAAGTTCGCCGCCCACTTGGACAGCGTAGCCTCACCCCGGTTCTTCATCACGAACCCACCGTCGGGGTCCAGCACCTGTATGCGCTCGTTCCCCCAGTCGGCGACGTACATGTAGCCGTCGTCGTCAACAGCCACGCTGGCGGGCCTCATGAGCTCGCCGTCGCCCCGCCCTGTGCTGCCGTACGATCCTGTCAGCTCGCCTGAGGGCGAGAACCGGGCGATGCGGTCGTTGCCCCAGTCGGCCGCGTACACGTCCCCGGAGGGCGCTACGGTCAGCCCCCACGGCAGGTCCAGCTCGCCGCTCCCCAGCGTGAGCAGGTGCCCGCCGTCCGCCGTGAACTTCTGGACCCGCCCGTTGTGCGTGTCGGAGACGTAGACGCTGTCCGCGGCGTCTATCGCGATGCCCGACGTGCCGTCCAACTCGCCCTCGCCACCGCCGCTCTCGCCCCAGTTACTCAGGAATTTGCCGTCCGGGTCGAAGACCGAAACGCGGCTCAGGTACTCGTCCGTGACGTAGACCCGGTCCTGGCTGTCGATGGCGGCGCAGCTCGCCCACACGAACTGCCCGTCGCCCTCGCCGTAGGTGCCGAAGATGCCGTAGTACTCGCTCTCGATGTCGCACATCGTGACGCGGACGCCCCGGTCGACGCTCTCCAGCGAGCGGTTGACCACGTAGAACCGGCCGTCCCTGCCGACCGCAATGTCGCTCGGATAGTAGAAGCCGCGGCCCTCCATGGCCGTCATGCCCACCGTCATGTCGTACTCGATCGACCCGGCCTTCGTGCTCTTGACCTGGACCATTGACCTAACCCCTGCCGCCTATGATCGCTGGAATTCGTCGGTCGCGGTCGACAGCCTGAGGACCCCTGCTATCGCCTCCGGCGAGCGGTCGGCCTGCTCGGCGAAGTCGACCAGTATCTCGCGCGACGCGTCGGAGACCTGAATGTCGCCCATCTGCTCCAGGCAGAGGTCGACCAGGCCCTGGGACGAGATCGCCTCGCCGTTCCTGGATGCTATGTTCCCGACCATGGTTTTCACGCCCGGCTTGTCCAGGTCGCCGACCTGCTCGGACGCGAAGTTGATCCGCTCTACCAGCGTCCCCGTGTCCAGCCACTCGACGCCCTGGTGCCAGCCCTCGACGCTCGGCGGGTTGTTCAGGTGCTGGCCCATGTAGACCATCTGCCTGGCCCTGTCCATAATCTCGCGCCTGGGCCGGTCGAACTCGCCAGTGAGCCTCAGCACGCCCGCGACGAACTCCGCCGGGCTCTTCACCTTCTCGTACCTGATGTCCTCGGCCTTGAAGAAGTCCGAAGTGAACAGCGCCCTGAGCATCGCCTTGATGTCGTAGCCGCTGTCGAAGTACGCCTTCACCAGCGTATCGATTGCGGCCGCGTCCCGGGGCGGCGTGTACGGCCACGAGGGCACCGGCGGCTCGTCGGCCACGAAGAAGTGGTACATGTGCCGCGCGATGAACCGCGCCGTCGACTCCTCCTCGCAGATGATGTCGATGATGTCCTCGCCGTTGAAGTTGCCCTTCCTGCCCAGGAACTCCTTCTCGCCCTCGTCGTGATCGTCCGCGTTGTACTGGAAGTGCCACGATATCCGCCCGTAGGGCCAGTCCGAGTCCCGCTCGGAGCGCAGCACCATGTACTCGGTGTTGCCGATTGTCCAGCCCGTGAAAGCGCGGGAGCACTCTTTGATGTCCTCCTCCGTGTAGCTGCCGACGCCCATCGAGAAAAGCTCCAGCAGCTCGCGCCCGAAGTTCTCGTTGATAGCGTCGCCGTGGTTGTCGTAGTTGTCCAGCCACACGATCATCGCCGGGTCCTTCGCCAGCTCGACGAGCAGCGTCCTGAAGTTGCCGAGCCCGTAGCGGCGGAACATCTTGATCTGGTCCGACAGCATCTTGCCGTGTATGACCTTCGGGTAGCCCGTGGCGAAGATGCCGTGCCAGAACAGCGCCGCCTTCTCAGTGAGCGGCGCGTTCGTGGAGATCATACGGTACAGCCAGTTGTCGCCGCTGCCCCACGGCCCCATCATGCCCGACTGCTCGTGATGGAACCGCCGCGCCATGTGGTCGCCCATCCAGCCTGCGTCAGGCGGGTCGAGCAGATCCTCGACGGTCGCGTCGTACCCCCTGGCGGCGTACGCCTCGATCTCCTCGCGCGTCGCGCCGAACCCGGCCCGGCGCATCAGGTGGGCTATCAGCCTTGTATCCTCGCTCATGACGCCCTCCAGTGTCAGTCTATTCCCCGATTCTAAGGCCGACGCCTGCAGTTGACAAGCCAGCCTTAAGTGCTGCTCCCGAATTCGCCCGCATTCGACACGATGAGGCAGCAAACGGGCCACCACTGGGAGTCCTTAGCGGCAAATCCGCCATCGATCTGCTGATCGACTCCCGCAGACGTTGTCTGTCCGCCGTATCTGCCGTATCTGCCGTCGGGCTTGCCACGCTGCCGCTCTTACCGTACTCTCGACTTTATGGCTGGTGCAGCGAGAGATACCCAACCCCAAATCGTGGTGACGGTCTACCCAATGACTGGCCGGCAGCTCTTCTTCAACGTCCCTCACGCTGTCTGTGAGGAATGCGACCTCACCGTTCGGCTAGTCCAGCGCGTCGCCCCGGACTTCCCCCATGTCGAAGTACGCGTCAAACCCTGGTTCAACCACCTCTTCGACGCCCTGCGGCGCGGCGGATGGCACCCACCGGTCGTTACGATCGACGGGAGAGTCAGCACCCAGGGTGTGGTCCCCGACGAAGAAACGCTCCGCCGCGCCCTCGCGCGCGACCCCCGCGCCTCGGTTGCCGGCGCAGATGACGCCTGATCCTCCTGTGTCCGTTGCCCCCGCCGGGGCTTCACGCGCTCTTCTGGGCGGCCATCTCACCATCGGCTTCTCCAGGCAGTGGTTCAGGGCCTGGGCGGCTGTCCTCATCCTGGTCGGTCCTGCAAGGCTCGTCCTTCTCCTCGCCGCGGCGCTGCCAGGCCTGGCCCCCGTCCGCGTAGCCGAGCGCTGGTGGGCTCGGCTCGCCGCCCGCCTCCTCGGCCTGCGCATTCGCATCGACGGCCTCGAACACATAGACCCGGGCGAGCAGTACGTAGTCGTATCGCTCCACGAGGGTTTCGCCGACGGCCTGGCCCTCGTCCATCTACCCCTCTCGTTCACTGCCGTCGCCCGAGACGAGATCGCCACGTTCCCTGTTCTCGGGAGCCACCTCGCACGCGGGCGGCACCTCTTCATCCGGCCTGAGCGCCCGCTCCCGGCCGCCCGCACACTCCTTCGCGGCGCCCGCGCTGCCATCGAGGCCGGAGAAAGCCTCCTCCTATTTCCCCAGGGCTCCATCCTGGGAATCGAAATCGCATTTCAGCCCGGGGCCTTCGACCTCGCGAAGCGTCTCGGTCGTCCGCTCCTTCCGGTCGTGGTCACCGGCGGTCATCGCGTCTGGGAGCACCCCTTTAGCCCCGCCCTTCGCACCAACCAGTCCATGAGCCTCACCGTGCTCCCCCCTGTCCCGCCTGGCGAAGCCTTGTCCCGGCAAGGAACAATCGAGCGGCGCATGAAGCGGCTTGCTCTCGCCAGCGACATACCACCTCGCCGCTTCGACCCCAGCCGCGACGGTTTCTGGGACGACTACCGCTACGAGATAGACCCCGCATTCCCCGACCTCGCGCAGCGAATCGCCACCCATCGCGCCCAAGAACCGCACAGCGAACCCCAGGATCCCTGGAGGACCGACACACCGAGTTGATGGACACCCAGACTGGGGAGCCGCACAAAGCCGTCATTCCGAGCGCCGGCGAGGAATCCATAGACGCCTGGCTACGGGATCTGCATCGTCTTGAGGGGCAGCGATCTTAGGTCCCTCTCCCACTCGGAACAACAGTGGGAGGCTGCACTGAATTGCCATCACCGTCTGCGGCCTTCCCCGGCCCGTCATGGAGTACCCTTCGATTCAGCCCAAATCAGACCGCGCTGGACGGCACGAGAAAGGGGTGAATGGCGGAGAGAGTGGGATTCGAACCCACGGTCGCCTTGCAGCGACACGCGATTTCCAGTCGCGCCCAATCGGCCACTCTGGCATCTCTCCACTGGCGGAGAGGGTGGGATTCGAACCCACGATGAGATTGCTCCCATACCGGTTTTCGAGACCGGCGCCTTAAACCGCTCGGCCACCTCTCCACGGACTTACGATTATAGCAGACCGATTGGCCCGTACGGACCCATAGAGCCGTCCCGCTGCTGTCTACGGCGCGGCGAAGCGGTAGATCCGCTCGTCGAACGACAGCATGTACAGCTCACCCTCCGGGCCCTCGCCGAACGCCGCGATCCGCAGGTCCGAGTCGACCAGCAGCCGGTGTTCGGCCACAGCGCCGTCCTCCAGCCGCACGGCCCACATCTTGCCGCTGCAGAAGTCCCCGTACACGTACGCCCCGGCCAGCAACGGCAGCCTCGAGCCCCGGTAAACGTACCCGCCCGTAATCGAGCACCCGCCGTCCCGGCCGTACTCCACCACCGGCAGCTCCAGGCCCTCCCGGTCGCACTCACCCGATCCGCCGCGAATCAGGCTGCTGAGGCTCCTGCCCCCATCGAAGCAGTGCGCCCCCTCCATGATGTTCCAGCCGTAGTTGAGGCCCGGCCGGATGGTGTGGACCTCCTCCCACCTGTTCTGCCCCACGTCCGCGGCCCACAGGTCGCCGGTAACCAGGTCGAAGTTGAACCGCCACGGGTTTCGCAGCCCGTACGCCCAGATCTCCTCCCTCACTCCGCCGCCCTCGCCCACGAACGGGTTGTCGGCCGGCACCGTGTAGCGCCCCTCGGAGTCGAGCGTCGACACGTCGATCCGCAGGATCGTCCCGAGCAGCGTAGTCCTGTCCTGCCCGTGCCCCTGGGGATCGTTCGCGCTGCCCCCGTCGCCTACGCCGATGTAGAGATACCCGTCCGGCCCAAATACGATGTGACCGCCGTTGTGATTGCTGTAGGGCTGCGGGATGACCATGATCTGCTTCTCGCTCGAATCGTCGCCCCTGCCGGACTCGGCTGAGAACCTGGAGACGACCGAGCGCCTGGGGTTGGCCGCCGAGTAGTAAACGTAGAAGTAGCCGTTCGACTCGTACTCGGGATCGAAGGCGAGCCCCAGCAGCCCCTCCTCGTTGCCCCGGTCGCTGACCCGCTCGGTGATGTTCAGGAAGACCGCCAGCGCCTCCACGTCCTGCCGGTCCTCGAACGAGACAATAAGCCCCGGCTGCAGCACCAGGTACAGCCTGTCGCCCCCGCCCGGCGGGTAGGTCAGGTGCACCATGCGTCCCAGCTCCACATTCGGAAAGGCGCGCTCGACCTCCAGCGCCGGCAGGCCGCCGGGCCCTGGCGCCGGCCTGGGTTCGGGCGTCGACGTGGGAGCAGGCGCTGCCATCGTCGGCGTCGGCGCCAGCTCCGCAGCGGGCGTTGGCGCAGCCGTCTCGCCCGGCGTGGGTGCTGCCGGGGGACTTGGCTCCCCGGTAGGCTGCAGTACCGCCGTCGGAGCGGCCGAAGGTTCACCCTCCCCGCAAGCCAACACCACGATACAGGCCGTGACAACGACCCACGCAAGCGTTCTCCTAGTCAAAACAAGAACGGACATCGATCCGGCAATTGCAGATTCTCCCCCCTATGGACAATGCCACTTTTTGCCGTCCCAGGCAACTCCGCACAACACGGCGGCGCATCCCCCTCTAGCCTCTCCCTCAATCCTCCTCACCCTCTGTGCTCTCCGTGCCCTCTGTGGTGAAAGGACTCCCCTCTCTGCGCCCTCCGCGGTGAGAGTCCCATGGGCCGCGCAAATTGCCAGCGGGACAAGGCCGGGAGTATAATGCAAACGTCTTTACGAAATCCCCAACGGAGACTTGCAGATGGCGACGGACACCATTGTCGAAACCGGTACGTGGCAGCTCAAGACAGGCCTGGCCAAGATGCTCAAGGGCGGCGTCATCATGGACGTGGTGACGGCTGAACAGGCCAAGATCGCCGAGGACGCCGGAGCCTGCGCGGTCATGGCCCTCGAGCGTGTGCCATCCGACATTCGCAAGGCGGGCGGCGTCGCGCGGATGGCCGACCCCACCAAGATCGTCGAGATCAAGGAAGCGGTCACCATCCCCGTCATGGCCAAGTGCCGGATCGGCCACTTCGTCGAGGCCCAGGTGCTCGAGGCCCTCAAGATCGACTACATCGACGAGTCCGAGGTCCTGACCCCCGCCGACGAGAACCACCATGTCGACAAGCACGCCTTCAAGGTCCCCTTCGTGTGCGGCTGCCGGAACCTCGGCGAGGCCCTGCGCAGGATCGGCGAGGGCGCAGCCATGATCCGCACCAAGGGGGAGGCCGGCACCGGCAACGTCGTCGAGGCGGTCCGCCACGCACGCTCGGTCATCGGCGAGATGCGCCGCATCCAGGGCATGAACAACGACGAGCTGATGGCCGCGGCCCGCGACATGCAGGCCCCCTACGAGCTGGTCAAGGAAGTCCACGACACGGGCACGCTTCCCGTCGTCAACTTCGCCGCCGGCGGCATCGCGACCCCGTCCGACGCCGCCCTGATGATGCAGCTCGGCGTGGACGGCGTCTTCGTCGGCTCGGGGATCTTCAAGTCCTCCCAGCCTGACCGCATGGCCGAGGCCATCGTGAAGGCCACGACCCACTTCAACGACCCCGACATCGTCGCTGAAGTGTCCACGGGCCTGGGCGACGCTATGCCAGGGCTCGACGTGCGGACGATGCCCGAGGATGAGCAGTTGGCGGTCCGGGGCTGGTAGAGTGCCGAAAATAGGGGTGCTTGCCATCCAGGGCGATTTCCTGGAGCACAGGCACGTCCTGGCCCGACTGGGGGTCGATGCGCCCGAAATCCGGCTGCCGAGCGAGCTCGACGGGCTGGATGGCCTGATCATCCCAGGCGGCGAGAGCACGACCATAGTCCAGCTCATCGACATCTACGGCTTCCGCTCGGTGCTGGCGGACAAGGTCAGGGACGGCCTTCCGGTCTGGGGCACCTGCGCAGGCATGATAGTCCTGGCGGACAGCCTCACGGACAGGCGCCCGGAGCCCCTCCACCTGATGGACATCGACGTCAGCCGGAACGCCTTCGGCAGCCAGGTGGACAGCTTCGAGGCGGACCTGGAGATCGAGCACGTGGACGGCCCGCCCTTTCGGTGCGTATTCATCAGGGCGCCTGTCGTCAACACGACCGGCGAGGCCGTACAGGTGCTCGCCCAGCTGCCCGACGGCAGGCCCGTCGCCGTCCGGCAGGGCACTCTGATGGCCACCGCCTTCCATCCGGAGCTTACCGACGACGACCGGGTCCACGACCTCTTCAGGAGGATCGTCGAGGGCTCGGCCTAGTACGGGGGAGGAGCAACACTTCATATGCAGGAGTGGATCGACAGCGATCTCGACATCATCATCGACAAGCTGCCTCCGCACATCGCGGAGCCCTTCGGCGACAACGCGCGCCCGGGTGAGCTGCTCGAAGTGGTGCTCGATCTCGGCAGGGAGCCCCAGGCGAGATTCCTAACCGAGACGACTACCCTCTCGTCCCGCGAGGTGACCGAAGAGGACATCCAGTATGTCGTGCAGCGCATCGGCACCTTCGGCGCCGACAACAGGGCTGGCATCGAGCGCACGCTCCACCGCATCTCGGCCATCAGGAACCGCACCGGCAAGGTCGTGGGCCTGACCGTCCGGGTGGGACGCGCCGTCTACGGCACCATCAAGATCATCGAGGACCTCGCGCTGACCGGGAACAGCATCCTACTGCTCGGCAGGCCGGGTGTCGGCAAGACCACCATGCTGCGCGAGGTGGCCCGCGTCCTCGCGGACGATGCAGGCAAGCGCGTGGTCGTGGTCGACACGTCCAACGAGATCGCCGGTGACGGCGACATCCCCCACGCCGGGATAGGCGGGGCCAGGCGCATGCAGGTGCCCTCCCCATCCCAGCAGCACGCCGTCATGATCGAGGCCGTCGAAAACCACATGCCCGAGGTCATCGTCATCGACGAGATCGGCACCGAGCTCGAGGCCGAGGCCTCGCGGACCATAGCCGAGCGCGGCGTCCAGCTCGTGGCTACCGCCCACGGCAACACCCTCGAAAACCTGATCATGAACCCGACCCTCTGCGACCTCATCGGGGGCATAGACTCTGTCACCCTCGGCGACGAGGAGGCCAAGAGGCGCCGCACCCAGAAGACCGTCCTCGAGAGGAGGGCCCCGCCCACATTCGACGCTCTCGTACAGATCCAGGGCTGGAGCGACGTCACCATCCACACCGACGTGGCCGACTCGGTCGACAGGATGCTCAGGGGCTACCCTGTCTCGGTCGAGCGGAGGACGCTGGACGAGGCGGGCGGCGTGGAAAAACGCAAGGAGTACGTGGAGCCGACCACTCTCGGTGAGAACGGCCGGAGGCCCGTGTTGGAGCAGCCCGGCCCGGTGCGCGTGGTCCGTGAGGGGTCCGACGAGCCTGACGGTGAGCTTTCGAGCTCCCGGCCCGGGACGGTCACCCGCATCCTCCCCTACGGCGTGAACAAGGACAAGCTCCGCCAGGCAGTCAGGACTGCGAAGGTCTCGGTGGAGGTCGTCGGCGACATCTCGAAGGCGGATATCCTGCTGACGACCAAGAACTTCTACCGGCGGCGGACGCAGGCGCTGAACGAGGCGGAGAGCCTCGGCAGGCCGGTCTTCGTCCTCCGGAAGAACACCGCCGCACAGATCCACCAGTTCCTGAGGGCGCTGGACCGCGGCCCCGCCAGGAAGGTGTCGCAGGACGCCATCACCGACGCCGTCAAGGAGGCCGAGGAAGCGGCCAGCCGGCTCGACGGTGGAGAGCACAAGGCCGACCTGAGCCCCCAGGTCGCCTACATCAGGCGCCTGCAGCACCAGTTCGCCGAGCAGCGCGGGCTGTCCTCCACCAGCTCGGGCCGCGAGCCCTCGCGTCGTGTGGTATTGTACCGGCGCTGACTCCCGGAGAAGGCGCTTTGTCACTCTTCATATCGTTCGAAGGCTGCGAAGGTACAGGTAAGACGACCCAGGCGGAGCTACTGAAGACGCGGCTCATCGAAGCTCGATACAGTGTCGCCCTGGTCAGGGAGCCGGGCACTACAGGGCTAGGCCGCTACCTCCGCAAGTGGCTTAAGGACGAAAACAAAGAGAAACTGTGGCCCGAGGGCGAGTTGTTCCTCTTCGCAGCTGCCCGTTCGTCCGTCGTGAGAGAGAGGATACGTCCCTTCCTTAAAGCCTCTCGATCTGTCGTCATTGCAGACCGTTACGTCGACTCGACAACGGCTTATCAGGGCTATGGACGCCGGATCAGCCTCAGCGATATCGAGGTGGTCAACCGCCGGGCCACCGGGGGGCTCTACCCCGACATCACGATCTTGCTGGATATTCCAGTCGCCGACGGCCTCCGAAGAGCAGGATCGGCCCAGTTTAGGTTGGAGGCCGAAGCCGCCAGAAGAATCGACGTAGAGGGAACTCACCGCTTTGAGGAGGAACCAGTCGAGTTCCACGAGCGGGTGCGCCGCGGGTACAGGAAAATTGCCGACCAGCACCCCGGGAGGATCGTCGTGATCGATGCCTCGGAGCCAATAGAAGAGATCGCCGACGCCGTCTTCGCCGCCGTGGAGCCCAGGCTTCCCAACGAGTCGGCCCAGACCTCGACCGAAGACCGCAGCCTGCCCCTATGGGAAGCTGCGGAGACAACCCCGGTAGCGGAGTCAGCCTGATGCCCAAGATGAACGCCGGCGAAATCGACGAGTACCTGAAGCTCCCGCTCCTGTCCAACCTCGCAACACTGCGGCCGGACGGCTCTCCCCACGTTGCGCCCGTGTGGCACCTCTACGACGGCGAGAAGCTGCTCATCCTCTCGGAGCCGTCCAGCGTCAAGGTCAGGAACATTCGGGGCGACCCGCGCGTCGGCATCTCCATCCCCAGGGAGACGGAACCGCATGGATTCGTGCAGGTCAACGGGACCGTGGAGCTCTCCGAGAAGTGGGACCGGCAGGTCCTGTGGGACATGTCCATCAACTACCAAGGACAGGAAGAGGGCGAAAGGTACGCCGAACAGACCTTCCGCGAGATGGAGTTCGTGCTGATAACCGTCACACCGACCAAAGTGGTCGGCTGGACATTCCCGTAGCACCCCAACTGTCGTCCTGAGGAGTCCCCGACGAAGGACCTGGTGCGGGGTCCCCTCGACGACGCCTGCGGAGACGGCACCAACCCGCCGGTCGACCAGCCGCCCGGCTCGCCCGGCGACTCCTACCTGGCCATCACCGCAGCCAGCGCTCCGTCCGTCCGGCGCTCCTCGATCAGCGATGAGTAGTGGGCCAGAAGCCCGTCGGCTACCGAGTCCCAGCCCAATCCCGCCGCGGTGCTCCTCGCCGCCTCTGCCATCTCGGGACCCTGCGACATCACGACGTCCAGGCAGCGGGCATATGCCCCCGGGCTGCGTTCGGGGACCAGGTGCCCGTTCACGCCGTCTACGATGAACGACATCGGCCCGCCGACCCTCGACGCGACCACGGGCGTGCCGCAGGCCAGCGACTCCAGGGCCGCCAGCCCGAAGCTCTCGTAGTAGGACGGCAGGACGCACACGTCCGCCGCGCTGTAGTATGCCGGCAGCTCTTCCTGGCTGACCGCGCCTGCAAACGTCAGCCTGTCCTCCACGCCCAGCCGGGCCGCCACTCCCCGAAGACGCTCGATCTCCGGGCTCGAATTCTCGTCTCCGCCGACGATGATGAAGCGCGTATCGCCGCCGTCATCCATCAATGGCAGGGCCTCGACAATCACGTCAAGGCCTTTCAGCGGCTCGATCCTCTGGGCAACGGCGAGTATGACCCGTTCATCGCCCAGTCCCAGGAGCCCTCGCGATTCCGCTCTCCCCATGGGCCTGAACAACTGGAGGTCGACGCCGGCCGGGACCACGTCCACCTTGCCGGCAGGTACTCCGTATAGGCGAGCGATGTCGCTCCGCTCCCGCTCGGTCGACACGACCATCGAGTCGGCGTTCATCATGGCCTCGCGCTCGGACTCGATCCGGACCTGTGACTCCTTCTCACCCGGCCTGGCTTCCTGCTTGGCGCGCGCCAGCGTGTGGAAAGTGGCGACGTGCGGAACGCCCCAGTCCCGGCACAGATCGATGGCTGCAAGACACGAGAGCCAGTAGTGGGAATGCACCAGGTCGTACGCTATCCCCTCGCGTTCCCTGAATGCCTCCATCCCCTCCAGAAACTGCGGAATGTGACGGTGAAGGCTCTGCTTGGTCTCGCCGTGGGGCCCGGCATGGACGTGGATTACCCTCGCGTTCTCGCCCAGCTCGACGATCTCCGGGTCGTTGGGATCGTGTACCCGGGTGTACACGTCGGCCCTGTGGCCTCTCCTGCCCAACTCCCGCGCCACCTGGAGCAGGTATACGTTCATGCCGCCGGTGTCGCGCTCGCCCAGCCGGGCAAACGGACAGCCGTGCACGCTCAACAGGGCCAGGCTGTACATGTGCTCTTCGTATTCCCTATCGCAGTTGCAGAATCGGCCCAGGGTTCATCGGGCGCGGGGTCCCGGTTCGGGCCCTCATCGCCGGACGGTCACGCGGTGGACCTGACGGTCCTGTCCCCCAAGCCGGTACTTGTAGTCCTCGGAGCCTCTAAGGAAGTCGAAGACGCCGTCACCTGACTCGATGGCGCCCTTGATGGCAAGCGCCTTGCTGACTATCCCGACGCTCAGCTTGTAACTCTCTGGGTCGTACCCGCTATTATACAGCAGGAATGCGCCTGCGTAGTCGAAGCCTAGGCACGACGCCACAGTCTGCCCGTCCAGTGCGAGCTCCTCCAGCCTGAGTCTCCCTCGACGCGCAGCCTCTCCGACGGCGTCCAGGAAGAACGCCTCCCGCTCCGCCGTCATGAACTCCGACTTGTCGGGGCTGCTCGCCCTGTGGAGCCGCAGGAACGTCCCCATCATTCCAGGGACCTGCTCCGGGGACGAGCACACCGACCGGGTCACCTCTCCGGCCCGGTCGAGACGGCGTATCTTGCGCCTCAGCTCGTGCCTGTCCTTCTTCGACAGGCCCGACACGAACTCCTCCCAGGTCGCGGGAAGGACCGCCACCGGCGCTACGCCCTCCAGCTCGATCTCCACAGACATACCGGCAGACTCGGCCGCCCCGCCAAGGGCTCGGAGGGTCGCCGAGCCCTCCCGGACCGACTCGAGCCTCAGGGTGTGCCACTCCAGGTCTGAGAGATGAGCGACAAGTGCGGCGCAGAAGTCCTCGTCCCTGCCCCGCTCGACGATGAAGTCGCGGTAGTCGAACAGGTCCGTAGCCCCCAGCAGCTCCAGTACGCCGTCCGAGCGCACGAGCGGCGCGACTCCAATAGGGCGCTCCCCATCGCTCGCCACGTAGACTGCAAGCTCCGCGTCGCCGCCGAAGTGCCTCCACCACAGCTTCTGCCACCACGGGGTGAGAAAGAGAGTGGCTGCATCGCTGACGCCCAGGACCCGCTCCCACGCGGGCTCCGCCTCCTCCAGGGTAGGGAAGCTGGTGACGATCAAGAAGCTCCGCCCCTGAGGCTGTCGAACTCCCGCCGCACCGCCTCGTCTGCCCTGAATGTGCCGCGCAGCGCCGACGTCACGATCCGGCTCCCGGGCTTCCTCGCGCCGCGCAGCGTCATGCAGAGGTGCTCGGCGGAGACGACCACGCCGGCGCCCTCCGGGTCCAGCGCACCGGTGATCGCGTCGGCCAGCTGTGTAGTCAGCCGCTCCTGCATCTGGGGCCGCCGTGCGACGATGTCCAGCGCCCTCGCCAGCTTGCTCGCCCCGGCGACCCTGCCTCTGGGCACGTAGCCAATGTCGGCTGTACCGAAGAAGGGCAGGAAGTGGTGCTCGCAGATCGAGAAGAACGGCGCGCCGGAGATGACCACCATCTCATGGTGTCCCTCCTCGAATCCCGTCGCCAGGACCTCCTCGGGGTCCTGGCCGAGGCCGCCGAAGAACTCGGCATACATCTCCGCGACACGGCGCGGCGTGTCCGCCAGCCCCTCACGCCCCGGGTCCTCCCCGATAGCCTCCAGCATCGAGGCCACCGCGGCCCTCAGCTTCGTCTGGTCAATCACTGCTTGTCCATCCAGTCGTCATGCTATGTGAAGCAGGAACCACCCCGCCATATGTCGTCCTGAGCAACGCGAAGGACCTGGGGCGGGGTCGGCTCGACCAAACACAGAGACTACGCCGACTTCACACCCTTTTGTGAAGATCACACCGCCGGCACGGACACGCCCAGGCGCCCGGCTATCTCGATGATCTCGGCCCACGTGGGTTCGGGCACGTCGATGCCCTCCGCCAGGAGCCGCGCCTTCGACCGCTCCTCCATCTGGCCGGGCGCGTAAACGCGGTCGACGCCCGGCAGGGGCGTGGCGGACGACACGTACTCCACAAACGCCTCCACCTCGTCGAAATACTCGTCCACGTCGGTGAATGCCGCGATGTCGATGGCAATGACGAGCGCCCCGCCGCCCCTGCCATCGCCGTCCGTGCACCCGGCCATGGTCAGCGGCCCGACGATCATCTCCATCATCATCCCCAGGCCGTGGCCCTTGTGGCCGAACTGCAGCCCGCCGAGCGCCAGGATGGACGCTTCCCCGTCATGGTAACGCGCGCCGTCCGTCACGTAGTCGCCGTCCCCGGAAACCAGCCAGCCTTCGGGAATGGACTCGCCTCGCACTATCTTCTGCTCGATCTTGCCGCCCGCAACGACGCTGAAGGTCATGTCGAGCATGAAGGGATCGCCGCTACGGCGCGGAATCGCGTACGCGACCGGGGCTAGTCGCAGGCGTTTCTCCGCGCTTCCGAAGGGCGCGACCGCGAGGCCGCCGGTGTTCGTCCAGACCATGCCTATCATCCCGCGCTCGGCGATCTGGGTCGGGTACGCCCCCAGGCGCCCCATGTGCGTCACGTTCCTCACGCCGGCCATGCCTATGCTCGATACCTCGGCCTTCTCGAAAGCGGTGTCCGCGGCCTTGGTCAGGGCGACTATGCCGTGCGCGCCGTGTCCGTCCACGAGACGGAACAGCGGGCTCTCCCTGAGTACCTCGTGCTTGTCCCACCCCACGTGGCTCTCGATGGCCTGTTCGCCATACCTGGATATGTACCAGACACCGTGGGAGTCATGGCCGAGCAGGTTCGCCGTGACAATATGATCGGCAACTATCCGCGCCTCGTCCTCCGGCATTCCCGCGGCCGAGAATACGTCGAAGGCAATCCGATCGAGAACATCGTGCTGCACGACAGGCATGACGGGTCTCCTTATGGCGAAGTCCAGCGTTGAGGGAGGGGGCAACCCTGAAAGCTTACCCCATCTTGCGATGGTGGCGCCGCCTACTCTACTCGGTTATCTCGATGTGGAGCTCCTTGAGCTGCTCCGCCTCCACGATATCCGGAGCCTCGAACAGCGGGTCGATGGCGTTCTGGGTCTTCGGGAAGGCTATGACGTCCCGGATGTTGTCGATGCCCAGCAGCACCATGATCAGCCTGTCGATGCCAGGGGCTATCCCCCCGTGAGGAGGCGCTCCGTACTCGAACGCGTCGAGAAGCTGCTTGAAGCGCTGGCCGACCTGCTCCTCCGAGTACCCCAGCACCGCAAATATGCGCTCCTGCAGCTCCCGCTGGTGCACCCTGATGCTGCCGCTGGCCAGCTCCACGCCGTTGCACACCAGGTCGTACAGGTTCGCGATGACCCTGCCCGGGTCGCTCTCCAGGTACTGGACCGTCTCGTCGTTAGGCATGGAGAAGGCGTGGTGCATGGCGTCCCAGCGCCCCTCGTTCTCGTTCCACTCGAAGAGCGGGAAGTCGACCACGAACGCGAAGTGGAGCACGTCCGGGTCCGCCAGCTCGTGACGCCGGGCCATCTCTTCCCGGAGGGCGCTGAGGGCGATGTTCGTGGACTTGGCCGGGCCTGCCACGATAAGCACCAGGTCGCCCGGGCCTGCTCCGGTCCGGGAGGCGATCTCGCGTACCTCGTCGATCGCCAGGAATCGGGCGGCGGGCGACCTGTAGTCGTCGCCGGTCAGCTCGTCGAGCGACGCCGACTCGTCCAGGGCGATGTAGACCAGGCCCTGCGCGCCGCGGGTCTTCGTGAACTCGACCAGGTCGTCGAGCTGCCTCCGCCCGTACCCTCCGGCGCCCGGCACGCTGAACCCCTTGACAATGCCGCCGCCGGACGCTACGGACGAGAACACGCGAAACTCGCTCTTCGCGGCCACGTCCGTCAGGTCCGCCATCTCCAGCCCGAATCGCAGGTCAGGCTTGTCCGTCGCGTAACGGTCCATCGCCTCCTGGTAGCTCAGGCGGGGGAAGGGCTTGAGCAGGCGCTTGCCCGGCACGAGCTCCTCGATCATCGCCGTGTAGAGATCCTCGATCAGGTCCAGCACGTCGTCCCGCTCCACGAAGCTCATCTCCAGGTCGAGCTGGGTGTGCTCCGGCTGCCTGTCGGCCCTCGGGTCCTCGTCCCGGAAGCACCGGGCGATCTGGAAGTACTTGTCCATGCCCGAGACCATCAGGAGCTGCTTGAGCTGCTGCGGCGACTGCGGGAGTGCGTAGAACTGCCCCGGGTAGAGCCGGCTGGGCACCAGGTAGTCCCGCGCCCCCTCCGGCGTGCTCTTGATCAGGATCGGCGTCTCGATCTCCAGGAAGCCCCTCTCGTCAAGGAAGTCGCGTATGTACTTCACGACCCTGTGACGCAGCGCGATGGTCTCCTGCATGCTGGGGCGGCGCAGGTCGACGTACCGGTGCTTCAGGCGCAGCAGCTCGTCCACCTCGACGTCGTCGGAGACCTCGAATGGCGGCGTCTTGGACTCGTTGAACACCACGGCCTCGGAGGCGGTAACCTCGATCTCGCCCGTGGCGAGTCCCGGGTTGATCGTCCCCTCCGGGCGGGCGTTGACGGTGCCGCGCACCTGCACGACCCACTCGCTGCGGAACCTCTCCGCGGCTGCGTGGGCCTCCGGCGCGAGCTCCGGGTTGAATACGACCTGCACCAGCCCGTACCTGTCCCTCAGGTCGATGAAGATCAGCCCGCCGTGGTCCCTGCGATTATGCACCCAGCCGCTGAGGGTTACCCCCTCGCCCGCGTGCTCGATTCTCACATCGCCGCAGTGGATGGTCCTAAGCATCTGTTCTCTCCCGGCGCCCTATGTTGCACTAAGAAGGCCCCCTTGTTCCAGAGGGGGCCTCGGCGGTAGCTCGCTCATCCCGGCGTCCGATTACACCGCGATTGCGTGGCCCCGCTTCTTGTCCAAATTGACGAAGGTCTCGGTTCGCCGCACGCCTGGGATCACCCCTACCCGCGTGCGGAGGAAGGTGCCCAGCTCTTCGGCCGACGGCAGCGTCGCCCACGCGAAGACGTCGTACGATCCCGTAGTCACGGCCACCCAGCTAATCTCGGTCAGCTCGTAGAGGCAGTCCGCGACCTTGTCGACCTTGTCCGGCTCGACCTGGATCCCCACCAGCGCCTGGGACTCGTAGCCCAGCTTCGAGGCGTCGGGAAGAGCCACGACCTGGATGTATTCGTCCTCGACCAGCCTCTTGAGCCGGCGCCTGACCGTGCCCTCGCTCACGCCGACGTGGCGCGCTATGGAAGCGTTCGATGCCCTTCCGTCCGTTTGCAGCAGTTCGATTATCTTCGAGTCCAGTTTGTCCATTCCGTTTTCCGACCCTTGTGGTAGTGTTATCTGCATAAAATCTATCCTATCGCTACGAATTCTGTCAACTATTGCCGCTTCTAACGGACCCGCTGCACCGCTAGGAAGATGGCGATGCCGAGCCCGATCAGGTCGAAAAGCCCTAGCTGCAGCCCGGAGAACGCCACGACGAAGACGAAGGCCAGCACGACCCCGAGCACCGCCGCAACTATGAGCGGCTGGCCGCGTTTCCTGTTCGTGGCCCTGCTTATGCCCTCCCCCACCAGGTACCCCACTCCCACCATGGCCAGCGTGAACACGTAGGGGAAATAGAGCAGGTCCGTAAACACGCCGATGATCCCCAGGATGACCCCCCCAAGGACGCCGATCCCAACGCCTGCGGCAACCCCGCGCACGATGAACCCGGTCGAGACGTCGTACGTGGGCAGCTTGGCCGGTCGGCCGTGCTCCTGGCAGCGGATTCCCACCGGGGCCTGCACCATGCACTCGGGACAGACAAGCTTGTCGCAGCGGCTGCACCGGAGGTTCGTGGGCGTCTCCGCATGCTCGGCGCAGTACAATGGCGCTCTCTCCTCGGCCATGCGCCTACCTCCTGTCTCCTGTTCCGGATGGTGTGGCGGCATCGCCCGCAGCGCCGCCGCCGGCCTGCCCAGGCTCGGGCATGCGGCCGGTCCATGCCTCCTGCCTGGGCACGTCCCGGTCCCACAGGAAGCGGTGAAGCAGGACGCGGGCCGGCCCGTACCGCTCGTTAGACGGCCACTCCCAGTTCCCGACCAGTCGCTTGATCACGAGCAGCACCGCCATCGCCCCGAGCATGTACACCACCTCGGGGTCCCTTCCTACGAGAATAGCGGTTACAGGCAGCGCAAGGAAAGAGACAAGCGACCATAAGCCCGTGTCCTTCATCACGACCCGGCCCAAGAGCCCGATCAGGAGCAGCCCGACGCCCAGCTCCACCCACAGTCCCATTCCCACCAGCACGCCGATGCCTATGGATATGCCCCGGCCGCCGGTGAACTTCAGGTAGGCCGACCAGTTGTGACCCGCAATGGCCGCGACGGCCACGGCCCCCTGGACGGCCAGGCTCTGCCCGAGGAGGCTTGCCGCGAGCACTGGCATTGTGCCCTTGAACAGCGTATCGAACACGCCCAGGGCGATCCCCGTACGCAGGCCCACGTGCTCCATGACATTGGATGCCCCCACGTTTCCGGACCCGTAGTCCCGGATATCGATGTTCCTCAGGTAGCGGGCCAGGAGGAATGCCGAGGGTATTGAGCCTACCAGGTAGGCCGCCGGGACCAGCGCGAGCCCTAGCATGCGTACACCGCCGGTCCCCTCAGCCTCGGGCCCGACCGGCCCTCAGCGACTTCAGCGCCTCGACCGATGACGCCGGCGGGCCCACGTCCCCGGGGCGGGCCTCGCCGGGGTTGCCCGATGCGTGGTAGTCGCTGCCGCCGCACGGGATCAGGCCCAGCTCGTCCGCCATCGACTTCAGCAGGGCAACCACGTCCGGCTCGTACACCCCGTAGTAGACCTCCATCCCCGCAAGCCCCTCGCCCCTGAGCTCGACCAGCATCCGCTTCAGCTCAGAGATGCCCTCGTCGTCCATGCGCGCGACCGAGAACGTGGGGTGGGCCATCACGGGCACCGCGCCGTTCGACACCAGCAGCCGTACGGCCTCGGCCGGTGTCAGCCGGGCCCGCTCGACGTACGCGGGGCCGTTGCGGCCCAGGTACCTGTCGAATGCGTCTTTCGGGTACTCGACGTAGCCCGCCTCGACCATCGCCTGGGCTATGTGAGGCCTGCCGATGGCGCCACCGCCCGACAGCTCCTCGACCCTCTCCCACGACACCGGCGCTCCCAGCTCGTCGAGCCGCTCCACCATCCGGCGCGCCCGGCCCTCTCTCCCGTCGCGGAATTCGCCCAGGGTACCCTGGAATCCCGCGTCCTCATGGTCGACGAAGTACCCCAGCAGGTGTATCTCGCTCTGGGGCACGTCGGTGCTCAGCTCCACGCCGACGATCAGTTCGAGGTCCTGATGACGCCGTGCGGCCTCGAGCGCCTCTCCGACCCCCTCCGTCGAGTCGTGGTCGGTGATCGCCGCGTACCTCATGCCCTGCGCGGCGCACAAATCCACGATCTGGGTCGGCGTGAGATTACCGTCCGAGAAGGTCGTGTGCAGGTGGAGGTCTGCCTGGACCATCTACAGGATCGCGCCGGGGCAGGGATGCAGGAGGCGGCGAGTCAAGCCCGCCGCCTCCTCCCATGAACGCCAGCCGCTTGCCACGGGTCCCCGGATTGGTCCCGTCTACCGTGCGTACTCGACGGAGCGGGACTCGCGGATTACCGTGACCTTGATCTGGCCGGGGTAGGTCAGTGTGTCCTCGATCTTCTTCGTCACGTCGCGTGCCATCTTCGTGGCTGCCACGTCGTCCACCGACTGGGGCTTGACCATGATCCTGATCTCGCGCCCGGCCTGGATCGCGAAGCACTTCTCGACGCCGTCGAACGCCCTGCCCACATCCTCCAGGGCCTCCAGGCGCTGGATATAGTGCTCCGCGGTGTCGCGGCGCGAGCCGGGCCTCGCCGCGCTGATCGCGTCGGCCGCCGCCACTATGAACGACTCCGGGCTGCTGTGCTCGTCGTCGTGATGCTCGGCAATGGCCGTGCAGATGTGCTTGGGTATCCTGTTGCGCGTGGCCACGTCGGCGCCGATCTCGGCGTGCGGACCCTCCACCTCGTGGGTCAGGGCCTTCCCGATGTCGTGAAGCAGGCCGCCCGTCTTCGCGGCCCTGACGTTCGCCCCGATCTCCGCCGCGATCAGCCCGGAGAGATGCCCCACTTCGATGCTGTGCTGCAGTACGTTCTCGCCGTAGCTGTAGCGGTACTTGAGCCGGCCCAGGAGGCGTATCAGCTCGGCGTTCAGCCCGCGGACGCCAACATCCATCGCAGCCTCTTCCCCCGCCTTCCGGAGGGTCTCCGTCAACTCCTTCTCCGTCCTCGCGACCGTCTCCTCGATGCGGGCCGGGTGGATGCGCCCGTCCGCTATCAGCTTGACGATTGAGAGACGGGCCACCTCTCTGCGGATCGGGTCGAAGCACGAGAGCGTGATCGCCTCGGGAGTGTCGTCGATTATCAGGTCGACCCCCGTGGCCTTCTCGATGGCCCGGATGTTCCGACCCTCTTTGCCGATCACCCTGCCCTTCATGTCGTCGTTCGGCAGGGCCACGGACGACAGCGACACCTCGGAGACAACGTCCGAGGCAAGCCTCTGAATCGCCTCGGAGAGGATGTTGCGGGCCTTCTCGCTGGCCTCTTCCCGGGCGCGCTCCTCGGCGTCCCGGTAGTAGACCGCCAGCTCATGTTCGATTTCCACGGAAGCGCGTTCCTTCAACTCGGAACGCGCTTCCCCCATGGAGAGGTCGGATAGCGCTTCTAGGCGTTCGACCTCCCTGTCCTTGATACCATCGAGCTCGGTGCGGATTGCATCGACCGCCTGTTCCTTCTCGGTAAGTTTGCGCTCGCGGCGCTCCAGGTTTGTGGCACGTCTGTCAAGATTCTCCTCGAATCTGGAGAGGCGATTCTCGGACCGGTTGATTTCTGATCTTCTCTCACGGAACTCCTCATCGCGCTCCGACTGCAGCCGGAGGGCCTGCTCCTTGCCCTCCAGTATCAGCCGTCTCTGCTCCTCCTCTGCTGTCTCCAGTATCCGTGAGACTTCCAGTTCCGCGGCGGTGAGCTTGTTCCTGCTCACCATTCTTCGGCCCAGAAACCCTGCGACCGTGCCTAAACCTATCCCGATCAGGACGGCGAGTACGGCGACAATGGCTAGCTCCATTGCGACTCACCTTCCTATTCGATTTTCAAAGGAGCCGACTCTAACGTCGAACTCCGCCTCTGAATATTAGTTTGTAGCTACGGGGGTGTCAAGAACAAGTACATGCAACACCCTTAGTTGTGAAATTCCCGGCCCCTTCGCCAAGGGCCTGTCTCCCCTCCGGCCAGACACACCGATGCCAACCAAATGTGCGGCAAGGTCGTTATGAAATATTGGAACGGTTCCAAATGCCAGGGCGCGAATCATCAACTCAGACCCACTGGAGTGGTCGCTCTTCGGAGCACTAGGAGCATGTAATGAAGAAAACTGCGCATAACATCGCGGGAGACTTAGGAATCGTCAAAGGGCTTGTTTCGACCAGGGTGAGGATCGTGGCGCAGGTGGCTGTCGGGTTGACACTGGTGCTTGCCCTGGCAGCGTGCGGGTCAATGGAAGAGTCGGAGGAACCGGGCCCATCGGCTGCCGAGATCGCGCGAGCCGCTCAGGCCCAGACAGGACCCCAACTCAACGCGGCCGACGTACAGAAGATCGTGGAAGCGCCTGCTGCGCCGATGGCCGCCCCTGCGCCTGCGAACCTGACCCAGGAGGGGGCTCCCCCGGCAGCAGCCCCTCCCGTCCAGACATCGCCTCCCCCGGTCCGGCGCACCCCCGTCTCTCCTCCGTCCTCGTCTCCGTCCGCCACCAACTTCAGGGACTACCGGCAGTCCGGGTTCGAGTCCACGGCAGAGGACAGCGTGTCGACCTTTAGCCTCGACACCGACCGCACCTCGTTCCAGCTTGCGTTGAACTGGGCCCGCGCAGGCCACGAGGTCGACCCTGACTCCGTCCGCGCCGAGGAGTGGATCAACGCCTTCAACTACGGCTACGACATGCCGGCGCACCGCGACAGCTTCGCCATCACCACCGACGTGTTCACCCACCCGCTGGACAGCCGCATGCACCTGGTCAGGCTCGGCTTCCAGGCGCCTGAGCTGCGGGACGACGCGCCTCTGAACGTCACCCTGGTGCTCGATGCCTCCGGCTCCATGGCCGACGGCAACCGTGTCGCCATAGCGCGGGAAGCCGCCGAGAGCATCAGGCGGAGCCTGGGCAGCCGCGACCGCATGGGCGTGGTCCACTTCACCACCGACGTGATCGACAACCTGACCGTGGGGCACTCCAGGCCCGACGACCGCGACGTGCGAAGGTCCATAGACCGCCTGGCCCCTCACGGCAGCACCAACGTCCAGGCCGGCCTCGACCTTGGAGTCAAGCTCGCAGACCGTGTGCGCCGGGAGCGCCCGGACGCGTACAACTACATCATCCTCATGTCCGACGGTGTGGCGAACGTGGACGCGACCGACCCCTTCGCGATCCTCGAGTCGGCATACGACGCCAACAGCCGGAATCCGCTGCGCCTGATCACGATAGGAGTTGGAATCAGCAACTACAACGACCACCTCCTGGAGCAGCTCGCCCAGCACGGCAACGGCTGGTACAGGTACCTGAGCGACGTGGACCAGGCCCGCGCCACCTTCAGCCGCGAGAGCTGGCTGGGGCTGTCCATCCCGTTCGCCGACCAGACCCGCGCGCAGGTCACGTGGAACGACGAGGCAGTCGAGTACTGGCGCATGATCGGCTACGAGAACCGCGTCACGTCCGACGAGTCCTTCGTCGAGGACCGCAAGGAGTTCGCCGAGATCCCCATGGGAGCCGCGACGACAGTCTTCTTTGAGGTGATGGTGCGCGACGATGCCTGGCGAAGGCCTTCCGAGACTGTCGACATGGGCAACGTGCAGCTCAGGTGGGTTACCCCCAAGAGCGGCCTGACGAACCGCCAGTCCGCGGCCATGGTGTCCCGCCTGGACGGCGACCTGGCCTCAACGGGAGATGCGCTGCTTGAGTTCGGCGCCATCGTGGCCCTGGCGTCCGACCGGTACGCCAGCCTGCCCTACGCAGGCGGAGAGGACTCTGGGGCCGTCCGGAGGGACCTGTGGGACCTGACGGACAGGCTGCAGCCCCTGGGCCAGCATCTCGGCCACCTGGACTCGTACCAGGACTTCGCGTTCCTGATGGACCACATGACCGCTTCACTGCCCAGGGACACGGCAAGGACCTCCGGCTACAGCCGCTAGGTGGGAGCCTTCCTGTGAGGGCAGGCTGACTCGCGACAGTCAGCCTGCCCTCCTCTTTGTAGGGGCGGGTTTGAAACCCGCCCTCGGCCTTGCCTACCCGCAACGCTGCCTACGGATGCGCCGCTTGGAGGACCGCATTACCTGGTATGCGCGTCCATCTCGCGAACTCCGGGCCGTCTTGAGATCCCAACGCAGGGAGGGCGGGTTGCAAACCCGCCCCTACGTCGATGCGTCTGCCCTCAATGGCGATCACGCCATAGACCTGGCCCCGACCACTGTGGTGCATGTCGGGCCCCGCAAGGGTATGATTGCGGCATGAACATCGGCGTAGTCGGCGCGGGCGTCTTCGGCCTTGCCTCTGCCATCGAGCTGCGCGCCCGCGGCCACACGGTCGCCATATTCGACCAGGGCACGGTGCCGTACGTAGCCGCCAGCTCGACGGACGTCTCCAAGGCGGTCCGCCGCACCTGGTACGCCGGAGACAACGAGACCTACGTGGAGCTGGTGGAGCGCGCCTCGGAGCAGTGGCGAGAATGGGAGGAGCGGTCAGGGACGAGCTTCTACCACACGGTTGGCGGCGCCTACATACTGGGCAGCATGGACCCAGGCTCGCCAATGGACGCCAGCGTCGACTTCCTGCGCAGCCGGGGCGCGGACATCAGGGTACTCACCGCGCCCGAGGCCCGCGCGCGCTTCCCCCAGTTCCGCCTCGCCGACCACGAGATCTGCGTCCACGACCCCTGGACCGGATACATCGAGAGCGCCCGCGCCGTCTCCGTCATGTGCCGCCTGGCCCGCGAGGAGGGCGTCATCGTCCGCGAGGAATCGCCCGTCGTGGGCGTGGAGGAGCGGGCCGGGCGTGTCGACTTAGCCCTGGGCGATGGCCAACGCGCCGGCTTCGATCGCGTAGTCATCGCGGTGGGGGTCTGGATCGGCCGGCTCCTGCCCGAGATAGGGAGCCGCGTCCGCGTAACCCACCAGCAGATGATCCTCATAGAGCCTCCCGATCCAGCGCAGTTCGCCGCCGGCGTGACGCCGGTATGGTCCATCGACCCCGACCGCGAGGGCTGGTATGGCTTCCCATTGCTGCGCGAAGGATACGCGAAGGCGGCCATCGATCCTCCCGGAGACACCGTCGACCCGGACCTGGACCGCTCCGGGACACCAGAGTTCGAAAAGCGGGCCCTGGCCTTCCTCGAACGCAGGATTCCGGACCTCGCCAGGGGAAGGGTCGTCGGGTCACGCTCGTGCCTGTACGCCACCACTCCCGACGACCACTTCATCGTCGACTGGACCCCCGGAAGCTCGCGGGTCCTGGCCGCGGGCGGCGGGAGCGGCCACGGGTTCAAGTTCGGGGGCGGAATCGGCCCGGTGATAGCCGACGCCGTCGAGGACGCCCACAACCCGCTCGGGGACCGTTTCCGAATCGGCAGCCGGTTTGCAACGCCCGAAGCCGGAGGGCCGGCGAGCGACAGGGGATACGCGAGACCGGCGGACGCACAATAGCCCATCCGCAACACCAAGGTTCCGACGCAGAGACATGGAGGAAGCTATGACGAATATCGACGAAGCCCGCCGCATCTACGACGACTCGGTAGTAATAGACGGCCTGAACGTAAGCAACTGGGACAGTCCCGCCGTGTTCGAGAGCCTCTCCAGCGGCGGCACCACCGCCATCAACGCAACCATCGCGACCTGGGAGAACTTCCAGGAGACCCTCGCCCACATCACAGGCTGGGCCGGGCGGTTCGACCGCTACCGTGACACGCTCCTCCAGGTGCGGACCGTAGACGACATCATGCGAGCCAAGCGGGAGGGGCGGGTCGGCGTGATACTCGGCTTCCAGAACGCGTCGCCGGTAGAGAACGACCTGGCCCGCTTCTCCATCTTAAAGCAGCTAGGCGTGGGCATCATCCAGGCCACCTACCACGAGCGCAACCTGCTGGGCAGCGGCTGCTACGAGCGCCGGGACGACGGACTCAGCAACTTCGGGCTGGACGCCGTGCGCGAGATGAACAGGGTCGGTATCCTGGTCGATCTCTCCCACGTCGGCGAGACGACCACCCTGGAGACGATCGAGCACTCCGACAAGCCCGTGGCTGTCACCCACGCCAACGCCAAGTCCTACTACGACGTGCCCAGGAACAAGGCCGACGAGGCGCTGAAGCTGCTGGCCGAGAGGGGAGGCGTGGTCGGCGCCACCGCCATCACGTCCTTCCTCCGCACGCGGGACGCCTCCACCCTAGAGGACTACGTCGACGCCATCGACCACATGGTCGAGCTAATCGGCATCGACCACGTCGGTGTCGGGACCGACTTCACCCAGGACCAGACGCAGCAGTTCTGGAGATACATCGGCTCGCAGCAGGGCACCAAGTACCCCGCAACCTTCACGGACCCGTCGGTGGACTACAACGAGGTCCAGCTCTACCCCAAAGGCCTCGAAACGCCAGACGAAATGCCCAACCTCGCAACCGCCCTCCTCAATCGCGGCTACCGGCCCGAAGACATCTCCAAGGTACTCGGCGGCAACTGGCTCCGAGTGCTAAGGGAGGTATGGTAACCGGGCCGGCCCTGCAGGCAAACGGCATTTGACAAACCCAGAACTCCCGTGCTATTCTGTCCTCGGTAGGAAGGGGAACAGATGAGCCCGAGCCCCTCCGGGTCCGCTCTTCGTCGGGATGGAGCGGGCCCGCGGTGTTTCAAAGACACCTTATAGGACCAGCTCGGCAGCTCGTCCGGAGCCGTAACCGTAGCGTCTACCCCCTTTCCGGGTGCGGGGTATACCCGTATGCCGTCGCGCACCTCGTGACTGAGCGGTAAGGTCACGGGGTCTGCGAGAATTTTCGGGTAGGGGGCGGTGATACCGCCGCTTCAGGAACGATCCGGGGCGCGTCTTTGATGGAGTCCGTTGACTGTCGCGTAGTTGGTCCATTCGCCCACGCATGTGGGCACGTCGAACATTCCGGCTCCGCGAGGCAGCGGGCCAAACCAGTCTGGGCGCGCCCCGGCCCTATCGAAGAAACAAGAGCCCGACAGGAAGAGGGAAATCCAACCAGAAACCAAAACGAGAAAGCAGTAGCGAACACAAGGAGAAGTAGGGTCCGACGCCGCCTACACCATCAGCAGGCACCTAAACCTGGTCATGTCATGTCCCTCGTGTAGGGGTGGGTTTGAAACCCACCCTCCTCGGCTCCCGCCGACCAAGGCTGCCTTCAACCGGGTGACGAACCCTGCGCGTGCTCCGCGAAGTACCGCTTCAGCCTCGGGTAGAGCCTCCGGTAGCGCTCGTAGGCCACCCCATACGCATCTGCACGTCCCAGGTCGGGCTCGATGCGGTCGAGGGGGCGGATCCATGCCCGGCACGCCTCCTCCACCGAGGCAAACCCGCCGGAGCCCGCAGCGGCAAGCACCGCTGCGCCGTACGGCGCGCCTCCTGACGGCCCCACCGTAACCACCGGGACTCCGAGCACGTCGGCCTGCATCTGCCGCCAGACCGGGCTTCGCGCTCCTCCGCCGACTGCCACCGCCTCCTCGGCATCGACCCTGAGACGGCGCATCAGCTCCAGGGAGTCCCGCAGCGCGAAGGTCACGCCCTCCAGCACCGCGCGGACCATGTGGCCGCGCTCGTGTCCGGCGTGCATGCCCGCAAAGACACCCCGCGCGTTGGAGTCGGCGTGGGGAGTGCGCTCCCCGGTCAGGTACGGCAGGAACGTCAGCCCGTCTGCGCCCGGCGGCGTGCCGGCCGCCTCGGCTATGAGCTCGTCGTATGCGGGCGCCGTCCCCTCCTGCCCCGCCAGCGCGCCCCTGAACCAGGCCAGGGCCGCGCCTGCCGACAGCACCACGCCCATCAGGTACCAGGTGTCCGGCACTGCATGGTTGAACGAGTGTATGCGCATCCCGGGATCGACCCGGGGCCGCTCGATCGGCGCAACCACGGTGCCCGACGTGCCGATGGAGGTCTGCATCGCGCCCTTCGCTACGACGCCCGATCCGACGGCAGCCGCGGCATTGTCGGCGCCGCCTCCGACAACCGGCGTGCCGGGCCTCAGCCCCAGAGCCTCAGCCGCGGACGGGGTGAGCCTTCCGGTCACGCCGGCGGAGCCGAGCACCGGCGGCAAGATCGCGGGATCGAGGTCCAGGGCGGCGGCCATCTCCTGGGACCAGCGCCCTCGCCGCACGTCGAACAGCAGCGTGCCCGCGGCGTCGGACGGCTCCGTTGCCGCCTCGCCGGTCATGAGCAGCCGCACGTAGTCCTTGGGCAGCAGGACCGTACGCAGCCGTTCGAAGACGCCGGGCTCCTCGTCGCGCACCCACAGGAGCTTGGGCGCGGTGAATCCCTCGAGGGCGGGGTTGCCCACCAGCCGGCGCAGGCCCGTCTTGCCGATCACGTCGGTAATGAAGCGGCACTGGGCGGTGGTCCGCACGTCGCTCCAGAGTATCGCGGGCCTCAGCACCCTGTCCGCCCCATCCAGCAGCACCGCGCTGTGCATCTGGCCCGACAGGCCGGCGGCCGCGACCTCGCGTACCCCCGCCTGGGCACATGCGCCCCGTACCGCCTCGACCGTGCCCTGCCACCAGACGGCCGGGTCCTGCTCCGCCCAGCCGGGCCTGGGGACCGACACCTCCAGGCGCGATTCTGCCTCGCCGGCGACCGCACCGGACTCACCCACTACCAGCGCCTTCACGGCAGTCGTCCCGACGTCTATTCCAAGGTAGTGCTGCGGCATGGCAGGAGGCTACGGCAGACATTCGCCCCGGTCAAGGACGCCCGAGAGTTGACACGCTGACCCTCCAAACCTATGCTCGGCACCGACCGCATGAGGAGGACTTGGCATGTACGTCGGAACGCAGTTCAAGGCTCGGCACGAAACGGACATCCGCCAGCTCGCGCAGCTGGGGATCGAGCACGTCGACGTGACACCCGCGGAGCACTGGACGGAATGGACGGTCGATCTCCTCACGTCGATTCGTGAGAAGTACGCCAGGCACGGCATTACCGTGGAGACGATGCACTCGCCGCCCAGCTCCAGGGTTGCTTTCGAGAGCGGCATGCCCTACCTGTTCCTGGGCCCCAGCGACGAGAGGGACCGGGAGCTGGACGGCTTCTGCGAGATCATCCGCATGGCGTCGGAGGCGGGACTGAGGGCGCTGCTCTACAACGTCACCGTTCTGGGCAACCTGCGAACAGCGGCGCAATACGGCCGGGGAGGCGCGAGATTGTCGTCCTTCAGATACGCCGACCTGGACCAGACCCTGCCCGAGTTCGAGGGCGGCGCGGCGGACGCGGACGCGATGTGGGAGCGAATCGACTACTTCCTGGCCCGCGTCGTGCCCGTCGCGAACGAGTACAAGGTGCAGCTCGCATGCCACCCGCAGGACCCAGGCATCAAGGACTACGAGTACCGGGGCGTGGCGCGGGTCATGGGCACGGTCGACGGGATCAAGAGGTTCGTCGGAATGCACGAAAGCCCGTTCCACGGCCTGAACTTCTGCCAGGGCACGATCTCGGAGATGCTGGAGCGGCCGGGCGATGAGATCTACGACTTGATCCGCTATTTCGGCAGCCGGCAGAAGATCTTCAACGTGCATTTCCGCAATATCAAGGGCGGCGTGCTGGACTTCGTGGAGGTCTTCCCCGACGAGGGGGACGTGGACATGCTCAGGGCCGTTCGCACATACCGCGAGGTGGACTACCCGTACATGCTAATGCCCGACCACGTGCCGGACATCGACGGGGACGAGGCGCAGCAAGTGGGGTTCGCTTACTGCTACGGGTACATCCACGCCATGATCCAGGCGGCAAACGACGCGTCGATGAACTAGCGGGCGGACGTGGCTTAGGCTGCACCAAGTCAGCCCCGGGACTCTTCCCGAGGTACGCAAGCGGAAGTGCGTTCGCCCTGAGCCTGTCGAAGGGCAGTGCTCAGCGGCTCAGACAGCCCCGGGGGGGTTCCCGGACGCAGGGGCAGGGTGGGTTTGAAACCCACCCCTACAGCCAGCGGGTGTACTGGTCCACTATGTCGATGCCGACGAGGCCGCTGTAGGCCTTTTGCAGGCGGTCGGTGACCGGGCCGGGGGTCGCGCCGTCGCCGACGGCTGCCCCGTTGAAGGTCGAGACTGGGCATATGCACAGGCTCGTCGACGTCACGAATATCTCGTCCGCCGTGTAGGCGTCGAACACGTCGATGTCGTCCTCGGCGAGCTCGATTCCAAGCTCGTGGGCCAGGTCCATCGTGGTCTGCCGGCTGATGCCGCCCAACACGAACTGGCTCTTCGGCGTGCGGACCGCGCCGTCCTTCACAACGAAGATGTTGCTGCCGTTGCCCTCGCACAGGTTGCCGTTCACGTCGAGCAGCAGCGCGTAGGCGTTCGGGTCCTGCGCCCGCGCCTCCATGTCGGCCTGGATCAGGTTGATGTAGTTGTGCGTCTTGGCCCGTGGACTCATCGAGTCGGGAGGCGTGCGCCGGACCGACGGCGTGACGATCGGCATGCCGTCCCGGTAGTAGTGGGCGCGCTCCCTGAAAGGTATCGGGAAGCACTCGATGACGATCCCTGGGCGGTCGGCGGAGCTCTGGATATCCCCGCCCGCCAGTCGCAGCCCGCGCGTGACCCGCTGTGTCACCCAGATGTCGTCACGCTCGTCCACCGTCGGGAGGTTGCGTTCGAGCACGTCCATGGTCAGGCCGGCCATCTCCGCCTGCGTCATCTGCGGGTCGATACGCATCCACTTGAGGGACTCGTACAGCCTGTCGAGGTGCTCGTCCAGCCTGAATATCTCGTGCCCGAAGGTGCGGGTCGTGTCGAACACGGCATCGCCCATGATGAACCCGCGGTCGCTGATCGAGATCGAGGCCTCGCTCTCCGGCACGATCTCGCCGTTTACGTATGCAACACGTTCCTGCGTCATCCCTGCCTCCGCTCGGGCTATCGACTCTTCATCCGCTGCAAATCGAGTGGGACTGGTATCTCGCCTAGGAACCGAGTCCCTCCACGACCACTATCTCGGCCCTCGTCGCCCGCCGGCGGACATCGTCGAGGGCGGCGCATGCTACTTGCGACGCCTTCACCGGTGGCGCAGAAGGCTAGCACGCGAAACGAGACGTGGTCAACATCCGACGCCCGCTAACACCTGGTTGTGCCGTGAGACGATCCGAGCCAGCGCGACCGGGTCCGCGCTCTTGCCACGCGGCTCCGAGCCTGGCAAGAGCGTACAGGCGACACCGCCCCCATACCCGCTTGTTGAATCTCTTGAGTTGCTGACGAGGGCGGTACAACTGTTTTTGGGCAGGTCGTGCTACTGGTCATCTGGCGTGCGGGACTGGTGGAGGCCGGGCGTTCTCCTTTCATTTGGCGGAGGTTTACCTTTCATTCTGCCGGATGGTTATGTTGCAAACTGCCGATGCCTAAAGTTACAATCAGCCGATGCCCGAGAACACACTCCACACCCGTTTCGCGGAGCGGCGTCTGGCCGAAGCCCTGGAGGACTCGCCGGTTGCGCTGATTCACGGCCCGCGCCAATGCGGCAAGACCACTCTCGCCCTGATGGCCTGCGCGCCGGAGCTCCTGACTTCGGGAGGCCGCCCCTTCCGCCCGCCGTCCTCCGGCTCTCCGAGCCATGCGTACGTCACCTTCGACGATGCGGTAACGAGGGAGAGCGCCGAGGACGATCCGATGGGCTTTGTAGCCGACCTTCCCGAGCGGGTCATCATGGATGAGGTGCAGCGTGTTCCCGGGCTCTTTGCGGCCCTGAAGTTGGAGGTGGACCGCCGCCGGGCGGCGGGCCGATTCCTCCTGACGGGTTCGAGCAACGTGCTCCTCGTCCCTGCGCTGTCGGACTCGCTTGCGGGGCGCATGGAAACGGTGCGGCTGCATCCGCTGGCGCAGTGCGAACTCCGGGGTTCCTCGACATCGCCCGGCTTCCTCGACGTCCTGTTCGGATGCAGGTTCGTTGTGCGGCGGATGGACAGGCTGGGACGCGACCTCGGCGAGCGGATCGCATCGGGGGGATATCCGGCCGCTCTGACGCGGCCCGCCGGCCGTCGGCGAGCCAACTGGTACCGCAACTACCTTGACGCCCAGGTGCTCCGAGACGTACGCGACCTCGCCCGAGTCCGTTCCCTGGACGTGTTGCCGAGGCTGATGTCGCTCGCGGCCGCCAATACGGCAACGCTGTTCAACCTCTCAGACCTGGCTGCGCCCTTTGAGCTCAGTCGCCCCACGATCCGCGAATATGTCACCCTGCTGGAGCGGGTGTTCCTGCTGGAGGAGCTACCGTCCTGGCACAGCAACCGCTTGAGCCGCCTGGTGAAGAGACCCAAGCTCCACATAGGGGACACCGGTCTGGCTTGCGCGCTGCTCGGAGTGGACGCCGACGGGCTTTGGGCGGACCGGACATTGCTGGGGCGGTTGCTGGAGACGTTCGTGTACCTGGAGCTCCAGCGGCAGGCAAGCTGGCACGACTCTCCCATGTCGTTCTTCCACTTCCGTGACAGGGACGGCGTCGAGGTGGACATCGTCATAGAGCGTGGCACTCAAGCCCTCGCGGGCGTGGAAGTCAAGGCCGGAGCGACCGTCACGGCATCGGACTTTCGAGGGCTGCGGAAACTCAGGGATGCCGCGGGCGACCGGTTCGCGGGGGGCGTTGTGCTCTACGACGGCGAGACGAGCGCCGGCTTCGGCGACCGGCTCTATGCGGTGCCCGTCCGTTCTCTCTGGGAGACGCCGTGAACATAGCACCGACTTCGACAGGCAGGAGTTCGGGATCGAGTACACGGCGCCGATCCCAGGCGGCAGCGGGCCAACCAGGACGACCGAAGTACTGTCCGTCAGGGGCGTTGGCTCCGCAGGCAGGATTCGAACCTGCGACCAATCGGTTAACAGCCGACCGCTCTACCACTGAGCTACTGCGGAGCGCATGGGGGGAAAGCGTAGCTCTACACCTTCGATTGTAGCACCGGGGTTACGTACGGGACAAGGCCGTGTGCCCTCCTGTGCACGCCTTCCAGGAGTCCTTTAGACTGTACTGCGTACCGGGCATGGCGGACCTGCACTTGCCGCGCGCACTTCCTAGGGATGGCCTGAATAAGAGGCCCCAGAGCCGGGAGGATACCCATGAACAGCATCGACCTTGGCAGCTTGAACTACCTCGCAGTCGTCGCGGGGGTGATCATCAACCAGGTGATGGGCGCGGCATGGTACGGCGGCCTGGGCAAGCCCTGGATGGCGGAGGTAGGGTTCACCGAGGAGGACCTGGAGGCGGTGAGGGGGACCCCCAGGCAGTGGGTGCCGTACATCGTCGCGATCGCCTGCGCGCTGGTGTTCACCTTCTGCCTGGCACTCTTGACGCAGCTAACCGGCGCGGACAGCGTGGGCGGGGGCCTGACCCTCGGCCTGCTGGCGGCGGTCGGGTTCATTGCTACGTCGTACGCCACCACCTACAGCTTCGAGGGCCGCAGCGTGCGCCTGTTCCTGATCAACACCGGGTACCCGGTGATTTCGTACTCCATCATAGGGGTGATGCTCGCGGTCTGGCAGTAGCCGCTCGAACCGGTGGGTGTATGTCGGGCGTCCTTGACGCTGCGGCTCCGCTCTTCAATAATTCAGCGGGGCGCAGTGCAGCGCCCGTAAACCAGTCGCAAACGCCGAATTGGACCGAAAGGAGAATAACTTGGGAGACAAGGACGTTGGACTCGTAGGACTGGGGATCATGGGCCGCCCCATGGCCAGGAACCTGATGAAGGCCGGATATTCGATGACCGTGTATGACGTCGTGGGAAGCGCCGTCGAGGAGATCGTGACGGACGGCGCGCAGGCCGCGGGCAGCGCACGCGAGGTGGCCGAGCGGACGCCCGTCGTGATCACGATGGTGCCCGACTCGGCCGACTCCGAAGCAGCGATCATGGGCGAAGGGGGTGTCCTGGAGGGGGCGTCCGCCGGGTCGGCAGTGCTGGACATGAGCTCCATCGCGCCTGCGTCGTCGCAGAAGATCGCCGCGGCGTGCGAGGCGGCGGGCGTCGAGTTTCTTGACGCGCCGGTGAGCGGGGGCGAGCCGAAGGCCATCGACGGCACCCTGGCCATCATGGTGGGCGGCAAGCAGGAGGTGTTCGACCGGCACAAGCACCTGTTCGAGGTCCTGGGCGCAAGCATCGTACTCTGCGGCGACTACGGGGCCGGAAACACCACGAAGCTGGCGAACCAGATCGTCGTGGCGGCCAACATCGAGGCGGTCGCAGAGGCGCTGGTGCTGGCAAAGAAGGCCGGCCTGAACCCCAACACCGTCTACGAGGCGATCAGGGGTGGGCTGGCGGGCAGCACCGTCATGGACGCCAAGGCTCCGATGATGATAGAGGGCAATTTCCAGCCGGGCTTCAGGATTCGCCTGCACCAGAAGGACCTGCACAACGCGCTGCTCACCGGCAAGGACCTGGGAGTCCCGCTGCCTGTGACGAGCCTGGTCCAGCAGATGCTCGGGGCGCTGATCAACGACGGCAAGGCAGACGCCGACCACTCGGCCATAGCCAACTTCATCGAGGACATGGCCGGCGTCACGGTGAGCGGCAAGTAGCGTGACGGCAATCACGGACAGGTGGGTCGCGCCGGGGCCTCAGCCCAATGGGCTGCAGGCCGCCGGCGACGGCCTCTGGCTGATCGACCAGCGCGACAACCACCTGTACAAGCTGGCCTACGAGGACGGCTCGGTGCTGGCGCGGCTGCCCACGGAGACCGACAGGTCGAGCGGGGTCACCGAGGGAGGCGGCCACGTGTGGGTCGCCTCGACCTACAACGCCCGGATATACAAGCTGGACGGGGACGGGACAACGGTCGACCACTACGACACGCCCGGCAAGGGTGTCGTGGGATTCGGCGAGCCGGGACGGACGCACGTGACCGGGGCGCACGGGCTGGAGTGGATGGACGACGGGACGATGTGGGTCGCGGTGCCTCCGGCGAGGAAGCTCTACCTGGTCGACGGCGCCACGATGCAGGTCCTGCGGTCGATCCCCACGCCCGGACTGCGGCCGCACGGCATATTCATGAACGATGGGGATCTGTGGTGCGCCGACACGCAGATGTGCAAGATTCACCGGCTCGATCCGGCCAGCGGAGCAGTGACGGCAGAGATCGACGTGCCCGCGCCCGAGGTCCACGGCATGACCCTGCACGAGGGCGAGATATGGTTCTGCTGCGCCGAGACCCGCAGGGTCTGCACTACACCGCTGCCGGCCTAGGCCCGAAGCAGGCCAGCAGGGGCTGTAGACTCAATCTCAGTTTTCGATCCCAGCTACGAGATTCCGTCCTTGTGGTGACTACTGGGGCTGTAGGTCTCGTTTGGGGATCCGGGCGGGCTTACGGACGGTCTCGTTCCTGGCGTGAGCTCCCTTGATCATGGCAAGGTCGTCCCTAACGCCGCCGAAAGTCTCTTGGAGGCCGCCCACGCTCTCTCTGAGCTCCTCGAGGCCGCCATTCAACTCACGGAAGCCGGCTCGCATCTCTCCGCGTAGCTCGTCCACATACTCTTTCAGTTCTTGGTCCATGTACGCCTTCGTTCTAGAGCGATGCAGTCTTATTCTACATCACCTGTGTGTTATGGAGCTCTGAGCAGGCGCCAAGGTCAGCGGCGGCTCACTCTGCGGGCTGGCGGCGGATGAGCCGGACGTCGGCCCTGGGCTCAGTCACTTCCTGGATGAAGTAGTTCGAGGCGCTGTCCAGTATTCTCTCTATGACGCGCGCCGACAGGTCGCGCGGGTATGCGCTTGCCGCCCATCTCTCGCTCAGATCGTTGCTGATGTCCTGGGCGGTGAGGGGTTTGTTCCCGCACGCTACGAATACCCTGAACACCGCGTCCTTGATTGGCGTGTCGGGCAACAGGTAGTCTGCCGCGTCCGCACAGCAACCCTGCACTTCCCTTATGTGCTCGGCCGGGGCCATGTCCAATGCGGAGTATTCGTTGCCGGTCGGCCTGTGCAAATAGCACTTCCTGGCGGCTACCAGTGCCGACAGCGACGCACTGCTCCCGTGGGTGTTCTCGACGTCCAACTTGTAACGGCGTTCGGTGTGCTTCTCTTCATCCATTGGCTACAGGTCCCTCTGCTGCTGATTGTTTTGCTGCTATCACTGGGTTAAAAGACATCCTCCGGCCAGTCGACCATCTGCACCTCGACCTCCTCGCCGGCCTCCTTCACGGCAACGTCTTCCGGGCATATGGCCAGCCCGTTTGCCCGCGACATCGACGTCAATATGTTGGAATTCTGGTGGCCCGTCAACCTCGCGTAGTAGGCCCCGTCTCTCCTCGTGATTATGGCCCTGGCATACACGCGCCGTCCGTCGAAGTTGTGTATCGGCTCCTCGAGGGTGGCTCGAAGGGTTGGGCGCGCAAGGCGGGTCTTCCCCATCATCTTCAGGATGGCCGGGCGGCCGATCTGCTCGAATCCCACCAGGGCGCTCACGGGGTTGCCCGGGAGGCCCAGGTGGGGCACCCGCCTGCCCCCGGGGCCGTCGAGCACGCCGAATGCCAGGGGCTTGGC
>DAOULA010000040.1:0-18093 GCA_034420735.1 Dehalococcoidia bacterium
CTGCCCTGGTGGCAGATCGGTGTCCGCGACAGGGGCCTGTACTAGAGAGTAATCTGCCAGACCGGTAGCGCTCGCGCGGCAAAGCCCCGCGGCCTGCCGGTCGGGTGGGACGAGCTAGACCAGCTAACGAAGACCGGGACCCCAAAGCCCTGAGGCGGGAGTCCCGGTTTTTGGCTCTCTTTGGAGACCGCATGTCGTCTCTTGGTACGACGCGACCAGACAGTCTCGCGGCTAAGCTGCAGAAACAGAGCGTCAGCCCAATTGACCTAGCGCATGTTCGCCGACGCTCACATTCTCTTCTGCGACACGCAACACCCCGAACTGCCCCACGCCACTGAAGGGCTGCTTTGGCATAGGGTGATCCCACGGCTTTGAGGCGGGACGGTTCCTGTGGCAGGAATCCGGCTTTCGCCGGTATGACCGAATGGGCGTGCCACGGTCTGCAGCGCGGGCCGGGGACTGGATAGGGGACGGTTCCTGCGGCAGGAATCCGGCTTTCGCCGGTATGACGGAGGCTACTCGGCGGCGGGTTCCTCTTCGGCGGTGCGGTCTGCGAGCCTTGCGTCGAGAATGAGGAGGCCGGTGCCGTCGTTGCCGATGCGCTTCAGCTGGTCGACAATGTCGAGGGCGGACTTCTCCTCCTCGACCTGCTCTTCGATGAACCACTCCAGCAGCACGTGCGTGGCGTAGTCCTTGTGCTCCTGGGCGACCCTGTAGAGGTCCTCGATCATGGCGGTGACTGCCCGCTCGTGCTCTAGGGTCATCTCCATGACGGACTGGACGGACTCGAACTCGGTCGGCGGCTGGTCGATCGAATTGATGACTGCGCGGCCGTCCCGATCGTTGATGTAGTCGAAGATGCGGAGGGCGTGGGAGACCTCCTCCTGGTGCTGGAGTCTCATCCAGTGGGCGAATCCCGGCAGGGTCTCGGTCTCGAAGTAGGCGGCCATGGACAGGTAGAGGTGGGCCGAGTACAGCTCGCTGTTCAACTGGTCGTTGAGGGCCCTTTCAAGCTGGTCGTTCAGCATGGTCTTTTCTCCTGAATCGGAAGGGGGTTCTGTACTTCAACTATAGCATAGGGGGTCTGGCAGACATCGTACGCACCTATAACGCACCTGTACATCAGTGCCAGTCGTGGGAGGGCGGCATGATTACGCCCGACCGGACGGCGCGCAGGTCCGCCGCGATCACGTTCGTGGTGCCGTCCCACCTGGACACGCGCCCGGTGATCTCCACTACCTGGCTACCTAGCTCCCTGCGGCGCCTGGCGAACAGGTCGCGCCATACGATGACCTGCACGTCGCCCGTCTCGTCCTCGATGGTCACGAACACCGTGCCGTTCCGACCGCGTGGGTGCTGCCTGGCCACGGGCCAGCCGGCGACTGTGACCCGCTCGTCGTCGCCGCACTTCTCGACATCGGCGGCGGGGAGCACGTTGGGGCTCAGGCCGGGCCTGACGAACTCCATCAGATGACCCTTGGGGTAGATGCCCATCACCCGGTACTCGCCCATCATCTTCTCGCGCTCGGTGAAGTCCTGGAGCCGGGGCACGCTGTCCTCAGTGGAGATCGGCAGCGCGGCCTGGCCGTTCCGTCCTGGTCGAGGGTGGAGCCCCGCTTCCCACAGGGCCTCCCTGCGGTTCGGCGTGATCCCATCGAACGCCCCGGCCATCGTCAGCGACAGCACGGCCTGCGGCTTCAGCCCCGTGCGACGCACCAGGTCTCCCGCGGTGACGTATGGGCCGTGCCGCTCCCTCTCCTCCACGATCAGCCTCGCCGACTCGGCCCCGACGTCCCTGATGAGCTGCAGGCCCAGGCGCACCGACCCGCTCTCGGGAGCGCACGCGGCGAGGCTCCCGTTCACGCAGGGGTTCAGGAAGGGCACGCCGAAGCGCCGCGCGTCCTGCTTCAGGGTCTCCATTGGGTAGAAGCCCATGGGCTGGTTGTCGATCAGCGCGACGAAGAACTCCAGCGGGTGGTAGCGCTTGAGCCACGCAGCCTGGTATGCGGTGACGGCGAAGGCGTGGGAGTGGGACTCGGGGAACATGTAGTGTCCGTTGATCTTGGAGAATATCTTTACGGCGGTCTCATCCGGGACGCCGTTGCGCCTCGCGCCCTCGGCGAACCTCTCCCAGTGCATGGCGATGAGGTGGTCGTTGTTGGGCCTCGCGAAGGCGCGGCGCACCTCGTCGGCCTCCGCGGCGGTCATGCCGGCCACGTCCTCGATAAGCTGTACGACCTGCTCCTGCCAGACGATGATCCCGTAGCCGCGCTCCAGTGCGCGGCGCTCCAGCGGGTGGTCGTAGTCCCACTCCGCCCCGTGCCGGTAGCGCTCGACGAACTGGGAGACGGCGCTGCCCTGCACACCGACGCCGGGGCGAATGAGGGCGACCTGGTAGGCGAGATCGAGGAGGTTGCGCGACTTCAGGCGCTGGGCCATCTTGAGCTGCGCGGGAGACTGGAGCAGGAAGACGCCCTTCGCGAGGCCCGCGTTGATCATGTCGTATACCCCCGCGTCCTCCGGGTCGATCCTGCTCATGTCGATGCGCCGCCCTTCCCGCTTCTCGACCAGGTCCAGGGCCTCCTCTATCTGGTCCAGCACGGGCAGGGACAGGATGTCGATCTTGGCGAACCCGGCGTCGGCCACGCTGTCCTTGTTCCAGTCCATGATGTAGCGCCCGTCGATGGCTCCAGCCCTCATGGGCACCATCTCCGGCATGGGGGAGCTGCTGAGCACCATGCCGCCGACATGCTGGCTCAGCCCCTTGGGGGCGTCCATAAGCTGCGGGGCCAGGTGGAGCAGGTCGCGCCACCCGGGTGCGTCAATCCTGTCCCTGAAGTCCGGGAACTGCGCCATCTCGTCCCGCAGGTCTGCGGCGTCGTGGGAGTGCAGCTGCTTCGAGAGCAGTGAGAGGTGCTCCTGCGGGAGCCCCAGGGCCTTGCCGAGGTCCTGGATGATGCCCTTCACCTTGTAGGTCGTGATGGCCCCGGCCAGGACGGCGTACTCGGGCCCGAAGTGCGTGTGCACACGCTCGATAAGCTCGTCCCTCAGCCCCCTGGGGAAGTCGAGGTCGATGTCCGGCAGCGTCGTCATGTCCTCGGAGATGAAGCGCTCCAGGGTGAGATCCCACTTAATGGGGTCGACGTGGCTGATGCCGATGAGGTACCCGACCAGCAGCGCGACCGACGAGCCTCGTCCGCGTCCGGGCGGCCTCTCCTCCACCGGCGTCTCGGGGTCGACCAGGCCGCGCTCCTCCATGATCCTCTGCGCGAGGAGGGCGATCTCCCTGTAGAGGAGCAGGAAGCCTGCCAGGTTGAGATGCTCGATCAGCCGGAACTCCTCCCTGAGGCGCTCCTCGACCCGACGGGTCACCGATCCGTAGCGCCGCGCGGCCGCCTCGTAGCAGAGACGGCGCAGGTAGCTCTCCGGGGTGTAGCCGTCCGGCACGGCGGGGTCCGGCAGCGTGTAGCCGAGGTCGGTGCTGAGGTCGAATGCGCACTGCTCGGCGACACGGAGGGTGTTGGAGACGGCCTCGGGCCACTCGGCGAAGAGGCTCGCCATCTCGTCACGGGGCTTCAGGTGCAGGTGGTGGTTGGGCCGGAGGTGAGGCAGCGCCTGGTCGATGGTGGTGTTGAGGCTCGCGGCGACCAGCGCGTCCTGGAGGCGCGATCGCTCCGGCACGTGGTAATGGACGTCGTTGGTGGCGACGACCGGGACGCCGGCCTCCGCCGCGACCCTGGCCAGCCTCCTGTTGCGGTCGGTGTCGCCGTGCAGGAGGTTCTGCTGTAGCTCTACGTACACCGAGTCTGGGCCGTACCAGTCGACGTACCGCTCCAGCATCTCCCGGGCCTCGCCGGCGCGGCCGTCCGCCGCCAGGCGCGAGAGCTGCCCGCCGCGCCCGCCGGTCAGCAGCACGATGCCGTCCGCGTGAAGGGGAAGATGTGCGGGGTCGAGCCTTGGGTCCTGGCGGTCTACGGAATTGGCGATGGTGAAGAGCCGGGAGATGTTCGAGTACCCCGCGCGCGTCCTCGCCAGCAGCGTGAGCCTGGAGCCGTCAGCCAGGGCCAGCTCGCCGCCGGTAATGGGCCGGACGCCCAGGCTGTTGGCGAGCCTGGCGAACTCCAGTGCGCCGCACAGGTTCGTGTCGGTCAGCGCCAGCGCCGGGTAGCCGTAGTCCTTTGCCCTGGCAAGGAGCTCGTGCGCGTGGGACGCCCCCGCCCCGAAGGAGTAGAAGCTCTTGGCGTGAAGCTCGACGTAGCCGTCCGCCATCAGGCGCCCTGCCGGTACCAGCGGCCGTGCCTCCGGTCGTGAAACAGCGTGATCCGCCTGCCGTCGCCGGGGTCGATCCGGTAGTAGGCGCGGGTCACGGGCTCAGGGAGCCACCAGAGGTCGAAGGTCCACCGGTCGTCTATGCGGGACACCCGCTGCCAGCGCCTGCCCACCTGCACCGAAACCGGCTCGCCCCCCTCCCCTTCCCGCACCTCCACGGGCTTCGGCGTGTGGAGCGGCCTGATGTCGTCACGCCCCGACGGGTCGATGGGCACCTGCAGGACGCGCATCTCGGGCGCGGGATGCCAGGGCGCGACCTCGGCGATCCTGTGGAGCGCGTGGCCGCCACCCATCAGCGCCTGCAATCTCCTGTCCGCCTCCACGAGGCGCCTTCGCCTGTCGTCACGCACGTCCTTCAGCAGGCCCATCTGGGTCCCGGACTCACCGGTGAAGCCGGACAGGGTCAGGGTCACGTCCTCGACGGGGGTGCTGGGACGGTCCGTTTCCAGCCTGCCCCGGACGACGGGCGAGGCCTTCTCCCACGAGCCTACGGGTTGCTTGAACCTGACGCTCTTCTCCCACGACGGCCAGCCGGACGCCGCACAGAGAAGCTCGGCAACCCCGGCGTACCGGCCTCTCATGTCCGGCCGGGCATAGGCACGCCTGAGGAGGGCGTCCACCGCCACGAACAGGGCCTCCACGGAGGAGGAGTGGAACGGCAGCGAGGCGTGCTCGACCACCGACTCCTCGAACGCCAGGGGGACGACGGGGCTGTCGTCGATGCCGTTGCAGAGCTCCCAGGCGCGTCCTCCATCAGCCCCGAACCGGTCCGTGAGCGTGTGCCTGCTCATCGCGGCGACGGCTCCCATGGCGTGCAGGCCGAAACGGTGCATCTCGCCCTTCACGTCCACGGAGACGGGGAGCAGGTCGATGGTGTGCGGCGCAAGGAAGGCCCCCACGTCGCCCGGGACCCTGAACGCCCCGTGAGCGGCGCACTCCCGGGCCGCGACGAATGCGGGGAACTTCGCGTCCGCGACGCCGATGCGGGGGTTCAGATAGGCCGGGACCGCGTTCAGCAGGGCAGATACGACTCCGGCCTCGCCCCGGTACATCCCTTCGAGGCCGTCGATGCGCACGTATGCCGTGCCGAGATCGTCACCCTCGACGCGGTCGCTGATCCCCTGCAGCGACGCGAGCACCTGGCCGAACACCCGCCGGTAGTATGGCTGGTCGGCGTCCAGCACGACGGCGTTCGCATGGCGGGACACGGCCTGCTCCAGGGTCATCCCGGCCGCGACTCCCGGGGCGGCCTGAAAGCGGTCGACGACCACGGGCCTCGTCCTGGAGGGGTCCCGGTCGACGATCAGGACGGGGCTGTCCTGCAGGTGTGGATGGCGGCACATCTCCACCTTGGCACGCAGGTGAGTGACGAGCACACAGGCGACCCTCATAAGCCTCCCTGTCCGTGGGGTATCAGGACAGGAGATTATACAGAACGTTCGTTCTGTGAGTCAACCTTACCACGTTGGGTTGAGGGACCGGGGAGGGTGGGTTTCAAACCCACCCCTACAGAGTGGACCAGCTATGGGTGGGCGCGGTTGTAGTAGGGGCCTGTGGCGGCTTCGGGGGCGAGGGTGTCGCCGGCGTCGTCCTGGGGCGTGTAGCCCAGTACCCGCTCGGCGGTCTCGATCTCGTGGATGCGCAGGGTGTTGTTCGAGATGCCGTACACGACCAGGAACCCCACCGAGGGTGGCGCGTCTATGCTGCGCTCGATCAGCTGAGCGGCGTCCCTGTGACTCAGCCACATGGCGAGACTGGGGTACGACTGGCGGTACCAGCCGGCGCCCGTGCTCACCGCTCCGATGCGAAGGGCGATGAAGGATATTCCGTACTTGTCCCAGTACAGGCTTCCCAGGGACTCGCCGAAGGCCTTGCTGACGCCGTAGAGGCAATCGGGCCGCACCTGCTCGGCGGTCAGGAGGGGGAGCGGGCCCGGGGCGTCGTCGAGCCTGCCGTCAAAGACGGCCCTGTAGGGATCGTCCTTCTCAGGGTAGTATCCGACCACGTGGTTGGTGCTGGCGAAGACCACGCGCCCTACCCCCGCCTCGCGGCAGGCCTCCATGACGTTGTAGGTGCCGGCGATGTTGTTCGGCAGGACGGCATCCCAAGGGGTGCCGCCGCTCGGCTCGGCCCCGAGGTGAACGACGGTGTCCTGCCCTTCGAAGGCCGGCCTGATGGCATCCAGGTCGGCGAGGTCGGCGACCCAAGAGGGGACGCCCTCCACCGGCTCCCTGTCCAGGACGCTGAGCTCGTACTTCGAGCCCAGGAACCGCCGGACTATTCCGCCTATCCGACCCGCACCTCCGGTTACGAGTACCTTCTTCTTCGGCATTGTTTCCCTCTTCACCCCGACTTCAGAAATCGACGCCGTGCTTGTATCCCTGTGGATGCTGGCCTCCCGCAACCGTCCTCCGTCGCGGACGGGGCCTGATTCGGCGGGGCTGGAGGGGGCCGCGGACAGGGTTAGACCTCCGGCAGCGGGGCGGTGTCGCCGGTGGCGCGCTGCCAGTCACGGATCCGCGAGGCCATGTCCCTGACACGCTCCCTGTGGGCAGCGTCGTCGAAGAGGTTCGTGCTCTCGGTCGGGTCGCCGTCGAGGTCGTATAGCTCGCCCTGGTCGCCCTCGCCCAGGTTCAGCTTCCAGCCGTCGTGGGAGACCAGGATGCGGTGGTCTACGGACTGCATGCCGAGGGGCTCCTTCGAGTCCCGGCCGGTCCAGTCGATGATCACGTCGTTGCCCTCCAGCGTGGCCTCGCCCTCGAAGACGGGCACGCGGCTCTCGCCCTGGAGGTGGCCCGGCAGGTCCGCGCCCACCAGGTCGAGCAGTGTCGGCACAGTGTCGATGTGGCTGTACCTGCCGGGGATGCGCGTCTCGTTGTCCGCCAGCCAGGGCACGCGCATGAGCATGGGGACCCTGATCGACTGCTCGTAGAAGACGGCCTTCTGGACGATGTTGTGCTCGCCAAGCTGGTCGCCGTGCTCGCTGCTGTAGACGACGATGGTGTTGTCCGCGACCCCGGCATCCTCCAGCGCCCTCAGCATCGTCCCCACCGCCCTGTCGACGAGTGTGACCATGCCCCAGTATCGGGCGATGAGATCGCGCCAGTACTCCTCGCTGGCGGGCTCGGCGGAGTCGCCGTCGAACCCCAGGCCGGCCATGGACTCGGCCGCCCTCTCGCGGTGAATGAGCGAGGCGTTGGCCGGAGGGTCCTGCATGAATGCGCCGCCGACCGGGAGCGAGCTGGGGTCGTACATGTCGTTGAAGGGGCCGTCGTAGGGCGGGTGCGGCTCGAAGATGTTGACGTAGAGGGCGAAGGGGCGGTCCTTGTTGCGGTGTATGAACTCCGACGCCCGGTTGCCCAGGAAGGTCGCCTTGGTGAGCTCCTCGGGCAGCGCGGCGGCGTACTCGCGGGAGAAGACCATCGAGCCCCTGGACTCCTTGTCCGGCGTGTGGCCCTGTTCGACCAGGAAGTGGTGGTAGTCGCTGAACACCGACAGGTACTCGTCGTCGGTGTAGTAGTCGCGGTACTGGTCCTCGATGCTCACCCACTCGTCGAAGCCGTGCTGGCGGATGACCTCGTTGCCCAGGTGCCACTTGCCGTAGTAGGCGGTGCGGTACTCGGGGGGCAGCAGGTCGGCGATGGTCCGGACCGAGTCGTCCAGCCGGATGTTGTTCTTCAGGCAGCCGTTCACGTGGGGCCACAGCCCGGTCAGGATCGTCGAGCGCGACGGCGTGCAGATAGGGGCGCTGACGTAGCCATTCTCGAATACGAAGCTGCCGTCCGCCAGGGAGTTGAGGTTCGGCGTCTCGATGAGGTCGTTGCCGTAGCAGGCCATCGTGTCGGCCCGCTGCTGGTCGGTGAAGATGAACAGGATGTTGGGCTGCCTTGCCATTCCTTCTCCCATATGGGTTATTCTTGGGTTATTCTCCTCGGGAGGATACCACGCGTTAGAGGCTGATGGACCTCGCTTCTACAGCCCCCTGTTACAACCGTCGATCGCAGAACTCTCGAGAACGAAGGAATCAGAGTCTGATTAGAGGGAAATGAGATGTTCACCAAGGTACTGGTCCCCCTGGACGGCACGGAAGTCTCCGAAGGCATCATCCCCTTCGTCACCCGGCTGGCGCGCGACATGCAGATGGCCGTCGTGCTAGCGAGGGCCATCGACGTCCACCACATGGGCGAGGAGGGCTTCGACTCGTCCATGGGCAGGGTCCTGAAGAGCCTGGGCGGACGCGCCGGGGAGTCTGCCGGCGTCGAGCCCTGGCAGACGGAGCTGGCGGGCAGGATCGAGCAGGAGCTGAAGGCCCCGCTGGACAACCTCGCCCGGGACATGGCCCGTGTAGGCGTCGATGCCGAGACCGCAGCCGAGTACGGCCCGGCGTCGGACGCCATCATCAGGATGGCCCAGGAATCGGGCTGCGACCTAATCGCGATGTCCACTCGCGGAAGGAGCACCCTGACCAGCGGTCTCCTGGGCAGCGTGACCTACAAGGTAATCCACGAATCGCCCATGCCCGTGCTGGCAATCACCCCGGAGCGCGCCCGCCTGCACCAAGCAATAGTCAGCAAGGTCATCGTTCCGCTGGACGGGTCCTCGTTTGCCGAGACCGTGCTCCCCCACGCCACAGCACTCGCCCGCAGCATGGACCTGGGGGTGACACTCCTGAGAGTGGTGCCGGAGGATGCCCCGCTCTTCAGCGACAGCGTCTCCCTCGTGGACATACTGTCCGGTATGCAGGAGAAGGCCGCGACGGGAGCGCGGGACTACGTGGCAGGGGTGGCGAGACGGCTGAGGGATTCGGGACTCGACGTGGATGAGGTGATGCTCCAGGGCAAGGCTTCATCGCGAATTACCGAGTACGCCAAGGGAGCCGAGCACGGGATGATAGCGATCACCACGCACGGGCGGTCGGGAGTGAGCCGCCTGCTGCTGGGAAGCATCGCCGAGGCCGTGATCAGGGAGTCCGGCTGCCCGGTCCTGGTGGTCCGGCCAGCCGCCGGCGCACAGGGGCTTCCAGCCTACGTACAGCCAGCAACATAAGCGGCCGTATTGCTTTCCCAGGGGAGGCAGACGACTGCAGAGTTCGAGCCAGATTGCCGTGCTGGCTGAACTGTCGCTGATCGGTCGCATCGACACCGATCTGGAGTCGCTGATTCAGTTGGTTGCGACGGAAACCGGTCATCCGACGGCGTTCCGAGCTCCGCGTAGGTGCCGCCCCGGAGCGTGTACAGCAGCGTCCAGTCAGCCGGACCTGCAAGTGACTTCCTACGTCGACTGCGCCTTCCGGCAGTGAGCCGAGCTACCGAAATTCATCCCTGAGCATCTCGGCCGCCAGGGACTCATTCCTGAGCTTCAGGTACGCCTCGTCGAGCGGGATATCGGCAGCGCTTCCCGGCGCGAAACCGCAGTCGGGGTGCAGCAGTACCCGCTCAGGCGCGACGTATTGGACGGCCCGCCTGACGCGGGCGGCAATCTCGTCCGGCGTGTCTATGTGGCTGCTGCGGCAGTCGACGCATCCCAGGCCGATGTCGAAGCGTTCCGGTATGTCGCGCAGTACGGCGAAGTCGCCCGCCGCCGGTATCGCAAACTCCAACATGAGAATATCGACCTTGAGACCGGCCAGGGCTGGGAGAATCGGCTCGTATCCGCCTTCGCCGACCCATCCCGCGCGACCCTTGTTGCGCCGGCACAGGTGGACCGCCAACCGGACTCCGTCTATTCCCTCGACGACGCGGTTCAGTAATTCGACGCAGTACGCCATCTCGGCCTGCGGGTCGTCGTAGTCCGCCCGCACCTTCGGGTCCACGAACATGCACAGGTGAGGATCGTCGATTTGCGCCACCGCTACTCCTTCATCGCGTAGGGCCTCGAGCTCTTGCCGTAGCACGGGCACGAGCGCCTCTGCGAAGTCACGTCGAGTGGGATACGCGGCTATTGACAGTTGGGGATCCCACATCCGCTCACCTATCAGGTATGGCGATGGCATGGCGACCTTGACATCGCGTCCCGTGTGCAATTTGAGGAACCCTGCCTCCCTCGCCAGCAGGCCGGGGTTTACGATTTCGATTTTCGAAGTGACGAAGTGCCACGTCTGACGCTGTCCGAGGACTTCCCTGATGGATAGATCGAACCCGCTGCAGATATCGGCTATCACGCCGATGTATGACTTTCTACGCCACTCCCCATCTGAGATGATGTCGATGCCGGCAAGCTCCTGCATCTGCGCGACGTACGGTATGGCGGAGTCCATCATCCGCCGAAAATCGCCCGAAGAGCCGCCCCCTTCGACCTGCGATTCAATCAGGTCTCGTACGTATTGAGGTCGCGGCATGGAGCCGACGACGGTGGTTGGAAACAGGTCTCTTTCCATTTGGCTCTCAGGCAAGATGTCGTGCGGCTCTCTGCTCTCGGTCGGACGTGGCCCAGGAACAGGTCAGATCGCGAATCGCATCCAGTCGGCGGTGGCCAGGTGGTAGTCCTGGATGGTGTCGATCTCATGGTAGTCACCGGGTACTGCGACGCAGTGTACCGGAATCCCGTCTCGGATCATCCGGTCGAGTAGATGAATTACATACGCCATGCGGAAGGGTCTGCCATCGGCGATGACTTGCTCATCGCCAAGCTCGGCGTGGAGTTCGTCGTAGAATTGCAGGAACTGAGAAGCGCCCTCGGCCGTCATCTTGATAACGCCCGAATACTCTCCAGATGCCTCGTGGGGATCGATCGTCCGTGAGACCTCCGCCACGCGGACGCCGTCCACGAGAATCTTCTCGGCGTCCGACTCCGGGTGCATACTCCGAAACACATACCGTTCGCGCCAACGAGTGTCCATGACGAGCGTGATGTCGTGCGGCGAGTCCTGGAGCGCCTTCACTGCGTCGCCGAGGTACAGCGTGTCGGTGTATGTCGCATAGAAGCCGCGAGCCATGTGCTCACGGGCGCAGACCAGGGAAGCGAGGATGTTGGTCGTGGGCCAGGCGGGATTTTCCACATAGGAGAAATCTGGGTAGGCGTCCTGGACGACGTCCATGAGATACCCGCCTACGAAGACAAACCGGTCCAGGCCATTCTGCCGGAACGCACTTAGCGTCCAATCGAGAATTCTGGCGCCCGCTACTTCAGTAAAGCACTTCGGTTGCGACGCGGTGAGGGGCATAAGGCGTTCGCCCCGTCCGGCCCCGAGGAGGATGACGTTCATGCCTCTGTGTGTTGCTCCGTACCGCCAGTTCCCGCTCAGACTATCGAGAAACCGAGGCGGGCGCAAATCGGACCGTCGCAAGGTCGAGCGTCCGCCCCTCAGACGGGCCGATGCCGGAGGACGGGGCAGCCTGCGGCGAGTAGCCAGGCGACCGCGACTCCGCGGCACTGATGGCTCTGGCACGCAGCTCCGACCCTGCGTATAATCGGCGCAAGGCTGCCTGGAGGTGTTCGCTAGCTCGACGGTCGCAGGAAACGCGAATACCGAGACCGGGTCTTGCCCCGCGCGACCAACGAAGAGGACGGCCGTTGCAGCCAGAGGATGAGTTGGAGGACGGAGGGACCGAAGCGGCGAATACTCCCCACAGACGGGTCCTACCCGGCCGACTAGCGCCGTGAGCTCGATAGCTCCAGGAGGTCCCATGAACGCATCCCACGCCGAGAGACGGAAGGCGATACTGGCACAGCCAGGCGCGATGAAGGAGGTCTACGGGCCCGACCAGGACACCGTGAACCCCCACACCATCGTGCGCGGTCCCGACGCCTGGCACCTCTTCTACGGCGCCTTCCCGGGCCGCCAGAACTTAGAGAAGAGGCACGCGACTTCCGACGACCTCGTGGTCTGGACCAGGCAGGAGGACGTCATCCTGCGCGGCGCACCAGGCGATTGCGACCACGCGGAAGTCAGCGAGGCGAGCGTCGTCAGGCACGATGGACGCTGGTACATGGTCTACGCGTGCCAGCCCGAGCCGGACGCCAGCCGCCGCTTCGCCGTGGCCGTCTCAGACGACCTGTGGAACTGGGAGAAGGTGCCCGGCGACGGCACGCCGGTCTACATCCCGCCGCGCGGGTGGTCGGGCTGGACCGAGAAGGGCGTGCTGGAGTGCAAGGACCCCTGGGTCATTCCATACGAGGGCCGGTTCCTGATGTACTTCGTCTGCCAGAACAGGTGGGGCGACTCGTGTATCGCGCTGGCCGAGTCGGCCGACCTGATCCACTGGGAGGACCGCGGCCCGCTGATGATATTCCAACGCATCGAGAACCCCCTGCAGGGGCCGTCGGGCTTCGAGGTGCCCAGGGTGATCATGCACGACGGCAGGTACTACATTTTCGTGATGAACTTCTGGGGCCTTCAGTACGCCTCCAGCGACGACCCGTTCCACTTCGGCGAATGGACGGTGCTGGGTCCGTGGCACGGCTCCAGCGTCTTCAGCGACGAGCAGGACCGGTGGTTCATCACCGACGCCCTCCGGCCGTTCGGCAAGCCGTCCACCAAGCGGCCGTACCTCGAACCGTTCCGGGGCCTCTGCATCGGAGGCATTGTGTGGAGCGAGGGAATACCCGTACCGGTCGACCTGCGTGACGTGGTGGAAGGGCCGGCCGGGTGGGAGCCGGTCAGTTGACCAGCACGGAGGCACACCACTCCCAGGACAGGCAGACTCCGGCTCTGCTGGAAGCGCGGAGGCGGGAGATACTCGCGCAACCCAGCGCAATGAAGGAGGTCTACGGGCCCGACCAGGACACCGTGAACTCCCACACCATCGTGCGCGGCCCCGACGCCTGGCACCTGTTCTACGGTCCGGGGCCGGGCGGCCACAACTTCGAGAAGAGGCACGCGACGTCGGACGACCTCGTGGTCTGGACCAAGCATGAGCCGGTCCTGCTGCCCGGCGAACCCGGCCATTGCGATCATGCGGAGATCAGCGAGGCGAGCGTGGTCAGGCACGATGGGCGCTGGTACATGATGTACCAGGCCAGGCCCGAACGCGACTCCAGCCGGCGCTTTGCGCTGGCCGTCTCGGACGACCTGTGGAACTGGGAGAAGGTGCCCGGCGACGGCTCGCCGGTCTACATCCCGCCGCGCGGGTGGTCGGGCTGGACCGAGAAGGGCGTGCTGGAGTGCAAGGACCCGTGGATCATCCCGTACGAAGGGCGGTTCCTGATGTACTTCGTAAGCCAGAACAGGTGGGGCGACTCGTGCCTCGCCCTGGCCGAGTCGGCAGACCTGGTCAACTGGGAGGACCGCGGCCCGCTCATGGTGTTCCAGCGCATCGAGAACTCCCTGCAGGGACCGTCGGGCTTCGAGGTGCCCAGGGTGATCATGCACGACGGCAGGTACTACATATTCGTGCTGAACTTCTGGGGCACCCAGTACGCCTCCGGCGACGACCCATTCCACTTCGGCGATTGGACGGTACTGGGCCCGTGGCACGGCTCCAGCGTCTTCAGCGACGAGCAGGACAGGTGGTACATCACGCACGCCCTGCGGCCGTTCGGCAAGCCCTCCACCAAGCGGCCGTACGTCGGGCCGCTCCGGGGCCTTTGCATCGGAGGCATTGTGTGGAGCGAGGGGGTGCCTGTGCCGGTCGACCTGGGTGACGTGGTGGAAGAGCCGGCCGGTTAGGATCCTCCCCACGGAGGCGTCAGCCGATGCCTGAGGACCAGAGGGGGAGAATACTCGCGCAGCCCAGCGCGATGAAGGAGGTCTACGCCCCTGGCGACCACTACGTCAACGGCCACGTCATACTCAGGGCCGCTGACGGCTGGCACCTGTTCTACCATCCGATGGAGCCGCACCCACCAAGCAACAGGATGCTGCACGCGACTTCGCCCGACCTGCTGACGTGGACCCTGCACGGGCCGGTCGTGGAGGGAGGGGACCCGGGCGACTGCGACGCTTACGAGATCGGCGATTGCGCAATCATGGCGCACGAGGACCGCTGGTACATGGTCCACCAGGCCAGGCCCTACCCGTCCGGCAGCCGGCGGTTCGCGCTGGCCGTTTCAGACGACCTCTACAACTGGAGCAAGGTACCCGGCGACGGCTCGGCCATCTTCACGCCGGGACCGAGCTGGTCGGGGTGGCGGGAGGAGGGAGTCCTGGAGTGCAAGGGCCCGTTCGTCTTCGAGCACGAGGGCAGGTACCTGATGTACTACAGCTCGGAGAACAGGTGGGGCGATTCCTGCATCGCCCTGGCCACGTCGATGGACATGGTGGACTGGGAAGACGAGGGCCCTTTCATCACCGCCCAGAGAATCGAGAACCCTGTCCTGGGCCCTTCGGGGTTCGAGTGTCCGAGGATCGTAGAGCATGGCGGCAGGTACTACATGTTCGTGATGGCGTTCCGGGGCCTCCAGTATGCCGTGGGCGACGACCCGTACCACTTCGGCCCCTGGCAGGTCCTGGGCCCCTGGCACGCCGCCTCGATCTTCAGCGATGGCGATGGCCGCTGGTTCATTACCCACGCCTACCGGCCCTTCGGCAAGCCGTCCACGATGGGCAGGTACCGGGAGCCACACAGGGGCCTCTACATCGGCGGCCTGGTGTGGAGCGACGGCGTGCCGGTCCCCGTGGACCTGGGCGATGTGCTGGAGTCTCCCGCGGAGGAGCCGGACGATGCCTGAAAGCCTGAGGGAGAAAATACTCGGGCAGCCCTGCGCGATGAAAGAGGTCTACAACGAGGACACCGTGAACCCCCACGCCATCGTGCGCGGCCCCGACGGCTGGCACCTGTTCTACGGACCGTACCCCGGGCCGCACAACGATGCTGTATATCACGCCACGTCCGACGACCTCGTCGTCTGGACCAGGCAGGAGCCGGTGGTGCGACGCGGCGCGCCCGGCGATTGCGACGCCCAGGAGATCGCCGACTGCACGGTGGTCGAATACGAGGGGCGCTGGTACATGCTCTACCAGTGCACCCCCAAGCGCGGAGGCAGCAGACGGTTTGCCCTCGCGGCCTCGGACGACCTGTGGACCTGGGAGAAGGTGCCCGGCGACGGCTCTCACACATTCACGCCGGACCCTGGCTGGTCTGGTTGGACCGAGGAGGGCGTGATCGAGTGCAAGGGCCCGTTCGTGTACCCCCACGAGGGCCGCTTCCTCCTGTACTTCAACGGCGAGAACAGGCGGGGCGACTCGTGCATCGGGCTGGCCGAATCGTCCGACATGGTCCACTGGGAGGACCGCGGACCGCTGATGGCGGCGACCTGGATCGACAACCCCCTGCAGGGCCCTTCCGGGTTCGAGTGTCCTAGAGTCGTCGAGCGTGGTGGCAGGTTCTACATGTTCGTGATGCACTTCTGGGGTCTCCAGTACGCCGTGGGCGACGACCCGTTTCACTTCGGCGACTGGACGGTGCTGGGGCCGTGGCACGCGCCGTTAATCTTCAGCGACGAACAGGACCGCTGGTTCATCACCCATGCGCTGCGCCCGTTCGGGAAGCCCTCCACCAAGCGCCCGTACCTGGAGCCACTTCGCGGGCGGTATATGGGAGGGTTGGTGTGGAGCGGTGGGGTACCCGTACCGGTCGACCTGGGCGACGTTCTGCGCGAATGATCCTGCCCAAAGTACAGGCCGCAAAGTAGTCTAGATATTAGACTTGTGCAAGGTCCAGATACGCCATCCGTTGCACAGGTTGACAAACGGCCTCGGAAATGTATGATGGCGGCTCCAATGGAAGAGTTTTCGGCACAATTCGGGGCATACAGGGAGGATAGGAAACGACATAGAGGCTACTGAGCACGAATAGCGTTACTGGGAAAAGGGGGAGGACCAAATGAGACTCACCACAGCAAGTTCGAGACTGATACTGGCTGCAATTGTGACAGTACTGATTGCCGGGCTCGCGTGTACGGGCTCAGACGTGGAGCCGACCCCGATTCCCACAGCGGTCCCGGCTTCCGAGATTGCCAACATAGTCAGGGAGGCCGTCGACGCCGCGTCCGGCCCGACGGCCGACGAGATTAGGGCCATGGTCGAGGCCGCCGGCGGGCCTAGCGCAGACGAGATCAGGGCGATGGTCCAGGATGCCGTCACAAGGGCGGTCCCCGACGCCACTGATCCCGCGGAGATCGCCAGGATGGTCGAAGCGGCTGTCGCAGCCTCAGCGCAGCCCGGTATAACGCGGGCTGAGATGGAAGCAGCGGTGACCGCCTCGGTCCAGTCGGCTACGGCCGGGCAGCTCACGGCGGCGGAGGTGCAGAGGATCGTCGACGCCTCGATCCAGGCGCTGCCGGCGCCCCAGGTCGACGCAAACGACCTGAGGCCGCTGATCGAGCAGTCGGTTGCCTCCGCCGTGCCCGAGGGGACCAGCGCCGAGGAGATCAGGGCTATGGTGCAGGCGGCTGTAACAGCCGCGACCGAGGGCGTCCCCACGCAGGGCGCGCTCGAGGCCTCGATCTCCAAGGCAGTCGGGGATGCCTCAGCTGGCCAGTTGACAGCCGACGACGTCCAGAAGATAGTCCAGGCCTCCCTGGACGCCACCGCCATGGCATCGGCGCAGGCCGCCGCCGCGCGTGCCGGCGCAGCCGCCGTCGTGAGCATCGCACCGCCGCCGTCCAAGACTGCCCCGCCCGTTTCGGACTCGGCGCGAGCAAACCCGTCGCTGCTGGCCAAGCGGGCGGCCAACAACCTGTTCACTGTGAACTGGGACGGCCCCGCGCCGATGTCATACAGCGAGGCTCCCATTATTACCAAGTGGATCAAAGAGGGCGCGCTGGACAGGTACGGCAACACGCTGCCCCCCCTGGATGAGCGTATCGGGGAGCCCAAGGTGCTCGCACCGACCGAGGCCATAGGCAAGTACGGAGGGACCTGGCGCAGGTTCTACATCAGCCCGACTGACCACGGCTCGCCCAGGACCGCTCAGCTGGGCGACTGGGACTCCAGCGGTCTGGGCAAGGAGCCCCACCTGCTAAAGGACTACACGCTGTCTACGGACGGACGAACGGTTACTTACCATCTTCGGGAGGGCATGAAGTGGTCGGACGGACAGCCGTTTACATCCGAGGACTTCCGGTTCTACTACGAGGATCTCGTGGGTAACGAGGAGTTCAGCCCGTCGGGTCCCCCCTCGAGGCTCAGGAGCCCCAGGTCGAAGACCCCCGTCACGATGACCATACCGGACCAGTACACGGTCATCATGGAGTACGAAGAGCCCTTCTACTCGTTCGTCGACGCGGGGATCCTGAATGGCTGGGGGACTCAGGCGCCGGACTGCTGGTCCTACTACGCTCCCGCGCACTACATGAAGCAGTTCCACCCGGACTATGCAGAGAAGGCGACGCTGGACGCGATGATCGCCGACGCCGGGGTCGAAAACTGGGTCCAGCTGATGAAGCAGAAGTGCAACGGCTACCAGAACGTCGACAAGCCGACGACGAACGCCTGGATAGTTATCGACGGCAGCGAGGGCCCGCAGTGGATCTTCGAGCGGAACCCCTACTACAACGTCGTCGACACGGCGGGCAACCAGCTCCCCTACCTCGACTACGTTGTCATGACCCTGGTGCAGGACACCGAGGTCGGCGCATTGAAGGCCCTCGCTGGTGAGATCGACATGCAGGGCCGGCACATGCGCGCCGACAAGCTGCCACTCCTGCTCGAGTTCCAGGAGGCCGGCGGCTACCGGGTGCACCAGTATCTCAGCCCGTCTCCAGTAGACTGGGGATTCTGGATCAACCAGAGCTACGACGAGGACCCGGTGATCGGGGACCTGCTGAGGAAGAGGGACTTCCGCACCGCGCTCAAGATCAGCGTAGACCGTGAGGAGCTCAGGG
>DAOULA010000041.1:0-86644 GCA_034420735.1 Dehalococcoidia bacterium
GTTCTCGGGGTTGACCGGATCAAAGACCTCGATGTCGGCGCTGGTAGGACCTGGAAGACGACTAGCTGGATAGTAGTCATCAAATGCCACGCGCTCCTCGAGGCCAGTCTTCACTACATAGCTGAAAAACCCTTCAAGAGCCTGTGGGTAGTCCTTTATGGCAGTACCGTCATCGGCTAGGTTAGCGACAAGTAGCTCCAATAGGAAAGACTTGCACTTGAAGTTGGCGTTCTCCGCCTTTCGTTGGCTTGCCCACCACTTCACCAGACGAACCACCTGGGCGAAATGCGTCTGGTTGGCAGCTTTTCGCTTGCGGACAAACTCAAGATGGCGTGGAATGCACGTAAGGAGTCGTTCGCCAGTGAACTTATCCACCAGATAGCCGTAGTCGTCTTCATCTCCCTCGTAAAGAACAGGTACGACATCGACATCTAGGTCAGTTCCCCGGAAGTGAATCGTCACGCAATGCGGTGATTCCGTAAAGTCGCTTGCATCTTTGGTAGGATACGCTTCGCGGAGCCGGTCCGCCATCCATGGCACCAACCCTCGCTCGTCGCCGGGAGTTAGGTCTTTCCTCACGTATACGGCGGCATCAAGATCGTTAATGGTGCGAAGGGCAGTCCCCTTCGCAACGCTTCCGGCATGGAGCATCTTGACCAAAGCGAAGCCTGGGTTATCTGCGATGTGCTTTGAGAGAGTTTCTCGCAGGCGATTCACCTGCTCCCGGTATCGGCGCGCGGTGTCCGACGGCAGATTCACTCGTGCATCAGCAAAGTTGCGAATCTCGGCGTGTGCTATGAATGGGTCTATCAATGAGGTGTCTTCTCCTGTGCAAGTGTCTATTCCGCTTCTCCATAATCCAAGAGGCCGGAACCCCGATGGTGGGCACACCACACCGACCGATCCGTGTGGCCTTGAGAGCACTCTCTTAGGTACGGTCATGCCCGTCCGTGTTCTGTATCACTTTTTGGTAATACCACAATTATAGTGGATTAGGACCATGCTTGAGAACCTATCTTTGATGCAATAGAGGCTTCAAAGATCCTGAACGTTCACCCAGAGACGGTGAAGCGCCTCATACGAGAGGGCCAACTCACCGCTACCAAGTTTGGCAACAAGTGAATCATGGAGCGAGGCAGGCTCCATATGTTGGCCACCACGTATGACGGGAGGCGGGGAAGAGTGATGAGATCGCTGTGACCGTCGATAGAAGAATTGAGCCAAGGGCGGATACCGGCGGGGATTCCTCGGCGGGCATCAATCCGACCAATAGCCGCAACGCAAACATTGGCTGTGGAAGTTGGCGGAGGAGGGCTGCATAGTATCTGCGGACGGCATCAGTGTTCGTCTGATCTGCCCTGATCGTTCTTCCAACTCATGCTTGGACTTGTGACTCAGTCATACATTGCTGTGCACGATCTCCCGGACAGCCCTTCGCAATTCATGCCTGAGCTCGGCGGAGTGAGTCAACCAGATGCAGTGGGCGGCACCGGGAATCTCAGTATAACTCCCACGTGGCATCAGCGACGCCATCTGTTTGGTCGGCCAGTTGGGGCGGATATCTTTCCCGCCGTTAATGAAGACAGCAGGGATGTCCAGGTCTGCAATCTCGCGGAAGAGAGTGGGGCGTTTGATGTACTCCTTCCAGCTGCGGTTGCCGTCAGGGTTGACTGCCGGGTCAGCCTTGTGTTCGTGCCCTCCGAGGTCCTCTCCGACCTCATCGAGGGCCTTATGGTAAGCCTCGCTCCAGGTCCGATCGTTCAACATGTTGCTTCCTTACATCCAAGGTAGCCTCAACCCCATTCGTCGAACGTATGGTGCCGAAACCTTTTGTCTTCAAGTGTCGACACCGAGGCAGCAGTAGCCTTAGATGGGTCGGCACCGCTTGCCCGCCTCAATCCTCCCTCCATGCCATCCACCCTTAACGATAGGCCCTCTCCTGCAATTCATAGAGCTCCGCGTAAAGCCCGCCACGAGCCATGAGCTCGTCATGGCTGCCGACCTCTCTTACCCGACCACCATCCATCACGACTATTGAGTCCGCCATTCGGACCGTAGAAAAACGATGCGAGATCAGGAGTGTGATGGTCCCGACTTCGGAAGCCGTCTCCCTCACCGTTGCCGCATACCGCGCAAACAGCGCATACTCCGTCTCCGCATCTAGGCTGGCCGTCGGTTCGTCCAGAATGAGCAGCAAGGGCCGCTCTCGCATCAGGGCCCTCGCCAGAGCCAACTTCTGCCATTGACCTTCTGACAGTTCGACACCGCCCTCCCATTCCCGTCCCAGCTGAGTCTCCAAGCCGGAAGGCAGTCCGGCTGTAACATCCTTAGCACCCGCGCGGGCAACCGCCCCTTCCACGGCCGCAATGTCCTCGACGGCCCTGAGATTGCCAACACCGACGTTCTCCCGGGCGAGGAACTGGAAGCGGGCAAAGTCCTGGAAGGCCGCTGTTATTCGTGCTCGCCAGTCCTCAACGCTGAGTTGGGATAGTCCCGTACCATCCACGAGAATGCTGCCCTTGGACGGATCGTAGAACCGGCAGAGGAGCTTGACTAGGGTCGTCTTGCCGGCGCCGTTCTCCCCCACGACTGCCACCGTGCTGCCAGCAGGCAGATGGAGACAAACGCTGGAGAGGACCTCATTGTCGGTCCCCGGGTATGAGAGTGACACATCTTCAAGCTGTATTCCCGCCCTGAGCCGTCTCGGCGATGGAGTTTGCCCAGCGTCCCTCTTGGAGGCATCTGAGGAATAGTCGGTCAGCCACAGTAGCCGCTCTATGGCCTTGAGTGTGCCCAGTATCCACGAGAACAGTCCCGCACCTCCCGCGACATACCCGTGGACCTGGCCGGCCAGGCTCAGTGTCATCAGGACGTCACCGGCAGTCGCCCGACCCTCTATGGCCAGCCACGTGGCAAGCGCTACCGCCGCCGCGTAGCCCATAGAGAGAGCTACCCATCCGGCAGTGTTGAGCGCAACCTCCTGAACAGCCGCCCTGGTCCGCGCTCGATCGACCCCATCCCAGATGGCCCGATGCCGCCGTAGGAACTCGTCTCCTAGGCCGAACACCAGCAGTTCCTTCGCGGGACCGGCAGAGGTGGAGGTCTCCACGAGGTGGTTCGCTGTCCGCAGCGGCTCGGCCGTTGCCTCCATCGCCGATTGCCGGAGACGCTCAGCCCTCCTTCCGGTCGCCAGCAGAACGAACCCGACCAGTGGCAAGAGCACCAGGGAGAAGTGGACGGTTACCAGCAGGACGACGGTCGCGCCAAAGCGCACCAGCAACTGCATCCCCGAGATTATCGCGTAGAACGAATCGCCGAGCGTGCTCCTTTCCTCCCTAAGCAGGGCAAGGGTGTCCTGGTAGTCGGGGCGTTCGTGGTGCTCCAGACCGGGAACGCCCAGGCTGAGCCTGGCCAGCCGCTCCTCAAGGGCGAGGCCGGTACGTTCTCGCAGGACTGTCTGCCCGTTGGCACCCAGCCAACCCGCAAAGATTGCGACCGTCACCGCACCCGCTCCGCACGCGGCCGCAACGAGCGCCAATGTCGCGTCACGGTCTACGGCGGCGTCGGCAAGCAGTTTCAGCCACAGTGTCAGGGTAGCGACGCAGAGTCCGTTCGCCAGCTCCATCACCGCAACCAGCACAGCCCGCCATGGGTCGGCGCGCACGGCCAGCGTCACCACTAGCCATATGGGGCGCAGAGTCTTAGCCATCCAGGTCCGCACCTTCCGGCGCCTTTTCCCTGAACCGCTCGGCCTGCATGGAGTACATCCGGGCGTAGTGGCCGTCGAGACTCATGAGCTCGTCGTGCGTGCCCTGCTCCGCGACACGCCCGCCATCGAGCACACAGATGGAATCGGCCCTTCGTACCGTCGAGAAGCGGTGAGAGACCAGAATCGTCGTGACACCGCTAGTAAGCTCCAGGAACCGATCGAAGAACTCGATCTCCGTTCTCACGTCAAGGTGCGCTGTCGGCTCATCCAGTACGAGCAGGCTGCTGCCGGCCTCCAGGGCATAGAGAGCGCGGGCTATGGCTACGCGTTGCCACTCTCCTCCGGAAATGTCCGATCCGTTTCGGTACTGGCGTGACAGTACGGTGTCCCATCCATGTGGGAGCCCGGCGATCAGTTCATCGGCACCCACACGCTGCGCCGACCTCTCCAACAGGGAACGCTCTCGTCCCCGTCCGACGGCACCAAAGCCCACGTTGTCGGCTGCTGACAGCTCGTAGCGCACGAAGTCCTGGAATATGACTGCGATCCCCCGTCGCCAAGCGGATGGGTCTAGATCCCGCAGGTCCACATCACCCAGCAAGATGTGGCCATCCGTGGGCTCGTATAACCTGCACAGCAGCTTGACCAGGGTCGTCTTGCCAGCACCGTTGGCCCCAACGATTGCCAGCGACTGGCCGGAGGGGATCACTAGGTCCAGACCGTTCAACACCTTGAGGTCGGTTCCCGGATAGCTGAACGACACGTTCTCGAAGCGTACGTCAGCGCCCGCCGCCCGCCCAGGGTCCCGGCCTCCGGAGGACAGTCGAAACGACCGCGCCTCCCGTTCGAACTCCGCCACGGCGGGAATCGCAACAGACCCCTCGTCAAGCCACCGCTCCTGTAGGGGAAAGCTGAAGAGAATGCCTACCATGCTGAGAACTGACTGGCCTACGATGGCCAGGGCGGTCAAGCTCAGGTCGCCGCTTGCGGCCGCGCGCCCGGCGATGACCAGTGTGGCGAGCACCGAGAGGAACACGATGGCAACCACCCACGGGGCCGCTGCCTGAGTGCCTGCCCGGCGAGCTGCCCAGAGCCGTTCCATCCCCTCGAACCAGTGCCCGCGATACCGGTCGACGATCCAGTCGCCAAGCCCGAAGACCCTCGTCTCTTTGGCCACGCCGGGTGAGAGCGCCAGTTCTGAGTAGTACTCCGATCTCCTGAGATCGGGAGTTGTTTCCATGACAGTCCGCTTCAAGCCTGCTAGTGGACGGCGTATCAGGGTCCTGCACACAAGCAGGATCCCAACCAGTCCCACGGCGAGCCACCAATGGAAGTAGATCGCGGTCATCGTGGCGGCTCCTATCAGCCCCAAGCGCGTGGCGGCCACGTACACAAGCCCGTTCAACGCCATCGCCGGTGTGTGCTGCCCTAGCGCCGCACCCCGCGCCCTGTGGATCAGGTCGCTTAGCCGCGGGGCCTCAAGGTGCCCGATGCCGTTCGGCGGATGGAGGCCGACGGAAGCCGCGATTATCCTGATTCGTAGGTGCCCCTCAAGGCGTCTTCCGAGGGTTTCCGTGACCAGGGACCTCAGTGGCTCGGCAACCTGCCCGACCACGAAGAGAGCCACCACTGCCGCCAGGGCGGTCATCAGGCGATCCCCCGCAGGCGAATCGAGACCTCCACTGACGGCGTCCGGCACGGTGCCGACGAGCACACCGGTCGCGAGAACGAACCCCAGACTTCGGAGCTCACCCAGCAAGATGATGGCGACAAGCAACCCCGTGAGAGGCCCACTCACTGCGGGAAGCTGACGGGCGAGGAGCCAACGAGCGTCCTGGCTTGGGCTCGGCATCGACATCCTGCGAACCACGTTTCCCAGCAGCATCAGCACCACCGATACTAAGTTGGCTTCCCGGAAGCTCTCCTCAGTCTACTCGGTGTCGATTCGTCCCGCACCTCTCACCCGACTGCTTCACGTGGTGTGGCAAGTCACGTCTCCGAATCGGCACGCCCAACGCGACTCCAGGTCTATGCAAGGGGTCAAATCCCTTTCGAGGGCCAGTACACCGCCTCCCAGTTGGTCGAATGACCCGCGGGGATGTCAGCTCAGAGCGAGACCAGTCTGGACGTATTGTTGGCAGCTATATCGCATCTCCCATGTAGTCTCCCTCGGCCCTGTGCCGGCCCGGTCGCCAATTTGACGCGGCGGCCTATCCCGAAGTTCCTGTCGGCCTGGTACTGATCGATGGCGGCATCATGGGGCCACTACCTCCGCCCGAGGAGCGCGAGGAGGTAATCGACCACATCATCCAGTCAGACCTCGAGGGCGTCACTCAGGACTATCTGTTGGAAAGCCTGCGGTCGAGAGGCCCCCACATGACGCCCGAGGTCGTGGCCGTCATGCTAAGGAACTTCGAGGAGCGTCCCGACGGCACCTGGGGCCTCACGCTGAGCCCCGCCAACTCGAGGAAGATCCTCGCCGGGGCCTTCGACCGCGACCTCAACGCCGCCTACCCGAAGGTTCAGGTCCCGGTGCTGTTCATGCCGCCCGACACAATGGAGACCCCGACTCGGCCGAACACGACGCCTTGAAAGGAGATTTGGTCTCCAAAGCGTCCGAGCTCATACCGACGTGCAAGACCGTCTGGGTCGAGAACAGCACCCACCGCACCACCGTCCAGCACCCCGACTTCCTCGCCACTACGATCCAGCAGCACGTCGACCACGGCTTCTTCGATTAGGACTGGCACGCGGACGATCGTCGACACCTACGCGCCGTTCCTGGTCGAGCGGCCGGTCGATCAGGTCAAGCTCGACTTCGGCCACTAGGAGTTGGGGTGCGGTCTTCGTCTCCGTCGGGGTGTCCTACGACGTCGCCGCCGCGGGGAGGACGCACCAGGCGCCGGAGGACGTCGCGCTCATGTCGACGCTGCCGGTGTGGAACGTTCACGTGCCCGGACAGCCGGACGAGGCCGAAGCGATCCTGCGTTCGGCGGCGGCCGGAACGGGACTCGACTACATTCGTCTCTCCACGTCCGTGAGTCCAAGAGCCATACCCTGGTCGGGCGATCTTACGCCGGTCCGACGTGGGTCGAGGAGGGCGGTGGCAGCGTTTGCCGTCGGTCCGAGCCTGCGGCCGATCTTGGGGGCCACGGCCGACCTCGACGCGACGGTGCTCTACGCATCGACCATACCGCGTCGGGGACGAGGTCCGCGGACGGGTTCTAGAGACTATTGAGTCTGAGCTTGTGGACTTGCGGCGCAGGCTGGGCAGGCTCTGAGTTTTCGTGGAGACCAGCGACGAGCTCCCATCTGACGCCGTAGCGGCAGTTAGAAGAGTTTGCGCAGCAGAGGTCCCTTTGAGTTGGCCGACCTAACCGGGCCCGCGGAGTTCGTGCGGCCCCGTCACTGACCTCGGGTGTATAATCTGTGGGCTAGGGTTCGCGGGGGCTCCATACAAGTCCGACTTGAGTCGGAGATGCTTCGCCCGCTTGAAGCAATTTGCCAGTGATCATTAGAATGGTGTTGCCGAGTGAAATGGACAGGGGATGTGAGTGCTAGCCTGGATGGCGAAGGGGTTTCTGAATTGGGGTCAACCCGTATAGTGGCATATTCGTCTAGTACCAACGAGTGAGTACATGCTGGCATCCATCAATTTGCCGCAGGCCAACATTGTGGTTACCTGTACCAAGAGAAAGAGGAGGCTTCCCGAGGAGTCTTTAAAGCTCCGACACGTCAGGAAATCCTCTATCGAAGATGGGTTCGGCGCCTGGATAGAGCGAATAAGTGGATCGGAACATGACACACTGCCAGCTAGGAGTATGTATGCTGGAGACCACTGGAGCGTAGCAACCTCCCTTGAACAGATAGCTGCCTCATCCGGATACAAGGCAGCCATTTGGGTGTGCTCAGCAGGCTACGGTCTGATTGGCATTGACAGTGAAATCAATCCCTACTCCGCCACTTTTTCATCCTCTCACCCGGATACCGTTTGCAGATGGGGTGATGGCAAGTATCGGCGCAGCTACAAAGAGACCTGGTGGCAGCTTCTCACCGAATGGCCTGGACCAGACCCTTATGCCCCTCGCTCAATCGCCGATTTGGCGGCGGCGGATCCGGCGCGCCCTCTCCTAGTGGTAGCGTCTCGAGACTACATGGACGGGATATTCAATGACTGTAAGAGGGCACGAGAGGGACTCGAAGACCCTAACCTCCTTAGCATCGTGTCTGTCGGGTCCCACGATCTCTCTGGGTTGAGCGCCAACTTGCTTCCCTCTGATATTTCCTTGAGGCTTCTGGTAGGCGGGAGTGTAAGAGCCTTGAACATACGGTACACGCGAAAACTCCTCGAGGAAGTTGGGTACCAGGACCTGCGTGCCTCAGTGCTACATCAAAAGGGCACAACACTTGTGGGTCAATCCTCTAAACTACCTTCGCTTTCACGGACTCAGACCAGCGATGATGACATCCAGGAGTTTATCTGGGCAGCTCTGAAGCAATACGGAATGACTGGCCACACTGTATTACTGCGAAGGCTCCGGGAGAGTGGCAGAGCCTGTGGTCAGAACCGCTTCTCTCGTATATTTAACGCCGCCGTGCAAGCCTACTTCCTAGAGTACTGAAGAGTTGGAGAGCCTGGCAGTGAAGTTCTTTTTTGCGGACAGTCTGGACATGGTAGACCCATCGTTCGATTTTCAAACGGAAACCAGGTCAGAATGGAGAATCCGGCAACGGGATGATCACTATCCCCATGACATCTTCCAGACTCCTACGTATCACGGAGTCCTCGTCTCAAAATCCCTAGTGGACGGATTCGGGTCTGAAGGAAGTCGTTACTCCTTAGCCCAGCATCAACGCTTTTGGCGAAATGGAGTCAGGTCATTCATGCGACTGGACCATTCGAGGTTGGACGATAGTCCGGGCAATGCCATCCAACGATTGGAGACCATGGGCGACTGCGGTGCGTTCTCATATGTGAAAGCAAAAGTTCCGCCGGTAACCACCACAGAAGTAATCGACTTCTATGAAAGGTGCGGGTTTGACCATGGGATTTCCGTGGATCACGTGATACTAGGATATGAAACCAAGGCGGGAGCTGCACTGCCGGGATTTGCAGACACCTTCGCTGAGTGGCGAGAAAGGCAGGAACTCACATTAGAACTTGGTGCCGCCTTCCTTAGAGAAACCCGAGCCAATGGTGTCAGCTTCACGCCCCTTGGGGTAGCACAAGGCTGGAGTCCGGAATCATATTCGAGGTCAGTCAGTGAACTACAGAAAATCGGGTTCCAGAGGATCGCCCTAGGAGGCATGGTTCCGCTAAGAACATCCTCGATCCTTGAATGCTTGGAAACTATCAAGGCAGTTAAGAAGTCTAGCACTGAACTTCATTTGCTGGGGATCACTAGGTGTGAACATATTTACCAATTCAAGGATTATGGCGTAACAAGCTTTGATAGTACTTCACCTTTGAGGCAAGCCTTTAAAGACAACAAAGACAACTACTACACTCTCGAAAGAACTTTCACTGCAGTTCGAGTACCGCAATCTGAAGGTAACCCGAAGCTCCAGGCCCGAATACGGTCGGGCGAGTTATGTCAGGACCGAACTCGACAACTGGAAGAGAAGTGCCTTTGGGGACTTAGAGAATATGACAGAGGGGCTCTTTCGGTAGACGACGTGCTGAAGTTCCTCATGGACTACGAAGGGATACACCACCCTGGCCAAAATAGAGAGACAGTTTACCGGGAAGTACTCACCGAACGGCCTTGGTCAAAGTGCCAGTGCGAGATTTGCAAGACAATCGGCATTGAGGTGATCATCTTCCGGGGAACCGAACGCAACAAGAGACGAGGATTCCACAATTTGAGCATTTTCTTTCAGAGACTTCAGGCTGAGTTGCAATCTGGACTGGACCTCTATTTAGAAGTGCACCGATGAATTCTAGGTCAGAAAGGGAGGAAGAAGTTGACGGCAGAGAAGCAACTTTCGGTATTGGCCTTGGAGCTGCGCCAGGGAACTACCCACAAACTCTATTCGTTTGCCGTCGATGGGAAGATGCTACGGCGTTTCGCAACCATATCCAGGGTGCATGAGAATGAGGAAGATGATGTCGCAGGGTATCAGCGACCTGAGGTACTTGCACACATAGCAGACATACGTGAATACCTGGATTCCGAGGATCCGATGCTTCCCACAAGCTTGGTCGTTGCCTTTGACGATTCAGTCAGTTTTGTGCCAGTTGAAGTGAATTCGAACGAATTTGAGACAGGGCGATGCGGCATCCTTCGAATCCCACTTTCTGATGACGCCGGAAATCCCAGACAGGCTGCCTGGATCGTTGATGGACAACAAAGGGCAGCTGCGATCCGTGATGCGTTTGTCAGCAGTTTCCCGGTGTTTGTGACGGGGTTTGTGGCTGAGTCTGACAAGGATCAACGCGAACAATTCATACTCGTGAATTCCCCCAAGCCGCTACCCAAGGACTTGATCCACGAACTGCTACCGGGGACAGAAGCACGGCTTCCTGGCCTTCTACAACGGAGACGCTTCTCAGCTACTTTACTCAGGCGGCTGAACAAGGACGACAATTCTCCTTTTAGAGAGATGGTTCGAACTCCAACCAATCCCAAGGGAGTCATTAAAGACAATTCGATATTAAGAATGATAGAGAATAGTCTAAGTGATGGCGCACTATATGCCTATAAGACCGTCGGATCGCCAGAGGCAGATTCCGAAGGCATGCTAACCCTCTTGAAGAACTACTGGGAAGCCACGGCGACAGTCTTCCATGACGCCTGGGGACAAACTCCCAAACGTTCCCGCCTCATGCATGGGGCCGGAATTATTGGCATGGGTCTCGTTATGGATGCGTTGGCTGAAGGATCCCAGCCCGGAGAAGAACCTACAGTCGAGGAGTTTCGGGTTAGACTAGAGCCCCTGAAGGAAGCGTGCCACTGGACCGAAGGACATTGGGACTTTCGTGACGGACGCACAAGGAACTGGAATGAAATTCAGAATACCACTAAGGATATCCAGATGCTTGCCATGCATCTGCTCAGGGAGTATCACGAACGAGTGTTTGAACACCCATAGTTCTTCGACACTTACACGCCGAGACTAAAACTATCCAACCTTCTCCAAATCTTACCTTTACAAGTACCAGGGAGAACGAATGAGGACTGCAACACTGCTGAGACGATTCAAGCCTGGCAGTTTCGTGTGGACCTTTGACCACTATGGGATAGGTCAAATCTCCTCCATTGAGCATGACACCTGCAGGGTAAGGTTTTTCAGATCGGTTAGCGACGAAGTCGAAGCAGTTTACCCTCTGCCAAAACTGGAACCCGCCTACCTGAGTCCCCAAACTAGGGCTTATCATCGCGACGAGAATGGAATCTGGTCCGTTGGCCGCATAATTGACTACATTTTGGACAACCACGAACTGACATACGACGTTCGGTTTCCAAACGGAAGGGAACTGAGTATCGGGGAAGGTGACATCCGAGTTCGTTGCCTTCAGCCTGTGGACGACCCCGCATCCGTTCTCGCAGCGGGAGGGATGGAATCCCAGTTTCTCCATGACAAGAGGCGGGCTGCCATCGAATGTCTAACGTCGGGAAGAGCCACGGCCTTCGGGGTCACGGCGCTGTTGTCAGCGTCAGTCGAACTTGCCCATCATCAAGTGGATGTTGTTCGGCGCGTACTGAATGATCCTATCCAAAGGTATCTGCTCGCAGACGAAGTTGGTCTAGGAAAGACTATTGAAGCCTGCACGATTGTCAGACAGGCCCTGTGGGATAACCCCACCGAACGGGTAGTCGTAGCTGTACCGTCAACCTTGATAGGTCAATGGAAGAGAGAACTGTCCTGGCGTTTCTTCCTGGAGTCATCGGGGGACCGGTTGCGGATTGTCCCGTATGAGGAGATCTCCTCAATTGACCCATCGGAAGTTGATACCTTCGTAGTCGACGAAGCGCAGAATCTGATTACCGATGATCATGAAACCGGTGCAGCGTATCATGCCATAAAGGAAATCGCGCGCCGTGCGCACAGATTGCTACTCCTTTCCGCGACGCCCGTGCTCGGCAACGAAAGGACCCTGCTAGCGCTTCTCCACTTGCTCGACCCTGTTACATATAGGCTTGACGATGAGTCCGCATTCCTACAGAAGTTGGCCAAACGCCAAGATTTCGGTCGACTTCTGTTGACGATAAAACCAGATCAGAACAAGGTATTCCTCAGGATGTCCCTCAGATCGCTGCGGGAACTGGTTCCCGGAGACGAACTCGCCGGAAGCCTTGTTGCCAAGATTGAGCAATCCATGGAGGACAACGATCAGGTAGCGGTCTCCGTCGCTGTAAGGGAATTCCACCGCCACATTTCGGACACCTACAGGCTCCATCAAAGACTGATACGTACTAGGCGAAGAGACCTGTCCAATCAGGAATCTCTCGCTAGGCTGGCACTGGCGCCCATTCTGGAGGAAGATGAAGATGAAAGGACTCCTTCGATGGTGATGGCTCTTGACCAGTGGAGGGTCCTCTCCCTAGCGGCCGTGGCAGCGATGTCCGGGAGTTCGGCGAGTGACTTTGAGCAAGAAATGGCCCATCGGTATTTGAGACTCCACGAGGCTCTTGGAATAAGTCTGGCGGCCTGTGGAGAGGAACTGGAACTGCAACTGAGATCCATCGAGACCAGCCAGGTCCAATCGTTCCTGGACGATAGGTCGGCCCTGGAGTATGCTCTGCAGATTCTGGACGAACCATCCGAGTCTACGCGATCCGGGTTTGCGGTGACGGTAATCGCTCAGGCTTTGCGGAAAATCGCGGCCAGCGCGCGCTCTCCGCGGCTCGTTGTCTTTGGGTCATCTACATCGTTCATCGAAAGAGTAGCCTCCCGTTTGCAGGCCGAGCGAGTGGCTGATGTGTTCGTCGTGACCGGAGACTCCACCGAAGAGGAGGCCGTTTCGGCAATCGACGGATTCTTCTCTTCCCCGGGACAAACCGTACTATGTTGCGATCGCCGGGGCGAAGAAGGCCTCAATCTTCAGTACGCCCACGGAATAGTACACCTTGATTTTCCCGTAGCCCCAACACGAATCGAGCAACGTATCGGGCGCCTTGACCGGTTCGGGCGGGAACTCTTGCCAGACCGGGCGATTCACCACTGGGTGGTGTCGCCATATGCTGACTACGTGCATCCGTGGCAGGCTTGGTTCGAATTGCTCCGCGATGATTTTCGAGTTTTCGATCAGTCTATTTCCGAGGTGCAATTCCTCCTCGATGAATTGCAGGATGAGATCATCCTGGCCCTGTATAGGAGTGGAGCTGAGGGAATCAGTGCCCTCGGTTCCCGGGTAAGGGACGCAGTCTGGCAGGAGCGCGAGCGACTCGATGAGCAATACGCGCTGGACAGACGCTCGCCGCTCTCTCCTGAGGATGCGGACGCGTTCCAGGCGATCGTCTCCAGGGATACGCACGAGCACTACCAGTCCCTGCACTTGTGGCTGACCGAAGTCCTGCATTTCAGAGAAGAGTCGTTGGAGGAATTTCCAGGCGCGAGGGCCTTCAGGTTGCACTGGACTTCCCGGACCTTGGTTCCCAAGCAACCGTGGCAGGAACTGTTTCCCGAAGGATGTTTGGACACTCCCATGACTTACGAGCGCCAGGCTGCTGCCCGTCACCGTGGGCTTCGTCTGGTTCGTCCGGGACTCGAACTGGTTGATAACCTGGAAAAGATGCTGCGATGGGACGATCGCGGTACTGCCTATGCTACCTGGAGAATGGAGCCAGATTGGCCGGGAGAGACGCAGGGGACGTGGCTTGGGTTTCGCCTAGTTCTTGTGGTGGAGGCCAACCTTGAGGCCGCGCGAGAGGTGCTAGGGAACGCATCCATATCTGAGACGCACCCGATTTCTCTGCCTGGAATAAGAAGACGACTGGATTCTATGCTGCCTCCCTGGACGGCCCAACTCTACGTCGACATTCAGATGCAGCCAGTGTCCGATCCTTTTCTGCTGGAGGTATTAGGCCGTCCATACACTACCTATTCGGACACATCGGGACGCATGGACTTCAATCTGGGTAGTCGAAGGAACGCGCTCTATGAGACCATTGGGTTTGAGGAACTGTCTTCCGCATGCAACAGGGTGCGGCAGGAGGCCGAGACCCAACTACGCATATCCCAGCAGTTCAATCTTATGGTCAGCGACAGGGTGCAGAACGCCTTGGCAGAATTGGATGTAACAAGGAGGAGCCTAGAGCGAAGAGGCAGCTTCATTCTCGAAGAAGGTGGCGGAACTGCTTCGGGCTTGGAGGTTGACATTCTGGTCAACACCGCCGTCGCCGCTGGAGTCACCTCGCCCACAATCAGGCTTGATTCGATAGGCTTGATTATCGTTGCGGATGGTCCTCCCAAGGGATGACGACTAAGTCAAACGCAAGATGCGTTAACAATGGCAAGAGGCCGAGGGTGCTATAGTGCAGGCTGAAATGACGGGTTCAGCCAGAGATCAGTTCAAGAGCGAGTCTCTCTCCGGCATTGCTAGGCAATTGGGCGTGACGGGGCCATCGAGGGAACAGCACGTCCCCACTTGTCTGCAGCGCTTGGACGGGGCGCTGGCTTCGAACGACGCGAGGCAATCCGACAGGCCGTCTAGGCTTGACCTCGCGGTCCTGATCAGACAGTGCCTGAGGAATAACGACTCTCAGTCAGACTTCCAGGCTGCCATACGGATAAGGGTGCCCCAGGACCCGCGTTGGCCGACTGTCCAGGAATGGGAAATGGTGGGCATTTCCGCCGTTCCGTCAGACAACGGCACTACAATTCAGGCAAAGCCGTGGCTACCCGACTGGTTGCCCGACGCGACATCTGGCGGAGTAGATGGCGCGGCAGCGTCAGAGAGCCAGTACAGGAGGACCACTTCGGTTGCAGGAGACCCATTCTTGTCCCGGATTCAGGGGCTTCAGGGGCATGGGAATTACCAGAGCCCTGGTCAGCGATCAGCAGTCCGGGGCGCGCTCTGCGCGCCGCCGGGTTCCACCCTCGTGGTCTGCCTTCCGACTGGCGAGGGAAAGAGCTTGATATTTCAGGCTATTGCCTCGTTCGGTTACGGCGCCACCGACGGCCTCCCCGGCGTGACTCTCGTTGTCACGCCTACGGTCGCGTTGGCCCTGGACCACCAGCGAAGAGCCCGGGAAATGGGAATCGCCGAGCATCCTACGGCGTATATTGGCGGTATGCCGGAGAACGAAAAGCAGGCGATCATCGAACGGATTAGGAACGGGAGACAGGGACTCTGCTTCGCAGCCCCGGAGGCCGTGTGCGGCGTGCTCCATTCGCCCCTGAGTGATGCGGCGAGGCTGGGTTTCCTGCGCGCATTGGTGGTGGATGAAGCCCACCTGGTCGACACTTGGGGTGCCAACTTCCGGGCCGAATTCCAGTTGCTTGGCGGAATTCGTTCGGAGATCCTTGAGGAGGCTGCTCCCGGCACCCGACCTCGGACTCTTCTGTTGTCTGCCACATTCACCGGCTCGACACTTGACACGCTTCAATCCATTTTCCCGGGTGACCCTGACAGCGGCGGTACTCAATTGATCAGCTCCACCCAACTGCGGCCGGAAATCGAATACTGGGTCGCCAGGCCCACCGGCTACGAGGAGCGTAGGAGACGTGTAACGGAAGCCCTTCTCCACATGCCCAGGCCCGCCATACTGTACGTGACAGAGGTTGATCACGCCCAGGAGTGGTACCGCAGTCTCCGCGACTTGGGATTCAGGCGACTGTCGATGTTGACTGGCAGAAGTTCGACAACCGCCAGGACCAGAGTGGTCGACGCCTGGCGTAAGCAGGAACTGGATCTCGTGGTAGGCACCTCCGCCTTTGGTCTGGGGATCGACCATCCCAACGTCAGGACCGTGGTCCACGCCTGCGTGCCGGAAACCTTGGACAGGTACTACCAGGAAGTGGGAAGGGGTGGCAGGGACGGAAGAGTTGCCGCGTCAATAGTCGTTCCGGTCCGAGTGGACCACTACAGCGAGAAAGACGACTTTAGGACGGCCGCATCCTTGAACAGCCGAAGGCTACTGACCAAGGACGTAGCCCGTCGTCGCTGGGATGCAATGTTCAATCACCCGGAGAAGGTACATGAAGGGGGAGGTGTGTTTCGACTCCGGACTAATGTCCCGCCCGGCACCGGCCCTCAGCATATTGATATGGATGGTGAGACCAATACTGGTTGGAATCAACGGACCCTAACCCTCATGGCCAATTCGGGTATGTTGGAACTCCTAGGCCCGGTGTCATGGCGGGAGTTGGAGTCTGATGGCGAACCTGGCGGAGATCAGGATACTTCCAGCGAAGGTGTTGCTTCAGTAATGCGTCGTGAAGTCCACAGGGTGAAGGTCGTCGACCCGCGGCATCAAGTAGATGCAGCCTGGGTGGAAATGGTCGAGCCCTACAGAAAGAGAATGGAATCCGCCTCGCGGGCAAATCTGGACAAGATGCGCCAGTTTCTGCGGGGTAGGGAGTGCGCTGCCGATTTGCTCGCCCCGGTGTACGAAGTGGCGTGGTGGTCTTCGCCGCACGGCACTGAGATCACCATCCCGGTGGCCCGGGCCTGCGGCGGCTGTCCGCATTGCCGGAAGTCTGGAGCAGAGCGTTCCACCGAAGCCCCGCAAATTCCCAGGATCCCGTGGCAATGGTTCTCTGGCGTTTCCGCACCGGCTTCAAGACTGCTGGACGACACAAATAGGGTAGTGGTCTTCTACGACAGTCCCTTGGATCGGCAGACTCTGCGACGATGGAGGCAGGGAATGGCCGTATTGGCCTCGTGCGGGGTCCAAAACCTGATCACATTGCCGAGGGCACCGCTACAGGCCCAAGAAGTGCAGGCGGAATTGCCGAACATTCCCATATTCTCGTCGTCGGAACTGCCGCCCTTCGATTACCTTCCAAAGGCACCTGTTGCGATTGTCCTTCCTCCCGGTCATCCGGTGTCGAAGCACATTCTCCGGCAGAGGAACCCATCCGAGGCACATTACATTTTCGCACATCGTGAATCGCCGGATCCCCTCATCCCAGGGGTGTTGCTCAGGGACCGTTTCCAAGGCCCACAATTGTCCAGCCTCGATCTTTTCTCTTATAGGATGAACCAATGAGCGTAATTACTTCCCTCACGGCGACTCCCAATCGATTGAAGATAGCCCTCCGGTTCGTTTCCAGTTGCGGGTCGAGCGGGGCTAAGGAAGACCTGCTTCAGCAGACCCTGCTGCCCGCTGAACTGACAAGCGGCCAATCGGGGAACGACGAGCAGCAGGGAGGAAGCGCTGTCGGTGACGAAGTCGTGCGCGAACTCCGTAACCTGGGGATGTTGATATTGGGGGACAACGATTCGTTGACGGTATCGCCTGGCCTGACCGAAGACGGCTTCGTCGACTATCTGCAGGAAAAGTTGCTGAACCCTGAGGAGGCCGAAAAGCATGGTCAGGGCGCCCTCCCAAGAGCGCTGGCATGGTTGCTCTGCCGAGATCCGGCGACCCCGCTTGCTTGGGAGGACAACTACAGCGGGCTCGTTGAACAGGACTGTGGCCCGGAAGGGGCATCATTCGAGTTGACCAACAGGGCAAGGTGCAATCAGTTTGTCTATTGGGCCAGGTTCCTGGGACTTGCCTGGAGGCTCGAAATCAATAGACAGAATGTGGTCGTCCCCGACCCCGCCAAGGCCATTGCCAGGAATCTGGGGCGGTGGGAAGCTAAACCGGGCTGGCTGCCCGTTGGAGAGTTCCTGTCGAGGCTGGCCGTTCACCTGCCGGTGCTGGAAGAAGGAACTGCCCGAAAGTTTGTAGAGTCCAAGATTGCCCATGACGGGCGGCGTCCCGATGGGCACATCTCTCGTTCAACCAGCTTTGCCTTGCGACGACTGGAGCGCAGTGGGCGGATTACAATGCAGCGGATGGCGGATGCCCAAGCCATGAATCTCGACCTCGGTTCAGAATTGAGACCGGTCAGCCATGTCAGTGTGGCCGGGACTTCCGGAGGTTAGCCATGGCATTTCAGAAATTCTTGTGCTGGGACACCGGCAGAGTGCGGCAGGTGCTGAACACCGATGCTGAGTATGCGTCCCGCCACATTTTTCTTGCAGTCCACTCGGAATTCCCATTGCGGGCGACAAATCCAAGGCCCGAAGAAGGAACCGGCCGAGGCGAGACCAACTGGACCATGCGACCCCAGGGGTTTCTCGAAGCATTCCTGTCCCAGGACGTGCCGCACATGCAGGTGGCAGTCCTAGGGGACTCCGGCTCAGGCAAGTCCCATTTCATCAGTTGGATGAAATACAACCTGCCTGCATCGGCCGATAGGCACACCATAGCCATCCCCCGAACAGGGGTCAGCTTGCGGGGAGTGCTCGAACTGATCATTGACGCACTGCCTGAGACTGAGAGGCAGCCTTATCGCGATCAACTGAACCGTGCTGGGAGTCAGCACAGTTCTCCCCAGGATCTTGAGGAACGACTCCTCTCGGAAGTCGCCCTCGCAATTCAGAGTGATCAAGTGCGAGGGAACTCGGACCCTGATCTGGAAAATGCGTTGATCGAAATTCTGCCCAGCCTATTTCATGACCCGACCCTGAGGCGCCACCTCAGCCAGTCCGGCGGCGTAGTCGAGCAACTCGCTACCCAGGTGCTCAGCGAGTCCCAAGACTATCTGCCGGCGGAAGAACGACGGGAATTCTCCTCGGCTGACCTGCCTCTCAGTGGAGTACAGACGGCCGATATGTCCGCTGAGGCCAGGAATACCTGCGATGTCCTGCGATCCAGCAGGGAAGGCCAGGACCTAGCAGTTGACATAATAAACCGGAACCTGAACAGGGCCATTGCCCAGGTTCTGAACTTTTCCGGCGACCGCCTGATCCGGTTACTTCAAGATGTCAGGCGCCACCTTAGGACGCAGGGCAAGGAGTTGGTCCTGCTTATCGAAGATCTGGCGCGTTTGCAGGGCCTAGATTATACGCTGCTGGAAGCCTTGGTCGAAGTGGGCAACGAAGACAACGGCCTGTGCTCCTTGCGGTGGGGGGCAGCCGTAACTTCAGGGTACTACACCCGACTGCCCAACACCGTGCAGACCCGGATGAATTATGTCTTTCAAGTGGACCATCAGATCGAAGGGGAAGACGGCTCTATCAGAACGGACGTCATAGTTGCTTTCGCCGCAAAATATCTGAACGCGCTACGGGCGGATAGAGCCGACCTGGTTGCCTGGGCTGACTTGCCGGAGGACCAACGGGGAAGCGCGCCTAACCCATGCGAACCATGCCCGCACCAATCGGTATGCCATGCCGCCTTTGGCGCCGATGACGGAGTGGGACTGTATCCTTTCAACAGTAATTCCCTTCTGAATATGCTTAGGCGCCTCGACGACAACCATGACCGGAGGTTCAATCCTCGTGTGCTGGTCAAAGACGTCATGGCCGAGGTCCTCGGCACCTATGGAGAGGACCTGAAGGATGGTCGTTTCCCCTCGCAACTGCTACTGAATCAGATGCGGGGCGCCCAACTCCCGCCGGTTGTTCAGGACTGGTTGCGAGATAAGCATCCGCAACAAGCCGACAGGCAACTCGCCATCCTCGAACTCTGGGGCAACGGCGGTTCGCTACCAGCGGACTTGGCCGAGGATCTGTACACGGCTTTTGGGACCACCAAGCCGATGACGCAGCAACAGCAGCGTCCTGGACTCTCCGTAGGTACCGATCACCCGATTCGCGTCGAACCGGTGTCTGCTGAACCGGTCCTCAACCCCACCCAGGCCGTCGACCCAGTGGTGGCGGCAATCCGCGCCTGGGGGAATGGCGAATCGATGCAGGATCGCTATACAAACTTGCTCCGGCCATTGGTTTTTGATTCGATAGTTAGCCATATCGATTGGGACTCGGAGGGCTTAGTCCAGAGCTACTTCGCTGGTGCCTCCCACCCTGTATTCTCCAAGTCACTCAGCGTAGGCTTCGTGCACCAGATGACTCAGCGCCGGCCGCGCCCGGTAAGCCTTACCATTCCTAGCGGCAATGAACGGCAAGAGCTAACCGAGGCTGCCATGGCCCTCGAAGGCCTTTACCAGTTTACTCGCCATGGCAACTGGGAATTTGAAGGCGGGAGGGAACACTTTGCCGTCTTTGCTAACTGCCTCGAACAGTGGTCCGCGGAGGTTTTGGAGCAGAACGAGAATTACAGGAAAATGCAGGGCCGGTGGGACATCCCCACTGCAGCGGTGGAAATGCTCACCGTCGGCGCCGCTTTGGCGGGAAAGGCGCCACGTCATGGCAATGATGATGTCGGATGGCTGAACTCGCTCTTCGCCGATTGGCCTACTGAGCTTCCCTACAGGACCGGGGATTGGCAGCGTCTGTACACCGCTTTCGCCAATGAACTTACCCCGTTGAGAGATGCCGTTCGCGCCAGCGCCAGCGGCACCAAGGGAGGGCAGCGCGGCCAGTTTATTGACCCGACGGCGTTGCTTCCAGCCATCAAGAGGGTCCGCCGGACTTGGACACTGTCGAATCCTCCGCCCGAAGATGCTGTGCGCCGCCAGGACCCAATCGGAAGACTAGCCAGGCTACACCGTAGGATACAAGCGGAACTCGCTACGGTCGCTAATGTCGAGTGGCATGAGGTGACCGACTGGGCCAAGGAGTGGCACCTCAACCTGGGCGAGGACATAACGGGGCGCCAAGCAATCTCCGAAATCCAGGAAATGATGTCCCTCGCCCTGAACAGCGGGACCCCATTTAACAGCAGTACTGGGCTGCCGATGGAGTCGGCCCTTGCTCAACTGGAGGGAGCCGAACTCGACAAGTCCTTGGAGCTAGCCGTTCGACTGCTGGAGAGGGACGATCCGCTTAAACTTCTCCCCATGCTTGGCAGGAATCGAGGGAACCATGTGGGTGCAACAGTGAAGAGGCTGCTTCCGTCCCTCGCCCAAGTGCTGAACCAACTCGAGAACGCAGTAGCCAACCGGGAGTCGAGTTCAGGTGCCATCGAGAGGGAACTCGGTGAGAACCAGGCGAGAATCGAAAGGGCACTTCGGCAACTGGTCTCCGATCTGAAAGTGATGGAGGGTTCCCATGGCCAGCCTGATTGACCGGGTGCGGGAGATTTCGAGGAGCATCAAAGACCTCGAAGGACTCAAAGCGACCGAGGAAGAAGCAAATCAGTTCAGGACCCGCGCTGACGATCTCTCCAGCCTGGTCCAAATGGTCCAGCCACCGGCCACGCAGATCGAGCTTTTCCGCGGAAAAGGCATTGCCGTGGAAACTCCTAAGGCCCGTGCCTACGAATTAAGGCTGAAGCTCGAAGCGATGCAGCAAGCCTATGCCGAGGACAGGAAGAGCATCCTCGGTCCGAGCAACGAATGGAGGTTTTCCACTAGTACAGGACTGAAGCGAATAGCCACAAGTTCCAATCAACAACTGCTGGAGTCATGGAAAAACCACTTGATGGAAATGAGGCTCGCTTGTGACACCGGCCTGTTGCGCCTGCTGTCCAGTTCCCCTGCATTCCAGGCTCACTCACAGAATATGTCGGACCTGCTGGCTGAGTTCGAACGCCTAGCCAGTCGACTTCCCTTGAGCATGGAAGAATTGGAAAAGCCGTCCAAGCTGGCTCAGGAGTTGGAGGTTCTTACCAAGAAACTTCCAGACAACATTCCGGAACCAGTCCGACGGTTGTTTCAATCCATGGAAGAAGGCAGCGCTACCGCCGAGCAATTGACTGGGGATGCGATGCAGTGGTTGCTCGAGAACAAGATGCTCGCCGATGTGCGAGTGTCTTGGAGGCGTAACTGAGTTGGGACCCGCACCGGAGCTGATCGATGCCCTGCTGGACGAGGTGGAAAAACTCGAAATGGTGTCGTTGCCGTGGGGATATGTCGATGGAAGCATTTCCCAACAGGAAATAGTTGCGCTGGCTTCTAGGGTCACTTCGAATTCCGGAGCCGTGCTGTCCTCGGAAGACCTCGTTGAGGCATTGGTAGAGAAGTCGCTGCTGTTCGAATTCCAGGGTCCCGACGGTTTCCGGTTCCGCTCACGGTTTGCGGAAGGCGTGAGGTTGCTCACGCGTCTCAAGCAATTGATGCCCGGCCGCCCCTGGCTTTCATCTCCAAACCTGGTGTCGGACTATCGTATAGACGCTCGCCCCCGTGGCCTACCCCGGCGCGACATCGACCTGGACCAGGCCATGGCGGACCTTGCGGACCTTCCAGCGTTCGACGACCTTCGTCGCACCCTCCTGGAAAAGTTCGTCGGAGCAAGATATCTGTCCGGCTTCCAGGTGAGAGCGGCTAGGGCAATCATGCGACCGGCCTCCCGCGACAGTGGGACAGTTCTCACTTCGGGTACCGGCAGTGGGAAGACTTTGGCTTTCTACCTGCCTCTGGCCGCTGAACTGGGGCCGCTAAACCGGCCAGGAGACTTCTGGACCAAGGCCGTTGCGGTGTTCCCGCGCATTGAATTGCTGAAGGACCAGTTCACCCAGGCGCACGCTCTGTTGGCACCGATGGCATCCACCCTGAACCGGCTGGGATATCGCCCCTTCCGCCTAGGAACGTTCTTCGGAGACACTCCGTACGACGCAAGTCAGGAGGCAGTGCGAGATAAGCGTTGGCTGAGATCCGGGTCAGGTTCGGGGTTTATCTGTCCCTTCCTTACCTGCCAAGTTTGCGCTGGAGATATGGTCTGGCTGGACGACGACATCGACGCGAAGCGGGAGATCCTGAACTGTGAAGTAGGCTGTGGGGCACTGATTGACGAGAACCAGATAGTCTTGAGTCGGACCAAGGCCCAGAGGCAACCCCCGGATATCCTTTTCACCACCGCCGAATCGCTCAACCAGCGTCTGTCCGATACCTACAACCGCGAGGTGTTCGGCATTCACCGGAACCACTCACGGGGTGCAAGGTACCTGCTGCTCGACGAGATCCACACCTACGGGGGCACCAGTGGGGCCCAGGCGGCGATGGTATTGAGGAGATGGCGTTACGCCAGGGGTGCCGGGGAGCCCGTTCGCTATGTGGGCCTGTCGGCAACGCTAGAGGACGCGTCCAGATTCTTTGCCACTCTCACTGGCCTGACTCCGCAGTCTGTTACCGAGATCACACCCCACCCTGACGAGTTGGAGTTCAAATCCAAGGAGTATCAACTCGTGCTCCGGGGAGATACCAGTTCCAAGACCCAACTCCTGTCGACCACGATCCAGACCTGTTTCCTGCTCTCCCGGCTGCTGGACCCGCTGGGTTCGCAGTGCTCGCCCTCCTCTGGGAGATATGGTGCGCGGGTGTTTGCCTTTACCGACGACCTGGACGCAACGAACCGACTCTTCGACTTCCTTCGGGACGCCGAGGGGATGGATATTTTCGGTAGACCCACCGCCAACAGGGAGCCTTTGGCCGCGTTGCGAGGATCGAGCCAACCGGACCGTCGCTTACGAGCCGAACTTGGTCAGGACTGGACGCAGTTGGAGGGGTTGCGCCGGCCCTTGACTCAGCGGTTGACTATCGGCCGCACGTCCTCCCAGGACCGGGGGCTTGCCACTGAGGCCGAGGTGATTGTAGCCACCGCGGCCCTCGAAGTCGGATTCAACGACCCTCAGGTCGGGGCGGTCGTGCAGCACAAGGCTCCCCACGAACTGGCCAACTTCGTTCAGCGCAAGGGCAGGGCGGGAAGGACTCCGGAAATGCGACCGTGGACGGTTACCATACTGTCTGACTTTGGCCGGGACCGGTTGACTTATCAGTCCTATGATCGACTCTTCGATCCGGTACTGAGGTCCTTCACTCTGCCTGTCAACAACCGGTACGTCCTCCGGATGCAGGCCGGGTTCGCCATGCTGGATTGGCTGGCCGCCAACAACGACATGGACGGCCTGAAGGGATCATGGTGGACGGCTCTAAGTGGACCATTCCGCGAGGGTGGGGACGGCGCTGATTGGGCAAGAAGGCGGAAACACGAAAGGGCTAAGACGGTCATAAGAGGCGTGCTGGAGACGGACATCCAATCGAGAAGTAGCCTTGTCGCTTACGTGCGCGGTGCCCTGAGGCTGAGTTCCGATGATGACGCGAACGAGGTCCTCTGGGGCTCTCCCCGTTCCCTGATGCTCGAAGTCTTGCCGACATTGGCCAGGAGACTTGAGACTAACTGGAAACTGCACCCTGCGTTGTGCGGGGATGTCTCCGAGGACATTAAGTCCGAGGGATATCCACATCCGCTGCCTGACTTTCTGCCGGCCAACCTCTTCAGTGATCTCAACCTCCCTGAAGTATCCGTAGAATTGCCGCCGCCAGTGTCCGGGGCCGATGAGAGAACCGAATCCATGCGCGTCACGGATGCCATCTCCCGGCTGGTTCCGGGCAGGGTAACCAGGAGATTCGCGCCGGAAAGGGGCAGGCTAAATCACTGGATTCCCGTACCCCTTCTCAGCGGCGTCTACAAGCTGAGGATAGATGACTATGCCAAGGACAACGAGCCGGTGGCCTCCGTACCGGTCAAACTGGATGGCGAGATTACGGACGTCGTCTGCTATCGTCCCTGGACGGTCCGCCTGGAAATAGCAAGAGACTCCGACGTTCGCTCGACTTCCAACGGAAGGCAGGTCTGGCTGAAACAGTTTCTGGCGGAGAAAGAGCCGATCATCCTATCCGCGGCCAATGACCCCCAATGGGGACAGGCCGTAGACTCGTTTGAGTTCTATCTGCACGCAGCCAACTCCAACGTGGTTGTTCGGCGGTTTACACTCGAGGCTGATTCAACCGTGAGAAGGGCCGGTCCCGATGGCGAGGAGTTCAATGTTACAACTAGGTACATTGACTCCGAAGGAAAGCAGGCTGCAATCGGCTTCGAGCAGGAAGTTGATGCCATCCGCGTGGCCGTGAATCTGCCGGACCAAGAGGACCTGACCGACCTCGCTGCTTCCTCGGACAATCTGCCGGCGTGGAGAAACGCCTACTTCAGGGACCTCGTAATGGAGGATCCCGATCTGTCCACTGTCGCCAACTGGTTTCAGCGAGAACGACTGTTTAGGGTCGCTCTTCTGGCCTTGACACGGGCGGCCATTGCCAGGCAGGCGGACATATCAGCGGTATTAGACAGTCTGTCGACTTCAAGTTTTGCAGATATCTTCTACCAGGCGGCATCCCAGACCCTGCCCGATGACCCGGGCGATGTCGGACCGATCCTTGAGGAAGCCCCGGTGGAGCTGCAGGAGGATGTACGTGGGAGCTCGGTCGACCAGATCTGGGAAGACCTGCTCTCGGCGAACGATACGCAGCAACGTATCCTTGCTCTCGCCCGTGAAATGAGCCATCCGGACCCCGATCGTTGGGGAAGATGGTTGCGGGAACGAATTCACGAGACCCTAGGCCAGGCGCTTCTGGCCGCCGCGCACTCTGCTGCGCCCGAGCACATGGCGGAGGGGTCGTTGCTGCTCGACCTAGACCGGGGCGACCCCCGCTGCAATGTTGGCGATTCGGTTGAGATTTGGCTCACGGAGAGCACGATCGGAGGCTCCGGAGCAGTGGAAGCGCTGGCACACAAGGCTTCGGAAACGCCCCGGATGTTGATCGACACTCTGGAAGCCGCGATTTCTCCAGCGGAAGCGGAATTGACCAGCGGTGGCTTGGACGAACTAGTAGAAGCATTTGTCGAGGCTTCGGACATTGCGGAGGTCGTCGGCGATGTCCGAAGCCAGATGGGCCACGCGGAGCGGGTCGTTGCCCTGCAAGAACTGTACGAGATTCTTGTAAGGCAAGGAGTGTACGCAGAAACGGGCCTCAAGGTTGCGATGAACCATCGCATTCTCCGGGCCGGTACCAACTTGGCAAGCGACGCCTTGGTCCGGGACATGGTGCATGCCTGGCGCAACTGGGAACAGCGTCTGCAGGTTGGGATCGACCTGCACACCTTCTGCTCCATCGCGTCTTCGCATCCGGACTTTGCCGACAGGGTGCGGCAACTGGTGGCTCATGGAGACCCGTCCGACCAAGGCGACAGGGACGCCGAGGGCGTCCTGTACGGGCTGTTGTGGCCGCGCCAGTGGGAAGTGCGGGCAAGGGCCCTTCAGTCCTACCAACCCTTTCGTGCGGGGGGCTACACCGACCCGGCTCTGATTCGCGAACTCCTGATGGACCCCGGCCCGGCCCCCGTCGACTTCGGAATGGATGACTGGGATACTCAATTCGCGAAGTCTTTGTCCACTGCAGGTGTGGTGAGAGTAAGGATCCCTCCGGGCAAAGAGGAAGAATTCAGTGAGGTTGCCTTCAAACTTCTTGGCACCCCGGTGGAGGTTGACTACCTGCAGCTATATCCAGTCATCTCCAGGCACGAGGTTGGCGAAGGTATGATTTTGACCTTCATCCTGAAGGAGATGTTCTAGCCCTTGACCTCACCAAGACAGATATACTCGCAGCGGTCGTCTGACCGGCCCGCCGACTTGCTCCAGTCTCTCTTTCTTGCCGAGCTACTGTTTCCCAGTTCTCGTGTTTGGATCTCTTCACCGTGGATAACCGACGTGGATCTGATCGACAACAGGTCCCGTCAGTTCGGCACCCTCGTACCCCATTGGCCATCCACGCCGATACGCTTGTCAGAGGTGCTCGGGGAATTGTTGGAGCGCGGCTCCGAGATGGTCATAATCACCAGTCATGATCCGAAGAACGGTGACTTTCTTTCCAGGGTCGATGATCTACACCGTTTGCACCCAAACCGGGTCCATGTCTTCAGGGAGAATCTGGTGCACGAAAAGGGAATTCTCACTGACCACTTCACCCTGGATGGGTCCATGAATTTCACCTACCAAGGAATCAACTTCAACCAGGAGCACGTGTTTTATCACTGGCAACCGGAGTTGGTCCAAGAAAGGCGGCTCGTCTTGGAAGGCTATTGGGGAAGCCGGCTATGAGCTTGAGGGGAAGTGACGGTTCCACTCTGGCGGCCCACATCCGGCCTCTTCTTGGCTGGGAAGTGATTCAAGGAGAACAGCGTGCCCGCGTGCTGGGGAATATGGAAGACGTCCTCGGTACGCTGGAGGACGATCTGTTCCCCGGCGCAATCATCCCGATGGTGATACACCGGGAGTTGCACTACTACGCCATCGCAGCCACCCAGGCTCAGCAGCAGCGATTGTTGGCTTTACTGCGTGCCTCCGTCGGTCGCACAATCACAGACTTCTCGGGTCAGTTGGTTCATTTCGATGCGGGGTATGGGCTGGAGGCTCTGCTGACGGAAAACGGATATCCTTTGGGTTTCCGTTTCAGCAACGGGAGTGACGCAAAACGAGGACGATACGCGCTGATAGCCCTTGCAAGGCTCCGGCATCTGGTAGACCAGGGTGGTTCAACTGCCGCTAACCAACCCAGGACCACTGGCCAGGAACTGCGGCGGTTCGAAATGTCTCTGGTCACATATGATCGGAGAGGCGCTGAGCAGGCCATCCATTTTCTGCGGAGCAACATGCGGTTGGACGCAGTCAATCTTGGTGCCATGTTGGTGCGGCTCCGTTCGAGGTTCCAGGAATGGGAGCAGATTTGCCAACTGGATATATTCCCCTCTCTGTGCCAAGCGCGTCGAGCTGGCAAGATTACCGACCTGCTGGCGGAAGCAGCCTACCGAACGTACATCCTGGACCTCGAAAACAAAGGAGACCCGTCCCAACTGATTGCTGCCTTCAACGATAGGGTACTGCCCATAGCCGGCAACCTGTTCGCCTCATGCCCGGAGTATGTGTCGCCCATGGCCGGCCGAGCTTTCTTGCTGGCCGCCGCTGCGTCGGGTTTCCCCGAGACTCGATTGGCAGACAAGTTGCGATCCATCTCGGATCATTGGCCAGAGGAAGACCGCAAGTCGTTTGAGTCTCTGCGGCAACACTTCTTCCAGGACGGTGCCGGACCGAAAGCCAGGGACACTTCACCCGAATCCGAATACCAGCGCCAGATAGGTATGCTCCAGTCCGAGAAATTACCCCCAAACCTGGAACGGGCTCGGGCGGGCGTGTTCGCGGCGGCGCAACTGGATACGATCGAGGCTTTCCAGACCGTGATCGCTTATGTGGATAGCCTCGAAGAAGAAGCCAAGAATACACTCCTTTCCAACTCGTTCAATCGCCTTGCATACCAAAGGATGGCTGAACTGTCTACGGGAGCATTTTCGCCGGAGAGTTGGGTCGAATGGATCGTGTCCCTGGAGAGAGAAGACCTTCCCGTACCCCAAGACTTCTTCCTGAAAGCGCTCGAACGCTGGAGGGTCAGTGAACACCTCGGAGACGGCAGACGCGTCTCCGAACTTGTCGATGCCATAGAAAACGCCACGCCTGTGCCAGAAGACCGACTCCTTGATGTTCTTCCGTCGTTGGTGCAGTGGCTGCAAGCGGACCCGGGATGGCCGGATTCGTCACTGCGGGGACTGTATCATGCGATCTACAATCGCATTCTCCTGCACCTGACCGTGCGGTGGTCCAAGGAGGCCGCCAGCGTGGCCAGGGAACTGCTGGAGGCCTTGCTGGAATTGGGAGCAGACCGGGAGGATTACGCCCAACTGCTGGATGACATGGGTGACGCATTGCCCACAGAATCGGGAAGGACCGACGCCGGGGTTTTTCTCGAGATGGCTGAAACCATCGCCGACTATGGTTCCCCGAACCCCGAGAGTCGCGTCAGGCTGTGGGTGAGAATCGTCGAAGGCCTGCGTTCCATCGGGCCCAGACTGTCAATGCACGAGGTCGTCCTAGCCAATGACATCGGCCAGGTATTCGGTTTCGACGAAGCAGTCCCCACCGCCCAAGAGACCGCTGCGGCGACAGTCGCTTCTGGTGATCTGGCAGGAAAGACCGTGGCCATCTACACCTTGACCGAGTCGGTGTCCCGACGTACCGGTCGCATCCTGCAAGAGCTTTATCCGGGCGTCCGGGTCGAATTGACGAGCGACACGGTGGGAAGCCGAAGGCTCGAAGAACTGGCCAGAAGAGCAGATGTTTTTGTAGTATGCTGGAGGTCGGCCACCCACGCGGCGACGGAGTTCATCAAGCGCCACCGGCCCACCGGCGCGACTACGATCTATCCCCCTGGCAACGGCTCTTCGAGCATTTTGAGAGAACTTCAGGAGAGCTACTCACTGTGAGTGCGCCAGCAATACTCAATGATCTAGCCGTGCTGCTCCAAGAGAAATCCGGGACAGGTTAGAAGCATCCGAGGTCAAAGGAACAGGGTCCGATATGCCAAAGTACGGTCTAACCCTCCTGTCAGGCGGGCTTGACTCCACCACCGTTACCGCCTATGCGAAGGACCAGGTCGACTACGTCACGGCAATGACATTTCATTATGGACAAGCCCATTCCAAGGAAGTCGGCTGCGCCGGCCAAGTTGCAGGCATCCTTGGTGTTGATCACGAATTGATCGACATCTCATTTCTCTCGAAGATTGCTTGGTACTCCGCGCTGACCGACCCGGACCGCTTCCCTGTGCCGTCAGAACGTTCCGTTGAAGAGATTGGGTACGGCGTTCCGATAACCTATGTTCCCCTCCGCAATACGATTTTCTTGTCCCTGGCCGCGGCCAGTCTCGAAAGCCGGGTGCTGCACGCCATCGAAGTGGAGGGCGTCGATGCCTCCAGCGTGACCGCGTCCGTGTACATGGCACCAAACGCCCTCGACTACAGCGGATATCCCGACTGCCGTCCAGAGTTCTATGAGGCGATGAAGAATGTGCTCGCTCTAGGGAGCAAGCTCTGGACCGAGTATGGGGTTCCTATCAAGGTCGAGACCCCGATTATCAAACTTACAAAAGCGGGAATCGTCGCTCTCGGATTGAAGCTCGGGGCACCGTTGGAATACACCTGGAGCTGCTATGAAGGCGGGGAGATCCCTTGCGGGACATGCGACAGTTGTACATTGCGCGCAAAGGGGTTCACTGAGTCAGGAGAGCCTGACCCGCTGCTAGAGCGCCTCAGCCGAACGTGATTCCTGTTGTCAATGGCATGAGATGGGAGATCAGGCGGCCACGTTGCTGGGAGTGAGCGCAGGCCACACCAGGAGCATCCTTGCAGCTTACGCGGAGGAGCATCTGCACTCGCTCACGGGTCATCGTGGACGCCGAGCACTCAGCAAGACACCGGAGGCGTTGGCACATGGGGTGCTGCGCCTTGCTCTGGCCCGCTACTCGGAGACCGCACACTCATCTGAGCGAGTTACTCAGGGAGCGCGAGGGCGTAGAGTTCGGGCCGAACCACGCTGCGGCCCATTCTGACGAGTGCCGGTTGAAGAACCCGTACCTGGGTCGAATCGCCACAGCACCGTGTCCGCCGGCAGCGGATGCCCTACGGGGGCATGCTGCTCCCTTCGCGTTGCTGCTAGGCGCCGCCGACGCCACTGGCATCGTGGCCAACGCCATGGACACCATGTGACTCACCGTACCAGCTCACCTGTGTTGGCCTCGGTAGCGTAGCTCGGCCTAGCCCTGATCCATCCGACGAGCGCATAAACGATGGGCGTGTCTACGACAGCGACCCCGACCTTGACAATATACTGAGTCCCCATCATGTTCCACAACACACTAGGTGGCACCGACCAAGCAAAGGCTATGGAGATGAAGATCGCCGTGTCGATCGCTTGAGACAGAATAGTAGAGACATTGTTCCGTAACCATAGGTGACGGCCGTTGGTGACACTACGCATGTGATGAAAGATAAGGACGTCACTGTGCTGACTCACGAGGTAAGCGGTCATTGATCCTAGGACAATCCGTGGCACTGACCCCAACGTCGCTGAAAAAGCGACTTGGCCTTCCCAAAAGTCAGCAGGGGGTAGCAATTGGGCTACATAGACCAAGACTACCATGGCAGCACTCAAGCCGAATCCGTACCACACCACGCGGGTGGCAATCCTTCGGCCGTACAGTTCTGATATGGCGTCAGTGAGAAGAAACGTGAATGGGTAGGCGATGGTTCCTGCTGGAAGCACCCAACCACTGAGCGCTACCGGCTTGACAGCAACGATATTTGCCACCACTAACAGTGTCGCGAAACTCATAGCCAGTGCAGCTAATATCACGCAGAGCCTCCGACGGTTACCGCTTGCTCACTCTCGCCCTCGCCCATGCGCCAATAGGGCACTGGGTGGTAATACCTGCTAACCAGACCTTCGAGCATGTCATCCGCTTGGCGATTGGTCATCGAACGACGGCCGTCCTGGACATCGATATAAGGGCGTGACCACCAATTGGCGACATGCATTCGAAGCGAGATGGCGTCGGCGCGTCGCAAGAGCCTCCCTGAACTGCCCTTCCCCCAGCATCGTACCTCGGTAGGAGCTAATGCCATACCCTACCACTCCGAAGCAATGTAGAACAACCAGGTGAGCGAGGCTGCAGCCCTGACCTGGGTCGGCTGTCTAGTGCCTACGCGACGGCTCCAGCCGGGCGTGGGTCAGTGGAACAGATGAGACGGAGTGCTATGAAGTGAGGACCGACACTATGAGGTAGCTCTTGTCGATTCGGTAGGGGCAGGCGATCACGAACTCGTCCTAGGCGTGAGAATCTAACTAGGTAGCGAAACGTATCGGGCGGCGGTGAGGTAGGCGGAGTTGAGGCGAAGGTCACTCCGACGACAACCCCACAGTGGGCATTACCGAGGATATGGAGACTCTCGGCGTTCACCTGCTGGGAAGATACACCGCCGGGGGTTCTCGGTAGCGGATGTGACCTAGTCAGGACGAAGGGAGCGAACTGACGGGGCCGTGTAGAGCCAGGCATGCGCGGATCGCAGACAGGGAGAAGGTGTGTCCAGGCTCATTGTCACTTTGTCTCCAGTCTTACTAGCCGTTCGTCCATTCTGATCAGGAGGTCCGTGTGTGCCTCCATGATTTTCGTGTGTCCGCGTATCGTCTGCGAAAGTGTGTTGAGATACTCGGTCTGAGTTTTGATGGCCCGTGTTTGTTCCTGAATGAGCCTATGAAGGCCGTCCAGCCCTTCCTCCAGAGTGTCCAAACGGGTCTCCATCGTGTCCAAGCGGGCCTCTACTGCTTGGACACGATCCACGACGACCTTGATGTCGCCCTTCGTCGCCAGACCCCGAACGATCGTCTCGAACTCATCCTGAGTGGTCACAACCATCTTACGGCTTCCAATACCTGTGAACCCTTTCGAGTTCTTCCTTCCAGAACGCTTCGCGGTCACGGCCCGAGAAAGCGTGTATGCGCTCGGCGTAATCGAAGAAGCCCTTGCTCGGCATGTTGTTGGTCCCGCTGACGACAACGGCACTGAGGATGGGCCTGCGCTTCCTGGTTTCATAGGCTGCGATAGGATCCAGACGAGGCGTAAGTTCAGCAGTCGATATGCCGACACTAGCGGCTAGGCTCCCATACGGGATCGTCTCGCGTCGACCGGCGACCTTCGCCATGGCTGCCCATATGTCCCAGTCCCGTTCAGTCATGCTCACTGCCCTCCCTACCACAACTGACGGCTAGCGTAGCATGGTGAAAAGGGGTTGACAACCCTATCACGGCTGATAGAGTGAGGACGTGAGATATAGGAGCGGTTTATGGAGTTTCACTACCAAGACCTTGAGTTGGAGATCCGGCCTCATGCTGATGGGTATGAACTAGAATTCGGGCTTGCCCCAAACTCACACCGTGAGACCGACCTTCCTCCGCGCTTTGCGCTGCGTCTGACACGCGAAGGGTTGCAGACCCTATCGAGGCAGATACAGGACGCTCTTGAGAACGAGTAAGTTTCGACATGATTCCTCCTAGATTAGAACCTGGACGTGGAGCCCTGAACTGTGACACTGTCGTTCAACGTCAGATACTCAACTTGCCACTCGCTCGAAGTTGTGCAACTTCTTCTTCCAGCGGAGGACGGCACAGAATTCGGCCTACGCCTGACCGGAATACCCCTATCACCCGAGTCGGACCAGGATCCACAGTCTGATAATTGGGCCTTGACTCGGTCACAGGCGAAGTTCCTTGCCGACGCTCTTCAGAACTATCTTGAGTAGCCATGTCTACCTCCTGAAACTAACGTCTAGAACCTGGACGTGGAGCTCTGGAGCGGCGCGGAATTGACCCGCTCGGGGCAGTCCTCGGACGTGATCTCGCAGAAGCTGCACTCGCTGTAGCTCGGGGCCCTGGCAGGGGGGACCGCGCCGGCGATCCGGTCCACCTCGGCCCTGACCTGGGCTGTGAACGTGTCGTCGAGTCGTGCGGCGGGGATCTCGGCCACGAAGTCCTCGTAGTAGACCGCGCCGTCGAACGTGACGCCCTCATAGTCCGGCATGGCAGACAGGGCCAGCATGTATAGCATCACCTGCTCGTCGTGGCTGCGCTTCGGGGACCCGGTCTTGGCATCGAGCACCAGGGCGCGGTCGCCGTCGATCGCCACGAGGTCAGGCTTGCCCGCGATCGTCGCCTGCCGGCCGCGGAGGACGAAGTAGTTGTGGTCCTCCAGAGTCACCGTGTGCCCGTCGTGGAACCGGCCGCGAGCGCGGTGAAGCAATTCCGAATGCCTGTGAAGCCACTCTGTCATATCGCCGTTCCTTGGGACCCTCTGCCATGAGCCCGGGTCAGTGTGGGCTCGAAACCATGTGGACCACTCGCAGCGGGTCTCGCCCGCCAGAACCTTCGCCAGCCACGTCACCCAGATATACGGCTTCCCGTTTCGCAGACTCGCCATGGCGCCACCTCCGCCGATGAACTGGTATCCATCGTCCGAGAGTGGCCCGTAACGAGTCAATGGGGCAGGTCAGATCCGGGTCGCTGGGGCCGTAGCTAGTCTCAATTAGGGTCGCTGAAAGCCCTCAAACTAGGCCAGTACCGAGGTCTATGCGTGACCCTGTCCTAGCAATGCGCTGGTTCGGACTTTCCGAAAGCCGGCCGGCCATTGTGCCAGCATCGAATCGGGTCTAGTCCGGTCCCGTCACCAGCAGATGCTAACTCAGACTCACACAGTGCCGATGCAGGAGTATTTTGTGTCTATCCGCGACCTCCAGAATGAACGCCACAACGCAGACTACAATCCCCGGGCAACTCTCACCGCTCAGACGGCGACCACCTGGTTGCCATGTGACTGAGCATTCTGGCGTCGACATCGGGACTCATGCAGCCTTCTATATAGTTGGGTTCCTTCGGCTGGTTATCGCGTCTAGCCAAGGAGGTAGTCAGCCCACTGTTGCATGAGGACACGTCGTCGCTCGAACAGGTCGCTCCTAGCGTATGCCTGCTCTGTGGAGTTGCCCAAGGTGTGCGCCAGCGCCGCCTCTCCAACTGCCCACGGGGTATCCGTCTGCTCCATAGCCCAGGTTTTGAAGGACGTTCGGAAGCCGTGAACCGTCGCTCGATCCGCCAGCCCGACGGTACGCAGTATCTTTGTCAGGGTCATATCCGACAGTGGCCTGCCAGACTTCAAGGTCGAAGGGAAGACCAGCCCGGAATCGTCCTCAAGGGCCCGCGCCTGCCGCAGTACATCGAGAGCCGTGCTAGGGAGCGGGATCCGATGTTCGCGCCCGCCTTTCATCCTAGATCCGGGAATGCGCCACTCTCGCCCCTTCATGTCGATCTCGTCCCATGTAGCGCCCCTAGCTTCACCAGACCGTGCCGCCGTCAGCACCAAGTATCGAAGGCACAACCTAGACGAGAGTGTGGCAGTAGACGCCTCGACGGTCGCCAAAGCCCTACTCACTTCCTCGTAGGGTAATGCTCGGAAGTGCTCCCTGACGATAGGCATTGCAGGTAGAGCGCCGTCTAAGGCTTCGCCCGCCGGGTTGCGGTCAATGTAGTCGTGCGCCATGGCCCAGCGGAAGATCGCCTTCAGTCGCTGTCGGACCCGGCGGGCTGTCTCTTGCTTTGTCGTCCATATGGGTACGAGGACATCGAGGACGTGGGAGCGATCTATGCGGTCGACGGGCATGGTGCCAAGTGTAGGCATGGCGTGACGCTCAAGCATCTGAATCCAGTTGGCCCCATGCTTAGCGCTTCTCCACCTGGGCCTGTTCATCTCCAGGACTGCATAGGCGGCCTCTTTGAACGTAGGCGTAGTAGGCTTGCGCTTGTCCGGTGCCGGGTCTTGTCCGTCGGCGATGGCAACTCGATTCGCCGCCGCGCGCTCACGAGCCTTAGCAAGAGTAACTGTCGGATAGCCCCCCAGGCCTATGTCACGCCGTCGCCCGTTCACTACGACCCGCTGCACCCAGGATTTCGAGCCAGTAGGGCGCACGACTAGGCAGAGGCCAACTCCGTCACCGTACCGTCCGGGGTCTCTGAGAGTTTTCACCTTCGCCGCCGTCAGTCTTGTCATGTGTTTCACCTTGTCCTGTAGACTACCACAAGTACCACTATCCGTACCACATTAAGTGTGGGATGGCATGGCAACAAGCGGGAACACGCAGGCACCCAAATACGCTTGTTCAGCTACGAATGCAGGGCAATTTGGGCACACTCGGGCCTGATCTGGAGGGGTGAATGGTAGCGCGTACGGGATTCGAACCCGTGATCTCCGCCTTGAGAGGGCGGTGTCCTAGGCCGCTAGACGAACGCGCCACGGTTTCGGCCAATGGTGGCTGGGGATCGAGGATTCGAACCTCGGCTTACAGATCCAGAGTCTGTCGTCCTACCACTAGACGAATCCCCAGAGTATCCGTATTCTAACATCGAGGCGCGAAAGGTGGCAAGATGGACTCGCACGTGCCTCCTGCATCTTCTCCCAGTCAGAACCAGCACGGTGTTCCCATGACCGGTCCACAACGGACGATACCCCTGTTCCCGCTCAACGTGGTGCTGTTCCCAGGCGGCTTCCTGCCCCTGCACATCTTCGAGGAGCGCTACAAGCTGATGATCCGACGCTGCCTCGACGACGAGTCAGAGTTCGGCGTGGTCCTCATCAGGTCAGGCGCCGAGGTGGGCGGGAATGCGGAGCCCCACTCCGTCGGCACGTCGGCCCGGATCGTGAACGTCAAGAAGGAAGAGGACGGCCGGATGAACATCATGGTCACCGGCCGGGAGCGATTCCGAATCGACTCGGTCCTGCTCAGGGAGCCCTACATGGAGGCCGTCGTCGAGGTCTTCGACGACGACAGCCCGGGGTCGGTGGAGGCTGAACTGGTCTCGGCCGTGCGCCAGGCCGTGGAGGAGCAGATACGGCTGCTGCACGGCCTTCGAGGCGGCTGGGTCCGGGAGCCTAAGACGCCGGAGGACCCCGTCGAGCTGTCCTGGCTGGTGTGCACCCTCCTGCAGGCGGACAACGACGTCAAGCAGGCGCTGCTCGGGGAGTCGTCGACCTCGGCCAGGCTGCGCGCCCAGCTGCCCCTGCTCAGGAGCAACGCCGCCGTTCTGAGGGACCGAATAGCGGACCGCCTGGGCGGGTAGGGGACGTACCTAGTCCAGATATCCGGCCCTGTCGAATACCTTGGCCAGCCGCGCGATGCCCTCGCCGATCTCCTCGGGCGTGTTGTAACCGTAGCACAGCCTGGCCATGTTCTTGCCCGACACGCCGTCGGGGGCGAAGTTCACACCCGGGTGGTAGCCGATATCCGCGTCGAAGGCGGCCTGCTGCGTGGCTGCCGTGTCGGCATCCTCGCGAAGCCGGAGCCACACGTAGAGCGCGCCGTCGGGGCGGCTCCAGGTGGCGGCTGAGCCCATGTTCTCGCCCAGGGCCGCCAGCATCGCGTCGCGCTTTGCACGCAGGATGTGGTTGACGTCCGTAACGTGGTCGTCCAGGCCTGAGTTTGCATACCTGTGGACGGCCAGCGCGGCGAACTGGTTCACGCCGCCGCCGCTCTTGGCCCCCAGCGCAACGTCGAGCACCTGCCGCGGGGCCGTCATGTACCCCAGCCTCATGCCGGGCGCGATGATCTTCGAGAACGAGCCGACGTACATGACGAGCCCGGAGTCGTCCAGCGAGTGGATCGACGGCACGTCCTCGCCCTTGAACCGCAGGTCGACATAGCAGTCGTCCTCCAGTATGGGCACGCCGTGTCTCTGCGCGACCTGCACGAGAGCCTTCCGGCGCTCCAGCGTCATCGTCCAACCCTGGGGGTTCTGGAAGGTGGGAATCGTGTAGACCATCTTGGGGTGTCTGCCCTTAGAGGACGCAAACTCTATGGCCTCCTCCAGGGCGTCCGGGTCGAGCCCGTCCTCGTCGCATGCCACGCCTCGAACGTCCGCACCGAACCGGCGCAGGGTGTTCAGCGTGCCGCTGTAGACGTAGTCCTCGGTAAGGACCACGTCGCCGGGGTCTACAAGGGTCTCGATGATCATGTGCAGCGGCTGGCTGGAGCCGTCCGCCAGGACTATGTCGTCGGGCGTGACGTCGATGCTGCGCGTGCGCTTGAGCTTGCCGGCCACGTATTCGCGGAGGGGCGGGTAGCCCTGCACGTGGGGATAGACGGCCAAGTCGCGGCCCTCGTCCTCGAGCGCCGACCGGAGGGATGCGGCCAGGTCGTCGAGGGGCAGCGAGTCGGGGTCCGGGTAGGCCACGGCGAAGTCGTACTTGCCCCGCTGCACCGCCGCGCCCGGGCGGGGCTCAGGCGCGCGGCTGGACATGAGCCCGTCGAAACTAAATCCGTCACCATCCGTCATCGCATGCTCCTGTGGCGAAGTTGATCAAAGCCCAACAAGGGTAGCCCAAATTCGTGCAGACTGCATGTCAGCCTCGATGAACGCGAAGCATTCTCCGTGCGCGGGCGATGTCCCCCAGCGTAGCCATTATGAGGCTCAGGTCGCCCTGCTCCAGGGCGACGTTCAAGTAGGCGACCATGTCCTCCTCGGTCTTGAGGTGCTCCGCAGGATCCCACGGTCTCGTCTGTGTCTTTGGCACCGCTACTGCCTCCTACAATCCCCGGGTCAGCTCAAGCGCCCTTCGTATGTCGTCCTTAGGGTCTGTCCTTGGCCTGCTGCCGACAGGCCAAGGCGAATCCACTGCGAAGTAGGACAGTCACCCTAGACCCGCTGGGCCTGCAGGCGCTCCTCGTCGAGTTCCACGCCCACGCCGGGCCCGTCGGGTACGATGACGTGGCCGTCTTCGTACCCGACCTTGTCCTTCACGACCTGCTCGTAGTAGACGAGCGGGCCTGAGGGGTAGATCGGGAGGTCGAGGTTCCTCATGGATGCGGCGACGTGGACCCGGGCCGCCGTGCCTATGGACAGCTCCACCGTGCTGCCTATCAGGGTCTTGATGCCGAACAGCTCCGCCAGTGCAAAGGTGTTGACGCAGAAGTCGAAGCCCTCGTAGCCCAGCCCCGTGTTGAACACGTCGATTGCGTCATGCTTCGCCAGTCGCTCGGCGACCTCGGCGCTGGCGATATGCTCGCCGATGGGCACCTCCACGGCCTCCTTCACCGCCAGGAAGTCCTCGACCGCGGCGTCGTGCCGCCCGCTCACGGGCGACTCCACCAGGTTCGGCTCGAACTCCGCCAGCCGGTCGATCGCCTCGATCGCCACGTCGACGTCCAGACGTCCGCTCGCGTCAAGTGCGTTGATGCTTACGTCCCGGCGCCTGAGCTCGGTCAGCAGCCGGTGGTCGAGGTCGATGTCCGCGCCGAAGTAGTAGCGCACCATGTTGTGGCCGAGTCCCTGCAGCCACTCGACGCGCGCCACGTTCGCGTCCACGTCCGCGCCGGTCTGGCAGCGGGCCAGGGGGTACGAGAACGGGACGCGGTCTCGCAGCTTGCCCCCGAACAGCACGTAGAGAGGGACATCCAGCGCCTTCGCGGCGGCGTCGTGCACGGCTATGTCTATCCCGCACATGACCTGGTGGTCCCAGGTGCGGCCCTCCATGTCGAGCCCTATGGCCGCCCTGTCGAATGGGCTCCTGCCGAGCAGGAGCGGCTCGAGCCTCGCCTGGAGCCGCTCCACGGCCGCCGCATCGCTCGCAAAGTCGATGTCCGACATCTCGCCGAGTCCGACCACGTCCGTGTCCGTGTGCAGCCTGACGATTACGTGGTACGAGACGGCCTTGTCGGGGTCGGCAGGGCAGGTCCTGCCCATCTCGCGGGTCGAGAATACGGGTGTGAGCTCCAGGCCGGTGATCTTCATGCGACAGCCTCCGTGTGCATGGGCCGGGCTCAGCCGTAGCGCTCCCGGCCCTCCCGGATCATCGAGACGATCTCGTCGGTAGTCACGCCAAGGTCGACGCCTTCGACGTCGAGCGGCGACGCATCCGAGGACTCGGGCCTGAGGACGAACAGCTGGCCGTCCCTGCGCCGGATCCTGACGGCCCCTTCCTGCTGGGCGACGTCCAGCACCGACGCGAGACTCTGGCGTGCTTCGGAGTAGGTGTAGACTCTCATAGTTCTAACTCCAGGACGCGCACGCCCACCAACGGGGCGGCGGCCGCAAGTTTGGTGTCCAGGGTGATCAGCGGGGACCTCAGCGTCAACGCACATGCCAGGACGTAGGCATCGTAGGCGTACAGTCCCAGCCGGTCCGACAGCTCCAGCGACTGGCCAAGGTCCACGTCCATGAACCGGAATACGATCCTCTCGTAGCTCCTGATAGCCTCTTTGGCCTTCTCCAGCGTGATGCGTCGTCGCCGGAACATTGCCGAGAAAGCGTTCCCAACTTCCCAGTGGAGCGACGCAGGGGCTGCCAGCGTGGCGCCCTGGGTGCGTCCAATGATGGCCTCTCTCTCAGGCTCGTCGGCAATCACGGCAATTATGGCAGACGTATCGACGACCAGTTCCATGGAGGAATTGTACAATTGTACGCCTAAGCAGTCAAGGGCGCATCGATTGCGAGGCCGTCACGCGGAGCCAGCCTGGACGGAGGCTACACGTCAGCAGCGAGACCTACGTGGGGAGGCTACTTGTAGTCGCCGTACCCGTCGGACCTGATGCAGGCCACGTAGTGACCCGGGCTGACCTCTCGAAGCTCGGGCATGCCGAGCTTGCAGTCGTCGATCATCTCTGGGCAGCGCGTGTGGAAGACGCAGCCCTCGGGCGGGTTCATCGGACTGGGAACGTCGCCGGTCAGGACGATGCGCTCCCGCTGGGCCTCCAGGACGGGGTCCGGGATTGGCACCGCGGAGAGCAGGGCCTTCGTGTAAGGGTGCTGTGGGTTCTCGTGAAGCTCGTCCCTGTCGGCGATCTCCACGATGTGGCCGAGGTACATGACGGCTACACGGTCGCTGATGTGCCGTACGACCGAGAGGTCGTGGGCGATGAAGAGATACGTGAGTCCGAACTGGTCCTGGAGCTCTTCCAGCAGGTTGATGACCTGCGCCTGGATGGACACGTCCAGCGCCGACACGGGCTCGTCGCACACGATGAAGCTGGGGTTGACGGCCAGGGCCCGGGCTATGCCGATCCTCTGGCGCTGGCCTCCGCTGAACTCGTGCGGGTAACGGTCGGCCATGTATGGGTTGAGGCCGACCACCGTGAGCAGCTCGGCTATCCGGTCGTTGTACTCGCCCTTGTTGGAGGTCAGCTTGTGGATGACCAGGGGCTCGCCGATGATGTCGCCGCAGGTCATGCGGGGGTTCAGAGAGCCGTAGGGGTCCTGGAAAATGATCTGCATCTTGCGCCGGAACGGGATCATCTCCTTGGTGCTCAGGTCGTTGAGGCGCTGCCCCTCGAAGAGCACGTCGCCCCCGGTGGGCTCGTAGAGCTGGAGTATGCACCGTCCGGCCGTGGTCTTGCCGCAGCCGCTCTCGCCCACGAGGCCAAGCGTCTCACCCTTCTTGATGGAGAAGGACACGCCGTCGACCGCCTTGATGTCGGCCACTTTGCGCTGGAAGATAATCCCCGAAGTTACGGGGAAGTACATCTGGAGGTTCCTGACCTCCAGGATGTCGGCGCCGTTGCTCTGCACAGCCGCAGCTTGGGTTTCTGTCTGGACCAAAGGAGTCTCCTTAACTGGCCTTCAGGCCTATCTCGTCGAGCTCGCCGGACCGCCAGCAGGCCGACAGGTGGGCTCCCTCCACTTCTTCGAGCGGGGGGATCTCGTGCAGGCAGCGGTCGATGACGTACCGGCAACGCGGGGCGAAGCTGCATCGCTCGGGCAGCTCGATCAGGTCGGGCGGCAGGCCCTCTATGGGCACCAGCTTGGAGCCGCGCTCCTCGTCGAGCCTGGGCACCGAGTTCAGCAGTCCCAGCGTGTAGGGATGGCGCGGGTCGGCGTAGATCTCCCGGGCCGTGCCCTTCTCGATGATCTTGCCGGCGTACATGACGTTCACCCGCTGGGCGTACCGGGCTACTACCCCAAGGTTGTGCGTGATGATGATGAGTGCGGTCCCCAGCTCCTTGCACAGGGACTGCATCAACTCGAGGATCTGGGCCTGGATTGTCACGTCGAGCGCCGTGGTTGGCTCGTCCGCGATGATCAGCCGGGGGTCGCAGCTTATGGCCATGGCGATCATCACGCGCTGCCTCATGCCCCCGCTCATCTGGTGCGGGTAGCCTTTGACCCGGTTGCCAGGGTCCGGAATGCCGACCATCTCGAGAAGCTCTGCCGACCTGGTCTTCGCCTCGTTCTTGGTCATGCTGAGGTGCAGCTCCAGCGTTTCGGTGAGCTGCCGCTCGATGGTCAGGACCGGGTTCAGGGAGGTCATGGGCTCCTGGAACACCATTGAGATCTGGTTCCCGCGCACCTTCCGCATGTTGGCGTCGCTCAACTGCAGGAGGTTCTCGCCCTCGAAGATGACCTCTCCTCGCTCTATCCTGCCGGGGGGGTCGGCGATCAGACCCATGACCGAGAGTGCGCTGACGCTCTTGCCGCAGCCGCTCTCCCCGACGATTCCCAGGGTCTCACCCTCTTCAACTTCGTAGCTGATGCCGTCGACCGCCTTCACGATCCCGTCGTGGGTGTAGAAGTAGGTCGCGAGGTCCTTGATCTCCAAGACATTGGCCATTTAGAACAGTCCTCCCTGGATCGGCTGGGCTATCCGCCCAGCGACACCTCTAGGTCGAGCAGCTCCGAGCGGAGCTTGACCACGTTGATGTCATTGGGAACGTCGAAGCCAATGGCCGTCTCCACGGTGTCGCCCGGCTCGACGAACTTCCGCGTGTCGACGATACCGGCATCGAATCCCACCGCGTACGGCACTTCGAACCCGTGCGAGTAGTAGTTCGCCGGGGACCAGGCGCGGCCTTGGTCGTCGACCAGTATGAAGCTGCCGTTCACGTGAGTGCTGGGCTGGAGCCCTCCCTCGGTATCGTTCTTGACGGTGTAGTAGACCACGAGGTACGTGCCCTCTCGGGAATCGAAGAATGCGGCGGAAGCTCCGCCGGCCAGGGCCCTGGCCGCGTTCCCTATCTCGGTCTCAGTGGCAACGGATGAAAAGGTCAGCACGGCGCTTCCCTGCAGGGCCGGCTCACCAATGGGTCCCTTCATGAGGCCAGCGTCAAGAGTTACCGATTCGCCAAGGCCGGTCTGTTTGCCAAGGGCAGCCTGTCCTCCCTCGATCTCCGTATAGCCAACAGTGCCCCCGGGCACTTCCTCCGTGACGAAGTCGGGCCCGGCGTCCTCTTCCGAACCGCATGCAACGACGGCCAGCAACACTGCCAGGACGGTTGCAGCCCATAAGATTCTGCGCATCTCCATCTCCATCATAGCAAAACCCACCGTAACCCCAGGTCCGGTGTGAGTCCGCAAGGAATCTAGCATATGACGCGCCAAACCGCAAATCGACGACGTCACCTGTAGGGGCGGGTTTGAAACCCGCCCTCGCCTTGCCCCGCGTGGACACAGTATAGGCCCTCAGCTACAATGCCCGGATAGCGCCCAAGCCGGAGTGAGGACGGAAGATGGCTATCGTGCCGGCGAGAGTGTGGCTTGCGGGAGCCGCGGTGATCGTACTGCTCGCGGCCGCCGTGGCGTGGAGCGCGCGGAGCAGCCAACCTGGGGAGCCCGATTCCGCCAGGGTGGTCGAGGCCGCACCCCAGCAGGCGGCCCCTGCCCCCGAGGCAACGGCCAGCTCTAAGGCGGACAGCCAGGCGAGCATCGAACAGGCAGCTTCGTCCCCCGCTTCCACGGTCAAGCCTGCAGATACGCCCGGCGAGGCTGCCACGAAAGCTACGGACGCGCCCGCCGTCGATGCCGCTCCGGACTCCGCCTTGAAGCAGGCTGGGCAGGAGCAGGACCTGCGGGGCGGGCTGCACATAGGCGGCCACGCCAGGCTCATGGACTCGTTCATCGGGGTGGTCGACGTGGACGAGTCGGACGTGGCCAAGACGATAAACGTCCACATCCTGCAGGACGAGGACTTCAACTACTACTTCGACCTGGACTCACAGACGGTGCCTGCCGGTGAGAAGGTCATGTTCGTCGTGAACAACACCCACTTCACGCCGGACGATTGCTGGTGACACAACTTCGCCCTCGCGGTCAGCGAGGACCGGAAGAGCAGGCAGGAGGGCGACCTCCTGGCGGACATCAAGCTGCTCGCGGGCGACATCAAGATGGTGGTCGTGACCGTGCCCGCGGGCGAGCCCTCCCTCTACATGTTCAGCAGGGTGTGGGAAGACCAGGGCATGGCGGAGACGCTCAGCGTAGTGGAGTAGGCCCTGCCCTTTGACCTGGGCTGGGAAGTAACCCGTATCCCCGAAGGTTGACTACGCCCAGGGGTTTGACTATCCTACCTGCAGAACGGATATTGGCTGGGAGCCTGGGGAAACCCGGCTGAGAGGCCCCACGCAGAGGGGCGACCGCCAGTACCTGATCTGGGTAATGCCAGCGCAGGGACACGCCAAGTCCAAAATCGAGAGCCGCTGGCACGGGGTCGGCGGCTCTGTGAATTTCAGCACAAGCCGGTCCCCCGGACGGGAGAGTTGAATGGACGCCGCCCTGGTCATTGCGGGCAAGGAATTCCAGTCCAGGCTGATGGTGGGCACAGGCCGCCATCGCTCGATGGAGGAGATGGTCTCGTCCATCGAGGCCTCGGGCGCGGAGATCATTACCGTCGCCATCCGGCGGCTCGACCTGGACAACCCCACCGAGAAGAACATCCTCGACTACTTCGACTGGACCCGCTACACCGTGCTGCCCAACACCGCCGGGTGCAAGACGGCTGAGGAGGCGGTCTTCACCGCCCGGCTAGCCAGGGAGGTGACCGGCTCCGACTGGATCAAGCTGGAGGTTATCCCCGACGCCCGGCTGCTGCCGGACCCGGTGGGCACGTACGAGGCGGCGGTCCAGCTGATCGACGAGGGCTTCGTGGTGCTGCCGTACATTCACGCCGACCCCATCCTGGCGGTGAGACTCGAGGAGATTGGGTGTGCCACGGTCATGCCCCTCGGCTCCGCTATCGGCACCGGCCAGGGCATCCTGACCATCGACGAAATCCGCCTGATCATCGAGTCGGCCTCCGTACCGGTGGTCGTCGACGCGGGTCTCGCCGTGCCCTCGGAGGCTGCCCAGGCCATCGAGGAGGGCGCGGACGCTGTGCTGGTGAACACGGGCATCGCCCAGGCCAGGGACGCGACGCTGATGGGCGAGGCCTTCAAGCTGGGCGTGGAAGCGGGCCGCAAGGCCTTCGTGGCCGGGAGGATCGCGCGCCGGCGGGAGGCCGTAGCCAGCAGCCCGACGACCGGCGTGGCCTCGTCGCAGGCTTCCTCCTGAGGCGGACGAAGTGAGGCTTCCCGAGCCGCCCATGCTCTGCCTCGTGACGGACAGGCGCCGCTGCGCGGGGCGCCCCCTCGAAGAAGTCGTAGGTGCGGCTGTGTCTGGCGGCGTCGACATCGTACAGCTTCGCGAGAAGGACATGCCAGCGGGCCAGCTTCTCGAACTTGCACTCAGGATTCGAGACATCACGGCCTCCAGGGCCGGCCTCTTCGTGAATGACCGTATTGACGTCGCCCTTGCCTGCGATGCGGACGGCGTGCAGCTGGGCGAACGCGGCATCCCTGTAGAGGCAGCCCGGGACCTGGTCGGGGGCGACCTCCTCATCGGCAGGTCGGTGCATGGCTTCGAGTCCGCCATCGACGCCAGCCGTGCCGGGGCCGACCTGCTGGTTTTCGGTGCAGTCTTCGCTACGGCCTCTCACCCTGGCCAGGCGCCGAATGGGGTAGGCCCACTCGAGGAGATCTCACGTCACGTCACGGCGCCGGTGCTCGGAATAGGGGGGATCGCCCCTGGCAACGTAGGCGAGGTGTTGGAAGCGGGCGCGTCCGGAGCGGCGGTCATCACGGCCATCACCGAGAGCCCCGATCCCCGGGAGGCGGCCAGGGCGCTGAAACAGGCGATGGTCGATGCATGGCAACGGGCCCGCCTGGCCGAAGGCGTGTTGGCATGAGGGTCCGCGTTAACGGCAAGGACCGGGACCTGCCCGAGTCGGTCAACCTCCACGAGTACGTCGTGTCCCTCGGCGTCAATATGGCAGCCATCGCGGTTGCGGTCAACGGCGAGGTGGTGAAGCGCGTCGACCTGGCCTCCGTGGAGCTTGCCGAGGGCGACACGGTCGAGATAGTCAGGGCCGTCGGCGGCGGCTGACGCCGGACGGTCGCTACGGCATCAGCAGCTTCGTCGAACGCAGTCCGGGCGGCCCCTCGAAGTCGACGTCGTCCTCCGGGGCCAGCCGTCCGATGCCGATTCCCACGATCGCCCCGGCCTCGAACGCCGCGCCGGTCACCCACTGTTCCACCTTCGCACCGACCTCGTCGACCGGAATCGAGACCAGGTACTCGAAAAGGGCCATTGCAGAGCCGGCGTCGAGTCTCCCATTCGTCAGGAGCTCCGTCCGCAGGGACTCTAGCTCGGCCTCCTTCATGAGCGCCGCCCACTGCACCAGGATGGCCAGCCGATGCTCGCTCGAAGCGGCGTCCCGCAGCACCGCGTACACCTGCTCCGCGACGTATGCCCTGTAGGGCCCGATGTCGGGGTAGGCGAGCAGGTCCAGCCCCGTGAATTCCTCCAGCTTGAGCCAGAAGGCCCGCTGGAACTGGTGCGCCTGTGCCTCGCGAAGCCCCTGCAGGGGAAGCGAGGGCACCTCCTCGGTCTGGCCCGGGTTCACGAAGTCCTGCACTGCGTGTCCCAGCTCGTGCGCCAGCGAGTTGATCGCGGCGTCTACGTCCTGGCCTGCGTCGACCACCACGGCGACCTCGCCCAGTCTACGGGTCTTGAGGCCCAGGGAGTGCTCCTTCATCATCTCGCGGCTCCGGACCAGCGCCGCGTAGTCCGACTCCGCCGTGACGGCGAAGCTCCGCACGAAGTCCTCGTCCACCCAGGCTGTGTACTCCTCGCTGGGCAGCAGCTCTACGGCGAGGCGCTCGTCCCTCATGCTGCGGCCCGTGAGGAGGAAGTAGCCGGCCTCGGCGACCCGGAGCACGTCCTCGCGCCGGTCCGGGCCGCCTGGCCCAAACGCCGGCTGGTTGAGTCCGATCAGCTCCCGCAGGTCTCGCAGCATCCAGCGGAGCTCATCGTCCGAGTAGGTCGTCGGCTGAGGCGGGGACGACGGCTCCCCCTGCCACGTGACGGCCTTTTCGAACGTATTGTCCGTCTCGTCGGTCTCGTCGATGGCGTTCTCGGGGTCTATGACCAGCTTCAGGACGTGCCGGCCTGGCGTGGGGTCCACGGCATCCGTCAGGCCCGCCCAGTCCAGGAGGGTCTCGCCGCCCGACTGTGAGTCGGGTGAGAACCTGAACGAGTTCACCTTCTGTTCGTCGAAGTACAGGTCGACGGAGAAGGGCTGAGACGGCTCGACCGTGCTCAGGTTGGCGACCGCGAGATCGATGTAGGCCGTCCTGCCGAGGACGGGCGCCGCGTCCAGGGAGGTCCCGCGCTCCTGGGACACCACTATGGGGCCGTCCCACCCGAATCGCCATCCGGGCACGAGGTTCGGGAGGGCTGGGGGCGTCGGGTAGGCTGCGGCTGCCTGCGTGTCCGCCTCCCTGGGCGGCGGCTCGCCTGTCGACCAGGTCACGCGCCTCTCGAACACGTTGTTCGTCTCGTCCGACTCCTCGACGAGGTCCGTCGGGTCGATCACCAGCCTGAGCGTATGCGCGCCAGGGGATATGGCGATCCTCTCGCGAAGGTCCTCGACGCGGAGCCTCCTGGTCACGTCGTTCACCAGCAAGCCCGGGCTGACGCTCACGTCCACGAGCACGTCGTCGAGGTACAGGTGCGCCCATATGGTGAGTCCGGTGCTTGCCGCGCCCGAGTTGGTGAACGCGGCCAGCACGCGTGCCGGGGCGTCGGTGGACAGCGGGCCGTCGATGCCGTCCACGCCATAGGAGTTCGCCGTGACGGGCCCCGACCACTCAGCGGGAGTGTAGGGGACCAGGTCGGGAAGCCGATCTCTTGCAAGAGGCGACGGCAAGGCGGTCTCAGGCGACAGCCACTCCACCTGCGTTTCGACACGGTTGTCGGTCTCGTCCGACTCCTCGACCAGGTCGGTGGCATCGACAACCAGGGTGAGGGTGTGCGTGCCAGGGTCTATGTCTACCAGCCTGTGCAGGTCCGGCCAGTCGCTGATGTCGATGTAGCCGCCTGCCGGAAGCAGGTCACTGGTCCACCGCCACACCGTGACGCCGTCGAACAGCAGGTCGATGAAGAACCTGCCGTCGACCTCTGTGCCGGCCGTGTCCGCTACGGCCCAGGAGGCGAACGACTCCCCGCCGGCGCGCAGTCCCGAGCGGTCGTCATCAGCGGCACTGCCGGAGACCACCAGGGGTGCATCCCAGCCCTGGGGCGTGTAGGGAGCCAGGTTAGCCGTGGCGGGCGCAGGCGTTGACGTCGGGCTTGGCGGAGGCTCAGGGATCGCGGTGGGTTCTGGCGTCGGGGTGCTGGTGGGCAGGGGCGCGGCGGTGGGACTCGGCGCAGGCACGGCCGTGGGAGATGGCGCGGCGGCGGCTGAGACCGCAGTAGTGGGTGAGCCCAGACCCCCCGCCTCGTCGGACGGCTGACCGCAGGCAACTGGGACCGACACGATTAGCAAGCCCAGTGCGGCCAGAGTCCAGCGCCTGATGTACTGCCGAGTCCCGACGCGGGCGGGGCGCCTCTCGCTGCTACGCCGCCGATCAGCGATTGTGTCCGGGCGCATCCAAAACGCAATACCCATACCTACAGGATACCGGACAGGGGAGATCGGCGGTGGCGGGCCTACCGAAGCTGCCCTGAGGGAGGTGGTGCCCCCAACGGAATTCGAACAGCTAGATAATACGAGCCTCAGGCGGACTCCCCACGCCCTATCCCATAAGTTGTCTAGCTGCCAGGGATATCTTCAAGCACTCGTGTGACTTCTTCTATCTCGTCGATGACCTCGCTCAGCGTGGGGAACTGGTGACGTTCCAGGGTCTCGTAGAGCACTTGTTCACCTGTTAGTGGGTCGTACACTCTGTGGTGGAAGTCGGTGTCTCGTTCGTGGATATTGTGGTACCTCAATACCATTGTTTGTCTGGATCCGTGCCCACGCGGTATCCACGAGGCATATCTGTATGAAGAACCCCGGACTCTGAGTTGGCCCCCTGACTGCATAGTCTCCAGCGTCTTCTCTACCTCTAGGACGACACCACGCTGGCAGTTGACCCTACCACTCAAGTAGATGAGAGGAGGCTCGGATTGGTCAAACGTAAGTGTGTGAGATTCTATGAACCAGTGTCCCTCAGTCCGGTTCTCGTGGATAGATCTATAGTGGTCCCAGCTGTTCCATCCATGGGGGTCTGAGCCCGGTCTAGGGATCGAAGAGCGCGAAAGGCGTACATCCATCTCAACTTGTCCTCTGTTTCACGCTCAGTTCCGTCGGCAAGAGCACGAGCCATTTCTGCTGACTGCATCTCATAGCGGAATTCCGCTTCTTGAACGGTCCTCTCAAACTTAGCCCTCAGGCCGTGCTCTTCGGCGACGATGCTAATGCCCATCACAAGGCCTCCCTATAAGGATATTGTCTCCTGGACAGGACACATGTTCCCATTGCGTTTTGTAACAAGCGTAACCAAGTGGCTGTAGACCCGTCAAGCCTTTCAGGCACTCCCAGCGCACTCCCAGACACCGTAAGGCATGTGATTAACGTCGGGCAGCGGGTGTCTACACAGCAATCTCAACCCCAAGCCGACGGGAAAGTGAGATGCGGACTAAGCAGACGAGTAGGTGGTGCCCCCAACGGAATTCGAATCCGTGTTTCCGGCTTGAAAGGCCGACGTCCTAGTCCTCTAGACGATGGGGGCGGGTGCCGGGTCTCTCACCCTATCGGGGGCGACCGGCGGTAGCGCCTCTACGAATATCGTAGCAGTCCAATTCTAGCCCCGAACGGCCCTCCAACGCAAACAGGACTCGCTCGGGATGGGTGACAGGCCCGCCGTGCCTACCTGGCCAGTTCGAAGGTCGGCTCGCCGGGGCGGCCAACGTTGATGTTGAACAGCCGCCATCCGGGGTGCTCGTACTTGTATCTGAAAGTGAACGGCACCTGGCCGCCCTCGGCGTCGAAGCGGCCGTTCACCACGAGCAGCACACCCTCCGACGTGCGGTCCAGCCTTGGCGGATCGACGAACTCGGGCTCGACACCCTGGACCCCCGACAGGTCGATTTCCTCGTCCAGGAAGTGCTGGAAGGCCGCCTCGAACTTCCAGAACGAGATAGCGGTCCTGGCCGTCCACATCGTGTCGTAGAAGCGGATCAGGTCCCGGTCGCGCACGGCCTGGTCGAAGTTCAGCATGGTCTCGCGGACGAACGGCTTGAGAGTGGCATCCTTCGGTACCTGCTGGAACCACGCTCCGGGTCCCACGTCGTGCCTGCCCGGTCCCGTCAGGGTACGGACTCGCCACTCTCCATTCTCTTCGACGACCTCCAACCTGAAGGGGAGCGCGCGGCCTGCCCCGGTCGTCAGGGCGCCGGTGTACAGGTTGAACCGTTTGTAGTCGAGCGTCCTATCCTGCCACGGCACCAGCTCGTGGTCCACTATCGACAGTACGTCGATGACGTCCGCGAATGCCTCTGGGCCCTGCTCCTCGCGGAAGGCGGACGACGTGAGCCCGTATGCCTCCGATACCCTGCCTTCGCCCAACGCCGTAAGGTACCGGTCTGCCAGGCCCGCGGAGTCGGCGGTCGACACGAAGACGTAGAGGAAGTGGCCTCCGGTGCAGGACGCGATTGCCGCGATGACTCCCAGGGCCGCCAGTAGGAAAAACCGCTTGATCGCTCGGCTTCGTTCCTCGTCGGTCTGGACGGTCGGATGCGCTGCTGAGCTCATGGCGTCACGGATACAGCGCCAGCTGCCGGAGGCCCTCGTCCTCCGGCATGCCGAACATGAGGTTCATGTTCTGCACCGCCTGGCCTGCCGCGCCCTTCACCAGGTTGTCGATGCAGCTGACGGCTATGAGCCGTCCCGTCATCGTGTCCACCGTCGGGTACACGATGCAGTCGTTGTTGCCCAGCGTGTGCTTGGTCTCCGGCGGGTTAGATGCGACGTGGGCGAAGGGGGCGTCCGCGTAGAAGCTCTCGTAGGCGTCCCGTAGTACGGCCTCCAGCCCGTCTCCCGACACGCCGGGCTTCAGCGGCGCGTAGCACGTGGCGAGTATCCCGCGGGTCATCGGCACCAGGTGGGGGATGAAGGTGACCCTGGGCTCCGTGGATGGGTCGATCCGCCTCATCTCCTGGGTGATTTCCGGCATGTGGCGGTGCCCGCCCATGGAGTAGGCCTTCAGGTTCTCGTTCACCTCGGAGTAGAGGAAGTCGACGGACGCCTTGCGTCCCGCGCCGGACACGCCCGACTTCGCGTCGACTATCACGTCGGCCTCGATGAGCCCAGCCTTCAATGCAGGTGCGATCGCCAGTATCGCCGCCGTCGGGTAGCATCCCGGGTTCGCCACGATCTTCGCGCCGGCTATGTCCTCGCGGCCCAGCTCAGGGAGGCCGTAGACCGCGTCCTCGACGAGCTCCGGGTAAGGGTGCTCGACCTGGTACCAGTCGGTGTACTCCGACATGTCCTTGAGCCTGAAGTCGGCGCTGATGTCCACCGCTCGGACGCCGTTCGACAGCATCGGCCCAAGCCGCTCCGCGCTCGCGGCGTGGGGCAGGGCAGAGATCACGACGTCGACGCTCTCGGTCAGGTCCTCGGTGATGGTCGCGTCGATTGCGGCGAGGTGCGGGAAGACCTCGCTGAGCCTCTTGCCCGCGGCGCTTCGCCCGGTGACCGAGGCAATCTCGACTTCGGGATGGCGCGCGAGTATGCGCGCAAGCTCCACGCCCGCGTACCCCGTAACGTTGATAATCCCGGCCTTGATCATGGCGCTCCCACCGGCCCTCTGAACAGGGGCCATCATTGATTATAGCACTGGGCGTAGTGGTTGCCCGCTAGCGCGACTTGCGGGCCATCTCCCGCTCCAGCTTCGGGCGGGCTCGGCAGCCCCAGGCCAGCACGCACTCTCCGCATCGCGGGCGCTGGGCCTTGCAGACCTGCCTGCCGTGCCGGATCAGGTACATGTGGAACGGGAACACGTCCTCGGGCGCGACCATGGGCTCCAGGATGTCGTGGGCCTTGTCCGCGTTGACCTTCTCGCCTATCAGACCGAGGCGCTTCGATACGCGGAAGATGTGCGTGTCGACCGGCATCGCGGGCAGCCCGAAGGAGAAGCACAGGATGATCGCCGCCGTCTTGGGGCCGATGCCGTTGAGCCTGGTGAGCCAGGCCTTGGCTTCCGGCAGGGGCATCTCAGCGAGGAACGACAGGTCGAACGAACCCACCTCGTCCCGGACCTGCAGCAGGATGGACTTGATGCGCGGAGCCTTCTGCGCCGCCAGCCCGCCCATTCGTATCGCCTCTTCGATCTCCTCGACCGGGGCATCCGCTATTGCGTCCAGCGAGTCGAAGGTCGACATCAGGTTCGCGAACGCCCGCTCGGAGTTCAGGTCGGACGTGTGCTGCGAGAGGATGGTCAATACTAGCTCCGGCGCGGCCTCGAACCTGGGGGTCCACTCGCACGGCCCGTACTCCGGCCCCAGGAGGGCCATGACGTCGGCGGCGGAGACGCGCCTGCGCCCGGGTCTGGAACGGGGTTTCGAGTCCACTCTAATGGGGCTCCCACTGTCGTCGCGGGAAGCGTAGCAACGTGCCGGGCTACTTGACAAGCACCGGGAGGCTCGCTTACTTTCGCCAGCGGCGCAAGTATCAATAGGCACGGCGCAGCAGTGAGCATCACGGAATATCTGAATACCCTTGCCGAAGACGGCGATGCCCTGAAGTACTCAGGGCTTCTCCAGCTGTCGGACCTCTCGTCGGACGAGTCGGACGAGTTCGACGACGCCTGGCCCGCGATCTCGACGGAGGTGAGGCGGGACATCCTGGGCAAGCTGACTGAGCTGGCCGAGGACAACCTCGAGCTCGACTTCACGGCCGCGTTCCGGTCCTGCCTGGCGGACCGGGACGAAAGCGTGCGTGAGCTGGCGGCCAGGGGGCTGTGGGAGTGCGAGGACAGGAAGATAATCCGGCCGCTCGTCGGCCTGGTCATGGGAGACCCCTCGGCCAGTGTCAGGGCCGCCGCCTGCATCACTCTCGGCAGATTCACCGCCCTGGCGCAGGACGGGAAGCTGAGCTCCAGGGACGAGGGGTCCATTCGCTTGGCGCTCGTGGAGGCGATCCACAGCCCGGACGAGGAGCTGGAGGTGAAGCGCCGGGCGGTCGAGGCCGTCGCATCTCTGCCGGATCCCGTCGTGGAGGAGATCATCAAAGAGGCGTATGTGAGCGGTGTGCCCGAGCTGAAGCAGTCCTCGATCTACGCCATGGGCCGCTCGTCGAATGCGGTGTGGCTCCCCATTGCCCTGAGGGAGATGGAAGACCCATCGCCCGCGATCCGGTTCGAGGCGGCCAACGCCGCCGGCATGCTGGGCGACGAAACGGTCGCTCCGCACCTGATCTCACTCCTGAGGGACGACGACCTGGCCGTCCGGCTGGCCGCCATAACGTCCCTGGGCTCGGTGGGCGGCGCGCTTGCCAGCCAGGCCCTGATGAAGTGCGTGGAATCGGGAGACGAGGCGATTGTCGAGGCGGCGGACGAGGCCCTCCAGGAAATCGAGTTCGACGAGGACCCCCTGCCGATGACCTTCGACGTGTAGCAACTACCTCAGAATGTCTCTCGGCGAGTCCCTGCCGGGGAGATCGTTCGCCCTGAGCTTGCCTGTCCTGAGCCCCGTCGAAGGGTCGAAGGGCAGTGCTCAGCCAAGGCGGCTAATTCTGAGATAGTCCCTTAGCTCAGGCCCGTGTCCCCCCGTCAGGCTATGGGTACCTCGACCCTTCGCCCGGATGCCGCCGACAGGTATGCCGAGTAGCTGACCGCCACGACGTCTCGTCCCAGCACGCTGTCCGATATGGGCTCGCGGCCGGATACGGCGCACTCGCAGAAGTCCTGCATCTCGTGCGGGAAGCCGTTCATCCAGTCCTCGTCGGGGTTGCTGAACTGCCACCCGGCCTTGGTCTCGACCTTCTCGCGTATGTACTCGTCCCCGAAGGTCTCGTTGTCCGGCGCGTAGGCCAGCAGGGCGTCGTTCGGGTTGATGTTCACCTTGATGGCCGCCCGGGCGGCGTAGACCGTGAGCAGGTTCTGGATCCCGCCGAGCACGATGTCCGCGGAGTTGATCTGGGCTATCGAGCCGTCCTCGAAGCCCACCACCATCATTCCCCAGTCCTCGCAGTCCTGCCACCCCGTGCGTATGGTGTGCTCGGCCTCGCTCTCGAACGCCTCCGTCTTGGTCAGGTTGGCGACTGCTGCGACCACCCACTCCGGGCGGATCCTCCGGCCCAGGCGGCGCTTGCCCTCCTCGTACTTCAGGTGCAGCGCGGCGCCCAGGGAGTGGCAGCCCTTGTTGTACAGGCTGCCGCCGCCGCTGGTGCCCCACACCATCGCGTAGGGCGAGTGGGTGCCGCTGTGGGACTCCTCGCCCACGATCCGCAGGATCGGCGTATCGGCGGCGTCGAGCAGCCGCCTGGCCTTCTGCACGCCCGGCGCGTAGATGAGGTTCTCCGCGTACATGATCGTCCGGCCCGAGTCCTGCTCGGCCTGGATCATGCGGTCGGCGCTCTCCAGGCCGTCCTTGAGGCACTGCTTCCAGCCCTCGTCGTCCTGTCCCGGCACGAATGCGCCGGTGAACGGCTTCTCGATGACCGCGTGCTTGCCCGCATTCAGCGTTCGGACGACCATGTCCTCGTGGAACTTGTTGGGCACGCACGCGTCCACCATGTCCACGTCCGGGTCGTCCAGGGCCTCGTCGAGGCTCGAATAGACCTTCTCGTAGCCGTGCTTCTTTGCGAAGTCTCCGCGGCCCTCCGCCCTGGGCCCGTAGACCCCGACGAGGCGCGCCTCGACCCCTATGACTCGCTTGTATGCCTCGGTATGAAAGTCGGCTGCGAAGCCGTTCCCGATCATCGCGATCCCGACGGTCTGCTTGCTGGTCCCCATGGCGGCCTCCGGTAGTTCTGCTTGTCCGGGGCAGAATGCTACCACCTCGCGAGACGGCCTGTCGACGTTCGAGAAGCCGCGAGGGTTGTATAATGCCGTGCCTGGAGCACATCACCACGAGATGGGAGAGGAACAAGTGACACGACGGGCCCTCATCACGGGCATCACCGGACAGGACGGGTCGTACATGGCCGAGCTGCTGCTCGGCAAGGGCTACGAGGTGCACGGGCTCATCCGGCGCGCCAGCACCGTCAACACCTCCAGGATCGACCACATATACGTCGAGCCGCACGAACCGGGCGCCAGGCTCTTCCTGCACCATTCCGACCTCACGAGCGCGGACATGCTCACCGGCCTGCTACGCGAGGTGGAGCCGGTCGAGGTCTACCACCTCGGCGCGCAGTCCCACGTCGGCGTCTCGTTCGAGGAGGCTGAGCACACGGGCGACGTGACCGGCCTTGGCACGACCCGCGTGCTGGAAGCCGTGCGCAGCAGCGGCATCGAGACCCGTTTCTACCAGGCATCCAGCTCCGAGATGTTCGGGAACGCACAGCCGCCGCAGAGCGAGCTCACGCCCTTCCAGCCAAGAAGCCCGTACGCCTGCGCCAAGCTGTACGCATACTGGATGACCGCCGTCTACAGGGACGCCTACGGGCTCTTCGCCTGCAACGGCATCCTCTTCAACCACGAGTCGCCGCGCCGGGGCGAGACCTTCGTCACGCGAAAGATCACCATGGCCCTTGCTCGGATCCTGGCGGGCAAGCAGGACAAGCTGCACCTGGGCAACCTCGACGCGAAGAGGGACTGGGGCTACGCCCCGGACTACGTCCAGGCCATGTGGCTGATGCTCCAGCAGGACGAGCCGGGCGACTACGTGATAGGCACCGGGATCACCCACTCCGTGAGGGAGTTCCTGGAGGCGGCTTTCGACTACGTGGAGCTGGACTGGCGGGAATACGTGGAGTTCGACCCTCGCTACACCCGGCCGAGCGAGGTCACTCACCTCATTGCGGACGCCTCCAAGGCCAGGGAGACCTTGAACTGGGAGCCGACGGTGACGTTCGAAGAGCTGGTGAAGATCATGGTCGACGCCGACATCACCCAGCTCTCCGAGGGCAACCAGCAGTAGCGCACAGGACCGGGCACGCGAGGGACCGCACAGGAAACCGGACAGGAGCATATGCAATGAAGACCTACAGGGCAGCTGTCATAGGCTGCGGACGGATGGGCGGGTTCATCGACAACGAGGTGGCAGGCCAGCCGGGGGTGGTGTTCCCATATTCACACGGCGGCGGCTTCGTCGCCTCCGAGAGGACCGAGCTCGTCGCCTGCTCGGACTTCCGCACCGACCTGATGGACGCATTCGGACAGCAGTTCGGCGTGCCCGCCGGGGGCCAGTACACGGACTTTCGCGAGATGGTCGCCTCGGAGAACCTCGACATCGTCAGCGTCGCAACCCACGTCGAGCACCACGCCGAGGTGGTCATAGCCCTGGCGGAGGCCGGCGTGAAGGCCATCTTCTGCGAGAAGGGGCTCGCGCCCTCGCTGGGCGAGGCGAACGCCATGGCCGAGGCCTGCAACCGCAACGGCGCGATACTGAACATGGGCGCCCAGAGGCGCTATCACCCCGGCTTCCGGAAGATGAAGGAGATCATCGACAGCGGGGAGATCGGGGCGGTCCAGAACCTGGTGATGACCTACGGGGCGGGCCTGTTCGATCACGGCTGCCACGTCATGGACCTGCTCACGTATCTCATAGGCGATCCCCACGCGGTCTGGGTGCAGGGGAATGCCCCGGTCTCCGACACCGTTCGCGACGGAAATGTATACAGCGACGACCCGGGAGGCGACGGCGTCATCCTGTTTGACAACGACGTTACTGCCTACCAGCTGAATTCCGGCCGGTACGAGTACCTGGTCAACTGCGAGAAGGGGGCCGTGGGCACAATCAACGACACCCTCGGCTTCTTCCTGCGCAAGGCGGACGGCCCGCGGACTCTCGAGGAGGTCCCGTTCCCAGGCTTCGAGTCGAGCAGCCCCACGGTCAATCTCATCAACGACCTGGCGGGAGCGCTGGACACGGGCCGGCCACCGAGCGGCGGCATGGAGTCCGCACGCCACGGCGTCGAGATAATGGTCGCGATCCTCGAGTCGCACCTCAGGGGCGGCGAGCGCATTCACATGCCGCTGGAGCAGAGCGACCTGCGCATGCACCGCACAAACCGCGACCCCTGGGAGAAGGGCCCCCGCTGGCGCGAACCCAAGCTCAGCGTGTGACCCGCCAAGCATTTTTCACCGGAGAATAGACATTGGCAACAACCTCGATCCGGCTACAGAGCAGCGACGGATTCCCCGGCGGCCCTGTCTCCGCCTGCGTGGAGCTACCGCCCGGCGGCGGGCTGACGCTCGTGGACGAGTCGTCGGGCTCCCGCAAGGCGGCCCAGGCCGACGGGCCGGGCCGCATAACCTGGATCGAGGACGCACTCGCGGTTGGAGAGTCCAGGAGCTACGCGGTCGAGAGTGGCGTGGCTGATGGAGTAGGCGTAGAGATGGCCGATTCGGGCGGAAGCCTGGGCATCACCGTCGGCGGGGAGCCGTTCACCAGCTACCACTACGGCCCCGAGTGGTTCCGGCCCTACTTCCATCCCGTGCTTGGGCCCCATGGCCTTTCGGTGACCCGCAGCTTCCCGATGGTCGCGGACGTGCCCGGCGAGACGTCCGACCATCCCCACCACAAGGGCATCTGGAGCGCCTACGGCGAGGCCGCGCACGTCGACAACTGGGCCGAGGCGGAGACGTCGGGCCGCACCTTGCACAGGGGGTTCGAGTCTGTCGAGTCAGGCCCCGTGTTCGGGCGATTCGTCGCGCTTGGCGACTGGGTCGGTCCTGATGGCGGCGACCCCGTGCTGACCGAGAGGCGGACCGTCACCGTCTACGCGACGGCCCCGCACAGGCTGGTCGACTACGAGCTGGCGCTGACCGCCACGGGCTCGGACGCGCTGTTCGGCGACACGAAGGAGGGCGGCTTCATCTCCCTGCGCGTCGCGACGTCGATGGACGTGAGCGCGAACGGGCGCCTCGAGAACTCCAGGGGCGGCGTGGGAGAGGGGGAAGTTTGGGGCAAGCGGGCCGAGTGGTGCGACTACTCAGGGCCCGTCGATGGGAAGACGGCGGGCGTGGCCTTCCTCGAGAACCCCGCCAGCTTCGGTCATCCAACCTACTGGCACGCCAGGGACTATGGCCTAATGTCCGCCAACCCCTTCGGCCTGTCCGAGTTCCTGGGCGAGGGACACAAAGGCGACTACACCCTGCCAGCAGGCGAGACCATGGTGTTCAGCTACCGCGTCTACATCCACGACGGCGACGCCGCCACAGGCCAGGTCAGTGCAGTGTACAGCGCCTACACCGCCCCGCCCTGCGCCGAATCCTCCTGAGCAGCTACCGGCTCTTTGCCCCTGAGCCTGAGTGGCCCAACACCCCCGACCGGCAGAGCTGGCAAAGGAGGCGGACGTGCCAATGAGAGCCGGGACCTGTCTTGCGATCCTCGTTGTGGGGATTCTCCTGGCGGTCGGATGTGGGCCGGAGCAGCCGAGCGTATCCCTGCTGGAAGCTATCGACCAGGGCGATTCGGAAGCGGTTCAGACCCACATGGAGTTCGGCACCGATCCGAACGAGACGTTCATTCCCCCTGAGTATCCTTTCGTCGGAGCGTCCGCGCTGCATCTGGCGGTATTGAAGGACGACGAGGAGATCGTCAACATTCTGCTGGACAATGGGGCGAGCATCGACATCAAGGCCAGGGAATCGTTCAGGGGCACGCCCCTCGATTGGGCGGCTTTCTGGGGCGTAAGGGATATGGTGGTGCTTCTTGTCGAGAAGGGCGCGGACATCAACTCGGTGACCGTCCTTAAATCCACGCCCCTCGATGCTGCAAGTGCCGACAATCCCTTTGTGGCTCCTGAGCAAATGGAACGGTTCCTTGAGAACCGTGCGTTCGTCAGGGAATACCTCGCCGCCAATGGCGGGAAGTCGGGGGTTGAGTAAGGTCGCACAGGCCCTGCGGGCGGACACGCGGGTCCGGCCCTACCAAGCTCCTGGCGCCTGAAGGGGATTCAGGTCGGCCCGTTCACCAGATGGACCAGCCGCCGTCGACTATCAGGTTCTGGCCTGTGATCCACTCGCCCGCGTCCGAGGCCAGCAGCGCCACCGCGCCCTTGAGGTCGTCCGGCTCGCCCCCGCGGTTCATGGGAATGTTGTCGGCGCACCTCTGCAGGAACTCAGGCCTCGCGTCCGGCCTGGGGATCTGGCCGGGGCTGATGCAGTTCGCCCGAATGCCGTACTCGCCAAGCTCCCCGGCGAGGTTGCGTGTGAAGTTGATGATCGCGCCCTTGGACGCCTGGTAGGCCGGTCCGCCGCGGCCGAACCCCAGTCCCTCGTAGAACCGCTTGTCCGATGTCAGCGAGCCGTGTATCGAGCCGATCGTGATTATCGCCCCGGACCCCTGCTTCACCATCACCTTCGCGGCCGACTGCGCGCTCAGGTACGTCCCCTTGACGTTCAGCTCCAGCGTCGCGGTGAACTCGTCCACTGACCCGTCTGGCACGTGGGTCGCGGGAGCCGCTCCGCCCCCGGCGTTACAGACCATCACGTCGAGACGCCCGGCGGACTCGACTACCGACTCCACCAGGGCTTCGACCTGCTCCTCCACGGTCACGTCGCAGCCCCGGCCCGTCACGTCCAGCCCCTCATCGCGCAGCTCCGAGGCGACCTGCAGGCACAACTCTTCGCGCCTGCTGGCGATTACGACCGACGCCCCCAGCTCAGCCAGCGACGTTGCCATCGCGCGGCCCAGGTGCGTGCCCCCGCCGGTCACTATCGCGGTGCGCCCGCCCATGTCGAAGGCATCCTGTATTCTCATGTCAAGGCATCCTTCCCTACGACCCACTCCCCGTCAACGAAAAACCCCCTCTCCCTTGACGGGAGAGGGTTGGGGTGAGGGTGAAGTTCTTGCTACTCGGTCCTGCGGAGCGCACGGCTCCGGGCTAGAACGATCAACCGATCCCTTTGTAGCCGACTGTGACGATTGCTCCTATCACCGAAACGGGCGTGATGCGGTCACCGTCCGTCAGCTTCTCGAGGGCCGCCCACTCGTCCGGCCTCTGCGACAGGTCGATCTCTTCGTATTCCACTTCCAGCGCTGCAAGCTCATCCTTGAGAGCGTTCGAATAGTCGCAGTCTGGGTGGGTGTAGACCTTCATCATTTCGGCCAATGCTCAACCCCCTGGGTCGCGCCTCTTAGCGCCGCCCATTCTAGCCGAGCGGTCTGACAACCGCAAAGCAGGGACGAAGGCGCGGGAGCAGCCATCGCTTACGTGTTTGGCTCCCGGTCCACAGACGCCGGCTGCGCATGCTACCGGCGGCAGCAGTGGCGGGTCCCCAGATCTCCTGGGAAAACCGACCGGACTGGTATGATATAGCTTGACGCGAAATGGATGCGGATACGCGATACGACCACATCATCGTCGGCGCGGGTTCGGCGGGCGCAGTCCTGGCGGCCCGCCTTTCGGAAGATCCCGGCCGCTCGGTCCTGCTCCTAGAGGCGGGAGCGGACTATCCCTCGCAGGAGCGCATGCCGGACCTTGTGAAGTACGCCCACGGGACCAGCACGACCCTAGAGGGCAGCGAGCACATATGGGATTACCGGGCTAGGGCCACCGACGAGGCCGAAATAGACATCCCTCGCGGCAGGGTCACCGGTGGCTCCAGCGCCGTCAACGACGCCCAGTTCCTGCGGGCAATGCCGGAGGACTTCGACCGGTGGGCGGAGTGGGGAAACACCGAGTGGCGGTACGAGAAGATGCTCCCCTTCATGCGAAAGCTGGAGGCGGACCAGGACTTCCAGGATGATCTCCACGGCTCGGACGGCCCCATCGCCTGCCGCAGGTTTCGGCCCGATGAGTGGGGCCCACAACAACATGCCTTCTACCGGGCATGCCGGGACGCCGGGTTCCCCGATTGCCCGGACCACAATCGGCCTGGCTCCACCGGCGTAGGGCCCCTCGCATTCAACCTGGACGGCCGCGTGCGAGTGAGCACGGCAATCGGCTACCTCGACCCGGCCCGCCATCGACCGGGGTTGACCGTCAGGCCAGACTGCCTCGTCCTGGGCATCATCTTCGAAGGGCGGCGGGCCGTAGGGCTGCGGGTATTCGCCGGTGGTGAAGCCACCTCCGTCTATGGCGAGGAGATCGTCCTATGCGCGGGCGCAATAGGCACGCCGCAAATCCTCATGCTCTCGGGCATCGGGCCAGCAGACCGGCTGCGGCATTTCGACATTCCGGTGATCCAGGACCTGCCCGGAGTCGGGCGCAATCTTCGCGACCACCCCGACGTGCCGGTTGCCTGGCGTACGTGCGGAGGATTCCCACTGGACGTTGACCAGGTCGCCACCGGCACCGTCACGCTGCGGTTCACGGCTTCGGGCTCGCCCTTCGAGAACGACATGGTCATCTACATGGGTAACTACGCGGCGGAGAGGCCCATGAGGGGCTTGGACCACGTGAGTCCGGTGGGCATAGGGGTAAGCCTGTGCCTCTACCTGGCTCTGAGCCAGGGCGAGCTGCGCCTCCAGTCCGGCGACCCCAGTCAGCCGCCGTATCTCGACTTCAACCTGCTGGACGACCCCTTCGACAGGATGCGCCTCCGCGAAGCCCTCAGGGTCTGCGCCGACCTCTTCAGGCACAAGGCCTTCGATGGGATCGTCGAGGAGCGCATTGCTCCACCGGACGATGTTCTGGGCAACGACGACGCCCTGGATTCCTGGATGAAGCGCGAGGTGATCACCGCTCACCACGTCTCGAGCACCTGCAAGATGGGCCCTGCGGCCGATCCGCTAGCCGTTGTGGACCAGTACGGGCGGGTCTACGGAGTCGAGGGACTGCGCGTCATCGACGCCTCGATCATGCCTGACACGGTACGGGCGAACCTCAACCATCCGGTGATTGCCATGGCAGAGCGGGCGGCCGACTTCATCAGAACGAGCTAGCCTGGCCCTGGGTTATGGGCTCCGCCGGGGCTGCCGGTGACTCCAAGGCGTATCGAAGTGGCGCTCCACAGGCTGTGTTGTTTACCCCCTCCAACGCTTGACACACTCTCTGGATGGCAACTAGCATCGAATGTGAGGGTATGCCCTGCGGCTGCCCCAGATCCATCGGACCAGGAATATGCTGCGTAACGAAAACGACTGGCGCAAGGCTGCCGAGCAGAGCTGGGTAGTCAGGTTCCCTAAACAGCGTCTGCACACCTTCGGCTCCACCAACATAGCCTACTACGTGGTGACCGAGCCCATATACCAGGAGCTCCAGGAGTCGAAGCACGAGGGCGTCGTGCGGACGGGCCGGGTGATAGCCGAGCGCCCTGCCATCGTCACGCCCACCTACGCCATGAGCCTAGACGGGTTCAGCTCCGAGGCTCACGAGTACTTTTCGCATATATCCCGCGAGGCCGGGCCGAACAGCCCCGGCATCCTCTACCAGTACCGGCACTCATCAGACAAGATGGACATCGTGGGCGGGCTGCCCAGCGAGATCGCGCACAGGATCGCCGGCGACCTGGACAAGCGCAAAGAGGACATGTCGGTCGTGATGGTGGGGGTCGACGAGGCGTGGGACGTCGCGCTCCTCAAGTTCATCTACGAGTTCACTTCGTCCTCCATTGCCGGCAACGTGCAGGAGATGGCGGGCCGGGGGATGCTGGAGCCCCAGGAGGGCTTCGGCGGCGTGCCGCGAGCGGCCATCGACGCGATCGAGAGGATGTTCGTCGAGGTAGGCCAGGGTGCGAACCCGGAGATACTGAAGCGCGAGCTGGACAGGTGGGGGCTCTTCGACTTCTTCGAAGAGAGGTTCCTGGGCCTCTTCAGGAAGGCGTAGGCTCCTCGCGCCTCGCCGCAGGGGCGCGCTGGGGGCCTACTCAGCCGGACCCGATCCACCGCCTAATTCGGATGAGCACCGTGATGGACGGGTTGCGCGGTCATTGAGACGCACCCCAGCCCCCAGCCGGGGATGGATTCCCGCCTTCGCGGGAATGACGGAGTTGGGGTCTTGGGGCGGGCTACTTGTACTCCTCGCGGGGCGGCGAGAATATGTCCAGCACGATGACCGGTCCGCCGATGGCGATGGCGCTGTGCATCACTCCCCCGGGGATGACGTAGGCGTCGCCGGGTCTGAGCTCCCGCGTCTCGTCGCCTATGGTCATCTCCATCGTGCCTTCGAGCAGCATGCCGGCCTGCTCGTGGGGGTGATCGTGCAGGGGTACCTCTGCGCCGGACTCGATCGAGACGCGGCTCAGCATGATCCTCTCACCCCAAACGGCCTGTAGGGTCACGCCGTCCACGAGGTCCTTGCTGTCCATCTGCTCCAGGTTGTAGAAGTGAGACACGTCAGTCCTCCTGTCAGTTCGCGGCGTACTCGGCCAGGGCGCGATTGTGAGGCACGAGAAGGCAGGCGGTGATGAAGTCGTTGCCGGGGGTGGGCACTCCGACCTCCTTGCCCATCCGCGAGACAGCGCCGTTCAGCACCTCGACCTCCAGCCTTCCGTTCTTCCGAAGGTCGGTGAACATCGACGAGACCGGATCGTCCCCCACGTCGCGGAACGCGTCCAGCGTGGTCTCGACGATGTCCTCCTCCAGGTCGATCCCCCGGGCCCTCGCCACGGCAAAGGTCTCGCCCATTACGGTGCGCGTCATCGCAGCGGCTTCGGGCGTGTCGAATATCTCTGGAAAAAAAGTCCTGGTGCAGCAGATCATGCCGCTCCAGCCGGTGATGTACACGAGCTTCTCCCAGAGGGCCTTCTCGACGTTGTTCGAGAGCTCGATGGGCACTCCGGCGTCTGCGAAGGCGGCGCGGATACGCTCGGCACGGTCGGTGGGCCGCCTGTCCTGTTCCCCGAACACGATGAGCGGCGACTTGCCGGTCTCCGTCACGAAGCCCGGGCCCCTCTTGTTGCCGTCGATGTAGGTCGCGCCCAGGAGTATCCTGTCCGCCCCGAGGGCCGCGCCTAGCTGGTCGCCGCTGCCGATGCCGTTCTGCAGCGTGAGGACCGCAGTATCCGGGCCAACCGCGGGCCGGATCAGCCCGATGGCCGTTTCGTTGTCGTAGCCCTTTACGCAGAACAGCACGAGGTCCGCGGTGTGCTCTTCTCCGGGCCGTTCCGTGACGCTCGGCCGGGCTGTGAAGTTGCCTGAATTCAGGCTCTCGACGCGCAGCCCGTCCCGGGCGATGGCCTCGAGGTGCTCGCCGCGGGCCACGAGCGTGACGTCGTGCCCGTCCCTGCTCAGCACGGCTCCATAGTACCCGCCGACCCCTCCGGGCCCCATTACCAGCACTTTCATCAGCTTCTCCTGTAGCTTGGGTTGCCGGTGGTATAATCCGGCCACCCCAGATTGCAGAGGTTGGATATGATCGAGGTGGGCCAGCAGGCCCCGGAATTCACGCTGACCGACCACAACAAGCGGCAGGTCTCGCTGAGCGACTTCCGGGGCAGGAAGAACGTCGTTCTCTCCTTCTTCGTCTTTGCCTTTACCGACAACTGAACGAGCCAGATCGCAGAGTTTCGAGAGTATAACTCGAAATTCATGGCGAGAGACACCCAGGTGCTGGGTGTTAGCTGCGATCCCAGGCCCAGCCTGGCCGCCTACAACGTGTCTCTGGGCCCGTCGACTTCGTATCCGGTCAGACTGCTGAGCGACTTCCACCCCCACGGCGAGATGACCAGGGCGTACGGCCTCTTCAACGAAGAGCTGGGCGCATCCCTCCGCGCCGTGGTCATCGTGGACAAGAGCGGTATCGTGCGGTTCGCCCGGGCATATCAGAGCGTCCGTCTCCCCGGTCCGACGGGCCAGGGCACGACCGAGTCGGACCTGGACGTTGCCGACGTGCTGGCCGAGGTGGACAGGATTACAGCTGAGGGCGAATCGGCGTGAGGTTCACAGTTCGCCTTACAGTGGTGCTCTAGCTTGTTCCGCGCCGGCGACCCCTGCATGATCGTCGACAAGCGGGGCAGGCTATACCTGATAACGCTGGAGGAAGCGGCCCACTTCAGCACCCACCTGGGGGACGTCCTACACGACGACATCATCGGGCGTGACGAGGGGCTGAGGGCGTCCACGTCGAGGGGCCACACCGTCCTCGCGCTGAAGCCGACTGCCGCGGACTATACGCGGCTGATGCCGAGAATCGCGACCGTCGTATACCCCAAGGACATGGGCGCGATCCTGACCCTCGGAGACATATACCCTGGCCTGAGCATCCTCGAGGCGGGGTCGGGCTCGGGGGCGATCACCCTGCTGCTGGCGCGGGCGGTCGGCAGGGAGGGCAGGGTGGTCTCCTACGACGTGCGGAAGGATATGCTTGAGCGCGCCAGGGCAAACGTCGCGGCGGCCCTGCCGGACTGCCCTCAGCTGACCTTTGGGCTGGGCGACGTGTCCGAGAAGATCGAGGAGCAGGACCTGGACAGGGTCGTGCTCGATCTGCCCGAGCCGTGGGACGTCGTTCCACATGCCGGAGACGCTCTCGCGCCGGGGGGTATATTCGTCAGCTTCGTGCCGACGGTTCTCCAGTTCCAGGACCTGACACTGGCGCTGCGGGCCGACCGCCGGTTCGAGCTCATCGAGACGGTGGAGGTGCTCGTCAGGCCCTGGTCGGCCGGGGGCCGCAGCGTGCGTCCCGCGCAGAGGATGGTCGCGCATACCGGCTTCATCACCACGGCCCGCAAGTGCGAGCCTCGCCCGCAAGCCCAGGCTCAGGAGGACTGATCGCCAGGGTCGTCCGCCGGGTCCGCCCAGCCGGGCTGCCACGCCGCGTGGGCATACCGCCCCTGCATCAAGGGCATGTGCCCGCGGCTGAGCAGAGGCGTGTCGCCGAGCGCGCCTTCGTCGTCGGGCATAGTCGCCTCGATGTCGTCGATCGCAGTCCCCTTCTCCTGGACGAGCACCCTGAAGTTGCCGAGGCCCGATGGGTCGACCAGGTTGCGCATCGCCATAGTGTTGGCCTGCTTCTCCTGCTGGCCCAGGCCCATCGTCCTGACTGCACGTACCCACGACCCCAGGCCAAGCCTTCCCAGGTATTCGGCCTGCGTCACGAGCCCGATGGTCTCGAGCCCGGCCCGCCGCCCCTCGTACGCTATGGACGAGAAGTCGGCGTGACTGGTGATGTCCTGCAGTCCGATGTGTGCGAACGGCCCGGCGCCGGGCGAATGGCCCCGGTACGTCTGGAGGGTGCCTGACATCCGCTTGGTGGAATAGATGTCGGTGTCGATGCCGCCGTAGTCGATGGTCACGACGAAGCCGCGCTCCAGGGCCTCGCCGACCTGAGCCATCCATGGTCCTATGGCGAGGTTGACCTCGCCGCAGTAGCCCGGCGGGAGCCTGTGCGGAAGCCTGTCGAGGCGGCCGGCTATGTCGGGCGTCGAGGGCTCGCCGGGGATCTCCACGAACCTGCCGTCCCTCTCGGTCACGTACAGCTCCAGGATGCCACCATCGACGAGGAACCGGTGGACCGGGAAGGCATCGACCAGCTCGTTCGAGATGAAGCATCCCTGCAGGCCTCTGATCGGTACTCCGTCCGCTCTGACCACGTCATAGGGCCGCGGTGCAGCAGAGGCTGTCTGGCAGCCGGATTCCGGCGCCTGGAGGGTCCGGTCGACCGCGACGTACCTGACGGCTCTCGCGAAACTTGGGTCGAGCCGGGCGGCGTGTGCGGTGATGTCGGCCGCAAGTCGTCCGCTTCCTGCGCCCAGCTCGACCACGTCGAAGCGGGAGGGACTACCTAGCAGCCCCCACATGCGCCGCAGATGGACGGCAAGCAGCGCGCCGAACGCGGGATGGGCCGATGGGCTGGTGTAGAAGTCGCCGGACGGGCCCACCACCCCGCCCCTGCTGTAGTAGCCGCCGGTCGGGTGGTACAGGGCAATGCCCATGAACTCGGCGAAGGTGATCCTGCCGTGCTGGGAAATGCGGGCCCGGATTTCGTGTTCCGCGGCCGTGGTCATCGGGGAGAAGGAAGAGCCCGTGTGCCCGTTGCCGGCCTGGCGCCGGAGCAGGTCATGGGAGAGTGCAGTGGAAGGGACGCTGAGGCCTCGGGGTCCCTGTCTGTTTGCTGCTGAGGGTCGTCCTGCAGGTCTACGTCCGGGACTGCTTCGCCCTTCGGGCCTGCCCTCCCGACCTGTCCCAGCCGGATATGGGCATGGAGTTCTTGAACTCGCTCTTTTCGCCGCAGTTCATGCAGACGCCCCTGCTGGTCGGGCCATTGGGGCTGTCTATAAGCCACTCGTGACGGCAGTCCGTTTCTGGCTCCCCGGTGTTGGTCACCTTCAATCCCTCTCCAGCCGGCCTATCTTCTACTTAGCTTTCCGGCTTGGCCTCATTGCCGCTGGTCCATCGGCACGTAATCCAGGTCCTTCTCGCCGCTGTAGTAGAGCCTGGGGCGAAGTATGTCCCTTGAAGCGTACTGTTCCAGTAGGTGGAGGGTCCATCCGGGAATCCTGCCTATCGCGAAGAGGGGCACGAACAGGTCCTCCGGGATATTGAGCAGTGAATAGATGGCGCCGGACCACAGGTCCACGTTGGGATTGATTCCGAGCTTGGCGCGCCTGGTCATCGCCTGGCTGCTCGCAACCGCCTCTATGATGGCGAACCACTTGGGCTGTCCCTTCCGCTCCCCTAGGGCCTTCGCGTCGGCCCTGAGGTGGACTGATCGGGGATCGATGTCCTGGTAGACCGGGTGGCCGAAGCCAGGGATCCTGCCCCTGTTGCCGATAACGGACTCGACGTATGCCTCGGCGTTTTCCTCGCTGCCTACGTCGTGGGCCATGCGAATCACGGCCTCCGCGGCACCGCCGTGCTTCGGCCCCTTCAGGACGGCCACGGCCGCGGTCATCGCGGAGTAGAAATCTGCGCCTGTGGATGCGGCCACCCGTCCGGCGAACGTGGACGCGTTGCTCCCGTGCTCCGCATGGAGCAGCAGGTCCTTGTCGATCAGCCGCGCGTCCTCAGGGTCCGGATGCTCGCCGAACAGCAGGTGCAGGAAGCCGGCTGCATGTGAGAGGCTCGTGTCCGGTTCAACTGGGTCGAGCCCGGTCCTGATGCGGTGGTGGGCCGCGACCATGGACGGCGCGGCTGCAACCATTCTTATGCCCTTGTCGAGGATGCCTTCAGGTGACTTGTCCTCTACGTCCGGGTCGGACACGCTCATGGCCGAAACGGCTGCGCGGAGCGCGTCCATTGGGTGGGCGTCGCGGTAGATCGCGATGGTGTCGATGACCTGCTGAGGGAGGCCGCGCAGGGAGGTTAGCTTCGACGCCAGCTCGTCGCACTGGGAACGCGTCGGCAGGGAGCCGTAGAGGAGGAGGTACGTCGTCTCTTCGAAGGTGGAGTGCTGGGCGAGGTCGTGGATGTTGTAGCCGCGGTACAGGAGCTTGCCGGGCTTGGGGACTATGAGGCTCGACTCGGTCCTGTCGTAGTAGCCGCTTCTCAGGCCCTTGTTGAGCTCGACTTTGTTCTCAGTCACCATCCCAGCAGGTCTCCCGGCGCACGGCGAGTTAGAGTCTCTGTTGGCAGGGCAACCGGAAAGCCTTGCGCTCACCGGGCCCGCGGCGAGCGGCACCTCAAAATCGTAGCTAATCTTAGCATTCGGAGGGCCGGAGTGTCAATATCCCGGCGCCGCTGGAGGGCCGGGTGGCATAGCCGGTGTTTGATTCACATGGAGCCCGCTCAGGGGTATACTGCCAGCGAAATGCCAAGCGCACGTCAAAAGCCGGAGGACCTTTCTGGGGTCTCTGACGTAGTTATTCTCAGGCTCCCCATGTACGTGAGGGCCCTGTCCCAGCTCCTCGACGCCGGCAACGAGGTGGTGGACTCGAAGACCCTGGGCAGGCTCATCCGCATAGCCCCGGCACAGGTCAGGAAGGACCTCAGCTATCTCGGGAAGTTCGGGAAGCAGGGCCAGGGATACAGCGTTCCCTATCTCCGGGACGAGCTTCGCCGCATCCTGGGGCTGGACAGGCGCTGGACCGCATGCCTGGTCGGGGTCGGGAATCTCGGACAGGCGATCATCGACTACCCGGGGTTCGTCCCTGAAGGGTTCAGGATCGTAGCCGCATTCGACAGCGACCCCGACCTGGTGGGCAAGAGCGTAGGCGGCATACCGATAGGGCCGATGTCGGACCTGGACGAGTCGGTCAACGCCGCGGACATCACCATCGGCATCGTTGCGGTGCCGGCCTCCCAGGCACAGTCGGTCATCGAAAGGCTGGTACAGGCGGGTGTGCAGGGCATTCTGAACTACGCGCCGGTGGCCCCCCACGTGCCGGATGGGGTCATCCTGCGCAATATCGACCCGGTGCTCTCCCTGCAGTCCATGACTTACTACCTCCTGCAGGGCTCCGGGCCCGACTAGCCAGCATAGCTCGTGCGGTCCCTCATCAGACTGGCGTCCGTGCTGCTTGTCGCCGTGATGCTCCTGTTCGGCGCTGCCCAGCAGGTCTCGGCCAACGGGCGCGTACTCGGCTTCGACAGGCAGCAGGCGGGACCCTACAGGGTATCGCTGGGCACCATTCCCAACACCCCCGTGGTGGGCAACATCCATCTCACCGTCACCGTCGAAGATACCGCAACGGACGAGTACGTCCTCGACGCGAGTGTGGCGGTGATTGGGAAAGGGCCGGGCGACAGCCCGGTAGAGCTGGGCCCGTTGGTTGCGGACAGGAATCTCCGGGAGCCTACGTACTACGAGGTCAATACGGCCGTCGACGAGGTGGGGCAGTGGGCCTTCACCGTCCTGGTCGACGCCGCCCCGGGGGCGGCAGAAACTACGTTCACCCTAGAAGTGGTGGAGGCCAGTCCCCTTGGAGGCATGGCGATACTGGCGGTACTCCTGGGGCTTGTAACTGTGCTGGGGCTGTCGGTACGGGCGTACTTCCGACAACGGAAGCGGGATGAATCCTCACGATAGGCCCTACCCTTCAGCTATAATTCGGCCATGAGACTTGCGTCCATAAGACGCTTTGTCGCGGGGCTCGGCTGGGCCATAGCCGCGACCACAACCGCCCTGTTGCCGGGCCTCGGGCCGATGCTCGATCATCACTATGCCGGGAGGCAGCCCGGGCACAGCCACATCCATGTGGGTGTACTGCTCCCCGACCACCTGCACGGGCACGAGGTCTCTCACGACCACGACCACGATCACCACAAGGCTTCCGCCACGGGAGACGAAGAGGACCCCGGCGGATACCTGGCAATCGCATCCTACAGCGGCGCGGCAACTGTCCACGCGTATGTCGCCGGCTCAGCGTCGCAGATCGAGCTCTCGTTCCCCGACCCGAATGGGATCCCTCACGCTTATTGCTCGAGGCAGGACGGTGCTCTGTGCCAGCAGAGCTTCGTAGCGCCTCCCACACAACCGCCCAAGGCATAGCTTGTCTCCCAGCAAACTGCGGCGGTCGCTCGAGCGGACGTTGGTCCGCTTGACTATATTGTCTGCCGCCCGTGTAATTGCATGAGGGAAAGGAGCTAGCTATGAAACTGCCTGTAAGGAAGGCCGCGTTGCTTGCTCTTGCCGCGCTGGCGGCAAGCCTGGCATCCGCGGCGGCAATTTCCGCCCACGATCACAGGTCTGTGGGCGACTACCAGTTCACCGTCGGTTTTGCCGTCGAGCCGGCGATCGAAGGGGTGGGGAACGGGGTCCAGCTGAGAGTGGACAAGAGTGCGGCTGATGGGCACGGTTCCAGCCCCGGCCACCACGGGACGAGCTCTGGTGGAGACAGCGGGGGCCACGACCACGGCGAGCTCGTGCCGGTCGAGGGACTCGAGCAGACCCTGCGGGTCGAGGTGACCCACATCGGGAGCGGTGTGTCGAAGTCGATGCTGCTGACCCGGGTGATCGGCGATCCCGGCCACTACAGGGCCGGCCTGATTCCCACGGCGCCGGGGCACTACCGGTTCCGGTTCTTTGGCACTGTCGAGGGCCATCGGGTCGACGAGACCTTCGAGTCCGGCCCCAACACCTTCAGCACCGTGAACCCCTCCGGGGACCTCTATTTCCCGGAGAGGCAGGCGACGGTGCGGGAGATAGAGGGAGCTGTGCGCGGCGCGCAGACCTCGGCCCAAGGTGCGCAGGATGCGGCCATCGAGGCCTCGGACAGCGCCTCCGCCGCCAGGATGCTCGGCATCGCCGGCATTGTCCTGGGTGTGTTGGGCATAGGCGCCGGGGCAGCCGGCCTGGCGGTCGGTCTGCGGAGAAGGTAGAGAATGTCCGCCGTCAGGGTAGGCGTGGCTGCGTTCGTCGCCGCAGTCCTCGTGTTTGCGCTCTCCTCGAACGGGGACGCAGTCCATGCCCATGCGAACCTCTCCAGCGCCGATCCCGCGCCTGACTCGGTCCTCCAAGAGCCCCCTGACAGGGTCGTCATCACGTTCACGGAACCGCTGGAACCGGCCTTCAGCGAGATCCGCGTCCTCGACTCCTCCGGCGCGAGGGTCGACCACGGCGACAGCGCCGTCGACCCCGTCAATCCCGTCGTCATGTCCGTCTCCCTGCACCCGTTGGAGGACGGGACGTATACCGTCGGATGGAAGAACGTCTCGACCGTCGACGGGCACCGCGTCCGGGGCTCGTTCATATTCTCGATTGGAACGCCGAGCCATGAAGCCTCGGCCGACACGGCCGATGAGGTGCTCCACCTGTCACCCGCCGCCCCGGTGGTGCAGTGGCTGGTGCTTCTTGGCGCCCTGGTCGTCGTGGGCACGGCGAGTTTCGAGCTGGTCGTGGCGGGTCCTGTCTTGCGGAGAAGAGGGTCGGATGACCGCCTAGGACGGCTCTGGTCGCTCCATTCCGCCAGGCTGGATGCCGCGGCACTGGGTCTGCTCGTCCTGGCGTCCGCGGCCCAGCTGGTTGCGCAAGCGTCGATATTGTATGAACAGTCCGTGCTCTCCGTGGTTGCCGGACCTGTGGCCACCGTCCTGACGCAGACAGACTGGGGCCAGCTATGGATGTGGCGCATCGGCCTGGCAGCGGCCACCGCCGCCGTCATGTTCGCACAGGCAAGGAGGATCGCCGGCGAGACGGGCCTGAAGGCGCTGCATCTCGGGCTGGGTGTCGGGCTGCTGGCTACATTGAGCCTGACGAGTCACGCCGCGGCTACAGCGGGAATACGGGAGCCCGCGATTGCGAACGACCTCGTGCACTTGACCGCAGCGTCCGTGTGGGTCGGGGGTCTGGCGGGGCTCCTGCTGCTGACGGCCACGGCACTGGCGACCCTGGCGGGCCCACAGAGTCGCAGGGTGCTTGCCGCCTTGGTGCCGCGATTCTCGGTGCTGGCGGGCCTGAGCGTTGCTACGCTCGTCGTCACGGGCGTATACAGCGCGTGGGCGCAGGTGACCATAGCGGAGGCCCTCGCGACTCCATACGGGGGCGCGCTGCTGGCCAAGATCGCCCTCGTGGCCGGGCTCCTGCTCCTCGCCGCGGTCAACCTCATGTGGATCAGACCCCGCCTGGCCGGGAACGACGGGGCCGCACGCTGGTTGCGAAGGCTGGTGGGTGCCGAGATCGTCGTGGCCGTCCTCGTAGTCCTGACCGTGGGCTTCCTGACCGAGCTGGAGCCGGCTCGCCAGGTGGCTGCGCGGGAGGGCCTCGGACAACCCGACTTCATCGAGTTCGCTGGGAGTGCCGAGGGCGCGGACATGACGCTCAGAGTCGAGCCCGGCGCCGTTGGTGTAAACAGGTTCGAGGTCTCGCTGGAGGATCGGCTGGGCAACCCGATTGAGAACGCGTCCGACGTCAGCTTGAGGATCGGCAACCTGGACCACGACATGGGCGAGCAGGAGCTCCAGGCGGCGCCGGCAGGGGACGGGGTGTACGTCGCGGACGGCGGCCGTCTCAGCATGGCCGGCGCATGGCAGACCGAGCTTGTCGTCAGGCGCCCGGACGCCTTCGATGCCCGCACCGGATTCAGGTTCGAGGTCGAGCCCGGCGGGAGCGGTGGAATCGTCCCCTCGCCCGAGACGGGGCAGGTGCTCCTCGGCGCCGGACTCGTCGTCCTGGGGGTGCTGTTCCTGGCGACCGGCATGCCCCTGGGGGGTCTGTTCACCCTCCGCGGGGCGGTGGTGATGACTCCCGGAGTCCTAGGACTGGTGGCTGGCGCGGCCATGCTGTTCGGCAGCGATCTTGTCGGTCCTTCCGGAGCGGACTCACGCAATCCCTTCCCGCCCGACGCCGAATCGTTGCGCATAGGGGCGAAGGTCTACGAGGACACGTGCCAGGCCTGTCACGGCGAGACGGGGCTCGGCGACGGCCCGGCCGGAGTTGCCCTCGACCCGCCGCCCGGAAACCTGCTCGTACACGTCCCGCTGCACTCCGATTCCGAACTGTTCGGCTTCGTCGACGAGGGAATCCCCGGGACCGCCATGGCCGCTCTGGGCGAGAGACTTTCGGACGACGAGATATGGCACGTGGTCAACTACATCAGGACGTTCGAGGAGTAGCCCTGCATGAGACTCCTCCCACTTGCCATAGTACTAGGCTGCGCGGGCGCGGCGTTAACGGCCGGGACTGCCAACGCCCACGGCTTCGGCGAACGCTACGACCTGCCCCTGCCATTGAACCTGTTCGTGGTCGGGGCGGCAGCGACCGTCGCGGCATCGTTCGTCGTGCTATCGCTATTCGTACGGGGCGGCTCCGGACGGGTCTCGTACCCCCGGCTCGATCTGCTGCGTGTCCCGCTGGTCGGGCCCGTCCTGTCCAGCCGGGTGCTAATCGCCGTCCTGCGGACCCTGGGGGCGGTCGTACTGCTGCTCCTTGCATTGGCCGGATTCATTGGAACGAACCGCCCCCTCGAGAGCATTTCGCCGACGTTCGTCTGGATCATCTTCTGGGTCGGCATGGGATACGTGGCTGCGCTGCTCGGAAATCTCTGGGCGGTCGTCAACCCCTGGAGGACCGTGTTCGAGTGGGCCGAGAGGATTGCGGGTTCTCCCAGCGGGCCCATGTACATCTACCCGCGGGGGTGGGACAAGTGGCCGGCGGCAATCCTGTTCATCGTGTTCGTATGGCTTGAGAACGTGTACCCGAGTGCGGCCACGCCCCTGAACCTGTCGGTGCTCATAGTCCTGTATTCGCTGGTGACCTGGGCTGGCATGCTGCTGTTCGGCAAGCACGTCTGGCTCCGCAACGGCGAGCTCTTCTCCGTGCTGTTCGCCTTCTTCGCACGATTTTCGCCGACCGAGATGCGCGTGCCGGAGAGCCGCGTCTGCCGGTCGTGCAGCTCCGGCTGCGAGCCCTACGAGGGCGACTGCGTGGACTGCCTCGAGTGCTTCCAGGTTGCCGGCGGCACGGGGGGCGAGAGGGAGGTGAACCTGCGCCCGTATGCGATTGGGCTGACGCTGCCGGGAAGGCTGTCGACTGCCGGAGCCGCGTTCGTCGTGCTCATGCTGGCGAGCGTCACCTTCGACGGCCTCTCCGAGACGCAGCTGTGGCGCAGCGTGCAGAACGCCTTCTACTCGACGGCGGGCTCCCTCGGCACAGACCCCCTCGGCGTAATCGACACGGTCGGCATAGCGGCGGTGGTCGCCGGGTTTGCCGCCGTGTACCTCGCTTTCTCGTGGGGCATCCGGCAGGCGTCGGGCGATGACCTGGGCGTTGTCGCCATCGCCCGGGTGTTCGTGCTGTCGCTGGTCCCGATCGCCCTCGCATACAACCTGGCCCACTTCATCGGCTATCTGCTGATCCAGGGCCAGCTCATCATCCCGCTGGCCTCCGACCCCTTCGGGTGGGGGTGGGACCTGTTGGGCACGGCGGGCTACAGGCTGGACCTGGAGATAATCGGAGCCCAGGCCGTCTGGTACACATCGGTGGCTGCCATAGTGCTGGGTCACGTCGCATCGGTGTACGTGGCCCACGTCGTGTCCCTGGGCAGGCCCGTGGGCCGCGCCGCGGCGCTCAGGGGTCAGTATGCCATGCTGGCCCTGATGGTCGTCTACACCGCCAGCAGCCTGTGGATCATCGCCCAGCCCATCGTGGAGCAGTAACCTCCTTTGCCCACCCCGCCGGCACACTTGCTGCCGGATTCGCATCGGATTCTGGGTTGCTGGCTTGAATAAGCCCTAACATCCTGCTACCTTCGCGGGACACTTCGGCCCGCCTCGATTCTGCCAGGAATTCGGCCCTGGGCGGCGGCTGGCCCGGACACACGAAAGGCAGGGGACATGAAGACCTACAAGGCGGCTCTGATCGGTTGCAGCAGGATGGGCGCGTTTATCGACAACGAGGTCCCGGCGGGCCGGTACCCGTACTCCCACGCGGCGGGATACGAGGCATGCGACCGCACGGAGCTGGTGGCCTGCTCCGACCTCAGGCCCGAGGTGATGGCCCAGGTGGGCGAGCGCTACGGCGTCCCGCCCGAGGGGCAGTTCACCGACTACCGGGAGATGATGGAGCGGGTGCAGCCGGACATCGTCAGTGTCGCCACCCAGCCGGAGCCCCGTGCGGAGATCGTCACCTACGTGGCCAACAACGGCGGGAAAGCCATTTACGCCGAGAAGGCGATGGCCGCCTCCATGGCCGACGCCGACGCAATGGTGGAGGCATGCGAAAGCAACGGGGTCTTCTTCAATCTCGGCACGAACCGCCGTTGGGACCGGGGGTTCGACGTGATGAAGGAGATCATCGACAGCGGCAGGCTGGGGCGCCTCAGGGCGTTGACCATATACAACACCAGCGCGCTCTTCAACGGCGCGAGCCACTCCTTCGACCTGATCATGCGGCTCAACAGCGATCACCCGGCGCTTTGGGTGCAGGGACTGCTCCGGGACGCCGACCACGCCATCGGCGACGGGAAGGTATCGATAGACCCGATTGGCGAGGGGATCATAGAGTTCCAGAACGGCGTGACGGGCTACGCGCTCAACGCCGGCAGCAGGCGGGCGGAGTGGGAGGCCGTGTGCGAGGATGGCGTCTTGACTGCGCTGGACAACGGCGACAAGTGGCAGCTTCGTGAGAGAGGCGAGGCAGACCACCGGGGCCGCGCCAGGCTGGTCGATGGGGATTTCCCCGACTACGAATGGAAGAGCTCGACGCTCTCGCTGGTCGAGGACCTGGTGCACTCCCTGGACACGGGCGAGCCGTCGCGCTGCGGCGCCCGGGTCGCCCGCGCCAGCACGGAGCTCATATTCGCCGTCATCGAGTCGCACCTGAAGGGCGGCGCGCGGGTGGACCTGCCGCTCCAGGACAGCACGATCCGCCTGGAGCGAGGCATTCCCGCCAAGCAGCCACGCTTCGAGCGACAGGACTAGCACGACCGTCATTCCGGCGAAGGCCGGAATCCAGTGGGCGGGGGACCGCATTGCGAGGCAATCTCCCGAAGACCGAAGTAGACAAACAGCGGAGGACAAATCCCATGAAGACCTACAAGGCGGCGGTAATAGGCTGCAGCAGGATGGGCGCGTTCATCGACAACGAGGTGGTGGGAGCGCCGGGCCACGTGCCCCCGTATGCCCACACGGCCGTCTTCTACGCGTGCCCGAGGACGGATCTGATCGCATGCTCCGACATCAGGCCGGAGGTGATGGAGGAGGTCGGCAACCAGTTCGACATCCCAAAGGAGCGGCAGTACACGGACTACAAGGAGCTGATCGACACGGAACAGCCGGACATCGTCAGTGTCGCCACCCAGCCTGAGCACCGGGCCGAGATCGTGATCTACGCCGTCGAGAACGGCGCGAAGGCGATATACGCGGAAAAGGCCCTGTCGGCGTCTATGGCCGAGGCCGACGCTATCCTGGAGGCATGCGAGCGCAACGGCGCTGTGCTGAACCTGGGGACGCAGCGGCGGTGGCACCCCGGCTTCGTGAAGATGCGCGAGGTGATCGAGAGCGGCCGCATCGGCGACCTGAAGACTGTCGTGTTCAGCGGGAGCAGCCTCTTCAACGGCGCGAGCCACCACTACGACAACCTGCTCTACCTCAACGGCGACGCCCGGGCGTCCTGGGTCCAGATGAGCCTGGTCGAGGGCAGCTGGGAGATCGACGGGGACAGGCTCACGGAGGACCCCGTGTCCCACGGCGTCATCCAGTTCGAGAACGACGTCACGGCCTACGCGGTGCTTAGCCCCCACGAGGTCGAGTGGGAGGCGTCGTGCGAGAGGGGAACGCTGACGGCCTGGGCCGGCTCCAAGTACCGGATTCGCGAGGAGGGCCCTGCGGGTTACCGGGACTCGCCCACGATGGTTGCGGGGCGGTTCCCGCGCTTCAGGCCGTACAGCGCCAACCTTCGCCTAGTGGAGGACCTGGTGAACTCGCTGGACACGGGCGAGCCTCCCCAGGGGGGAGCGCGGGCCGCCCACGCGGGCACGGAGCTCATATTCGCCAGCATCGAGTCGCACCTCCGGGGAGGCGCCAGGGTCGAGCTGCCTCTGAAGGGCAACAATACCTACCTGCTGCGCGACCGCGATCCGAGGCAGCCGAGGTTCAAGGCGTAAGACCAAGCCCGGGCCGTCGTGTTACAATTTTGGAGGCGGCCCGACCAAGCCAACGTAGCTCAGAGGTAGAGCAGCGGTTTCGTAAACCGCAGGTCGACGGTTCGAATCCGTCCGTTGGCTCCATTGGGACGGCATGGGGATATAGCTCAACTGGGAGAGCGCGGCGTTCGCAATGCCGAGGTTGGGGGTTCGAGTCCCCCTATCTCCACCACCACCCCTCTTTCTCCGATGTTCCCAAGCTGTCCCTCTTTGTCTCATTAAAACCCGTATACGTAGCTAATATGGGTATCAACAGCCCCCTTGGGAGCGCCCTGAGGAATCTTAGCCGGTATCCATAATTCTCTTGCGTTCCCACACAAATGGTGGTAACAATTGTGGGAACAGATTGAGGAGGGCAAATGGCGTGAAGCTATCGGCAACAAGGATTAAGGTGCTCAGGGACCCAGGCCGCTACTCGGACGGTGACGGTCTGCATCTGTTCATCAGCAAGGGGGGCAGCAAGAGCTGGGTCCAGCGGATAAGGATTGACGGTCGGCGGCGCGATATAGGTCTGGGAGGGTATCCTGCTGTTTCCCTAGCACAGGCGAGGAAGCGCGCATCCGACAACCGATCCGCAGTCGCGGACGGAAAGGACCCCGTAGCGGACAAGCGTAGACCCAAGACGCCCACACTCAAGGAAGCCGCCTACACAGTCCACAAGGCGAACAGGCCCCGTTGGCGAAACGAAAAGCATGCATCCTCCTGGATTCAGACACTCGAACGTCATGCCTTCCCAGAGATAGGAAACAAGCGTATCGACAAAATTGGCCGCGCTGATGTGTTGGCGGTTCTGACACCCATCTGGACGAGCCGTCCCGAGACAGCCCGGCGCGTGCGTCAGCGGATGCGAACGATATTCGGGTGGGCGATGGCGAACGAGCTGATCGAGGCAAACCCGGCTGGGGAGGCCATCGACGGAGCCCTGCCGTCAATGCCCAAGGTCAAGGCGCATCTCCGTGCGCTTCCCTACCATGAGGTGGCATCTGCGTTGAGTACAGTCGATGAGTCCCAGACGTCACCCGCTTCGAAACATTGCCTGAAGTTCCTGGTCCTCACGGCTGCGCGGTCCGGCGAGGCTAGGGGAGCCACCTGGGACGAGATTGATATCGAGGGTGCGACCTGGACGATACCCGGTTCACGCATGAAGGCGGGCGCTGAGCATCGGGTGCCCCTGAGCGCCCAGGCCCTCGACGTGTTGATGCTCGCACGTGAACTCGAAGACGGTTCCGGGCTGTGCTTCCCGTCCCCTCTGCGGCCCGGCCGGATGCTGAGCGACATGACCCTGACCAAGGTACTTCGTAAGGTCGGTCTCGCTAACAGGGCGACCGTGCACGGGTTCCGAACGTCCTTCAAGACGTGGACCATGGAACAGACGGACACACCCTGGGCGGTCGGTGAGGCGGCCCTGGCGCATCAGCTTGGCGGCAGCGTCGAGCAGGCATATGCCCGGTCGGACCTGTTCGACCGGCGTCGTGTGCTCATGCAGCAGTGGGCGGACTACCTCGCCGCATAGCCAGGCCATGTCAGCCGGGCGACTCTGGGCGTTGGTGTCTGAACCAAGTTCGCTCGCCGCCACAGGGCCGAGAGTCTATCCAGGCGGCGATGTCAAGCGCAGCACCTATTGGCTACCATCCTAGCCGCATCGTCGCTGTCAACCCATCATACTCAACTGGTTGAGAGCGTTGAACGCCTACACGGGTAGTGAACGGAGCTCTCCAACAGTCCTCGCGACTCTCGCAATTGTCGCTTTGGTGTTCGCAGCCCACAAGACTGCATCCAAGCCCGAAGGAGATTGGCCCCACATTTGAAATGGAGCCATAGTATACGTCGGAATCCCCTGAGGCGTTCTTGGCGGGCGCAAATCAGTGACGAAGTTCTTCGGTACCCCTGGAAGTCGAGCTGGGCCTGTGGTCACTTAAGCCTCGTCCTGTCGTCGATTCCCGACTTGGGCCCCATATGCTACTGGCTTAGAGGAAGGACGGAAACAGAAACGGTCCCGTCGATCTCTACACCGCTGTCGACCCCAATATCGAGTTGATCGGGAAGAAGTGCTGTGAGCGACTGACGGCTCTACGTACTCCGAAGACGCCCCAGTTCAGCCCAGAGACATGCCACCTCCCGTCTGGTAAGAAATAACCACAACCGAGGACCCTCGTTCGCTGTGCTAACGTGTCGCCAGTCAGAAAGAACGTCCGCTTGATTGTTGGGCAACTATGACCTATAACTTGGCCGAATGCGAACACCCAATTGCCACAATGGTCTGCACTCCCAATGAATGAGGTCTCCAGTTCAACGCTCAGCTGGCTGGACAGCAGCGAGCACGAACGCCGGACGGTTCTTCAACTCGTCTCCGCACTGAACGAGCCCGGAACTCTTGACGAACTGGGGATCGGAAGCATCCGCGACACGTTTTCGGACGAGCTCTTCCCGGGCACCAGCACGATCCAGACCAGAGCACGGTACTTTCTCTTCGTCCCTTGGATCATGCAGATGGTAGAGTCGAGTTCAACTTCAAATCACGCCAATCATGCTCGCCGGTTACAACTACAACTCCGCAACGCCCTTGTCGAGAGTCATGCCTCGGACCCGGGGGTGATCGGGCGGGAAGCGGGGGCCGCCTTGCAGCGATGGCCTCACGACATATACTGGCTGGGCACGGCCAGTTGGGGGATCCGCAGGTACCCGGGATCCATACCTTCCTACTTCGACTCGCTAGGGCGGCCGTCCCCGTGGGTCCTTGCCGGCCGTGCGCTGGAGGAGCCAGTAGAGGGGCGCCGGGACGAGGCATCCGAAGGGGTCGCCGGGAACTGGGCCAACGTACCCGGACGGCCTTCCGACTTTCCGTGGAAGGCTTCATTCACGCTTTCCCATGAGGAGGGGGAGTACCTTCGAGAGCGAGTCGAGCTCTCCCACAGTCAGAGCTATCTGGCCCACATACTCCGGCACGGTCGGACTGAGGAGTTGAGGATTGGGGATTTACCCTGGGACCACCCCGTGGCGGAGAGCGCGCCAGTGTCAGTGCTTGCCTGGCTGAGAGACGCCCAGCTGTTCAGTCTTGTCCACCAGGGCGGTGTTCTCCTGTTTGACCTCATGCTTGCTGAGTTGCTGGATGACGAGGCACGCAGGGACGACTACTCGGACCGGCTCGCCATGTGGTCAGGCGACATAGGCGCGGTTGGAACTGAACTTCGCAGCTGGGACCGCGCCTCGATGTGGCGTCGGCTGTATGAGGCCAACCCGAGACTGCGCCCTAGGACCAGGGAGTTCGCCGACCAGTGGTTTGAGTTGGTATCGACGTCGGGAAACGGTCCCATCCAGGATCGGCTGGAGGCTCGACGGCTTGTGCGTGAGCGGGAGCGAGCGCTGAAGGGTGGGCGGGCGCGCCTTTCCTACGCGGAGGCGCGCGACCGGAAGCGTGGCTATCCCTTCGCCGGTCCTCTTGAGTTTCGCTGGACGCAGGTGAAGAGGATCGGCGCCGACATACTGAGCGCATTGGAGCGTAGCTGATGCTCGAACCCGGCCGGCGAAGGCTGTTTCTGGACACGCTTCGCCCTCCCGATGGCTACACTCTCAGCCGCGCGGTCGGCACGACATTCACCCTGGACCTGATGGCGCTGTTGTCGGTGCCACTTGCGTTCACCTTCCGGGACGCCCAGGACGGCGACGGTCAGCTGTCCACCGAGCCGCTTTCACTTCTCGAGAGCGCACGGAGGTACGCGGGGCGCATCGTCGTGTTCAGCCAGGGCGGCTATACCGGGGTGCCGCGAGCCGTTCAGCCTGTTCTCGCATTCATAGAGGAGTCGGTGGTCGCCGTCTTTCCGCCGGACCGGAGAGAAGGGTGGGCCATATTCCATCCCAAGGTGTGGGTGCTGCGCTACGAGCCGCGCGAGGGTTCGGAAGACCGCCCCGTGCGGTACCGTCTGGTCACTCAGTCGCGCAACCTGACTTTCGACTCGTCGTGGGACGTGTCGCTCGTGCTCGACGGCGTGTTAAACGATAGCCGTGTCAACGCCTATTCGATCAATCGCCCGATCGCCGACTTCCTACAGCGCCTCCCCTCGCTTGCCCCGGGCCCGGTTGCAGGATTCCACCAGCAGAGCGTCGATCTGCTCTCGGACGAGCTGCTTCGGGTGCAATGGAGTCCGCCGGAGGGGCTCAAGTTGCGCCGGTTCCTGCCCTTCGGCCTGCGCCGGTCCAATCCCCCGTTTCCTGACTTCGATCACCGCCGACTGCTGATAATCTCGCCCTTCCTGGACGGTGAGTTCCTGCGGTCGGTCACGAGAAAAAGAGGGCGATCAGTGCTGGTGAGCCGTAGGGAGACATTGCTGACTGCTTCGCAGGATGCGTTGAGGTCATTCGAGAGTGTCTACGCCTTCAGGTCCGCCCTTGAGCCTGAGCCTGATGACACCAACGAGTTTCTCCCGCCGCTGGCCGGGCTGCACGCGAAGGTCTTCGTGATCGACGACGGCTGGAAAGCGCGAGTGGCGGTTGGATCGGCGAACTCGACGGATGCGGCGCTCGGCAGGCAACCACGCAACGTCGAGTTCATGGTCGAACTCGAAGGCAGGAAAAACCGTTTCGGCATTGACGCGCTACTGAGGGGGAATCGGGATGGCGAGTCGGGCGCCTTCGGCAGCCTGATTGAAGAATTCGATGTGAGCGAGGCGGGAACCGTGGTCGAGGATGAGTCCCAGGTGCGTCTCGACCGATTGCTCGACAACGCCGTGCAGACTTTGGCGCGTGTGGATGTCGACGGTACGGTGGCAGACTCGGACAGCGGCCGGTACAGCTTGCGGCTAGAGCTGCCTAGAGTGCCCGATCTCGGTCCGGCGGTTACGGAGGTCAGGTGTTGGCCTGCGACGCTAACTGCCGACGATGGCCTGCCGTTTGAAGACGGTACCGAGTTTGAAGGGCTTTCTCTGTCCGGACTCTCGGCGTTCCTGGCAACTGAGGTCAGAGCGTCCCTCGAAGGAAAGACGGAATCGAGGCGGTTCGCGCGCGTCATACGGCTATATGGGCTCCCCGAAGACCGACTACCCCGGCTGATCGCCGCCTTGCTCCGCGACAAGCGCAGGTTCATGCAGTTGCTCTGGCTGCTCCTGTCGCCGGACCAGGAGGTATCCGTGGCGGACCTGGGCGCTGCCCTCTCAAGTGGCAACTCCGAGTCGTCGTGGGGAGTCGCGCTTCCGGGCCTGATGGAGCGCATGCTGGAGACGCTGGGCAGCAATCCGCGCAGACTGGACGACGTGAACTCGCTGATAGAGGAGCTACGCAGCACCGAGGCGGGCGCCGAGCTGCTGGGAGGGGAGTTCGAAGCCGTATGGGACGCGCTCTGGACCGCGAGGAGACGACTAAAGTGACTGCGAAGGGGCCGGAGGCGTACACGGAGAAGGTCCTCAGCGGGCTGAAGGACTTCCAGCGCCGGACGGCCGAGTACGCCTTCGGTAGGCTGTACGGCTCTGAGAATAGCACACGCCGTTTCCTGATCGCCGACGAGGTCGGGCTGGGGAAGACGCTTGTCGCCGCGGGCGTCGTCGCCCAGACCATCGACCACCTGCGTACCCAGGGCGTTCCACGAATTGACGTAATCTACATCTGCTCCAACCAGGCGATTGCGCGCCAGAATGTGGACAGGATCAAGAACCGGCTCTCCATCGATACTCGGCCGCTCGCCCAACGAATCACCCTGCTGCCGTATCGCCTCGACACCCTTGACCAGTCCGTGAACCTTATCGCGCTCACGCCGGGCACCTCTTTCGGGTCGGCCAGCGCCGAGGGAGTCGCCGAGGAGAGGATCATTCTGTTTCGTATGCTCACACGGGCGTGGGGCGATCTGGGGCCGGGCGCCCGAAGGGTGTTCCAGGGAGGGCTCGCCTCGGTCGCCCGTTTCAGGGAGTACGAGTTCTGGTACCCAGACCGTCCCATCGACGACAGCATAGTGGGGCAGTTCCAGAAACAGGTTGGAAATACCGGCTCCGAACTCCATCGTGAGTTCATGGAAGTGCGTGATCACTTAGCCGCCGGTATGGACCCTGAGGCGTGGCGAGTTAGAAGCCGGTTCGTATCCAAGGTCAGGAGGCTCTTGGCCCACTCTTGCCTGGACGCATTGGAACCTGACCTGGTGGTGCTGGACGAGTTCCAGCGCTTCAGGGAGTTGCTAAACCCTAGGACGACCAGCGGCGAGCTGGCGCAGCGCCTGTTCGAGTACGAGGACGAAAACACTGAGGTGCGGACTCTGCTCCTGTCGGCGACCCCTTACAAGATGTACACCTTGAGCCACGAGACTGACGATGACCACTACAGGGACTTTCTTCGGACCGTCGAGTTCCTGCAGGGCCCGGATGGATCGGTTGTCCCGCTTGAGGAGTCGTTGAGACAGTTCCGCTTGGCACTGCCACTCGCGGCGTCTGGAGACGAAGCCGGCTCTGAAGCTCTGGCCCGACTTTCTCAACACCGCGACAGCGTCCAGAGCGAGCTGCTGCGGGTGATGTCGAGGACCGAGCGCCGCGGAAGGGCGTCCGGCGGAGACCCGATGCTGGAGATTGCCGAGACGGCGGTCGACCTAAGCGTCGAGGACGTCGAAGCGTACCTTGGCGCCCGCGCAGTGGCGGCCGCGGTCAACGCCCCGGGAGTAATGGAGTACTGGAAATCGACGCCCTACCTACTGTCCTTCATGGACAACTACCGGCTGTCGGACAGGCTCAGGTCGGCGGTAGAGGCCGAATCAAACGGCACGGCCGCCCATCTGGTCAGTCGTGGGACCGGCCTGCAAGTGGACCACTGGGCAATGGAAGAGCGGCGAGACATTGGTGGGGGCAATGGTCGGATGCGAGGGTTGCTTACAGGACTCGAGGACGGGCATCTGTTCGAGCTCCTCTGGCTCCCACCGTCGCTTCCACTGTACACCCTGGGAAGTGACTTCGAGAGGGCTCGCTCGTCAACCAAGCGCCTAGTGTTCTCATCGTGGACCATGGTTCCCCGTGCCATCGCGGCCATGACCAGCTACGCTGCTGAGCGCCGGTATGTACCAGATGTCGAGCGGGCGCGTCGGTACGACACCCAGCTCCTGGGTATCGCGGTCAACTCGTACTCGCTCTTCTCGCTTCTGACCCCTTCATCTGCGCTTGCCGACGCGGGCGATCCGCTTCACTACGCGTCGGCTGACGCTCCTGGCCTCCTGAACGCAGTCCGGGAACGACTGCGACCCGCAATTGAGGAACTTACCAGAGGTGCGCCCGTCGTGGGTCAGTATCAGGAGATCTGGTACGCCGTCGCACCACTCCTGCTTTCTGGGGAGTCACCGGCCTCGCTGCAGTGGCTTCATGGCCCTCCGGCAATTGGTGGCGACGATGAAGCCGGTGAATCGACCCTGTGGAAGACACTCGCGGCGCGTGTGATGTCCGGTCTGTCCGATCCGTTCAGCCTGGGACGCCCTCCCGGGGACCTCCTGGATGTCATGGCCGCTCTGGCTACGGGATCGCCGGCCAATGCGACCCTGAGGGCGCTGTCCCGAATCACGTCGACTTCCCCAACCGATGATGAGCTGAAGGAGCAGTCGATGAGGGCGGCTCACGCCTTCAGATCTCTCTTTAACACCCCGACAGCCGAGGGACTCTTGCGAAACGTCTACGTTCCCGGCGTGCCCGTCGGGGAGAGGCAGTACTGGCGAAGAGTCCTCTCCTACGGGCTGGAGGGTGGGCTTGCCGCCGTTCTGGACGAGTTCTTCCACGTCATACGAGAATCTAAGGCCGGAGGTGGCGGCACCGCCTCCCTTGTGGAAGAACTCTGCCAGGCCATCCAGATCGCCGCTCGTCCCCTCGCCATCTCAAAGTGGGAGTCCACCCCTGACGGTGTGGTGCGGCGACCACTTGCGATGCGCCAGCACTTCGCGCGGCGCTACGTCAGCGACAGTGGTAATGCCGCGGATCAGCAGGCGGGCCTGCACCTCGACGATGTCCGCGCCTCGTTCAACTCGCCCTTCTGGCCCTTCGTGCTGGGCACGACCTCGATTGGACAGGAGGGTCTGGACTTCCACTGGTACTGCCACGCCGTCGTCCACTGGAATCTCCCGGCCAATCCGGTCGACCTCGAACAGCGCGAAGGGCGTGTGCACCGCTACCACGGTCATGCCATCAGGAAGAACATCGCCCAGAGGGTCGGGGAACTGGCGATTGAGCAGGCTCGAGCTGCGCTCGCGCGGGGCGAACGACTCAGCCCGTGGAAACTAGCATACCAACTTGCCGACGAGGAGTACGAGAGAGACGGGGGACTTGTTCCGCACTGGGTGTTCACGGAGGGACGTGCCCGCATCCAGCGTCACTCACCAGTGCTGCCAATGTCGAGGGACGCGGACCGGGTAGACGTGCTTCGAAGGTCGCTGGCGGTCTATCGGATGGTGTTCGGCCAGCCGCGCCAGGACGACCTCATGGAGTTCATTCTGCGGGAGGTTACCGACGCGCGAATGGAGAGCCTCGTCTCAGCCTTGACGGTGGATCTGAACCCTCCTGCGGGAGCGCTAAGAGGGGATTTCAGCGCCCGTTAGGAAATTCGAAGACCCTACACCGGGAGCTGCGAAAGGTAGCGAGGCAGTACCGATCAGAGTTCGCTCGCCGCTACTGGCCGGGAGTCTATCCAGGCGGCGATGTCGCTCTCCTTCCACCTGACGGCGGTGGAGCCGACCTTCACTGGACGCGGGAAATCGCCCTGCTGCATTAGCCGGTAGATGGAGGCGCGGCTCATGCCCGTAGTCCTCTCAACGTCTCGACGCCTCAGCAGTCTGTCATGCATCGTATTCTCCTCCCTGTGCTCTGGAATCTGAATTGCGCTCGTGCAATCGAGTGTGGGGATTCCGACAGCCCATTCCAACGGCATAAAACGGGTGTCGCGCGCGACAGCGGTGTCACGCATGACACCCGTTATAACGCATGGGAATGAGAGGGCCGTTCGTGGTGTCATGGGGCTGTACAGGAAAAGGCGTTAGTTCCCTCGGAGGGAAGTCGGGTGGCTGGGAAGCTGAATCGGGGCGATAGGCCCCCTACAGGATCATTGGAGGAAGCACTTTGGTTCCGGTGCAGGTTCCGGCCAGACGGGACAGCCTCAGCTACGGAAGTTCCCTTGGAGGGAAGTCGGAAGTCGAGTGACGGGTTCCCACCCCCAGCTACGAAGTTCCCTCGGAGGGAAGTGAGAGGAGAGTGATTGATGGATAACGTTGAACTGACGGCGAAGGACGCTCCCAGCTTGGAGAACGTCCACGAGGTGAAGCTGGAGGCGCTCCTGAAAGACCTGGTGAACAGGGAGGGCAAGATCAAGGCGGCCCGGACGCTGGGGGGCAACTACAAGACGGTGGCCCGGGGCATCGATTAGTGGCGGCTGTCGGTGCACATGCGAGAGATCCTCATGACACGGCTGATGGAACAGGGTGAGCCTGACGTAGGAGAGTCACGTCCTCATCCGTGGAGACGGCCTCGGGCCCTGGCGATGAGCGGAAATCAGCGCTCGCCTACCACAAATCCAATTTCAATACAGTGTCCTGCAAGGCATTACCTTCGAAGATTCTCTCATTCACAATGAGATGTTGGGCATTGTCGACTGGAGAAGGCGATTGATCGTCGCGGAGCCAGGAACACGACCATTGAACGGCACGGCGCAAGCCGGACCGCAGCTTGAGAGAGCGGTCCTGGACTACGTGCGTGCCCACGCCCGGCTGCATGGACGACGCAAGACAGCCGAGACCCTCGGCGTGTCCCGCCACACCATCTGGCGGTTCCTCGAACGGGGTCAGATGGGGCGCGCCTTGCCCTCCGCCGTCCTGAGCAGGGTCGGCGGGAGCGTCAGAGCGATTGATGCGGCCACGCTCGAGATCATCATCGACCTGGAGGGCCTGCGGCCGGACCCTGCGCTACGTTCGCTTCGCCAGGGTCTCGAGGAGACGCTGCTGCTGCTGTGCGCCACGCCCCTGGCCACCGTGGACGAGCTGTCCCGGTTCGGGCGGACTCCGGCCTCCACGCTCCGAGACCGGCTGAAGAAGCTGACCGAGCGGGGCCTCG
>DAOULA010000042.1:0-58291 GCA_034420735.1 Dehalococcoidia bacterium
ATGTTGCTGCAGAAGTTGTACCTGTCACTGAACCCACTCTGGCTGAGCCGACAGATCGATGCCGAGACCGACAAGCTGCTGGGCATGGCATGGAGGCAGGGCGAGCCGCTATCCTGGAACACCGCCGGTAACCGCAATTATGAGGTCAATTCCCTCGCCCGGTAACCACTAATTTTGAGGTCGCACGGTCACCCGATCCCCCCAATCTACCGCCTACTCAATGGCGTTGTGTCTTTCGGGCGTCACCCTATAGGGGCGGGTTTGAAACCCGCCCTCTGCGGCTTATGCGCTTGGTGCGTTGATTGGCTGGGGTTGGCGGCGGCGGTTGCGTTTTCGGGAGCGGCGTCTGGGCCTGCTGCGCCAGTCGGGGTGGATGCGCTTCATCTCGGCCTCGATAAGCCGGAAGTCCTTCTGGGGCAGGAGGTGGAGGGTGTCCATGAAGGCGAGGGGCCAGCGCTCGGCGGGCCAGCGCTTCAGGTAGTCGAGCCGTGGCGCGAGGGCCAGGGCGTCGATGTACAGGTCCTCGGGCATGACGATCTGGGGCCTGAGCTTGACCCTGTAGGGGTACACCTCCCTGCCCTGGTCGGCAGGGCTCCAGATGGGCGTAGGGTCCTCGTAATACCTGGAGGTGACCGCGCAGATGGCCGTCCACTTCTTGATGCCGCTCACGTAGAAGAGGACGTTGTCGTCGGGCTCCATGCGCTGGGCCCGCCGCCGCTGTCTGCCCTTCATGCCGTGAACGGAGAAGCCTAGCTCGCGGGTGATCTCGAAGTCCTCGGGCTTCTGCACGACCATCCAGAAGTTCTTTGCCATGCGGCTTATTCTATCACTAGGGAGTTTCACCGCAGAGGTCGCGGAGGGCGCGGAGGTTTGGGAGTAGGGGGAGAATGGAATAGCCGTCGTGGTGGAGCACTGCCCCCTACAGGATCAGGGCGAGCGGTGGCCCCATCAGTTCACCCTCACCTGAATCCTCTCCCGTCGAGGGAGAGGAGGAGACTCACCCCGTCGCGTATAATCTGGGGGCGCTGGGGCCGTTTTCAGAGGAGGAGCGCTATGACGGGGAAGCCGAGGATGGACTTTGGATACAACCCGCCGACGGGGGAGCGGAACCTGGAGAATATACGGCCGCGGGAGTACATGGCGGACCTCCACCGGTCGCTGGACGTGGCGTCGCAGAGCTTCTCGAGCCTGTGGATCTCGGACCACATCAACTACGGCAGCGAGTTCAGGATGGAGTGCTGGACGCTGCTGACGTGGATAGCGGCGCGTTACCCGGGGCCGAAGCTGGGCACGATCGTGATGTCCAACTCGTTCCGCAGCCCGTCGATGATGGCGAAGATGGGCGCGACGCTGCAACACCTGAGCTCCGGCAGGTTCATCCTGGGCTACGGGGCGGGCTGGCATGAGGGCGAGTACAGGGCCTTTGGGTTCGACTACCCGAGCGCTGGCGTCCGCATCGACATGCTGGAGGAGGGTGTGCAGGTGATCAGGCGGCTGTGGAACGACGCGCCGGCAAACTTCGACGGCCGGTTCTACAGGGTCGAGGACGCCCACTGCGAGCCGCTGCCGGACCCGACGCCGCCCATCATGATCGGCGGAGCGGGCGAGAGGAAGACGCTGCGCGTGGTGGCGAGGCACGCGGACTGGTGGAACGACCTGGCGAGGCCGGCTGACGAGACGAGACGCAAACTCGATGTCCTGAGGGGGCACTGCGAGGCGGAGGGCCGGGACTACGACGCGATCCGCAAGACGTTCACGACGCGCATATTCGTCGACCGCGACCGGGCGAAGGCCCAGCGCGCTGCCGGGGACTGGCTGGCAAGCGACCAGCCGCCGATCGCCGGAGATCCGCAGGAGGTGACGGACCGGCTGTACGAGTGGGCGGAGATGGGGTTCGACCTGTGCATCACGGTGTTCCCGGACTTCCAGGAGCTCGACGATATGAGGCTGTTCGTGGATGAGGTCATGCCGAATTTTGAGTAGGAGATTGTCCCAAGATTGCCTGTGTTGGAGGAGCACTGCCCTTCGACAAGCTCAGGACGAACGAATTGCCCACGAATGACGGGTTTGTGTCAGATGTGAGGGAGGGCGGGTTTCAAACCCACCCCTACGTATCAACGGGACTGAGGAGAGAGTGAATGATCGAGCCTAATCCTTGTCTGCATGATGACGCGCCTTTACAGGTCACGTCGGCGCGGGTGATGTTTCCGGACGACTTGCCGGTGCACCGGAAGTGCGCCAGCCTTGCCAGGCTGGACAGCGGGCGGCTGCTGCTCTCGTTCTCCCTGAACCAGGGTTACGACGAGCTGGAGAGCAGCGTGCTTCTGACCGAGTCCACTGACGAGGGAGCCACGTGGTCGGAGCCGCGGGTCGTATACGAAGAGCCGGGCTGGACATGCATCAACATGGGCGGGCTGGTCCGGTTCTCGGACGAAATGGTCCGGCTAATCGTCGGCCGGGTGAAGATCGACCGGGACCTGGGCGGCGACGAGCCGTTCTACGACTGGTTCACGGGGTTCATGGACTCGCGCGACGGCGGGCGGACGTGGACAGAGCCGGGCGAGGAGGTGAAGCTGTTCCCGCTGTGGACGGAGGTGTACGGCCAGAGCAATCCGCACCCGCTGCCGGACGGCCGCTTCCTGCTGGCGGCGATCGGGACGATGGGCAGGGACGAGCAGTGGCACTCGGGCGTCTCCATCGTCGACCCGAAGGACGGCTACTCGTTCACGCAGCCCGTCATAATCGCCAACGACCCGGAGCGCAACTACAGCGACACGGACGTGGTCCGGCTCGACGACGGGCGGCTGCTGGCCGTGGTGCGCGAGCACAACATCAGGCGCAGCGTCTTCTCCCACTCGGAGGACGACGGGCGCACCTGGACGCCGCTGCGGTACACGGGGTTCATGGGCTCCAACATCAAGCTGCAGCGGCTCAACTCAGGCGCGGTGGTCTGCCTCTACCGGGACGAGGAGCCCTCACGCAGGGGGGTCAGCGTCAGCGTCACAGAGGACGGCGGCCAGACGTGGAGGTTCGTGGGGCAGCTCTACGCCTCGCACATGGACCCCAACCACGTGCCAAGCCTGCTCTGCGGCTACCCCGACCTGGCGTACCTGGACGAGAGGCGGATGATCGGCGTGCTGCACACGTACCCCGACGATGCCGACCGGATGTATCTACACCAGTTCGAGCTGGTGGACGTGAGTTGAGGTAGCGGCGGACCCACGTGTTGTTTGAAGACCGCCCTCGCAGTGTCCTGGGGGCGGCCACGACAACGAGATGGTGGATTTGGGGTTGAGTGTGGCGGTTTGACCCTGCCCGCAGGTGAACGATACAGTTAGGCGTGGCATCAAGTGGAAGAGAAGCTCAACGCCCCCCGCCTCTGGACGACTATCGCCATCCTATTGCTGCTGGCAGTCCCCGGGGCTGTGCTCCGCTTCTCGGGCATCCAGGTCGATCCCATAGTCGCGGCGGCAGTCTTCGGACTGGGAATTGTCGCCGGAGCGTTCCTGCTCTCGTGGGCGGCCGAGGTCGCCGGGATGGACGTGTCGACGTCGCTGGCTATCGCGGTGCTGGCCTTCATCGCCGTCCTGCCCGAGTACGCCATCGAGGCGGTGCTGGCGTGGGACGCCGGGTCGTCGTTCGACACCGCGACCGGGGCGGTCACCGACGAGACCTCGCGGGTGGCCGCCAACGTCACAGGCTCCAACAGGCTGCTCATCGGCTTAGGCTGGTCCGCGGTCATCCTGATCTTCTGGGTCAGGCGCCGGAGGGTGCTCGACGTGCGCGGCGAGCTGGGGCTGGAGATCACCATGCTCGCCATCGCCATCGCCGCGACGGCCATCATCTTCTTCGTGGACCAGGTCCACATCCTGCTGGCGGTGGGACTGATCGTCCTGTACGTCGCCTACCTCTGGCTCAGCTCCACACGGGAGGCGGAGGAGCCCGACCTCGTGGGCGCCGCGGCGCTAATCGGCTCGCTGCCCACGGTATGGCGCCGGAGCATGGTCGTGTTCCTGTTCGTCTTCGCCGCGGGCGTGATCCTCGTAGCCGCGGAGCCCTTCGTAGACAGCCTGGTCGAGACCGGGCAGGACTTCGGTATCGACGAGTTCATCCTGATCCAGTGGATCGCGCCCTTGGCCTCGGAAGCGCCGGAGATCATCGTTGCCGTGCTGTTCACCCTGAGGGCAAACCCGGTCGACGGGCTGACGACGCTGATTTCGTCAGGGGTGAACCAGCTCACGCTGCTGGTGGGGAGCATGGCGGTACTGTTCAGCGCGTCGGCGGGCGAGGTCCTCAGCTTCCCGCTGGACGACAGGCAGGGCATCGAGTTCCTGCTGACGACGGCGGTGTCGGTCGCCGGGCTTATGCTGATCGCCAAGCGGATGATCAGCTGGAACGCGGGCGTGCTGCTCCTGGGCTTGTTCGCGGTGCACCTGTTCTTCACGGACCCGGAGGCACGGCTGCGCTTTGCGTTCGTCTACTTCGGAATCGCTCTCGGCCTTGCGGCGATGGACTGGCGAAGGGTGAAGCTGCTGTTCCGCGAGGAGCCGCAGGAGCTCAAATAGGGTCGCGGCTCCGTACGGCGTTCCGGCGAGTGTCCATTGGGTGTCCCCCTGGGAACGCGCGGGGCCTGGAATGCGATACAATCAGCACCGAGGAGCGAGGACGATGAGCGACACCGCCAGCACTTCCACAGACACGCAGACCATGCGCGGATTCATGGAGTCCGCGTGGGGCTCCTCGGGCGAACTGGCCGGGCTCGACTCGGTGATCGGCGCCATCGCCGACGGCGCCCGCCAGGTCCAGGCAGAGGTGCAGGCGGCGGCCATCCAGGGCGCGCTGGGAGCGACCGGCGAGACGAACGTGCACGGCGAGATGGTCCAGCAGCTCGACAGCGCCGGGTCCGACATATTCGTCGAGGTCCTCAGGCAGTGCGGAGGCGTCGCGGCCGTGGGAAGCGAGGAGATCGAGGGCGTCGAGGTGATGGGCGACGACGGTTCCCGCCGGTACGTCGTGCAGATGGACCCGGTCGACGGCTCGTCGAACATCGACGTGGCGGTGACGATCGGCTCGATATTCGGCATTTGGAAGCGCGGCCCGGGCGAAGCGGTCACGGAGTCGCTGCTGCTGCGACCGGGCAGGGAGCAGGTCGCTGCCGCGTACGTGGTGTACGGCTCCAGCACGGTGATGGTCGTGGCCACGCCGGGAGACGTGAACGGCTTCACGCTGGACGGCTCGGGCGAGTTCCTGCTGACCCACCCCGGCATCACGATCCCCGACGAGTGCGAGTACTACAGCACGAACGAGGGGAACTTCGGCAAGCTCGACGCGGCCACGCAGTCTGCGGTCGCGAGCCTCCGGGACAGCCACTCGCTGAGGTACGTGGGCTCGCTGGTGGCGGACTTCCACCGGAACCTGCTCAAAGGCGGCATATTCCTCTACCCAGGAGACGTGAAGAGCCCCGAGGGTAAGCTGCGGCTGATGTACGAGGCCAATCCGCTCGGGTACGTTGCCGAGCAGGCCGGTGGCGCTGCGTACTCCGCGTCGGAGCCCATCCTGGACATCCAGCCGGAGGCGCGACACCAGAGAATCCCACTGATCCTGGGCAGCAGGAGCGAGGTCGAGGAGACCGTAGCGATCATTAAAGGCGGCTAACTCCAGGGCCGTCCGGCTAAGGAGGCGAGGTTGGACATTCAGAAGCTCAACGAGACTGCGCGCGCCATGGTTGCGCCCGGCAAAGGTATCCTGGCGGCGGACGAGAGCTCCGGCACCATCAAGAAGCGCTTCGACAGCATCGGCGTCGAGTCGACGGAGCAGAACCGGCGGGACTACCGCGAGATGCTCTTCAGGACTTCGGGAGCGAACGAGTACATCAGCGGCGTGATCCTGTACGACGAGACCCTGCGCCAGGAGGGCAGCGACGGCACGCCGCTGGTGGACGTGATCCGCGACCAGGGCATGATCCCAGGCATCAAGGTGGACAAGAGCGGCCACCCGCTCCCGGGCGCGCCCGGCGAGCAGATGACCGAGGGGCTGGACGGCCTGCGCGAGAGGCTGGAGGAGTACGCGGATCTTGGGGCGCGATTCACAAAGTGGCGTGCCATCTACGCCATAGGCCCCGGAATGCCGAGCCGCTACTGCTCGGAGGTCAACGCGCACGCCCTCGCCCGCTACGCCGCACTTAGCCAGGAGGCCGGGCTCGTGCCGATGGTCGAGCCCGAGGTGCTGATGGACGGCGACCACGACATCGACGCCTGCTTCGAGGCTACCGAGATGGCCCTGCGCGAGGTGTACTACCAGCTTGGGACGCATCGGGTCGCGCTCGAGGGCACCGTCCTGAAGACGAACATGGTCCTCTCGGGCAAGGACGCGGCGGACAGGGCCGACCCCGGCGAGGTCGCCGAGAAGACGGTGGAGTGCCTGAAGCGGACCGTACCCGCGGCGGTACCCGGCATCGCCTTCCTGTCGGGCGGCCAGGGCGACGAGGAGGCCACGGTCAACCTCGACGCCATCAACAGGCTCGCCAACGACGAGGGCGCGCCGTGGGAGCTGACGTTCTCCTATGGGCGCGGGCTGCAGGCAGCCCCTCTCAAGGCATGGGGCGGCAACAGCGCGAACCTGGAGGCGGTCCAGCAGGCCTACTTCGAGCGGGCATGCCAGGCGGCGTACGCCCGGCAGGGCGCCTACGACCCCAACTGGACGCCGAACGGCTCCTAGCGGCAGTCGACCATGAACAACGGCAGCAAGCGCGAGTGGGAGGAGCGGACGCTCGGCCCCGTGAAGGCGCGGTTCGGGGAGAGGCGCGAGAGCTTCGAGTCGGACTCCGGCCTCGAGATCGACACCGTATACACGCCAGAGGACGCGGGCGGGCCTGACCCAGCCGACAAGGTCGGGATGCCGGGCGAGTACCCGTTCACGCGGGGCGTCCAGCCGAACACCTATCGCGGACGGCTGTGGACCATGCGGCAGTATGCCGGCCTCACGTCGCCCGCCGAGTCGAACCGGCGATACCGCTACCTGCTGGAGCAGGGCCAGACCGGCCTGAGCGTTGCCTTCGACCTGCCGACGCAGATGGGCTACGACTCGGACCATCCCCTCGCGGTCGGCGAGGTGGGCAGGGCGGGCGTGCCCGTCAGCAGCCTTGCCGACATGGAGCGGCTGTTCGACGGAATCCCCCTCGACGGTGTCAGCACGTCCATGACCATCAATGCCACGGCGTCGATACTGCTGGCGCTCTACGTGGCTACGGCCAAGAAGCAGGGTACGGACCCGTCCAGTCTCGACGGCACGCTGCAGAACGACATCCTCAAGGAGTACATCGCGCGGGGCACGTACATCTACCCGCCCAAGCCGTCGATGCGGCTCGTCACAGACGTGTTCGGGTACTGCAGCCGCAATGCGCCGCGCTGGAACACCATCAGCATCAGCGGGTACCACATGCGCGAGGCCGGCGCCACGGCGGTGCAGGAGCTGGCCTTCACCTTCGCGAACGCCATTGCCTACGTTCAGGCGGCGGTCGACTCAGGGATGGACGTGGACGACTTCGCGGGCAGGCTGTCCTTCTTCTTCGTGTCGCAGAGCAACCTGCTGGAGGAGGCGGCGAAGTTCCGCGCGGCCCGCAGGATGTGGGCGAAGATCATGCGCGAGAGGTTCGGCGCGGCGAAGCCCCGGTCGTGGATGCTGAGGTTCCACACGCAGACCGCCGGCGTGTCGCTGACGGCCCAGCAGCCCGAGAACAACGTGGTCAGGACCACCATACAGGCCCTCGCGGCGGTGCTGGGCGGCACCCAGTCCCTGCACGTCAACTCCAAGGACGAGGCGTTGGCGCTGCCGACGGAGGACGCGGTGCAGCTCTCGCTCAGGACACAGCAGATCCTCGCGCACGAGAGCGGCGTCACCGACACGGTGGACCCCCTGGCGGGCTCCTACTACGTCGAGAACCTCACTGACCGGCTCGAAGAGGAGGCCTCGGACTACATTGCCGAGATCGATCGGCTGGGCGGCGCGGTGACGGCGCTGGAGAGCGGCTACCAGATGCGCGAGATCCACGAGAGCGCGTACACGTTCCAGCGGCGCGTCGAGGAGAGGGACAGGATCGTCGTGGGCGTGAACGAGTACCGCACCGACGAGCCGCCCATCGAGAAACTGCAGACCATCGACCCGGAGGAGACGAGGCGCCAGGTGGACGGCGTGGTGAGGGTGCGGCGGGAGCGGGACGGCGACGCGGCCCGAGCCGCCCTCGAACGGCTGGACGATACGGCCAGGAGCAGCGAGAACACCGTGGAGGCGATCATCGAGTGTGTCGAGGCGTATGCAACGGTGGGAGAGATCGCCGACGTGTTCCGGGATGTGTTCGGCGAGCAGCGCGAGCTGGGCGGGGTATAGGACGGGATAGCGCCGCCACTGCCAGGCAGGCGCTAATTGGTCCAATAGAAGCGGCCGTGAGCCGCGCGATGCCATTCGTACCTTGTGGTATATTGCCTATGTGTTGCAATAGCATAGGGTAAGAACCCAATGACCACTCCAGTTATCACATATCGGAGCGCCGGGCTTCAACTCTTGGCCCAGGCCCGTGCCGAGCTCGATGCTGGCGATCTGCGCCAAGCCTCCGAGAAAGGCTGGGGCGCCGCTGCACAGACTGTCAAGGCCGCCGCCCAACAGCGGGGCTGGCCTCACAACTACCATGCTGCCCTGTTCACGGCCGTCAGGGACCTCTCCAATGAGGCCGGAGACCCGGAGATACACGGCCTGTTTGCCAGCCCCAACCTGCTCCATGTCAACTTCTACGAGGGTGCTTTCGATGCCGACATCGTCAGATACCACCTCGATCGCACTGAGCAGTTCATAGCCAGGGTGGACCGCCTCCTGGGCACATGAGCCGTCAGCAATGTCTTGACGGAGGAACGAGACGGGAGGGCTGCCCTCCAGGCTACGACTATCGGCAGCCTGGATCACGGCGTTCAGCGCATCATCCAGTGATCTGATGTAGAGACGCTCATGCTGGATCCGGCTCAGGGCCGGAATGGCGAGAGCGCCTCTATCCGACAATGGAAGGCGCCCGAATGGGCAGCGGGTCGCGGAAATCAGAGGAGTAAGATCCATGACCAAGATGTTGCGGCTGGAGAAGCTGGAAGGCGTGGGAAACGTGCGGATGATGGAGGCGGACGTGCCTTCGCCGGGACAGGGCGAAGTGCTGCTGAAGGTGCGGCGCAGCCTGATCAGCCGCGGCTCCGAGCTCTTCCGGCGTTACGTCATGCCGGGCCCCATCCCGCCGCACATGATGGGCTATTCGGATGCGGGCGACGTGGTCGAGGTTGGGCCCGGGGTCAAGGACGCCAGGCCCGGCGACAGGTCGAACGTGGGCGGGCCGCACGCGCAGTACGTGGTGGGCGCGCACGGCCAGATACCGCAGGAGCTGGACTACGAGCCCGCGACGTTCATCGGCCTGACGACCAGCGCGGTGATGTGGGCCCGCTCCACCCCCATCGAGCCCGGTGACGACGTGGTCGTGCTGGGGCAGGGCATAGTCGGCAACCTGTACATGCAGGCGGTCCGGGAGCGCAGCCCCGGCCGGGTCATAACGGTCGACGCGGCGAAGATGCGCTGCCGCATCTCCAAGGAGTGCGGCGCGGACGTTGTGATAAACGTGTCCGAGACAGACTCGGTCGAGGCCGTGATGGACCTGACCGGCGGCAGGGGCGCGGACGTGGTCGTCGAGTGTGTGGGCGGCAACGCCGGCCTGAAGTCTTTCGAGCAGGCGCAGCGGATGATGAAGCGCGACGGCGTGCTGCATCTGATCGCCAAGTACCAGGGTGCGAAGGAGGCGGGCGACGGCCTTCTGCCCCTCGACTCCAACATATTCATGAACAAGTTGCTGATAGCGGGTATGAGGCTCTCTGGCGAGCGGACCTCTCACCGGGAGGACGCGGCACAGATGCTGGTCGACGGCCGTGTCAAGGTCGGCCCGATGGTGACGCACCGTTTGCCGTGGCAGGAGACGGCGGAGGCCTATCACATGCTGTTCAATAAGCCCGAGGAGGCCCTGGCCGTCATCCTCGAGTGGGACTGAGGCCCGGCCAAACCTCAGACCTTGGACTTGCTGAGCACTGCCCTTCGACAGGCTCAGGGCGAACGGTCTTTGTCAATTCTCGCCGGTAAGAACTCGCCGCCTTGTTGGGGTGCTATCGTCTTACCAGCTTAGGGCGTAGCAGGCTCGCCTGGGGTCTGCGCCGGTGCTGAGGACGCCCGTGTCGGGGTCGCGGCGCGAGACGGTTGCGCCCATTCCGCACACGCCCGCTCTTGCGACCTCGTGGCCCAGGCGCGACAGGGCGTCGACAGTCTCCGCCGGGAAGCCGGCCTCCAGCGACAGCCTGCCCGGGTAGTAGACGTGGGGGTAGAAGGAGTCCGGCGCGCTGTCGCTGGCGAACCTGGGGGCCTCGATGGCCTGCTGGGGGTTCATGCCGAAGACCAGGGTGTTCAGGATGAGCTGCAGGTTGCCCTGGGCCTGGTGGTCGCCGCCCGGGCAGCCGAACGTCATCACCGGCACTCCGTCCCTGGACGCGATGTAGTTGACCAGCGTCGTGCGCGGGCGCTTGCCGGGCACGACGACGTTGGGATGGCCCTCGGTGAGATTGAACATCTCGATGCGCGTGCTGATTGCGAAGCCCAGCTCCGGGAAGAATACCGACTTGCCGAACGAGCCCCCGCTGGGAGTGGCGCACGCCAAGTTGCCGTCCCGGTCGATGACCGATATGTGCGTCGTGCCACCCTCTCCGCCGGGGTCGCTCCCGGCCGGGTCAGTTCGCGTGGCTGCGAGACTCGCGGGTGCGGTCATCGACGAGTGCGCCCACGGGTCCCCCGGGTCGGGCATGGCCGGGGCCGCCCGCGCGCCGTCGATCATCCCGACCCTCTGGGCGGCGTAATCCTTCGACAGCAGGCCGTCGACGGGCACTGCCGCGTAGTCGGGGTCGCCGTAGTGGGCCTGCCGGTCGGCCATCGCCAGCTTCAGGGCCTCGGCGACGGTGTGAATGTAGGCCGGAGTGTTGTGGCCCAGGGATTCCAGATCGAACCGCTCGAGCATGTTCAGGGCCTGCAGTAGGACGCCGGCCTGGGACCAGGTCCCCTGGCAGGATATTTCGTACCCGGCGAAGGTTGTGCTGAGCGGGTCTTCGAACTGGGACTCGTAGGCTGCCAGGTCCTCGTAGTCGAGGACGCCCCCGACCCTGGACGAGCACTCGGCGATCAGGCGGGCGACACCCCCGCGGTAGAACTCGTCGCTGGCGGCGCGAAGACCGTCTGAGCGCGAACCGGCCGACACGGCCTCTGCTGCCGCCATCGCCTTCAGCGTGTTGGCCAGACCGGGCTGCACCAGGAGCGAGCCCTCCTGCGGAAGGCTGCCGTTGTCGTAGAAGATCTCGGAGCCGCCGGGCGGGAAGAGATCGAACTGCTTCCGGGTGGACTCCGCTCCAAGGGCGTCGATCATGTACTGGTAGTGCGGAAATCCCCGCTCCGCGTACTCGATGGCAGGCGCGACGGCCTCGGCAAAGCTCTTCGTGCCGTATCTGTCCAGCATCGATATGGTGGCGTGGGCCACCCCGGGCACCGTGAAGGCCAGCGGAGCGTCAGGGCCTGGCCCGGTTGGAATGGCGTCAAGGCCGCGGGAGCGGTAGAAGTCGGCGGTCGCGCCTGCCGGGGCGGTGCCCTGGCCGCTCAGGGACTTCAGGTCGCCTGACCGGGCGTCGTGGAGCATGAAGACACTCTCCGCGCCGAGCGAGTAGGAAGCTATCGGCTCGACCACGGCGGCCGCGATGACTCCGGCTGCGAGGGCGTCGAAGGCGTTGCCGCCTGACAGCAGCATCCGCATCCCCGCCATGGACGTCAGCGGGTGGCCGCTGGAGATGACCCCCTGCGTACCGGCCACCACCGGGCGGGTGCCGCGGGGTCTCTCGGCGGCGTCGGTATCGGCTCGCTTGACGGTCCTGGGCTCTGCCATCTGCTGCTCCTGTGCTAGCGCTCGACGCAGGGCGAGAACCCCCATCTCAATCTTCCCCTCAGGGGGAAGAGGCTATCCCTTTGACGTGTCAGCTGTCCCTCAGCATGCCGTTCAGGAAGATTCGCAGGAAGGCCTCGTTGACAGGGTTGACGATCCGGCGGACTTCGTTGCCCTCGCGGTCGATCAGGAAGGTCGTGGGGAATTGCGTCACCTTGTATTCCACCGTCAGATCGCCAGCGAGGTCGATACCCAGGGGATATGTGATGCCGAAAGCCTCCGCGAATTTCTCAACGTCGGCTTTTTCGTCATAGATGGCTGCGCCGAGGAACACAACCCCCCGGTCTTTGTATTCTTCCCATGTGCGCTGGAGGGCCGGCATCTCGGCCCTGCAGGGCGGGCACCACGTGCCCCAGAAGTTAAGCAGGACGACCTCTCCTTGGTAGCCGGACAGCGTGACGGTCTCGCCGTCGATCAGCTCGATCTCGAAGTCGGGGGCCGGCTTTCCGCTGCCACGGTCGACCTTCCGGACCTCCCTGCTGGGAGTCGGAGGCGTGTCTATGGAGGCCTTGAAAGCGGTAGGGGTTGGTGTGGGCTCGGCTGCAGGCTCAGGGGTGGGAGGCTCCGGAGAGGGCTCAGGGGTTGCCGTCGGCTCGGGGCTTGGCGAGGCTTCCTCCACCGTGTCGGCCGGCTCAGGCGTAGCAGGGGCTGCGGGCCCGGCCTCCGGGGTCGAGCATCCAACTGCTGCGAGCAAGCACAGCCCGATTAGGATAAGACGCAGACTCGATGCCATAACCGACATTATAGCCCACGCGGGGCCGGCGCCGGTGTGGACCGGCAGGCTGCTCGGGTCCTACTCAAATGGCCCGGCAGGACCTCTGGCGGTCCGCCCGGCAACCACGTAGTAGATGACCCCGCCTATAGAGGCCAGCGCAATCACTGCGACCGCCACCGCGAAGACGATCGCTCCCGGCCCATCGCCCGTCCTGGACGGCGCGGCGGTAGGGACCGCTGTCGGCGCGGAGACCGTCGGCAAGGCCATGCTGGCTGGCTCGGGCGTAGGTGTGCTGGTGGGCGGCGCCGGAGTGGGCGTACTGGTGGGCACAGGCGTGGGCGTGCTTGTGGGCACAGGCGTGGGCGTACTCGTTGGCGGTATGGGCGTGGGCGTATTGGTGGGCACAGGCGTGGGCGTGCTTGTTGGCGGTACGGGAGTGGGCGTATTGGTGGGCACAGGGGTTGGTGTGCTCGTTGGCGGTACGGGAGTGGGCGTGTTGGTCGGAGCCGGCGTGGGCGTGCTCGTGGGAATGGGAGTAGGAGTGCTGGTGGGCACAGGCGTAGGTGAGGGGGTCATCGTAGGAGTGTGTGTTGGAGTGGGAACGACAAGGAAGACGAGGGTGTGGTTCTGGGTGATCCTGCCGCTCTCGTACACTTCCTTCTTCGATGCCTCGACACCGTCGAGCAGGAAGGTGATCTCCTTGTCGAGCAGATCCACGTCGTTCGGAGCTATCACCAGGTTCAGGTAGCTGTTGCCGCTGATGACTGCGGGGATGGATACGTAGCTCCCAACACGGGCGACTAGCTCCGCGTCCTGGGATACGGTGCCTCCCAGGACCACGATGGGACCCGAGAAGACGGCCGGCAGGGTCGGCCTGGGGGTTGGCGTGCTCGTCGGCGCCGGCGTTGGCGTAGGCGTTGGCGTGGGCGGAGGCGTTGGGAGCCGCGGGAAGGTGAGCCTTATGGTCTCGCCGCCCAGCGGAACCAGCGTGACCGTCTGGTTCGATGGGACTTCCCCGTCGAGGTAGAAGGTGGCTATGCCGCCCAGCTGATTCGAGTGCTGGAGCTCGATGGTCAGGCCTGTGAACCGCCCTCCCACTATCGGCACCGGTTCGGCCTCGTAGCCCCCTTTGGTGCGAGCCGTCAGTGTCAGGCCGTCAGGCGGAGTGCTTCCGGCGACGAGTACCGTCCCAGCGTAGACGATGGGAATGGGCGGTACTCCGTCGGGCAGGGGGAGCTGCGGAGTGGGCGTCGGATCGTGCGCGAGCAAAGGCGCCGCCTGCATGGCGGAGAATGCAATGCCGAGCATTACGACTGAAGCTATGGCTGCCCATACCTTCATGCCAGGGCCTCCATCCCCGTCCGGGAGGGTGGGTAGCCACCCTCCCGAGATGTCCCGGCAGGCCTCATCCCATGTCGTTGAGGCCTAGTAGCGGGCGCGCCTCGTTCCAACGATGTAGCCTGCAGCCCCCACTGCCCCGAGCAGGACTATCAAGACGATAGCACCGATGACGATTATGCCCGTGTTGCTGCCGTCCTCCGGCGGGACCGGCGTCGGTGCGACGACTACCGGTGTGGGCGGCGGCGGCGCCACCGTCGGCACGGGTGTGGGCGGCGGCGTTGCAGTGGGCGGCACCGGAGTGGGCGTGCTGGTAGGCGGCACCGGTGTGGGTGTGCTGGTTGGCGCCGGAGTGGGCGTGCTGGTAGGCGGCACCGGCGTGGGCGTGCTGGTAGGCGGCACCGGCGTAGGTGTGCTTGTAGGCGGTACCGGCGTAGGTGTGCTTGTAGGCGCCGGCGTAGGTGTAGGCGGCACAGGAGTGGGCGTGCTGGTCGGCGTCGGGGTCGGCGCTGCCAGGCCCACGAATACCAGCGGGAAGTTCTGATCGATCTTGCCGCTCACATAGACGTCCGCCTTTTCAGCAGGGTGGCCGTTGAGGAGGAAGGTAATCGGCATACCCAGCAAGCTGGCATCGCCGGGGGCCACCACCAGGTTGATGTAGTTGCTCCCCGAGATTACGGCGGGGAAGGACTTGTAGGCGCCGATCTGGGCGATGAGGTTCGCGTCATCCGGCACAATTCCTCCCGCGATGACCACAAGGCCCGAGTAGACCGCAGGATTTGCGGCCACGGGCGTGGGGGTGATGGTGGGCGTCGCAGTGGGTTCGGGCGTTGGCGTTGGCGTTGGCTCCGGCAGCATGGGGAAGGTGAGGTGTATGGTCTCATCGAGGTCCAACCCGCTGCGGAACCCAGGCTGGAACGTTGCAGTCTGGTCTGCCTCCACGATCCCGTCCAGGAAGAATGTAATCTTCGCTCCAACGGTGCTCACATCCTGGGGACCCACCCCAAGGCCAATGAACTCCCCTGCCCTGATCTCCGTGGGTTCAGACTCGTAGCGCGTGTCAATCCTTGCAATGACCGTGTGGCCGTCGGGCGGGACCTGACCCGCAACCTGGACCGTTCCCTTGAAGAAGTGAGGTATAGGCGGAGGTGACTGGGCGAAGACATTACCTTCGAAGCCGGAGAAAAGCGCAGCCGCGGAAGCGGCGAACGCTACCAGGACCAGCGCCCTAATTCGTCGTATCAAGATACCCCTCCAATACCCCACCGTCGGGTGCGGTGAAGTTACCCTTGCTACCATCATAGACAGGGGGTCTAAGCCAGTCTAGCACTTTTGAACGACTGTTTGGCGAAGTATCCAGGTTTGCGGGTCCTGTGCAAGCTATGGGCCTCCCCATAACAAATCGCTAGTGCTTCCGGCTGCATCTAATCGTAGACTGGACGCACTGGGTTCCGCCCTGTAATCTTTGTCGAGGCATGGAGGTAGACTTGAACCGCATTACCGTGGCGGTGGCGCTGCTGGCAGCCCTGGCGCTGCTCACGTTGGTGACAGCTTGCGGATCGGAGCCGGCAGAGCCGGCGGCCGCCACCGCTCCGACCGATACGGCCGTGCCCCAGCCGACCGCGCAGCAGGCGCCCACCATAGCGCCGGCCACCGCCGTCCCGCCGACCGAGACTCCGGCTCCACAGACAGGCGCGTCCACTCCTGAGGTGGGCATCAACGTCGGCAACCTGGCCCCTGACTTCAAGCTCAGGCTCGTGGACGGAAGCGAGCTGACCTCCTCACAGCTGAGGGAAGAGGGGCGGCCGGTCCTGTTGTACTTTCTCACGACCTGGTGACCGACCTGCCGCGCCGAGTTACGGCGCCTGACCAGCATCTATCCCGAGTTCGGAGACAGGGTGGAGTTCTACGGGATCGGCATCGACCCGTCGGAGACGCCCGACGAGCTGGAGGACCTGAAAGCCCGGGAGGGCTACGCGTACGAGATCGCTTACCCGGTAGGGAACATAGCCGCGGACCTGCGCATCCTCAAGCAGTCGTCCAAGGTGGCTATAGATGGCACGGGGGTGATCACGTACCGAGCCGGGTTCGGTGGCGGGGATGTCGACGAATGGGCCAAGATGCTGAGCGATCTGGCCGACACCCGGACTGCTCCGGTGTCCGCTCCAGCCCCCGCGGCCGCTCCGACGCAGCCCGCGCAGGTCGCCGCCGCCGTGCCCACGAGCGCGCCAACGTCGACGCCTGTTCCGCAGCCTACCGACACGCCGGTGCCGCCACCGACTGCGACGCCGGTCCCACAGCCTACCGACACACCGGTGCCGACGCCTGCGGCCACGTCAACAGCGACAGTGGTGCCGGGTGCATCCACTCAGAGCGCCGCAACGCCGGTCCCGCAGCCTACCGACACGCCGACACCGGCTCCAACTGCCACTCCTGCGCCACAGCCAACTGAGACGCCCACACCGGTCCCCACACCTACGGCTGTGCCTACGAACACGCCGACGCCGGCTCCGACAGCAACTCCCACGGCCGTGCCCACCAACACTCCGACGCCGGAGCCTACCCCGACACCCGCGCCGCAGGCGGACGTGGGGAACAAGGTCGGCAACCTGTCGCCTGAGTTTGCGTTGAGGCTCGCGGACGGGACCGAGATCACGGCGACCGAGCTGAGGATGGAGGGGAGGCCGGTATTCCTCTACTTCCTCACCGGCTGGTGACCTGTCTGCCGCTCCGAGTTACGGAGCCTGGCAGGTGTCTACCCCGAGTTCGAGGGCAAGGTTGACTTCTACGGCGTGGGCTTCGACCCCACGGAGACGTTGGACGAGCTCGAAGCCTACAGGCAGAGGAACGAGTTCGTGTACCAGACCGCAGTTCCTGCGAGTAGAGTGGTACCGGACTTCGGGATTACGGTGCAGTCCTCCAAGGTCGCCATGAACGGCGGCGGCATCATTGTCTATCGCGCAGGCAAGGGCGGCGGCAATGAAGCCACGTGGCGGCAGGTGTTCGCCGACCTGGCGGCAGGCCAGTAGCCTCCTAGCTACATAGCAGGGGACCGGCCCACTGTCCAGCCTAGGGATGGTCTGAATAGGAGGCCCCAGAGGATCGTTCGCCCTGAGCTTGTCGAATGGCAGAGCCCAGCCAATTCGGTTAATCAGAGGTTCCCTAGCTGTCCTGTGGCTTGATCGTCAGGACGGGCACGCTGGAGCCGCGAATCACCTCTTCGGTGACACTGCCCATCAGCAGGCGCCCTATTCCGCTGCGGGCGTGGGTGGACATGGCAATCAGATCGCAGCCCTGATCGCCGGCCGTCTTGAGTATCGCCTCGGCCGGGGTGCCGAACGTGACAGCCGTGGACGCCTCAACACCAGCGTCGCCGAGCTGGCGGACGAATCCGCGAAGGCGCTGCTCGGCGTCGTCCGCGGCCTTCTCGTCGAGCTGGGCCCGGTATGGCCCGCCTTCCACCGTCGGCTCCATCGCGGTGGCGGCGGGTACGGTACCGTAGCGACCTGCCTCGGCAGTGCCCTCGGATCCCTCGCGAACGGCCGTGGGTACGTCACCGGGGGTCTCGACGCCCAGGACCGTCAGCAGCACTACCCTCGCCTCCGTGCTCAGCGCCAGGTCGGTGACGATGGGGACTATTCCCTGGGACACATCCGTCTTGTCCAGTGGAACCAGTATCTTCTTGAACATGGCATCCTCCTGGCAGCCGGTTGCTGCATGAGGCCATTATAGCCCCTATAATCCAGCCATGTATTCAACCCATCGATCACACACCGCCGTTCAGAAATCTACGCCTTCCGGCAAGGTCCAGACCGTCCGGGGCCCGGTCGATCCCGGCGCTCTCGGCACTACCCTGATGCACGAGCACCTCTTCCTCGACCTGAGGAAGACGCACCTGCCGCACGTCGTGAGCGTTGACCTGCCCGGCAGGTCCGAGCCAATTCTCACCAGTGACGACTTCCCCGCGACGGAGCTTGCCCGGTGGGAGGCAAAGGTGGGCGTGGGGAACATCCGCGCCGCGAAGGACGCGGAGCCCATCGCCGACAACTACATACTGGCCGACGAGGAAGTCGCGATCGCCGAGGTCACAGAGTTCAGGAACAGCGGCGGCGGAACCATCGTCGATGTCACGAGCATAGGCCTGAAGCGCGACCCGGAGGCCCTGCTGCGGGTGTCCGGGGCGACGGGCCTTCACATCGTCATGGGCACCGGGTACTACCAGCGGGTCTACCATCCCTTGGACATGGACCAGCGGTCGGTCGAGGACCTGACGGAGGTCATCGTCACGGACGTGACCGAGGGTGTGAACGGCACGGGCATCAGGTCGGGAGTCATAGGTGAGATCGGCGTGAACGGCGGCCCAATCCGGCCCAACGAGGAGAAGAGCATCCGCGCGGCGGGACTGGCGTCGCTGATAACCGGCGCGCCCATTTCCCTGCACAGGGGAGGCGTGGGCTCCGAGCGTCACCAGACGCTGGACATCCTGGAGGAGCTCGGGGTCGACCTGGAGCGCGTCATCCTCGGGCACTCCGACGAGATCGCGGACGACATGGGCCTGATGCTCGAGCTGCTGGAGCGCGGCCCGTACATCCAGCTCGACCTGATCGGACGCGACGAGGTCGTCAGGAGCATCGACGTGCTAGGGCCCGAGGAGGGCCTCGGTCAAAGCGTGACGGCCCGCGACGCCGAGGCCGTCCCCAGGCTCATCGAGGCCGGGTACGAGGACAAGGTGCTGCTGTCCCACGACGTGTGCTGGAAGACCCACCTCAAGAGGTACGGCGGCTTCGGATACTCGTTCATCCTGGAGCGGTTCATCCCGCACCTGCTGAACATGGGCGTCGAGGAGTCAAGAATCGAGAAGATGACGGTGACCAACCCCGCGCGGATCCTGGCGTTTGTGGAGCCCGAGGCCTAGGGCGGCCCATGATGACCGACGGCGGCGACCGGTACATGGCGGCGAACCGCCGGAGCTGGGACGCGCGGACGCCGACCCACTTCAAGTCCCGTTTCTACGACGTGGATGGATTCAGGGCGGGCGCGTCCTCGCTCAACTCCATCGAGATCGATGAGATGGGCGATGTCGAAGGCAAGAGCCTGCTCCACCTGCAGTGCCACTTTGGGATGGACACGATGTCCTGGGCGAGGCAGGGGGCCAGAGTCACGGGAGTCGACTTCTCCGAGGAGGCGATTTCGCGGGCCAGGTCGCTGAGCGAGGAGCTCGGGATCGACGCGAAGTTCGTCGTCTCGAACGTCTACGCCCTGCCGGATGTCCTGGACGGCCGCTTCGACGTGGTGTTCACGTCATACGGAGTGCTGACCTGGCTGCCCGACCTGGAGCGGTGGGCCAAAGTGGTCGCCCACTTCCTCGAGCCGGGCGGCTCCTTCCACATCGTTGACGCGCACCCATTCGGCAGCGTCTTCTACAACGAGGACGACGCGGTCGATCTGCGGCCGTTCTACCCCTATTCCACACGCGGGGCTGGACCCATAGCTTCCGAGCCGGGGCCCACCTACACGGACGGGCCCGACGAGGAGTACGGGGCGACCTTCGAGTGGGGTCACAGCGTGGGCGACATACTCAACTCGCTGATATCGGCGGGGCTGGTGATCGAGTTCTTCCACGAGCACCACTTCTCCGCGTACCGGGCCCTGCCGATGATGGAGCTGGGAGACGACGGCTGGTGGAGGCTGCCGGAGGGCGGGGAGTCCGTGCCGTTCCTGTTTTCGCTGAAGGCTACGAAGCCCGGATAGGGACTGTGCGCGCTGCCTGAACACTGCCCCTTCGGCGAGCTTCAGGTAACTGCTCCACATCACGGTTGTGCTGGTGAGCACCGGCCTTCGACCCTTCGGCGGGGGCTCAGGCAGGCTCAGGCCGGACGGCCTGGAAACGGCTACCTCATCCCGGCAGGATGTCTGGGACTTGCGCCTCGCGGACAAGGGATACGAACGCTGGGACGTCCTGGTCGATGGCTTCGCGGAGTGACTCGATCTCGCTGGTTACTCGCGCCGAGAGGTGGTCGAACACCTCGTAGGAGCTCCTTGTCGGCGCGGAGTCGGCGCTCTCGACGACGCTGACGAGCGTGGCCAGGGCCTCGGCGAGCTTGGGGAGCGGGGTGCCCATCTGGCCGCGTTCGGTCGTCTGCCAGGTCGCGACCAGCCTGCTCTCGATTCCGTCCATCCGCTCGACGAGGGCGCGGCCCGCCCCCACTACCCCGCCTGTTTCCCCGGTCGCCTCGGCCCGGTCCACCCACTCGCGCACCTGCCGCCTCACCCGGCGCAACTCGCTGATGGCGTCGTTGGTCTCGGAAATCCGATCCCTGAGCCTGAGGAGCAGATCGAGCTGCTCGTCCAGGTCGCAGTCCGATGCCTCGGAACGCGGGTCCTTCACTATCCTGAGCGTGCGTTCGACTGTGCGGCCGGCCGTCTCCAGCCTGACCGTGTAAGCGCCCGGCACTACGGTCGGTCCCTCCGGGGCTGGCCCGGCCAACAGGCGCTCGTTGTCGTCGCCCGGGGCCTCGCGGGAGCCCTCGTGGCGCATGTCCCATACGAAGCAGTTCATGCCAGCCTCCGCAGGCAGACCGGAGATGCGCCGTACCTCGTGGCCTCCTGAGTCGAGGAGCGTGATCATAGCGCCGTCCTCGGACCGCTCGCGCAGGTGGTTTGTGATGACGGCCCCCTCGGGTGGGTTGTGGCCGGCGTCGAGGAAGCGGCGCCCGGTGCCGCCCTCCGGCGTCTCGATCTCCTCGAAGGTGGCTGCGATGCCGATTGCGGTCCAGTAGTTCTTGCCCGGCCCTATCCGCACCGGATCGATCTTGCCGAGCAGCCTCAGCGAACGGTACGCCGGCCTGGGCTCGAACAGGTGGACGGGTTCGCTCGTGGCCCCGTCCGCCAGACCCCGCAGCGGAGAGAGGTCGTCGAGTATCCAGAACGACCTGCCGTGGGTCGCGGCCACCAGGTCGCCGTCCTTGACCAGCAGGTCGTGGATTGGCGTGACGGGCAGGTTCCGCTGGAGGGACTGCCACGATGCGCCCGCGTCCGGCGACACGTACACTCCGGTCTCGGTGCCGGCGTACAGCAGCCCGGCTCGCGCCGGGTCCTCCCTGATCACGCGCACGAACTCGCCGTCCGGAATGCCGCCCGCTATCGACTGCCAGGTGCGCCCGCCGTCGCGGGTGCCGTACAGGTAGGCGGAGTAGTCATCGAGCTTATAGTTCCACGCAGCGAGCCAGGCCGTGTCCGGGTCGTGTGGGGACAGCTCGATCATGCTGACCGTCGCCCACTCCGGCAGGCCCGGCGGCGTGATGTCGTCCCACGTCGCGCCGGAGTCGCGGGAGACGTGGACGAGTCCGTCGTCCGAGCCCGCCCAGAACTCGCCGGGGGTGTGTGGCGACTCGGCGAAGGAGAATATGGTGCAGTAGACCTCAGCGCCCGACACGTCGCGGCTGATGGGCCCGCCGCCGGGCTCGCCCTTGTCTGGGTCGTTGCGCGTCAGGTCGGGCGACACCGCCTCCCAGGTCGTGCCCTCGTCGGTGGAGCGGAAGACCCTGTTGCCCGCGGCGTAGAGCACATTGGGGTCGTGGGGCGAGATGACGATGGGGAAGGTCCACTGGAAGCGGTAGCGCATGTCCCGCGCGCCCAGGCCGTACGACATCTCCGGCCAGACGGTGATGATGCGCGACTCGCCGGTGGCGTGGTTGTACCTGAGGAGCGCACCCCCGCCGCCGGGTGCGCTGCCGATCGCGCCGGAGTAGACGACGTCGGGGTCGTCGGGCCGCACGGCGATGTACCCGCTCTCCGACGGCCCAACGGGGTAGCTGTCCGACAACGGTATCGCGCCCTTCGGCGAGCTGCTCGGCGTGCTGATCGCGCTGTTGTCCTGCTGGGTGGCGTAGACCCGGTACGGATGCCGGGTGTCGACCGCGGCGTGGTAGAACTGGGCGGTCGGCTGGTTGTATATGGTCGACCACGTCTCGCCGCCGTCGAAGGAGACGCACGCGCCGCCGTCGTTGCCCTCGATCATGCGCTGTGGGTCGCGCGGGTCGATCCACAGGTCGTGGTTGTCGCTGTGGGGCGTCGTCATCATCGTGAAGTTGCGCCCGCCGTCGTCCGACCTGAAGGCCTGTATCGGCAGGGTCCACATGGTATCGGGCTTGGTTGGGTGGGCGAAGATGTGATGGTGGTAGAAGGGCCGCTGCCTGACGATGGGGCTGTCGTTGACGCTCTCCCAGGTGTCGCCGCCGTCGTCCGAGAGCAGCAGCGCGCCGTCCTCGTGCTCGACGATGGCCCATACGCGCCCCGACCGGGCCGGCGAGGCGGCCACGCCTATGCGCCCCTTGATCCCGTCGGGCATGCCGGGGCGGTCGGTCAGGTCGGTCCAGGTGTCGCCCCCGTCGGTCGAGCGCCACAGCCCGCTCTCCGGCCCCGCGCCGACGAGGCTCCAGGGCGTCCGCAGCACCTGCCACATGGCCGCGTAGAGGATGCGCGGGTTGTTGGGGTCCATCGACAGGTCGATCGCCCCGGCCCGCTCGCTCTTGAACAGGACGCGCTCCCACGAGCCGCCTCCGTCGGTGGAGCGGAAGACGCCGCGCTGCGCGTTTGGCCCGAAGGCGTGCCCGAGCGCGGCGACGTAGAGCCGGTCGGGGTCGCGCGGGTCCACCCGCACCCGGGCGATGTGCCGGGTGTCCTCGAGGCCTATGTTCGTCCAGGTCGCGCCGCCGTCAGTCGAGCGGTACACGCCGTCCCCGTGGGAGACGTTGCTGCGGATGCACGCCTCGCCCGTGCCGGCGTACACGACCGCAGGGTCGGCGTCGGCGACCGCGATAGCGCCGATGGCGGAGGTGTGGAAGAAGCCGTCGGACACGTTGCGCCAGTAGGTCCCGCCGTCGGTGGACTTCCAGGCCCCGCCCGCGCATGCGCCGAAGTAGAAGGTCTGCCTCTCCTCCGGGTCGCCCGCCACTGCCACGACGCGCCCCCCTCTGTGCGGGCCAATCGACCGCCACCGGAGGGTGCGAAGGTGCTCAGGTCGCAGTTCGAAGCTCAAAGGGGCCTCCTCGGATGGCGATTCCATAGGGGATTGAGGGTCAAGTTGACCCCGCATGTTACCATGAGCGAACGAAGCCCCAAGCTCAGCCCTCTTGGGCATCATTCGAGTGGAGAGATACGATGCCGAGTTATGTGCATCTCACGCTCAGGTTTCGCGCAGAAGGAGCGGAGTGGGTCGGCGTCTGCGTAGAGTTGGGCACCAGCACCTTCGCTCAGACACTCGCAGAGTGCCGCAACGAGCTGGAAGAGCTCGTGACCGAACATCTCGAAGTCCTCGAAGACATTGGCGAGCGGGAGCAGTTCTTTGCGAAGTGGGGCATAGAGACCCACGCCGACCCTGTGCCGCCAGCCGAATTCACTATCCGATGCCCTGACGACCTCCGGGAGAGTCGCCCTTTCTTCCAGCCATTCGTGTGCCAGATCTCTCTACGCGAGCAACAGCACGCGGGCGTGGCTTAGTTGCCGGACATTCCCGCCCTGACGGGACGGCAGCGTCCCCCTCATCCCAGCCTTCTCCCGCCAGGGGAGAAGGGGTAAGAGCCCGGCGAACCCCGTTGTTCAGCTTCGGGGCGTGTCCGAGCCTCGGCGGTTTGCGAGCGACCTGGGGTTGAGCTGGAACAGGGGCTCGTCGCCCTGGAAGAAGCGCTCTAGCTCGTCGACCATCAGGGTGAAGAAGCGCTGGTTGCTCGCCAGCGTCACGCCCGCGAGGTGGGGGCTCAGGAAGGTGTTGGGGAGCCCGATGATCTCGCTGTCCGGCGGGATCGGCTCCGGGTCGAATACGTCCAGCCCCGCGACAATGTCCCCGCGCTTAAGGCGGGCTATGAGGGCGTCGCTGTCGACTATCGCCCCGCGCGACACGTTCACGAACACCGAGTTGGAGCGGATCATGTCCAGCTCGCGTTGGCCGATCATCCCCTCAGTGGCGGGCGTGATGGGGGCTAGGCAGACTATGACGTCGGACTTCGAGAGCACGTTCTCGAGCGAGGTCTTCACGACGCCTATCGCGTCGGGCATCTCGCTGGCCAGGTATGGGTCGTAGACGCGGATGTCCACCTCGAAGGGCTGCAGGAACTTGACCAGCCTGCGCCCTATGTGGCCGCACCCGATCAGCCCGACCCGCTTGCCGGTCAGCTCGCCGTGGAGGTATCCGAAGTCCTCGTAGTCGGTCGTGGGCGCCTCACCGGCCAGGATGCTCCTGTAGCGCGCCCCCGCGTTGCGGAGGGATATGAGGACCATGGCGAGCGCCCACTCGGCGACCGGGTAGGAGGAGCCGTGGGTCGTGTCGACGGTGCGGATGCCGCGCTCCCAGGCGGCCTCCACGTCGATCCGGTGAGCGAACCGGTCGCCCTCAAGCTCGCCGATGATCCTGAGCTTTGGGGCGGCGTCCATGACCTCGGCGCTGATCAGCGGCGACCCGTTGGAGACGACAATGGCGTCGACGCCGCCTACGCTATCAAGCAGCAGCCGGATGGCGTCGGAGTCCTCGTTCGAACCGTAAGCGGCGCCGCCCTCCAGGTGCAGCCACTCCCAGTCCGCAATCGCAGCCAGCCGGTCGAGGTCCGCGGGCAGGAGGCTCAAGTCACGCATCCGCTGGTCGCCTACGATCAGTACCTTGGGCCGGGAGTCTGTCATGGGGTTCTCCTATGGAAGCGGGCGACCTCATTATAAGGCTGTGGCGGTCTTAGCCTCCTCTCACTTGACGGGAGAGGATTGAGGTGAGGGTGAATGTAGGGCTGAAGGCGCTGTCGCCGCCAGTGTCCCCCTCAACCCAACCTTCTCCCGCCAGGGGAGAAGGGGTAAGAGTCGGCGCCAGCTTCACGTTGGGCGCGCTCCTATGGTAAGGTGGCGGCGCCTGACCTCGAAGGGAGATGCGCAGTACATGGAAGACCTTCGCTCGCTGGCCGAGTCGGCCGGGGCGCTGCTGAAGGAGCGTGGAGAGACCGTCGCCGTCACGGAGTCGTCCGCTGGAGGGCTCGTGTCCGCCGCGCTGCTGGCTACGCCGGGCGCGTCCGCGTACTTCGTGGGCGGCGCGGTGGTCTACACCAGGACGGCCCAGCAGGGCCTGCTGCGCGTGCCCGACGAGGCGATGGAGGGCCTGCGGGCCAGCACGGAGGAGTACGCGCTGCTGAACGCCCGCACCGCGCGGGAGCTGCTCGGCGCCACCTGGGGCCTTGCGGAGACGGGCGCGAGCGGGCCGACTGGGAACCGCTACGGGGACAGCCCGGGCCACTCGTGCATCGCGGTATCGGGGCCGGTCGAGGCATCGATCACCCTGGAGACAGGGTCCGCCGACCGCGAGGCGAACATGTGGACGTTCGCCAGGACGGCGCTCGACCTGCTGGAGCGGTGTGTGAAGGACGCATAGGCAAACCCAGTCACCCACCCATCGTCATTCCCGCGAATGCGGGAATCCAGGGGTGGGGGGCTCCCGTCTGCACGGGAACGACGACAAGCTGCTATAAACAATGACGAGGAGATGCTACAGATGAGCTCGAACGGACGGGTCGCTATCGTTACTGGAGGCGGGACGGGGATCGGCAGGCACTCGGCGCTGGCGCTGCTGCGGGACGGCTACTCCGTCGCCATAGCTGGTCGTCGGGCGGAGCCGCTGGCCGAAACGGTGGAGCTGGCCGGCGACGGCGCGCCCATCCTGGCCGTCCAGACCGACGTTGGCGACCCCGAGTCGGTCAGCGCGCTGTTCGCCAGGACGAAGGAGGCGTTCGGCCGCCTGGACGTGCTATTCAACAACGCCGGCTTCGGGGCGGCCAGGGTGCCCATGGAGGACCTGCCCTTCGAGGACTGGCAGGCGGTGGTCGATACGAACCTGACGGGGACGTTCCTCTGCACCCAGGAAGCGATCAGGATCATGAAGGCGCAGGAGCCGATGGGCGGGCGGATCATCAACAACGGGTCGATCTCGGCCCACGTGCCGCGCCCAGACTCGGCCCCCTACACGGCCACCAAGCACGCGGTAACCGGCATGACCAAGTCGACCTCGCTCGACGGGCGCAAGTACAACATCGCGTGCGGCCAGATCGACATCGGCAACGCGGCCACGGACATGACGGCCCGGATGCCGTCCGGCACGGCCCAGCCCGACGGCTCGATGAAGGTGGAGCCAACATTCGACGTAGAGCACGTCGCGTCCACGATCGTATACATGTCCAACCTGCCGCTCGACACAAACGTCCAGTTCGTCACCATAATGGCAACCGACATGCCCTACATAGGCCGGGGTTAGCCTTGGATCGCGTAGCGCATGCATTTGGTGGTGCGCTGGAATCCCTTGAGAGCCGTACTTGACTCTCCGTACAGTGGGCTGGGCAAGGCCGGACGGTATTAGCGGCGGTTGGGATAGAACGCCATAGCGTCTGTACAAGGCAATGCCGCCCAGGATTTCCGGGTAAGGGAGACCGTTTCTTGAGCTACGGCCATGCGTCAACAGTCGGTGAATTCATAAGCACCGGTGAAGACACGCTGATAGGCCGGTTGACCAGGGCAGTCGCGTCTACTGGAGTGCCTAGTCAGAGAACCACGCAGATCGAGGCGTGGAAGCTGGAAATACGGCTGCTCAAGGAGCAACTCGCATCCCCACAGCTTGACCATTGGTACATTGTTCTTGAATACGAGATACCCCGCCGTTCTCGTAGACCCGATGTAGTCCTCTTGAACTCCACAACAATCTTTGTGGTCGAGTTCAAGATGGGCGCGCGAGTCTTCGACTCCACGTCTCGCTGGCAAGCAACTTCATACGCCCGTGACCTGAGGGACTTTCACGCAGAGTCCCATGGCCGAAGTATAGTGCCCATACTGTGTGCTACCGAAGCAGAAAGCGGCCTAACTGATTTACGGGACTTGATGGATCGAGAGCGAGATGTCAGCACCTTGGTCAAGGCGAATGGGGCGAGTCTGGGCTCTTACCTTCTACGGCTTCATAGAAATGGCGGCCGGACTCCGGCTGAACCCATTTTTCCAAAGCAGTGGTTGGATTCTCCTTACCGGCCGACTCCCACGATAATTGAGGCTGCAACACGTCTCTACGAAGGGCACGATGTTCGCGAGCTATCGCATAGGCATGCCCATAACCTAGATCGGACCACAGACATGCTCCTCGAAGCAACTGAGGCTGCCCGACAGCATGGCCGCCGTACTATCTGTTTTGTCACTGGCATCCCAGGTGCAGGGAAGACACTCACCGGTCTCAACGTCGTCCACAGCCCCAATCTGCAGAGTGGCAATGCTCTGTCTGGGATATTCCTGTCCGGTAACGGACCTTTGGTTAAGGTGGTGCGTGAGGCCATTGTCAAGAGTCAGGTCAAGAGGGGCCGGAAGAGGCATGACTGCGAACACGAGGCCAGTACCTTCGTTCAGAACGTGCACAATTTCTTGCGACTTCACTTGGAACGACCCGAGGAGCTTCCGCACGAGAACGTGGTGGTTTTCGACGAAGCTCAACGAGCCTGGGACAGCACTCAGATGGCGCGCAAACGCGGGATAGACTCCTCAGAAGCTTCGCTGCTATGCGAGGTGATGGAGCGTTTGCCTGACTGGGCGGTGATTGTCGCACTGGTGGGTGGTGGACAGGAAATATACGTAGGGGAAGCCGGACTAGAGGAGTGGGGCCGAGCACTGAAGAGTCGGCCTGTCACTTGGCAAGTGATCGCTTCTCCAGAAGTACTCATTGGTGGTGAGAGTGTAGCGGGACACAGACTGTTCGACGGTGCCATTCCTGCGAACGTCTCCTTCCGAGAAGAGCCTCTAGCCCATCTGGACGTTGTGGTCAGGAATCACCGGGCCCAGCGGTGGACGGAGTGGGTCAACGAGCTCCTGTCGTTTCGCTTCGACAGCGCACGAAGGCACTTTCCCTCGATGGAAGAGTTTCCGTGCTATGTAACCCGTGACCTGCCGACTGCGCGTGCATGGCTGCGGATGCATCATTGCCTCGATCCAAAGGACAGGACTGGTCTGGTCGCGACGTCTTTGGATCTCAGATTGCGGGCCGATGGACTCGAATTATCCAGCGGTTTCCGTTCGAACTTTGCTTATGAGAAGTGGTTCTTGGAGCCGGACCTAGACGTTCGTTCTAGCTACTCCCTGGAAGTGGCAGCATCGGAGTTCGAGTGTCAGGGACTGGAGTTGGATTGGGTCGGCCTCTGTTGGGGCCTCGACCTGACACCATCGGAAGTTGGGGAAGCGTGGGACTATCGCAAGTTTCGTGGTGCCCGCTGGCTGAATGTTTGGCAGGAGGCCGAACGTGCCTTTACGCTCAACAGGTACCGCGTCCTGTTGACACGCGCACGAAAGGGTATGGTGATCTGGGTGCCCAAGGGCGACGTCAACGACCCGACTCGTGATCCTGCACGATTCGACCGGGCGTATGACGCGTTGCATAGGGCCGGGGTACCGGAGCTGGACTCGGACTATGCTGGTCGGTGAGCCCCTGGGGTTATGTGTCTCAGCTAGGCCAATGCTTCTGCAGGGCCATTCTGTTGGGCCATTACGACTCAGAGGAAGACAGGAGTTTGGCTAGGACCTGGCCGTGCAAGTATGTGAAGTAGGTGGGGAACGCCTCGCCGATTAGGTTGCGGATGAGGTAGAGCGCTCGATTCTCCTTCGCTTGTGTCCAGTCGTAGAATCGGGGGACCGTCTGCAGATCGGCACACTCCAGGATACTCAGCACTCGGTTTTCCCAAGGGTGAATCTTGAAGTCGCTTCCTATGTGGCTTGAGTTGGTGGTGATGGTATAGGAGGGCCTTTCGGGCCTCATGCGTCGATAACTGGAATCGAATCCCTTGATCAAGGCAGTATGCCCGTTCCGCTTGACGTAGGGCCGATTGCGCATAACCTCGCCGCAAGAAGGGCAGAGGATCAAATCCGCCGCTACCTGCTGTTCACCACACGACGGGCACTCGTCGTTCTCGAAAGCACTGCGCCCTGAATTCGCGGGTATTTGGCTCACCTGCATGTACCGGTCGGTTCCGTACGATGGTACAAAGTGGAGCCAGTGCTCCCCTCGGGCCATGTCTTCGGATTTCGCGTCTAGGTGGTCGTACTCCATCAGATGCAGCCATTGCCGAATGCTTACCCAAGGCAACGCGCCGTTGGTTGGACGCTCAGAGTGCGTTGGACTAGGCAGTGGGGCTTCCTTCCGCGACGTCATGGTCTTCAGATATGGTTCGTCCTTGTGTATGGCGACGACCAGGGCACGTTTCCTGACCTGGGGAATGCCGTAGTCGGCTACGTTCACCACTACTGGGAACACTTCATAGTCCTTGAGGTGGTGGCTGATATGGTCGATCACCGTGCGATTGGCACCCTCGTACTCGACGTTTAGAGTCAACACAGGACGAACATTCTCGGCGACGATTACCCTCGGCTTTAGTTTCTGAGCAACGGGAATCACTTCCAACATCAGCCGGTTTTTTGTTTCTAGCTCCTGTGCCCTCGGACTCCGCCGCTTTCCCCTGCTAGGATTGGAGCTGCTCATTCCTTGGCATGGTGGCGTGGCTACCAGCAAGTCCAGACGCCGGGATGTGGCCTTGTGGTAGGCGGTTGCTACCTCATCCGTACTGCCGCAGGCGTCCCGTGTAAGCCAGGTCGAGTGGGGGAAGTTGATGGCGCCGATCTCGGCGCGCTTATGGTCAACCTCTACCTGCACCAGGAATCGGAACCCGGCCATCTCGTAACCCATGTCGCTTAAGCCTGCCCCTGAGAACAGAGAAACAGCTGTCAGAGGCAACTCGGTGGATGGCCTCTCCTGCAGCACAAAATCGCGAATCGCCTTCCCGGGAGGCGCTGCCTGAATCAGGGGGACTAGTCGGTCGACAGTTTCCGAGAGTCCTGCCTTCGTGTCGATGTCGTGTTCTGGGATGCGAAGCACTGTCCAGCCCTCGTCCTCGAGTTCGGCCGTGACTCGCAGATCCCGCTCCCTGTTGCCAGCGATCTTCTTCACCCAGGATTCACCGTTTAGTCCCTCGTGCTTGCGACACTGAGGACACCCGTGCCAGAAGCATCCATCAACAAATATGGCCATCCGCTTCCGGGGAAGCACCATGTCAGGAATGCCTGGAAGCCGTGTGCCTCTGACAGACTTGTAGCCTTCAGGTGTGAAATATCGCGCTCCTTGACGCCAGAGGGCCGATGCCAAGGCTCGCTCTGGACCGGTCCTTCCCCGGTTGTTTGCCATGGCCTTATAGCGTTGGCGTGGATTCATGACATCCGTCACTAGCACGCTAATCTCCGGAATCAGCCTGGTCGCTTGGCTCTACTAGAGGCCTGCTAGTGGCCTTAGTAACCTCCAGCCAACCTGTATGCAATCGCTGTGTGTTTTCTATAACACTATCCCAAGTGCGGAATTCCAACTTGACTCTCTGCACTCCCTGTAGACTCTCCCTTACCAGATTGGCTCTCTGAGTATAGCCATTGGCGATCATTAGCCCACTAACTGAGGGAGCAGTGCTATTGTTGGCGTACTCTCTTTCAACCGCCAAGACATACGCGTGGAATTTGTTCACCTCCCCTACACTGGCACGATGTACCGATCCGTTTGATTTGTGGCCACGCTTTATCTCTACTACCAGCAGTTCGTCAAGGGGTGCTGGGGCTTTAGGTTGCAAGACGAACAAGAAATCCAGCCGATCGCCTGTTTCTGGGTCAATTGTTGGTTCGTAACGCTCAGTCAGGGTGTCTAGATCAACTTCGTCCCCCAATAGACTCCAACGCGGATCGAGCAACCAAGGAAATTCCTTGATCGTGTTATGTATATCTGGGACCTCTGTCGCACCAGCCTTTATCGCTGCGTCCAGCCGTTGGATTGTCTCAAGTCTGGCCTGGATGATGCTGTAATTCCTCCTGGCATCGATCAACGAGAATTCTCTCACAAGGCCCCAGAAGCTACTCTGAAACCCTTCGTCCTCTACCTGTACCCGTTCCATGAGTTCACGAACCGCTCTATCTTTGAAGCCGCTGACAACCTCAATCATGAAGTCGTGAATCTCTTTAGGATCAGGATCACCTATCTTGGCTGCCTTCATCGCAATGTCGCCCAGGTGCCTCTGCTCAGTAGCAGTGAAGTCCTCCAGGAGTTCTGTCAAGTCGGGCGCATCGAACGACTCTGCGGCCTTCTTCTGGCGTCTATCCTGGCGCTGAGAAAGAGCCCAGTCCAACCTACGTCTACCCCATTGCAATAGTTCTTGCACCCTATCATCCTCTAGCTGTAACTGGTCTCTATTGGTTTGGACCAGGTCGTCTTCGATGTCGGTGCCGGTGTCCAGCCAATTGGCTACCACTTCTCCAACCACATATTCCTGTCCAAGTTGGCCTCGTACTCCCTGCGCTCGTTCAAACATGAAGGGTCTTTGCAGCAATTTACCACGCCCCAGGATAGAGATGCCACGCAGGTATTCGGCTTCAAGAGGTTTTGGCGTAAAGCCTATCCACCAGCGAACTGATTTGTCACTAGTGAGATTCTCAGTTCCCCACCCATCGGCTTCCACCTGGCCTGAGTATCCGGCGGGCCGTCCGTCTTTCGGAAATCGAAACTCCAAGTCCATGTCGAACCGTTGCAGTTGCTGGCCATTAATGAACACTCGCATGAAAGCCTGATCTATCGCAAAACGGCGAGACATAGATTTCATGAACTGGTCTGCAGGAATGGCTCGCTTCAACCGCAACTGTGATAGTCGTATCTTTGTGCCACTAGCGAGTTCCGTTTTGTTGGGAGCGTAAAGCGGAGCGTGATCCGGAGAGTCGTCGACATCGCAGTCGGCACCCGGAGGTGACTTTCGAATTTTCTCGTAATTCAGTCGAAATGACACTGCATCATGGTTCCTGACAGTAACGCAGTCAAGAACTTCAGCCGTGCCAAACGCGGCGAGTTTACCTATCCCCTTCCGCCCGTGGACGTCTCGACCACTAGGACTCTTGCCACCGTCTTGGAGTCGTCGCTTTCGGCCGACTATCAGATACCGTGACTGGGCTTGCTCTCTATTCATCCCATGGCCGTCGTCAAGCACTACTATCTCATCATCGGCAGTCCATGACTTGCCAAATGGAATAGTAACCCAGACATTGTGTGCGTCTGCATCCCACGCATTAGAGATTAGCTCCGCCACCGTAGCTGTGGCGCTCGGATATAGCTGTGCGCCCAGTTGTTCAACTAGTGCGCCACTGAATCTCAATTTGAGGGGCTCATTGCACAAAGCTAGACTCCTATATCCCCAAAGCTGCAAAGCTCGCGGCCATTATGCTGTCGGAGTCTATTTCGTACTCCCTGTACAGGTCGTCGGGGTTGCCGGACTGGCCGAAGCGGGTGACTCCGAGGGGGTAGGTGGGCACGTTGAGGGCTGCGCCCAGCCACGCGAGGGTGTGCGGGTGGCCGTCGACGACGGTGACGATGGGGGCGCGGCGGTCCTGGCCGTCCAGGACGCCCTGCAGGAAGGGCGCTTCGACCGGCTTGCCGCGAACGGCGGCGTGGGTGATCTCCTGGTACTCGGCGTATAGCGGGCCTGGCCCGGTCACGTTGATGACGCTGGCGTATATGCCCTCGTCCAGGAGCTTGCTGCTGGCCTCGACGGCCTCGGGGACGATCGCGCCCGAGGCGAAGATGTTGACGTCGTTCACGCCCGCCTCGTAGCCGGCGTCCTTGCGCCGGTCGACGAGCCTGTAGGCGCCGCGGATGACCTGCCTGCGCAGGGCCTCCCGGGCATCGGCGTCCTTCGGCAGGGTGAAGAGGCCCTGGTCGGCGTTCTTGGTGGTGAGCCTGAGGTAGGTCGACTCCTTTCGGGTCCGTATGTTCTCCAGCGCCGAGAGCAGTATCCACTCCAGCTCCTGGCCGAAGCAGGGCTCGTAGAAGCCGAGCTCGGGCATCTCCACGCCTATGGACGGTGTGACCTCCGACTGGTGGGAGCCGCCCTCGGGGCTGAGGGTCACGCCCGACGGCGTTCCGACGACGATGAACCGCCCGCCGGCGTAGACACTGTACGCGAAGGCGTCGAGGCCCCGCCTGACGAAGGGGTCGTAGAGGGTGCCGATGGGGAAGAGCATCTCGCTCGTCATCTCGTGGGTCAGGCCGAACTGGCCCAGGGCCATGAAGAGGTTGTTCTCGGAGATCCCGAGCTCGATGTGGCGGCCCTCCTCGGACTCCTCCCACCTGATGGAGCTGCCCTCCAGGTCCTCCGGGAACTCCTCCTGGGGGCGCTTGTTCCACACGCCCGCCCTGTTGATCCAGCCGCCCAGGTTGGTGGAGCTGGCGACGTCGGGGCTGACGGTCACGACGCGCTCGTGGAGGCGGTCGGTGCTCCTCGAGATCTCGGTGAGGACCAGCCCGAAGATCTGCTGGGTGGACATGCGGCCGTTGTAGGATCGGCCGAACTCCGTGGGGATGTCGATCTGCGGAGGCGCGCCGTTGCTGCGCCTGCTGAGCTGCAGGTCGAAACCCCTGTCCAGGCACAGGCGCCCGGCCGGCGTGTCCGAGGGGAGCCGCGATGCAGTCTCCTCCTCGGGTATGCCGAGGCTCTCGCGGAGCTGGGTCATCTGCCGCGGGTTCAGGGTGGCCGAGTGGTTCTGGGGATGGCCGATGGTCGGCAGCTTCCAGCCTTTCAGGGTGTATGCGAAGAGGACGTTCGGGCCGCTCTCCAGGTCCAGCTCGTCGAACGCCTCGCGCAGCACGTCGAAGTCGTGCCCGCCCAGGTCGTGGAAGATCTCGCTCAGCTCGTCGTCGTCCCACCTGCCGAGCAGCTCCGCCATGTCGCCGGGGTGGGTGCTCGTGCGGGGCAGCCACTCCCGCAGCGTGGCGGGATCGACTCGCAGGAGCCGCTGGTAGAGGTCGTTGGACATGTCGTCGATTGCGCCGCGCAGCAGCTCGCCCTTCGGCTCGTCGAAGGCGGCCTGCAGCTTGCGGCCGTACTTGGCGTCGACGACCTTCCAGCCGTTCGCCTCGAACATCTCTCGCCACACCTTCACGCGGATGCCGGGGACGATCCTGTCGAGGCTCTGGCGGTTCAGGTCGACGACCCACAGGACGTTCCTGGTGTCGGCGAGGGACGGGTCGGCGATGGCCTCCCACACGACGCCCTCGTCGAGCTCCGCGTCGCCGATGAGGCTGATGAACTTGCGGCCGGGCCCGCTGTTGGGGTCCAGGTGGTCGCGCACGTACTCCTCGGCCAGCCACGCCCAGTTCGGGGCCACCGCGCCGAGTCCCACGGACCCGGTCGAGAAGTCGACGCCGTCCGGGTCCTTCGTGCGGCTGGGGTAGGCCTGGAGCCCGTGGAAGCCGCGGAGGGCCTTCAGGTACTCGGGGTCCAGGTTGCCCAGCAGGTACTGGATGGCGTGGTAGACAGGCGACGAGTGGGGCTTGACCGAGATGCGGTCGCCGGCGCGCATGTACTCGAAGAACATGTACGTCATCACGGTGACTACGGAGGCGCTGGAGGCCTGGTGACCGCCGACCTTCAGCCCGCTCGGATTCGGGCGCTCGTTGTTGGCGTAGTCGACCATGTGGCATGCGAGCCACAGGACGCGGTCCTGTATCTCCTCGAGCAGCGAATTGTCGGTGCGGGATGTGTCCGCGGTCGGTGCGAGATTCGTAGTCAAGTCACTTCTCCGGGAGGGTCCAGATGGGTTGATTCCGACCAGTTCAAGTATACCACCCGACTCTTCCCTGAGTGGCTGCGGCGTCGAGGGCCGGTGGTGATGAACGGCCAGGAGGTCGATGGGAAAGGGGCAAGCCGGCCAGGCAGAAGAAGAGTAGTCGAGGAGGGTTACGCCAGGTTCAGGACGCTGCGGCGGTCCGTGCCGGCGGACAGGCCGTTCGCGATATCGGGGAGTATGCGGTCGGGGATGCTGGTGCGGAGGGAATCGAGCGCCCGCGAGGCCCTCGCGCGACCGGTGACGACACAGGCTTCGAGCGCCTGGATCCCCACTGCGAAGTCGAAGGACGGCACGACGACCGGCGCTCCGACGTCATAGATCGGATGGGACTGCGGGTCTGGGATGCGGCTCGCGCTGCGGACCGCCTTTCGGAGGTAGCAGAAAGTGATCATGCCCGCCAGCAGCAGCACCAGCATCGAAATGGCGGTGCGGAATCCGGTCACGGGCGGCAGAATCAGGTCCGCGGGATAGAAGGCGTATGACATCGACATCTGGCCAGCGAACAGGAGGTGCCACAGGATGCCCCAGGCCATGAAGACACACGGCGCCACCCTGACGACTCTACCGAACAAAGGAGGGAGCGGCAGGGTCATCGAGACCTACCGCTGAATCGCATTACGTGCTGGAGGTTGCGCTCCCACTCCTCTTTAGTGCAGGGCACGAGGGCGGGAGCTGCGTGTTCCTCCAGCAAGAGGTCGCTCATTTGGGGGGAACCTCCGCTGCATTTGATGTGGGCAAGCCTAACTGGGAGTGAGATCGACTGTCAATACATGTCTATGACAAATAGCTGCTACTTTCTCAAATTAGTACAAAGAGACAGTGCCAGTCCTGGCTCCATGAGGGGATTTCAAGCTACCATCAGGACGCGGCATGGCCTAGCCGGCTAGCGGAGGAATACGGCGGCCCAGGGCGTCGCAGCTTTCCTTGACACGGTTTCGGCGACGTTGCTACCCTTTTCCTGCCTCTGGCCATGCTGGCGAGGGGCCGGAAGAAGCCCGCATCCCCTCCGCCGGAGGCCCGCCGAGTGTCCCACGCCAAGTCCCTAGAGTGCCGTGAGTGTCGCAGGGTCTATCCCATCGAGCCCTCGAACGCCTGCGAATTCTGCTTCGGCCCCCTCGAAGTCCGCTACGACTACGACTCCATGGCGCGGGCCGTGTCACGCGAGTCGATCGCCGACGGCCCCCTCTCGATGTGGCGCTACCACGACTTCCTGCCGGTGAGGGCCGAGGAGGCCGTGGACATGGGCACGGGCTTCACGCCGCTGCTGCCGGCCAGGAACCTGGGCCGGAAGCTGGGCCTGGACAACCTGTACATCAAGAACGACAGCGTAAATCCGACCTTCTCGTTCAAGGACAGGCCTGTGGCGGTCACCACCGCTAAGGCACTGGAGTTCGAGTTCGAGGTTCTGGCCTGCGTGTCGACGGGGAACCTGATGGGCTCCGTCGCCGGGCACGGCGCAAAGGCGGGGATGAAGACAGTCGTGTTCTTCCCCGGCAATCTGGAGAACGGCAAGATCACGGGCGCGGCGGTATACGGCCCGACCCTCGTGGCGGTGGACGGCACCTACGACCAGGTGAACCGGCTGTGCAGCGAGCTGGCCGACAACCTGCGCTGGGCGTTCGTAAATATCAACATGCGGCCCTTCTACGCTGAGGGCAGCAAGACGCTCGGGTACGAGGTGGCCGAGCAGCTCGGCTGGCAGGCGCCCGACCACTGCGTCGTCCCGGCGGCGTCGGGCGAGCTCCACACGAAGATATGGAAGGGCCTGACCGAGATGGCCGACATCGGCCTGATCGACCAGCCGGCCACCAGGATGCACCTGGCCCAGCCGGAGGGCTGCCGGCCCATCGTGTCGGCGTTCGAGAACGGCGCTTCAGTCGTCGCGCCGCAGAAGCCCGACACCATCGCCAAGTCCCTGGCGATAGGGGATCCGGCCGCAGGCGTCTACTCGCTGCAGGTCCTCAAGGAGACCGGCGGCACGGCCGCCGCCGCGCCCGAGGACGAGGTCGCGGAGTGCATCCAGCTCCTCGCCGAGACCGAGGGCATCTTCACCGAGACGGCGGGCGGCGTGGTCATATCAGGGCTGCGCAAGCTCGCCGAGTCGGGCAAGATAGGCAGGGACGAGGTCACTGTGGCCTTCATCACCGGCAACGGCTTCAAGACGCAGGAGGTCGTCGAGCACCTGGTCGACCGGGTGGAGATCGACCCCACGTACACGTCGTTCGAGGCCGCGGGGATCGAACGCTGAACGCGGGCCTCACGCTCGCCCATAACCCAGGAATACCGGAGGACCGACAACCATGAGCGTCAACGTCAGGATACCAGCGCCCCTGAGGCGGCTTACGAACGGGCAGGACAAGGTTAGTGGCGACGGCGCAACGGTTGCCGAGGTCATCGCGGACCTCGACGGGCAGTACCCCGGGATCAGCGAGCGGCTCTGCGACGAGTCGGGCGCGCTGCGCAACTTCGTCAACCTGTACGTGAACGGCGAGGACGTGCGATTCCTCGACGGCCTCGGCACCGCAACCACCGCGGGCGACGAGGTAAGCATCGTCCCCGCGGTGGCCGGCGGGTAGGGGTTTCCTCCTCGCCAGTCGAGGGAGAGGGGATCTAGACTACTCAGTCCTCTCCTCTGCGCCTGCCTGGGCGCCAGGCCATCCTCATGTAGCGGTCGCCCGCCGCGAGCTCGTCCAGCATCTGGTCCAGCCGCTTGCGCCGCGTATCCTCACGCCTGGCCCTGGCTATCCAGCCGAGGTAGTCGTTCCGCTGGTACGGCGGGCGCGCGTCGTATGCGCCCATCAGGCCCCGCTCCACCAGGGCATCGCGGACCGAGTCCGGCATCTCGTGAATCGGGCGCTTGAGTGTGTTCATTGTGTTTGTGCTCAGATCGGTCAATCTTCTAATGGTCCCTTGCCGTGTGGTCGTAGCGGCCTGTTATGTTGCCGTGGGTGTCGACTACGTTGGCGTGGGGGAACTTGACGGTGGTCGTGCAGGCGTGGCCCGGTGCGGCCAGGATGTAGTCGCCCACGTCCAGCTTCTCGCCGTTTAGCTTCACGACGCCGTGCTCTTCGCTCTGGGCGACGAGCTCGGCCTTCGGATGGCCCACTACCGTGAAGCGGTTGGGCACCGGCTGGTCGGGTGAGGCGACCTTGGACCCAACGTCGGTGGTGACCGTGTCCATCTCGGGGTCGCGGTCGACTACCTGGCCCAGCACAACGGCGGCTACCTTGAAGGGCAGCTCGGCCATGGTGGCGTTGCGGGAGTCCCAGTAGACCCAGGTGCCGGGCGAGACCCTGACGTTGTCCTCGCCCAGGTAGAGGTGGAACGACCATGAGCCGCCCGCGATGTTGTCGACGACCTCGATGCCCTGGGCGGACACGCGGTCCCACACCTCGCGCATGTACTCGATGCTGGTGTCGACCAGGCCCTTGCGCTCGTCGTAGTCGGGCTTATAGAGGGTGTGGCCGTCGAACACGTGCACGCCCAGCACGCTGATGCCGGGTGTCCGCGCCGCCTGGACATAGAAGTCAGCGGCCTCCGCGCCCGGCTGCACACCCGTGCGGCGCATACCTGTGTCGAGGTCGACGTAGACCTCCAGGGTCGTCCCCTCGCGCCGCATCACGGCCGACAACCCTTCGAGATGCTCGGGGGTGCTGACTATGGCCTTGACGGCGGTGCCTGGGTTGTCCTTCTTGAGCCTCGCAAGGCGCTCGATCTTCCTCGTCTGGACGAGCGGGTAGGCGAAGATAAGCTCGTCGACGCCGTGCTCGACGAGCAGGTCGGCCTCGCGCAGTGTGGCGCACTTGTACGAACGCATGCCGGCGTCCATCTGGCGCTTCAGTACGGCCGCCGACTTGTGGGTCTTGGCGTGTGGCACGATGCGGTCGACGGAGCCGCAGACGCGAATGACGGCGTCGATGTTGTGGCCCACCATGTCCTCGTAGACGAGGAACTCGGGAGTTTCGATGTCGTGGGGGTTGTTCAGGCTATACTCGCCGACCTGCATCGTAGTCTCCGCGGGAAGCAGCGTTGAAAGCGCGGCGAGTATAGCAACGCCCAGATTCGGGGGTCAATGACACCGGCGTCGGGCCGACACTGTGCTTGACGAGGCGAGGGCCCCGTCACAAGGCGAGCGGGACAGTCTTCGAGCTCAGCATAAGGTGATCGCGCGTGAGCAGGGGGACATCGTGCACCACGCTGGTGGCTGCGATGATCTCATCGGCCGGGTCTCCACGGAAGTCCAAACGAGTAGAAGCCCTGGCGACGGCAAGATCGATTGGCCAGACGTGCAAGCGGTTCAGGGTGCGCACCACCTCGCGGTCGTCGAGATCCACGTCGATCCTGCCTAGCTGAACGAGCTTGGCCAGCTCCCAAAGCACAATGCTCGAAACGGACCACCGGCTCGCCGCCAGCAGATTTCGCTCTCCCGGTCGAAGCTCGCCGTTGAGGGCAAAGACGACGATGTGGGTGTCAAGATTAAGCATCTGCATCCCAATGGAGGCCGGTCGTGAACAGATCGCCCTTGATCTCGATCTTGTGCCGCAGGCTTCCTATCAGGTCTGCTCCCTCACTGTCGTAAGGTAGAACGCGGGCCACAGGCTTGCCGTGCTTGGTGACGATCAAGCCATCGGCGTCCAGTCCGTCCAGCAAAGACAGGCACTGCTCCTTGAACTTGGCTGCGCCGATCTCTTTCACGTTCGCCTCCATTTAGTGGACATATTATATGACCAGTCCCTGATTGTGTCCATTCTGTCTGTGCTAGGATGCGCCCGCAACTGAACAGGAGATGCTACTGATGGCTGAAGGCACGGGTCGGCTCGAAGGCAAGGTCGCGATCGTTACAGGGGCCGGCTCTAGCGGGCCTGGGTATGGAACGGGGAAGGCCACGTCCGTGCTCTTTGCGCGCGAGGGCGCGCGGGTGCTGCTGGTGGACCGCGATGCCGACCGGGCCGAGGAGACGTCGGCGATCATCGCCGAGGAGGGCGGCGAGGCTTCGGTGTTCGAGGCGGACGTGACCAGCTCCGACGACTGCCGGGCGATGGTCGGGGCGGCGGTCGAGCGGTACGGCAGGCTGGACGTGCTGATGAACAACGTCGCCGTCATCAAGACGGGCACGGTCGTCGAGGTGGAGGAGGAGGACTGGGACACGGCGATGGACGTGAACCTGAAGGGGATGATGCTGGCGTCCAAGCACGCCATACCGGCGATGATCCAGTCGGGCGGCGGCTCCATCGTCAACATCTCGTCGGTCGAGGCGGTGCGGTCGGGCAGCTTCGCCGCTCTCACGCCCTACTCGGTGTCCAAGGGCGGTGTGGTGACGCTCACGCTGGCGATGGCGGTGCAGCACGGGCGCGACAACATCCGCGCCAACTGCATCCTGCCGGGCTACATCTACACGCCGATGGTTGCGCCCCACCTGTCCGAGGAGGTGCGGGACCAGCGGGCCAAGGGCGCGCCCCTCGGCACCGAGGGGACAGCCTGGGACATAGCCCAGGCGGCGCTGTTCCTTTCCAGCGACGATTCGCGCTGGGTCACGGGCGTGCTGCTGCCGGTCGACGCCGGGTTGCTGGCAGCCTCCCCGCTGTCCATGCTCCCGTACCTGACGGGATAGGAGGAGTGGACGAGCGCGATATGCTATTGTGACGTTTAGCATGGTGCAGGAAGCGGCTTCGGAAGGGCTGAAGTGTTGAACAGTCGAGTCGTCGACCAGAAGACGTTTGACGACGTCATTGCCCGTATTGTGGAGGTTGCGGATCCCGAGAGAATTGTGCTCTTCGGGTCAGCCGCCCATGGCAATGCCGGCGCCGACAGCGATCTGGACCTGCTCATCATCAAGGATGGCGAGGACCCACTCGAGCTCCTGGCCCGGGTCTACAGCAGGCTGCACGGCGTCGGCACGGCAGTCGATGCCATTGTGGTCTCGTCTGAAGACGTGGAGCGCTTCAAGGACAGCCACGCGCTGGTCATAAAGCCCGCCTTACAGGAGGGCGAGGTGGTCTATGAGTAGGTACTGCCTTCATAGCTGAGCCCCCAACCCCTGGATTCCGGCTTTCGCCGGAATGACGGAGTTATGCAAGAGCCTCCTCGGGGGGAAGGGATTTGCGGCTACATCTGGCCCTCTACTGGTACGGGGGGCTCTACGTACTTTACTACCAGCTCGATCTGCTGGAGTAGGCGGTCCTCGACGCGGGGGGCAAAGCGCTTGTCCATGGTGAGCTCGAAGGTGTTGGGGCCCTGCTGGGCGAGGTCCAGGGGCAGGTGGAAGTGGTACCAGTAGTAGGTGTCGATGCGCTCCGGCAGACCCGCACGGAAGGCCTGGTATGGGACGGCCCCGCCGTAGTAGGTCGAGACCTCGGCGTGGCCGAGCTTCAGCTCCTGGCCGTTGAACCTGAAGGTGAAGCGGTCGTCGGGGCCGGTCTGGACTATGCGGACGCCCAGCACCACCGACTTCAGCTCGCCGTCGGCGCGGGCTGAGTCCAGGTCGTCGCCGACGTAGACGGGGATGCTGGCCGTCATGCCCTCGGTCATCGTGACCGGCAGCGGCCGGTCGAGGGGCGCCGAGTCGACCGTGTCGATACCGGGCGCGAACATGTAGTGCTTCGTCCTGCGCTCGTAGATGTCGGGGTCGCCCATCTCGCGCAGCACCATGTACTGGTCGCGGGTATGGGGCCACTTCAGGTCCTCGAGGTATAGGCCGTCGGCGCCGCGGGCGTGCAGGTTGGATGCGGTCGCGCGGAACATCTCGATGGTCTGCTCGGGGTGGCGGTCGTCGTATGGGGTGCGGCCCGCGGGCGAGTATATCCACGTATCGCTTGCCTTCGCGGCGTCGGCCAGCCAGTCGAATGAGAACTGGGAGTCGGTGAGCTTGTCGTGGGGGCCGCCCAGGTAGGGCACGACGAAGTCGAGCAGGCCCTCGGCCAGCCACGAGCGGACGTCCATGCCGGCCGACAGGTTGCCCTCCTCGGTCGGGTGGACGCGCATGGCGAGGGCGAGGCGGCGGCCCCATTTCGACTCTCCGGCGTGGTCTAGGAGGCGTCGCACGTCGCGGATGAACTCCGTCAGGATGGGGATGTTCGCGCGGGCCTCGGACGGCTTGAAGAAGACGCGCAGGTGGCTGTCCTTCAGGCAGTCGTCCAGCTCGATGCCGTCGGGGCCGTAGTTGAAGACGACCTCCTCCAGCACGTCGAGCCGCTCCTGGCGCACCTCGGGATGGGCGTAGTCCGAGCAGGTGGCGATCTTGGGCTCGTCCGGGTCCTCCTCTCCGATCATCACCTCGGGGTGGTCCCACTTCAGCTTGCCGAGCCAGTAGAGTTTGTCCGACTCCAGGTACGAGGGGTCGTTGAGCTTGAGGCTGCACAGGACCTGCAAGTCCTTCTCGTGTGCCCTGTCGATCACGACCTTGAGGGGGTCGATGCCCTCGCGGAGGGCGTGCTCGAGGTTCTCGCCGGCGCGCCACCACATGACGCCGTTGTTGTGCCGCTCGACGCGCTCGCCCCATTTCAGGCCGACCCTGGTGTCGTGCCAGAAGGTCTGGCCCGACGCGAGGCCGACGGACAGGGTGTCCACGCCGGTGGCCAGCACCTCGTCCACGGGCTGGCGGAACCGGTAGCGGCTCATGGGAGGGTCGAACCGGTACATCAGGTAGTGGCGCAGGTCGTTGTAGTAGACGAGATTGGGCTTGCGCATGGCGGGCTCCCTTCGCTGTCGTGTGGAGGTCGGCCCGATGGTACCAGATGGCCGCGCCGGTCCAAGCCGGCGTTGCGTGTCATCGGGACGAGGACGTGTTTGAGGGCCAACTCTAACGGTATCCCCAACTGCCGCGATTGAGAAGGCGGGCGCGCTCGTCTATCATCTGCCCGTACCCATCATGCCAGGCGCGTTCGTCGATTACGTCCCCTCCGGGAGGCCCCATGACTGTACCCCTCGACAGCATCAAGTCCATGCCCGCGTTCTCGCCCTATTTCCCGATGCCGCCCGCGCGCTACCGGAACATGAAATCCCAGACCGTCTACTTCCGCGCCGCCGAGTCGGCCATCGACAGGGTCCTCCCCGAGTGCTTCGACCTGCCGGACGACCCCATCTGCATGGCGACGGGGCTGACGGTCCCCTGGTCCGCGAACTACGGCGCATTCGACGAGAGCGTGCTTTCAGTGAGCTGCAGGTACGAGGGACGGGACGGCTGGTTCGCCCCGGTCGCCTTCCTCAACTCCAGGTCGAGCATCCCAGCGGGCCGGGAGATCTACGGCACCCCTAAGGTCTGGGCCGACTTCGAGATCGGTTTCGCCGAGCGTGTCATGTACACCAACACCTACGTCGCCGGCACGTCCATCATGAGCATCCGCTCCACAATGCACCGGGAGGCCGAGCCCGGCGACATGCCCGCTGCCGACCACGCGTGGCGGCTGAAGGTGATACCCCGCGCAGACGGCAACGGGCTCGACGTGATGCAGCTCATCGACGGCGCGGACGTCGCCTCCGACAGGGTCGTCCACGTCTGCAGGGCGGGCGACGGCGTCGTGGAGTTCAGCCCCTCGCCCATCTACGATCTGTCGGACTTCACCCCAACGGAGTACCTCGGCGCCTACTACGTCGAGGCCGATATGACGGAGAACTGCGGCCGGGTGGTCCGCGACTTTCTGAAGAACTGAATCCCCGAAGTCGAGGAAGTTTCCCGGCGGCCTATTGACAGGCAACGCGAATCGGTGGTACATTTGTTTCGCACATAAGTACTCTACCCACCAGGAGCCGGCCAATGCCACGTACCAGGTCTAAGAAGCTGTCCGACCGTCAGAAGCGCATACTCGCCTTCATCGCGGACTTCATCGAAGAGCACCACTACCCTCCGACCGTGAGGGACATCCAGGCCGGATGCGAGGTCAGCTCCACCTCTGTCGTCGATTACAACCTGCGGATCCTCCAGCGCGAGGGGCACCTCAAGCGCACCGCCGAGGTTTCGAGGAGCATTGAGCTGATTGGCAATTCCGCGCCCAGGCGCGACAACCTGATTCCCGTGCCGATCCTGAGCAGTATCGCCGCGGGCGACCCCCTGCACATTCCCCCCTCCTCTGCCTGGCAGCAGGAGGCCCTGGACACGGTCGAGGTCCCGGCGTTCATGACCAGCGGCAAGACCGAGGTCTTTGGCCTGCGCGTCAAGGGCGAGTCGATGATCGATGCCCTAGTCGCAGACGGCGACCTCGTCATCATGGAGCCGGCGGACAACGTCAACAGCGGCGACATGGTCGCGGCTTTCCTGGAGGACAAGGAAGAGGTGACTCTGAAGCACTTCCAGATGTCCGGCGGCACAGTCACGCTGCACCCGGCCAACACCACCATGCAGCCCATCCAGGTGCCCGCCGAGAAAGTGTCGGTCCGCGGCCGCGTCGTCGGCGTAATCAGGACGGTCTGACCGAGGCCCGGGCCTACCCACTGTTCGGAATCCGGCTATAGTGATGACCTCGTAACCCCCTCCCTCGATGGGTGAGGGCGAAAACTCCTGCGGGCCATTCCCCTACGGTGGCCCTTAGCCTGGCGTAGGGAAGCCCGCCACACCCCGCTGAGGCAGGTCCGCCGCGCCGTTTCCCCTCACCCATTGGGCTATACTGTCATGCGGCAACCGCAGTCCCCATACCATCGGCGGCAAAGGATGGTCTGAATAAGAGGCCCAAGAGGATCGTTCGCCCTGAGCCTGCCTGTCCTGAGCTCCGTCGAAGGGTCGAAGGGCAGAGCCCAGCCAATTCGGTTGATCAGAGTTTCCTAACTTGGCCTCCCCGCCCAGGAGCAACACTACCCTTGGACTTCGAAATACGTGTGATCGAACCCGATGAGTACGCGGCGTTCATGACCGCCGCCGCGCGCGGGTTCGCGTGGCACTGGGACGAGGCGACCGCCGAGCCCGCCAAGGCCGACCAGGACCGCTCGCTGGCCGTGTTCGATAGGGGCAAGATCGTGGGCACAGCCCACGCCTTCTCATGCCGCATGAACATACCCGGCGGCGACGCGGCGACCGCGGGCGTAGACGACGTGGCCGTCCTTCCCACCCACAGGAGACGCGGCATCATGCGGATGATGATGCGGCGGCAGCTGGAGGACGTCCACGAGCGCGGCGAGCCCTTTGCCGCCCTCTACGCCACAGAGAGCATCATCTACGGCCGCTACGGCTACGGCGTCGGCGCGTTCGAAGAGGACTGGTCCATCGACACCCGGCACTCCGCCTACGCGCAGCCATTCGAGCACACGGGATCGCTCTCTTATATAGAGCCCGACGCCGTCCCTGATGTATGCCCTCCCATACTGGCAAGGGCGCTGAAAGACCGACCGGGCTCAATCCCGCCCACACAGCACAGGTGGCAGCGGATAGCCAGCAGCAGACAGAGCCAGCAAGAGCGCGCCGCTTTCTTCCACGTCCTGTACGAGGAGAACGGGAAACCGGAGGGATATGCGCGTTACACCATCGATGAGGACCGGGTCGAAATCGACGCCGGCGGGCTCATCGGTGCTACCCCATCCGCCCACGCCTCCCTCTGGCGCTTCTGCCTCGACATAGACCTCACGTGGAGCCTGAAAGCCCACGCCCAGCCCCCCAACGATCCGCTGCCGTGGCTGCTTGCCGACCCCAGGCGCCTGTCCCGCAACACCCACGACGGCCTCTGGATACGCCTGGTCGACGTGCCCGCAGCCCTCACAGCCCGGACCTACAGCGAGCCCGGCTCCCTCGTCATCGAGGTGACGGACCCCTTCTGCCCGTGGAACGAGGGGCGCTACGCCCTGGAAGCCGGACCCGGCGGCGCGACCTGCTCGCGGACCTCCAGGTCGCCCCACCTCGCACTGACGGCTGGAGACCTCGCTGCCGCCTACCTGGGCACCGTTCCCTTTACCCTGTTGAGCAGGGCAGGCAGGGTCGAGGAGCTTGTGGAAGGCTCGCTGTCGAAAGCTGATGCGATGTTCGCCACCGCGGTTGACCCCTGGTCTGCCTTCCACTTCTAGGGAGAATACCTTGACCCAATTCCACAGGGCTGGGTAAGATTGTGCCCACAACTGCAGGGAGATACGCTTGGGGACCGGATAGGCTGGCCGCCAATAGATAATCGCTCGACTACGAAGCCTCCCGCGCTTCACGCGGCAACGCGTGCGGGAGGCTTTCTTGTGCAGGCCGCCACCAATCCCCAAGGAGAGATATCGAAATGGTCATAGAACAGGATCTGGCAAAACTCAGAGAGCGCATCAGGCACTCGGCTGCCCACGTCATGGCCGACGTTGTGACGCGGATGTTCCCCGATACCAAGCTGGCAATCGGCCCCCCTACGGAGGACGGCTTCTACTACGACTTCCTCTCGAGCGAACCGTTCTCGAACGACGACCTCGCCTCGATAGAGGATGCGATGCGGGAGACGATCGCCGAGGACCACCCCTTCGAGCTCCAGGAGTACCCGAAGGACCAGGCGCTCGACATGAACGCCGACGAGCCGCTGAAGCTGGAGATCATCGACGAGATCCCGGAAGACGAGCCGATCACCACGTACAAGCACGGCGACTTCGAGGACCTCTGCGCGGGCCCTCACGTCGACTCGACGGGCAGGATCCCCGCCTTCAAGCTCCTGAGCGTGGCGGGCGCCTACTGGCGCGGCGACGAGAACCGCGAGTCCCTGCAGCGCATTTACGGCACGGCCTTCGAGTCTCAGGAAGCCCTCGACGAGCACCTGCACCGGCTGGAGGAGGCGGGGCGACGCGACCATCGCACTCTGGGCAGGGACCTGGACCTCTTCTCCATACACGACGAGACGGGGCCAGGTCTCATCGTATGGCATCCCAAGGGCGCCCGCGTACGCGGGTTGGTCGAGGATTTCTGGAAGCGCGAGCACTATGCCTGGGGCTACGACCTCGTCTACACGCCCCACATCGGGCGCTCGACCCTGTGGGAGACGAGCGGGCACCTCGAATTCTTCAAGGAAAACATGTTCGCCAACATCGACATGGAGGGTCAAGACTACTATCTCAAGCCCATGAACTGCCCCTTCCACATCCTCTACTACAAGACCGGACTGCGGAGCTATCGCGACCTCCCCATGCGGGTCGGAGAAATCGGCACAGTGTACCGGTACGAGCGAGGGGGCGTGCTCCATGGTCTTACGCGAGTCCGGGGACTGACCCAGGACGACGCGCACATCTTCTGCAGGCCCGATCAGGTCGAGTCCGAAATCGATGGCGTCCTGGACCTAACGTTTCACCTGCTGAAGAGCTTTGGACTCGACGAATACGAGCTTATGCTCTCCACAAGGCCCGAGAAGGCGGTCGGCGCGGACGAGCAGTGGGAGTTGGCCACGGAATCACTGCGACAAACGCTCCAAGCCCGCGGCTTGGAGTTCGCTATCGACGAAGGGGGAGGAGCGTTCTACGGGCCGAAGATAGACATCAATATCCGCGACGCCATCGGGCGCGAATGGCAGTGCACCACCGTCCAGTTCGACTTCAACCTCCCGGAGCGCTTTGGCCTGCGATACATCGGCGAGGACGGCCGTGAGCACCAGCCCTACATGGTCCACCGTGCGCTGCTCGGGTCCATGGAACGGTTCATGGGAGTGCTGATCGAGCACTACGGCGGGGCCTTCCCCGTGTGGCTCGCGCCGGTCCAGGCCATGGTCATCCCCATCGCCGACCGCCACAACGAGTACGCGGAGCAGCTCAGGAAGCAACTCGAGGGGTCGAGCATCCGCGCCGCCGTCGACGACGGCAACGACCGCATGAACGCCAAGATCCGCAGCGCCCAGGTCCAGAAGGTCCCCTACATGCTCGTGGTCGGCGACCGCGAGGTGGAATCGGGCGGGGCTTCCGTGCGGTTGCGGTCGGGGGAGAACCTCAGGGCGATGTCCGTAGAGGATACCGTCGCCAGGATACTCGCGGACGTCGAATCAAGGCAATGACTGGGGCAATATTGGCTTCCGCCGCTATTGTTGCGGGCGCCCGCCGTGTGCTATATTCACTTGCATTCTCCGACCCTGGGTCGAGTTCACAAGGATGAGGGTAGTCGCATAGCCAAGGAGTATCGGATAAACGACAGAATCAGGATTCCCGAGGTCCTTCTCATTGACGAGAGGGGCTCCCAGCTGGGAGTAATGCCAACCCGGGAAGCGCTCAGGCTCGCCGAGGAGCGCAGCCTGGACCTCGTGGAGGTCGCGCCCTCGGCCCGGCCGCCCGTGTGCCGGATCATGGACTACGGCAAGTTCCGGTACGAGGTCACCCGGCGGGAGCGCGAGGCGCGCAGGGACAACAAGTCCAAGGGCGCGACGAACGAGCTGAAAGAGGTCAGGTTCAAGACCCGCATCGGCGACCACGACAGGGAAGCTAAGACGCGCGTCGTGAGGCGGCTTCTGGGCGAAGGGGCCAAGGTAAAGGTCTCCGTGATGTTCAGGGGGAGGGAGATCACCCACCCGGAAGTCGGGATGAATGTCCTGAGAAAGGTTGCCGAAGACCTCAAGGAAGATGCTAAAGTAGAAAAGATGCCGGGTTTCGAGGGCCGCTTCCTGTCTATGATAGTCAGCCCGGCAAAGAAGAAGCAGCCCCAGACCAAGCAGACGAAGACTCCGGAGCCGGCAAGTGCCCAAGCTTAAGACACACAAGGGATCCGCCCGTCGATTCCGTATCACAGGGACAGGTAAGCTGCGCCGCATGAAGGGGCATCGGAGCCACCTTCGCCGCAAGAAGCCCGCCAACGTAAGGCGCCTCTACTCGCAGAAGCTGGAGGTTGCCCCCGGCGACGAGAAGCGCGTGCGAAAGCTCCTCCCCTACGGACTGCCCGGCTAGGCCCTTCCCTCCCACAGCAATACCCCGCCCACACCAGGACCCAGGAGTAACCCGTGACCAGGATCAAGAGCGGTACTACACGACGCCGTCGACACAAGAAGGTGCTGAAGCAGACGCGCGGGCACCAGGGTGTTCGCCACACCCTGTACAGCCGCGCGCGCGAGTCCCTCATCCACGCCCTCAAGTACTCCTACGCGCACCGCAGGAAGAAGAAGGGCGATATGCGCCGGCTCTGGACCATCAGGATCAACGCCGCAGCACGCGCCAACGGCCTCTCATACAGCCAGTTCATGCACGGGCTGAGACTCGCGGACGTGCAGGTCAACCGCAAGGTCCTCGCCGACCTGGCCCTCAACGACCCCGACGCCTTCGCCCAGATAGCAGGCCGGTCAAAGGCCAGCCTCATGGACGCCGCCGCCTAGCAGTCGGGCCCTGCAGCTTCCTCGAAGGTCCCGATAAAGAACCCTCGCGGATCCTCGGAAGCTCCACAGCATCCCCAATAGGGCGCGGAAGCTCAGTAAGTACGTTCGCCCTGAGCAGCGTCATGCCCGCGCGCGGGCCGCGCCGGGATGTAACTGCCGCCCAACTACTTGGGGTACGTTCGGCCTGAGCCTGTCGACGGCCAGTGCTCACCAGCACAACCGTGATGTGGAGCAGTTACGTGAAAGCCTGTCGAAGAGCCTGCCCTGAGCTTGCCGAATGGGGCAGTGCTCCGCCAGTCCGGATAGATGGAACAGCCCAAGGGGCCACCGACCCGGACCCTCACCCGTGACATAAGTGGTGCTTACATGACTCGCCCGCGCTCAGTCATCCACGAAGGCTCCACCATCCGCTACACGGTGGTACGGAGCGCCCGCAGGAAGAAGACGCTCACCATCACCATAGACCCCGGCAACGGCGTCCGCGTGCTCGTGCCGGCTCGGACACCCAACGCGGAGATCGAGGCCATCGTCAGGAAGCGGGCCGGCTGGATACTCCGCAAGCTCGCCGAGGAACGCCCGGAACCCCAGCCACGACGGTTCGCCACAGGCGAGAAGCTCTACTACCTCGGTCGCGAGCTCCCGCTGCTGGTGCAGCTCACGACAGGTGAGCCGCCTTCGGTGAGCCTCGAAGCCGGCGCTTTCAGGATAGCGTGCCCGGGCGGGCTCCCGGAGGAGGACCGGACCGCTGCCATCGAGCACGCCCTCCTGGGCTGGTACAGAGAGCGGGCGGCAGACCTGCTGCGGGAGTCCGTGGAGCGCTGGCAGCCCAAGGTCGGGATTTCGCCGGCGCGCATCTCCATCGGCGACCAGAAGACTCGGTGGGGAAGCTGCTCGTCGAAGGGAAGCCTGCGCTTCAACCTGCGCCTCGCCATGGTGCCCCAGGCCCTCATCGACTACGTGGCCGTCCACGAGCTGTGCCACCTATTGGAGGCCAACCACGCCGCCGGATTCTGGCAGCACGTTCACCGGGTCATGCCTGACTTCGAAGCGCGCCGCAGAAGGCTGAAGGAGTTCGAGCCGTTGCTCGGCCTGTAGGCGCCGCCCTACTCTTCCCGCCCGGCCATGTCGAGGATGATCTCCCACTCCGCCTCCGTGAGCGGGTGAACCGAGATGCGGGGCCGCTTGAACAGCGAGCACTCCGCCAGGCCGGGCTCCGCCCTGAGCCGCTTCAGGGTCACCGGGTTCGGCAGCGCCTCGTCTCCCCTGATGTCCACCATGAACCAGATCGGCTTCTCCGGCGTGCTCTTGGGGTCGGGGTGGTCCGAGTCCGGGTCCCACGCCGTGAAGTCAGGGTACCCATCCCGTACGACCGTCGCCGTGCCAACGACCGCGATCGGCTTCGCGTTCGAGTGGTAGAAGAAGACTCGGTCGCCCACTTTGACCTGGTCCCTCAGGAAATTCCTCGCCTGGTAGTTGCGCACGCCGTCCCACTCCGCCGTCCGGTCCTCCTCGCCCATCAGGTCCGAGAACGAGTACGCCGACGGCTCGGACTTGAACAGCCAGTACCCATGGTCCGCCATTCCGTTCATCTCCTCTTGCCGCATGTTTGCTTCCAACAATTAAACATCCAGAGGCCGGCTTGCGCAAATGGCGCTGATGGCTGGAGTCTCGGCGGTCCCTCTGAGGTATGAATACGACACGGTCGGGCCGCCCCTTGCAATGGCACGTCCTTATCATCACAATACTCCCATTGCCTTGAACTCAAAACCGGAAACTGGAAACTCGAAACTCCCCCGGCACGCCCGCGCGGTCGTCATCGGTGGCGGCATCGCCGGATGCAGCACGGCATACCACCTGGCAAAGGCGGGCTGGAAGGACGTGGTGCTCCTGGAGCGCAGGAACATCTCCGGAGGCACCACCTGGCACGCTGCCGGGCTCGTCACCCAGCTCCGCAACTCAAGGACCCTTATCGACATCGCTCGCTACAGCATCGATCTCTACGACCGCATCACCGAGGAGACGGGCGTCGAGACGGGGTTCAACCGCACCGGCAGCATCTCTGTGGCCCGTCACCAGGGGCGAATGGACGAGTTCAGGAAGATCGCCTCCCTGGGCAGGTCTTACGGCATCGAGATCGAGCCGATCAGCCCCGGCGAGGCCGGGGAGATGTGGCCGATGATGAGGATCGACGACCTCGTCGGCGGCCTGTACATCCCCCGCGACGCCCAGATGGTGCCCCACCTGGCGGCAGAGGCGCTGGCCCGCGGCGCAAGGATGGCCGGCGCGTCGCTCTTCGAGAACGTCCCCGTCACCGGCATCCTCCATGACCGCGGCAGGGTGACCGGCGTATCGACCGAGATGGGCGACATTGCCTGCGACTACGTCGTCATAGCCGCCGGGATGTGGTCGAGGGACCTTGGCCTGAGCGCCGGCGTAAGCGTGCCGCTCATGGCCGCAGAGCACATGTATCTCGTCACGCGGCCAATGGGGCTGCCCCACGACGCGAAGTCCCTCCGCGACCCAGACGAGCAGATCTACTTCCGCAGGGACCAGGAGGAGAAGGGCGCAATCCTGATGGGCGGCTTCGAGTCCGCAGCCAAGCCCTGGCCCGACGGCCCACACGACGACTACAACTTCAGCCTCGTCGAGCCGGACTGGGAGCACTTCAAGGTATTCTGGGAGAACGCGGTCTACAGGGTGCCGCAGATGGACGAGGCCGGCATCGACCGCTTCTACGTAAGCGCCGAGAGCTTCACGCCGGACAACCGGTACCTCCTGGGCGAAGCGCCGGAGATGGATAATCTCTTCCTGTGCACGGGCCTGAACTCCACGGGCATCGCGGCGGGACCCGGCTCGGGACGCGCCGTTGCCGAGTGGATGGTCGAGGGCCATCCCACGATGGACATGTGGGAGGTCGACCCCAGGCGCTTCCACCAGTACCAGAACGGCCGCAAGTACCTCTACGACCGCACCGTCGAGTCGGTCGGCACCCTGTACGGGATGCACTGGCCCCACAAGCAGATGGAGACGGCGCGGATGGCGCGCACGTCGCCCCTGCACGACCGCCTGGCCGCACGCGGGGCGTGCTTTGGCGAGGCCGGAGGATGGGAGCGGCCCAACTGGTTCGCCCCCGATGGGGTCGAGCCCAAGTACGAGTACTCGTACGGGCGCCAGAACTGGTTCGAATACTCGGCGGCCGAGCACAGGGCCGTGCGGGAGTCGGTCGGCCTGTTCGACCAGACGTCGTTCGCCAAGTTCATGCTGCAGGGCGCCGACGCCGTCAGCGTGCTCCAGCAGCTATGCGCAAACGACGTGGACGTGCCGCCCGGCCGCGTGGTCTACACTGCCATGCTGAACGAGCGGGGCGGCATCGAGGCGGACCTGACCGTAACCCGCGTCTCCGAGGACAGCTACATGATCGTGACCGGCGGAGCGGTCTCAGCGAGGGACTACGGCTGGATCGAGTCCAACATCCCAGCGGGAGCCGGCGCCAGCCTGATCGACGTAACATCGGCCTACACCGTCCTGGGTCTGATGGGCCCCCGGTCGAGGGACCTGCTCTCCGAAATCACGGACAGCGACGTCTCGAACGACTCGATGCCGTTCCTCAGCTCGCGCGAGATCACGATAGGCTACGCCCCCGTGCGTGCGACGCGGATTACGTACGTGGGCGAGCTCGGCTGGGAGCTGTACATGCCCTCCGAGTTTGCAGCGGGCGTATTCGACACGATCATGGCCCACGGCGAGCCGCACGGGCTCAGGCTCGCCGGGTTCCACACCATGGAGTCCCTCCGCGTCGAGAAGGCCTACCGCGCCTGGGGCCACGACATCGTGGACCTGGACACCCCCCTGGAGGCCGGGCTGGGCTTTGCAGTCGCCATGGACAAGCCCGGCGGGTTCATCGGCAGGGACGCCCTGCTCGAGCAGAAGGCCAGCGGCCTGACGAAGCGGCTCGCCGTCTTCGTTCTCGACGACCCTCAGCCGCTGCTCCTCGGCGACGAGCCCATCTACCGCGACGGGAGGCTGGTGGGGCGCACGACATCGGGCGCGTTCGGTCACACGGTCGGAAGCTCCGTGGGCATGGGGTACGTGGAAAGCGAGGAGCCCGTGACGCCGCGCTACGTCCGCTCAGGCACCTACGAGATCGAGGTCCTCGCCCAGCGCTTCACAGCCAGGGCCCGGTTGACGGCGCCGTATGACCCGAAGGGGAGCCGCGTCCGCGTATAGACCCGGGCCTGGGCGCCCAGCGCGTCGCAAGCGCCCCGTACCTTCCCCTATCGCCGGGAATAGGCCATTCCCGTTTGACACGCATAGGGGTCGGACTTAGAATCTGCTGTACGCTCGAAACCAAGGCTCCCGGCACGGGCCGGGACCGTACATCCGCTGGCTCCCAGGAGGAACTAGATGGACACGAAGGCATACATACTGATCGAGACGGCCGTCGGCAAGTCGCGGGACGTGGCGAAGGAGCTCCGAGTCCTGGACGGCTTCGAGACCGTGGACCCCGTCACAGGTCCCTACGACATCATCGCCGTGATCAGCGCCAAAGACCTAAATGCCGTCGGCGACATCGTATCCAGACAGGTGCACACCATTGACGGAATCGTCAGGACCGTCACCTGCCTCGCCGTCGCCCGGGCATAGTTTTCGGCATCCCTAGAGGGGGTTCGCCCGGGTCTATTACCTGGGCCTCGTAGCTGCGCGCCGGTCTGTGCCGCTCTCCCCACGTGATCCCCGTGGAGGCTGCGGCTGTTCCAAGACCGGCTCAGCCGTCCACGATCGTCACATCCACCCCGAGCCTCTTGCCCAGCGCCGACAGGTACCTGTCGATGGCGGACCGCTGGCCGGCGCCCAAGGCGGCCATGAACCTCAATACGGCGTTGTCTATCTGGGCCGCTTCGGTCACTGAAAGCGAAGACACCTCGCCGACCTCCGCGATTTCCATCGTCCAGTCGCCCACGGCGACGCCTTCCTCCACGATCCGCCGCACCAGCCTGCGGTGGGGGATCGACTCCACGGTCTCGAGCGTGACGCTCTGGCCACCCTGGTCGATCTCCCTCCAGCGGTCCCTTCCCCCACGGGGCGCCAGGCGGTCCACCGCCTTCAGGTCCGGCCGCCACTCCACCTGCGCCGAGAAGTCGGTCATCGTACGCCACACCTCGGCGGGAGAGCGGTTGAGGTAGGTCACCCTCGTCACCCTCTGTTCCCTGGGCAGCCTGTTGCCAACGATGACTGCGACGAGGGCGCCGACCGCGGCAATCAATATGAGCGAGACTATCCAGATCATTGCAGCTACCAGCTCTTCACAATCAGGACTTCAACAACGGACCCTCGAACATCTCTGACAGTCCAGGCTCACCCGCGCTATTCAGGGGGTCGCCCCCCTGCTGGAGGATGGGCAGGGCCGCCTGACTCCATGATATGACAAAAGGGGCCCCGCCGGATGGCGGGACCCCCTTCTTCAGTCTGCTATTAAAGTGTCAGCCCGTGGACTCTACTCGTAGTCCCGTGCCTGTTTGTCCTTGGAGATCGACAGAACGGCGGTGGCCTGCGTGGTGTCGAGTCCAACGGCCTCTATCGTGTAGTCCCCAACTGCCAGGAGGCAACCGAAGTTCCCGTCCTCGTCCTCGTCATCGGGATCCTGACACGCCAGATCCAGCGCAATCCTCACGACACCCTTGTCGTTCGCCGCACCCTGCTTGATCGCACGCTTCTCGATGTCGCCGGCGCCAGGCACTACGACACCTGCGCGGACGCCCTCACCAACGCCGACCCACGCGAGCAAGGTGACCTTCTCGTTCGGGTTGTAGCCCGATCCCACGATATCGATCGAGCCCTTGATCCACATGGTGCCGGCAGCGAGGCTCGGAGCCTCTCCTGGCGTGGGTCCTGGCTCGACAACCGGAGTCTCGGCGCCCATCACGTGGAGGGACGTGCTCGCGGTGCTGCCGTCAGCTCCCTGCGCCTTCACAGTCACTACGCCCTGGTTCAGGATCTCGTTCGAGTTCCTGGCCACGCTGGACTCGCTGCCCAGCGGCCTGATGGTCAGGCTCCACGCGCCACCCCGGTTCGAATCGACGAACCCAAGGGTCGGCTCCACGCCGTCACCCAGGTCGATGAACACGATGGCCGGCTCGTACTTCAGGAAACCTGAACCCGATACCGTCACGGCCTGGTCAAGATAGACGGCCGCCGAACTGACCGACAACCCTGCCTCGGGTGACACGGCCGCCGGACCTGGCGGACCCTGAATACCCTGGACACCCTGCAGACCCGGGTTACCGGGGTTGCCGGGGAGGCCAGGAAGACCAGGCTCACCCGGAGCGCCCTGCGGGCCAGGCTCACCGGGGTTACCGGGGTTACCGGGAAGGCCAGGAAGACCAGGCTCGCCCGGAGGGCCCTGCGGGCCCGTGCAGGCCACCAGCAATAGTGCTGAAGCCAGAGCAATCACAATCGACAGTACAAACCCAGCTGGAGTACGATGTTTCCTCATTGAGACCCCTCTCTGAAGAATCCGCTATGTTGCAACAGTCCGCACCCCTAGCGTGGGCTCGCAACACACAATTACCCGTAGGACAAACATACCTGCCCTCAGGCGACCCTAATCATATGTTGGGGATTATACATTGTCAAGTCCTGTGCAGTCTTCGAACACCCTCAATTGGCAGGGGGATTTCGCCGCAGAGGTCCCCTAGTGAACCTCTGATCAACCGAATCGGCTGAGCACTGCCCCCGTATCGAGTACGGGGCAGGCTCTTCGACAAGCCCTTCGTCAAGCTCAGGAGAGCCTCAGGGCGAACGATCCTCTAACGATCCTCTGAGGCCTCTTATTCAGACCGTCCCTAGCCGTATTTGATCCTCGGATCGACCAGCGCCAGCAGGATGTCCGACAGCAGCGTGCCTATGATCGTCAGCACGCCCAGCATCAGCACGATGAACCCGGCCGTGTAGACGTCCTCCTGGATCATCGACTCCAGCAGCACCGGGCCCAGGGTCGGCAGGCTCAGCACCACCGACACGATCACGCTCCCGCTGACCAGCGCCGGAAGCAGGTAGCCCACCGTGCTGACGAGCGGGTTGATCGCGACCCTGACGGGGTACTTCATGATCAGCCTCCAGGGCGCCATTCCCTTGGCCCTCGCCGTCACCACGTATGGCTTGCTGAGCTCGTCCAGCAGGTTGTTGCGCATGATCCTGATGAGGCTGGCCGTGCCTGAGGTGCCGAGCACCACGGCAGGCACCCACAGGTGCTGCAGCACGTCCAGGGCCTTCCCCACACTCCAGGGCGCGTCCTGGTACTCCGTCGAGATCAGGCCTCCCACGCTCTGGCCGAAGTAGGCGAAGGCCACGTACATCAGCACGAGTCCCAGCAGGAAGTCCGGCACGGCGAGGCCGCTGAACCCGATGAACGTGAAGAAGTAGTCCCCGACCGAGTGCTGGCGGACGGCCGAGTATATGCCGACAGGAATGGCGAACGTCCACGTGACGAGGATCGTGAAGCCGGTCAGCAGGACCGTCATCTGGATCCTCTCGCCTATCAGCTCCTTGACCAGCTTCTCCCGGGGACCGCCGCAGTAGAACCGGTAGGAGATGCCAAGGTCCCCGCGGAGCATGTTCGACATCCACTTGAGGTAGCGGATGTGCATGGGACTGTTCAGCCCGAAGTATTCCCTGAGGTCGTCGGCCATATCCAGGGCGACCGGGTCCCCGTTCTGCATCAGGCTGTCCAGCTTCTTGGAGACCGTGTCGCCCTCCGGGAGCTGGATCACGACGAAGGACAGTACGGTGATGGTCCATATGGTGAACGCCGCCAGAAGGAGCCGCCTTACTATGTATCCGACCATGATGGCCTCTCCTTTTCCGTAGCTGTCCCGTGAGACGCCCCACCCCTGGGTGGGAGACGGTTCCTGCGGGCAGGAATCCGGCCTCCGCCGGAATGACGGAAGGCCCCGCCGATGGACGGCGGCGGCGGCGTCCTGTATTGTAGTTTTGTTGCCCCTGTAGCTCAGCGGATAGAGCACCGGCCTCCGGAGCCGGGTGCGCGGGTTCGAGTCCCGCCGGGGGCGCTCCCTAGAACCATTTCTCCTTGTCCACCACGTTCCTTAGCGGCCGTCCCTCGTCGAACCTTACGCAGTTGTCCAGGAACAGCTCGGTGCGCCTCTCGTCCAGGTTCGGCCCGGAGGCCGCGGCGACGTGAGGCGTGATCAGCATGTTTGGCGCGTCCCACAGCGGGTGATCGGCCGGAAGGGGCTCGATCTCGAACACGTCCAGGGCCGCGCCGGCTATTCCCCCGCTCCTCAAGGCCTCGTTGAGAGCGTCGAGGCGGACCGTAGCTCCCCGGCCGATGTTGATGAAGCAGGCCGTCGACTTCATGAGCCCGAACTCCGCCGGGCCGAACATGCCCTGGGTCTCCGGGGTCTCGGGCACCGTCAGCACCACGAAGTCGGCGCGGGGCAGCACATCGTGCAGCGAGGCGGGGGTGTGAATCTCCGACACCCCCGGCGGGGCCTCATCCAGGCGGGCGTCGACGCCGATCACCGTCATGCCGAACTCGGCGCAGAGCCGACCGGTCTCTGCGCCTATGCCGCCAACGCCCACGACCGCGACCGTCGATTCCGGCAGGTAGACGTGGCCCTGCTCGGAGGTCCACTCACGTCCCTGCTGGGCGCGGTAGTAGGCGGGCAGCGCCCTTGAAAAGGAGAGCAGCAGCGCCATGATGTGCGCGCTGATGTGGTCGTTGTATATGCCCCGGACGTTCGTGACGACCACGTCGCTCTCGATCAGGGCGGAGTGGTAGTAACCGGCCGCGGGGCCCGCCTGGGGGCATGCGACCCAGCGCAGCCTACCGGCCCGGGCGAACAACTCCGGGGTGATGTTGCCGTAGGCGGCGTCGGCCTCGCCGACCAACGCCAGCGCCTCGCCCTCGGAGCCGGCCACGTCGACCTGGATCCCCGGAACGAGGTCCTTCAGCCTCTCGGGCCACCGGTGGGTCTCGTGAACGCCTGGGACGCCCGGACCCTCGGTGGTATATATAAGGAGGTTGAACGCCATGGGGCCTCCCGTGCCTCGACCGCCCGGCAAGTCTAGGCCCGCTAAGATGGCGTGTCAAACCGCAGGAGGATTTCCCCGCGTGCGAAGGACCTGGGGACAGGGCGGGTTTGAAACCCGCCCCTACAGATGTGTTGTTGGGTCGAGGTCTACCTAAGGGGGCGAGCGGCCCGGGTGTGCGGAGTCGATGGGTCCGTCCCAGGGGTCCGGCTCGTGCCAGTGCGCTTTGAG
>DAOULA010000043.1:0-4335 GCA_034420735.1 Dehalococcoidia bacterium
GCGAGTTTCTTCGTCACGTTCCCATGCAGGTATGTCTTGGTCACGATTGAAGTCCCAGGGATCGCCTTCTTCAGGAGCGTACCGGCATAGGTTGAGCATCAGGGTCTGAAACAGATTGCTGCCCTTTACCAACACCACCGCGCCGTTGTTCAGCATCGCGGCTTTGGCAGGCCCTCCGGTCTTGAGGCCCCCTACATCGAACGCCATGAATCCGACCAGTAGTCTGGCCGACTCAGCCGGTGTAAGAGAAGGCGGGGCGACCGTGGCTACATGCGTGAACAGCGTGGCGTTATTGTCCTGGTGGAAGAACAGCCTCGCAGACGAACCGCCCTTGGTCAGGTCGAGGCCCGCAACTTGATAGAACGGCCGCTCCCCGTCGAACAGGTCGAAGCGACCACGCCACTTCTCGAAATAGTCGTTGATCACCCCGCAGTCTAAGGCCCCGCCCTCCCAGAGGGCACCCCATTTCTGCGAGTCTCCAATGTCGTAGTTCCGGTGGAGCAGTGCGAGCAGAAGGCGGTGAAGTGCAGCGACTTCCAGCGGAGAGTCTCCGCCTAATTCGCCAACGTCCTGAGACTGAATCAAAACCTCACGCAGGCCCAGAGACATCCTGGTCCCGTCCAGCATCGTGCACGGAATCCATGGTTCATCTATCAGGTTGAATGTCGCCAACGCAGTTCCTCATTCAAGTCTGAATACCGTCAGGCCGGTCTCAGGGTCCTGTCTAATGCTGTATCCATCTATGCTCTCAGAACACCCGTCACCGTCCAAGAATATCGCCCTGTGATTTCTCAACAAAGCCGTCCGTCGCCAACTCATCGGTGGGGCCTGCTGTAGGAGTTGAAAGACGACACGCCGGTCGGAGATATTGGCGGAGCGCATCAACATCTGTTTCGTCGCGTCGACCGACGGCACGCTGTCGATGTCTACTGATTCACGATGCGCAGCATCTAACCAAGCTCGGTCGCTAGACCCAAAGAGAAGGACAACTGACACGCCGGGAGGCGTGAGTCGAGTTAGCGCACGATGCGCTTGGTGGAAATCAGGGGCGTCTTCCTCTCTGGGGTCTTCTGTTAGCCGCCAGAGCTGTCCTCCATATGACGGAGATTTGATACAGCGGACTCTCGCCTCTTCATTGTCTCCTTCTATCGCCTTCTGCAACTCCCTCTGGGTTTCAAACCACGCCTCCCGCAACGGTTCGGATAGGTCATGGTGGTGACGGTCGTCGTCGTATACGTCCGCGATGATGGGTTCCACGTCATCAGGAACTCGGACGGTGGCGCGGTCACGAAGCGTCAGCCAGCTGCGAAGCAGGATGTGAGAGTCGTAGACGGCACTCGTACCGGGATCGAACCGCGGCACGTCCCCGTCCATCTCTGGTTGGCATACCAACAGTTGCGGCCGCTCCAGAGCATGGGGACGCGGACGCTCATGGCGGTGGAGTCTGCCAACGCGCTGGAGCAGTAGGTCGGCGGGAGCCATGTCCGATACGATCAGATCGAAGTCCAGGTCCAAGCTCTGTTCGATGACCTGGGTAGCGACCAATACGGCTTTGTGCGGCCGTAACGTGCTCGCGTCCGGCTTCCCGAATCGAGCAAGTGATCTGTTCTCCCTCTCGTCTCGGGCCTGAAAGGTGTACTGAGCGTGAAGGAGGTCCAACGCGGGTTCGCCATTCTCGGCTGTTCCTGGGAAGTAAGGCTTGAGCGCTCGATACACCTCTTGGGCACGGCGCACCGTGTTGCAAACAACTGCGGCGCATCCTCCTTGCACCAAGGCTTCCTCCAGCCGCTCGCCCAACGGAAACGGCGATCCATCTTGGGCAGGAATTGAGCCGTCAGTCCATTCAACGGAGACCTCTTTGGTACCCCTTGGAGAGACCGACACCGTACGGGAACCTGGCTCCGAGCTCCCTGAAACCCACGAGATACGAGGATAAGCGGTATCGACTCGGGTCTCTTGGGATTGGGCACCCATGCCCTGCAGATAGGCGTCCATGAGTGCATTTCGCCGGTCCCTGGGTAGCGTGGCCGATAGCAGGACAACCGATGACCCGAGAGCGGCTAGCCACTCCAGAAGCCGCTCTAGAAGCGCAGTCATGTAAGCATCGTAGGCGTGGACCTCGTCTATGATGACGGTCTTGTGCGAGAGGCCGTACAACCTGACGAACATGTGCTTGGCCTGAAGTATCGCCAGCAACGCTTGGTCTATGGTGCCCACTCCAAAGGGTGAGAGCAGCCCCCGTTTGCGGTACGTGAACCACTCTGCTGCGACTACTTCCAGGTGGTCGCTGTCTCTTTCGACCCCGGAGTACCGAGGCGCAAAGATGCGGTCATGGTTCGTCCGCAGCGCCTCGAATTCCGAGGACAGCGAGGCGTGGCCGTGGAGAAGCTGTAGCTGCACGAGGCTGTTCGCGTACTGGTCATGCAGGAAGTCTCGGACCCTGCCGAACATCTGGTTGCTCGTGGCCTGGGTTGGCAGGGCGAAGTAATGCCCCTCCTGGCCTGCGGTCGCTGCCCAGTTGTCGGCCAGATAGATGGCGGCCTCTGTCTTGCCCTCCCCCATGGGCGCCTCGATGATGACAAGACCTGGCTCGTTCAAGTCTCCTGCGAGGGATTCTACGGAGTGTTGCAGGTCGTTGGGTTTGGATATGCCTGGGAACACTCCCGCGAACCCTCGGACTTCTCGTGGGCCTGGCCTCATGAGAAAGCCGAGAGCGTCGAGTGCTTTCCGGGCCTGCTTCTCAGCACAACGAGCGTACGCCATCGCGGTCGTGGGAGCGGTGAATGGAAAGAACTCAGTATTGGAGCCGACCCAGTCCGCGACGCTGACGAAGCCGGCCAGTGTCATAGCCACAGCGTTATCAAATCTGCCGGGCAGTCGCTCGCGGTTGCGGGGCACGCCGAACACGTCGACCAGTTGATCGACTAGGACGCCCCGGTGATGGTCCCAGCTTTGATTGCCTCTGGCGGTGGTGCTGACACCCTGAGTCTCGCTGCTGGTGGGGAAGACGCCGTGATGCCCACCGATGACCGTCCCGATGCGGGTGGCAATGCGTCTATCCATCCCGAACGCGGCGGTGAATATGCCTGGGAGAGTAGCCGCGGTTATCACACCGTGAGGCGTGTACCTGGAATTTTGGCGCGACGGGACGGTCAATCCGTTGTCCCGAAGTCGTTGCTCAACATTCGCGCGGACACTCTCAACTTGCAATTGGAAGGCTGGCGAAGCTTTGCCTAAGTCGTGGAGTCCACCGAGTAAGGCGCACCAGAGGCCAGCCGCGTCCTGGTCGTGTCCCAATCCCAAGCCCATGGACAATCCACCACGCTGACTGGGTGAAAGGGAATGCTGCCACATCTCCCGCGTGACCATTGCCACGTCCACCATGTGGCAAAGCAATGGGTGGTAGCTGGGAGACTCGTTGGCAGAGGCCAACTTGCCCCAGCAGGCAAACACTGCTTCCGCTTCTAGGCTGTCAGCCCGTGATTCCAAATCTAGACCGCCTTGAGGTGGATTCCCTGCGGATTATCAGCTAGTCATCGGGCGACTAAGAGGACTTACGCCAACGCCCGAAGCGAGGTGCACGGCCAGACTATCGTGGTGCAGCACCCCGCTTCATCACCAGCGGCCTGACCGGGTCAAGAGGCAGAAGAACTGTCATCCCATCGACCTTGAGTGGTTGGCGTTGTAGAACCATCTCGAATAGCCTCGCGGTAAGGTTCAAGTCCTCCTGGTTGTGGGCAATAAGCAGCTCTGGACTCGATTGCCAGATTTCTTTGTTGCGCCGGTGGTCCCACTCCGATTTTCCAATGCCTAAATTCTCGCGGGCCAAGGCATCCAAAGAGATGCGCCTACCCGCGTGCTGTTCAACTTTCGACAGGATGTCGTAGTGCTTCGAGACCCGTAGCGATTTCCCTGTAACCAATTGAAGCGCGTGGCTCAGGATTGGAAGGTCAAAGCGGTTGCCGTTGAAGGTCACTACGGCGCCCTTGAAACCATCTACGAAGGTAGCGAAGAGTCCGAGTTCCCTGCGATTACAACGGAATATCGCATGTTGCCGTTCGTGCTTCACACCAACCAAAAGCAATTCATACGTGTCGGGAGGCTGAGTGATAGGCCCCGCCGTTTCTATGTCGAGAATGCAGTATGGAGCAGATTGAACACCATGCAACTCGGATGTCATAGCGAGCGGTTTCTGTAGGAAGGGGTGCTGACAAGCAGGGGAGGCAGTATCAATCCCTCCGGCAATCGTCATGCCAGCCTGTTGCATTCCGTAGGATAGTCCCCCTTCGCCACCGAAGAGATCGACGGTCGCAGGTTGAGAAGAATGGTTGTCCA
>DAOULA010000044.1:0-16456 GCA_034420735.1 Dehalococcoidia bacterium
AACGCCAACACCGCCGTCCTCGCACGCTCCGGCTCAGGCAAGAGCTTCGCAACCAAGCTGGGAGTTCTCAGGGGCCTGTGCCGGGGCGTGACCGCCTACGTCATCGACCCGGAGGGGGAGTACGCGGACATGGCGAGGGCGGCGGGCGGACGGGTGCTGTCACCGGGCGTTCCCGGCCAGGGCATGAACCCCTTCGTCATCGACAAGGGGGATGCCGAGGAGCTGCTGCAACGCATCGGCAGCCTGAGACGCCTCATCGAGGTGATGGTGGGGGAGCGGCTCTCCGCCGAGCGGCGGGCCGCCCTCGACCACGCCCTGGCGGGCTACTACGCCAAATCCCGCGAGCGAACCGGCTTCCGCGATTTCTACCAATACCTTGAGGGAGAAGCACAGGAGTTGGCCCAGCTGCTCAGGCCCTTCGCCACCGGAAGCCTGCGCAACCTCCTGTCCGACGAGGGGGACGACCTGCTGGGCAACGAGGCGCTCGTGACGGTCTTCGACCTGCGGCTGCTGGAGCCGGAGCTTCGCCCCGCCGCCGCGATGGTCTGCACCGAGACCGTGTGGGCGGCGGCGGCCCGGGACCCCAAGCCCCGCCTGCTGGTCGTGGACGAGGTGTGGTCGATCATGCAGCACCCCGAGGGAGCGGCCTTCATGGTGTCAATGGCGAAGCGCGCCCGCAAGCACCGCCTGGGACTTCAGTTCATCACCCAGGACGTCCAGGACCTCCTCAGCGAGGACACGTCGAGGACCATCACCGGACACTCCGGTCGCGCCCTGCTACAGAACGCCGCCTTCAAGCTGCTTCTCCAGCAGGACGCCGCCGCCATAAGCACGGTCGGGGACGCCTTCGACCTGCCCGAAGACCTCCAGCGCTGGCTGCTCTCCTGCCCACGCGGGGACGGCCTGCTCCTGTCGAAGGGGCACCGCTTCCCCGTCCGCATCGAGGCCACGCCGGAGGAGACGGAGGTGATCGAGTGGAGACCGGGCAGGCACTGATCCACCGACGAAACAAACACACATTGACTGAACCAATAGAGAAAGGAGCGGACGAATGAAGCTGAACCCGATGAAGTGGCTGCAAGACGGAGAGAAGAAGAAGCCTGTGCTGCTGGCGGTGACGCCGCCCAGGACGGGGGAGAGAACGCTGCTGGGCGTGGAGAACATGCTCCAGTCCATCGCCGTGCCAGAGCCCTTCTCCCTGGAAATCGCGGGCAACGCCGACGGCGTGACCCTCATGGCCCGCTGCCTGGACTCCCAGGTAGTACGGGGCCAGATCGCCGCCCACTACCCCCAGGCTCGCATTGAAAAGGTGCAGGCCGAAGACGACCCCCTGAGGCTGGGGGAGGACGAGCGAGCGTGGGGCATGACGCTCAGGGCCGACGGCCCAGAGTACGTTCCCATCCGCACCTTCCGGGACGACGACCTTCTCGACCCCGGCTCCGACCCCATCATCGCACTGCTGGGCGCGCTGTCGAACCTGCGCCAGGACGAGCGCATCGTGGCGCAACTCAAGTTGAACTCCCTGGGACCGGACTGGTCGCAGCACAATCTGGAGAAGGCTCACAAGCCCGCCCTGGAGCAGCGGCGCGACCCCTCCTACACCTACCAGACCAGGCCGCTCCAGATGGACGGCATGACGATGGCCGTACTGGGCCTCGGGCTGGTCGCCGCTCTTCGCGCCTACCTGTGGGTGCAGGCGGGAGAGACCTGGAAGGCCGTGCTCATGGGCATCGGCGTGACCGCTGCGCTGGCCGCGGGCGGCTGGGCATGGCACCGCTTCAAGAAGGCCCGCAGCCGCGTCTACGACCCGAACCAGATCAAGGAGAAGGTCTCCCGCATCGCCTTCGACGGCGAGATGCAGGTGACGGCCATCCTGCCCGCCGCCGCCGGACACAAGCGCGCCAGCGAGCTCCTTGGGCAGACCGCGGCAGCCTACCGCCACTACGACAACCCGGCGGGAGCGAAGCTCAAGGCGGGCAAAGTCCGGCCCGTCGTGCCCGATCCGGCAATGCTGCACCCCGCAGGCTCCGGCCTGCTAGGCAGGCGCAGCGTCCTGGGGGTGCGGGAGGCGGCGGCCCTGTGGCACCCGCCCGGGGCCAGGGATGAGACTCCCCTGGTGGGCCGGTCGGGTTCGAGGGCGCTCATCCCCTCCGCAAGGGGGATCAGGGGCGGCGCGTTGGTGGGCGACACCACGGCCGGAGCGCAGAGGGAGATCCGCTTCCTCGAGGACCTGCTCCGGCGCCATCACCTCTACGTGGCCCGCACCCGCATGGGCAAGTCCACCCTTATGCACCACATCGTCCGGCACAAGCTCGAGGAGAAGGCGGCGGGCAGGGACGCCGACGCCATCGTCGTCGTGGACCCTCATGCCGACCTTGTGGAGGGCATCCTCGAACACGTGCCGGAGGAGATGGTCGAAAGGGTGCGGCTCATCGACCTGGCCGATAAGCGGGGGGCGCCCGGCGTCAACCTGCTGGACGCCCGCGTCTTCTCCGACCGCGACCGCACCGCCGACTCGGTGGTGCGCGTGGCCAGGGGCCTGTGGGACCAGTGGGGGCCGCGGATGCAGTCCATCCTGGAGTTCACCGTCAAGACCCTCCACGAGGCCAACGAGAGCACGGACGCCGACGAGCAGTACACCATCCTCGACGGCCTCAAGCTCCTGTCCGAGGACCAGAAGTTCAAGGACAAGGTGCTGGCCAAGGTATCCGACCCCTACCTGCTGGACTGGTGGGCCAGAGATTTCGGCAAGTGGGGTCACCAGTACAGGGCGGAGGCGCTGGCCCCGGTCCAGACCCGGCTCTCCTACTACGCCTCCTCCAAGCGGGCCAGGGCCATCCTGGGACAGCGCCGCTCCACCATCGACCTGCGAAGGACCATCCTGGAGGGCGGCATCCTGCTGGTGTCCACCTCCCAGGGCACGGCGGGCAGGGACGTGGCCGCCCTGGTGGGCGCCTCCCTCCTCAACCTGGTGGACGCCGTGATACGGGAGCAGGGCAGCCTGCCCATCGAGCAGCGGCGGGGAGCGCTGGTGGTGGTGGACGAGATGCAGTCCATGCCCGGCGTGGACTACGAGTCGATGCTCGGCGAGCTCGGCAAGTTCGGTGCCAGCTTCGTACTCGCTACCCAGAGCCTGGCCAAGCTGGACGACCTCTCCCCCACCATGCGCGACACCATCCTCGCCAACGTCGGCTGCCTCGCCGTCTTCCAGGTGGCGGGCTCAGACGCCCGGCAGCTTGTGTGGGAGTTGGGCAAGGAGCGGGTGACCGAGGACGACATCACGTCGCTGCCGGTGCACCACTGCTACGTCCGCGCCACCGTGGGAACCGACCGGATGGACGCCTTCTCGATGGCGGTCAGGAAGCCGGAGCCGGGAGACCCGGAGAGGGCCGAGCGCATTCGCGCCGAGGCGTCCTCCTACGTCACCGCGGCTAAGGACATCGCCGCCGGGAACGCGGAGGGCGACAGGAAGGTCGGGGACTTTCAAAAGGGAGTGAGCGACCTGAAGGAGGAGCAGGGGAAGGCGGAGGACGGTCAGGCCAAGAGTGAGGATGGTGTTCCCGCGCAGCTTCCCAAGAAACACACTCCCAAGAAGCACAAGGGACGCTCCCGGAACCCCAAGCCACCTAAGCCGGAGTCCGGCGACGGAGAGTCGTCGTGAACCTCAGTGAACGGACCCTGATGGTGATGCGGCGGCTGGCCCTGATGCCACTTCTCGACCGCCTGGAGCTGGCCGCCGTGTCGGGAACGCCCGACCGCTCGACCTACCACGCCGTGGACACCCTGGAACGGCGGGGGCTGGCGGCCTCGGTCCTCCACGCAACCGATCTGCTCAGGTCCACGCGGCGATACCATCTCACCGTCCCAGGGCTGCGGTGGCTGGCCGAAGCGGAGGGGGCCGGTCCCGCATCGAGCACGAGGCAGGCCCTGGACGAGTTGCTCCGCACGCGTCCCGTCTCAGCCCATTGGCGGCGCATCCTCATGGAGCGGCTCGATGCGGTGGGAGTCATCTACCGCCTCTCGTCCTCCATCGCCGCCGAGACGGGACCTCTCGAACTGCGCTGGTACCGGGCCTCGACCCTGGATGCCGCCATCGAGCTCTCCGACGGGAGGACGCTTGGCATCGTCAGGCAGGGGCTCACGTCGGACAGGACGGGGTTCTCCAAGCGTCTCTATCGGCTCGGCAAAGGGCCGCTGCCCGGGGCGGTCCTCATGCTCATGCCCGACGATGTGCGGCTGAGACACGCCCGCCTGGCGCTTGATGACTCGCCGCTGCGGGCCATTCTTACCCTGGAGCGGGACGCGGCGTGGGCAAGCCCCTCGGAACACGTGTGGCGTCTGCCCTCCGCGGCCCCCGCCCTGGACCTGCGCTATCTCCTGTCATCCTACTTGGAACCGGGCGGGCGGCTGGTCGCCGAGCAAGAGCCGTTGCGGGCGACGCTGCCGGGGGATATGGCGCCGGGACGACCGGGAACTGTGACTCCGCACTGGATGCTGCCCGCCCTTCTGAAGCCCGCCGAGAAGCGCGTCCTCGACCTGCTCTTCGACTGGCCGGGGATCGGGCCGGACGACCTGCGCCAACTGCTCGGCCTCTCTCGCGGCCGGTTCTACGAGGTGCTGGCCGCCCTGAGCGAAACATCACTAGTCAGCCGGGTCGCCGTCGAGGGACACAAGGGTCTCGCCCTCAGCGACCGGGGGCTGACGCTGCTGGCCCGCAGGGACCGCACGTCCGTGGGCGCGGCCAGGAAGCGATGGAGCGTCTCGCCCATCGACCCCGGCGCTCCCATCGGGTGGCGCAACGTCTCCGGCAGGAGGAGCCGCCAGCTTCTCAGGAACCTCGATCACACGACGGCGGTCCACGGCTTCATATCAGCCCTGGCGAGGCAGTCCCAAGCGATGGGCTGGGAGCTGGCGCAGATCGACCCGCCCATGCGGGCCGCAAGGCACTTCCCGCACGGCCCTCTACCCGCGCGGGCCGGCGGCACGCGCTCCGTCCACCCCGACGCCTTCGGCGTCCTGAAGAGGAACGGCACCCCGTGGCCCTTCTTCCTGGAGTGGGAGCGCCGAGCCGTGCGTCCCTCGACCATGGCGGCTCGGCTCGCCCCATACCTGCGCTACTACTCCTCCCACCAGCCCACGGACGACCACGGCGCTCAGCCAGCCGTCCTCGTAGTCCTCGGCGACGACATCGCGGCGACTCACTTCCTGCGAGTGGCGAGAGGAGAGATGGCACAAGCCGGTGTGGAGATGCCCCTACTGGTCTCCCACGAGGGCCTGCTGGAGCGGGAGGGGCCGCTGGGACGGGCATGGCGAACAACGGGAGCCTGGGAGCCCGCCCACGCACTTCCAGCTTGATTGGCAACGAATAGCAAGAGAGGTCAGGAACCATGCGTCTGTACTACATCGACGAGTCCGAAGGGCCCACCTGCTACGTGCGCTCCGCCCTGGGCGTGGACGCCGAGCGGTGGAACGACCTACACGAAGACATCTATGGGTGGAGAAGGGAGCTTCTCGAGGGCTACCGCATCCCGCCCGACAGGGAGCTCCATGCCTGCGACCTGCTGGCTGGAAGAGGGATGCTGGCCCGCAATGGAGGGGCCAACGAGCGGCTTGCGCCCCGCCAGGGGGCCGAGGTCTTCAGGGACGGGCTGCGCCGCATAGAGGACGCGGCAGTTCGCATCGGCGGCGTTGAGGTCATCAACGTCTGCCTCCGCAAGGCTGAAGTGAAGGCGTACGAGAAGGTCAGCCTGGACAGGCTGCTCAACCGCATCAACGCCTCGGTCAAGGCGGCGGATCGGCACGCCTTCCTCATCTTCGACGAGGGCAAGGAGCGGATGATCACGCGGGCCTACAGGCGCCTCAGGATATTCAACCCCGTGCCCAGCAGGTACGAGAGGTGGGAGGAGGGCGAGAGGACCAGGAACATCCCCGTGGAGAACGTCATCGGTGGCCCGGCCTTCAGAAGCTCCGAAGGCGACCACCTGCTGCAGATGGCCGACCTCATCGCCCACGCCCTCCTCAAGCAGGAGGAGGAGCCCGTTCCCAGGGTGGAGAGCATGGGCATCCACGAAGCCTTCTCCATCCTCGACCGCGCCCTCAACCGGAAGGCGTCGCGCCAAGACCTCCAGGGGATCGTCAGACGGTGAGGAATACCGAGGGTCCGGGATGTCCCGCCCTAACCGGATTCCTGCGACCCCATGTCGGCTCTGTCCTTCAGGGAGCCGGTGACGGCGGCGACCAGTAGGGCCAGCAGAGCCGGCAGGTAGAACAGCCCGATCGAGAATATCCCTACGGTGCAGAAGGCCAGAAGCGCCAGCGCCGACATCCACAGGAAGGCCCTCCGCCGCGCCTGCCCGGCGTCGGTGAAGACGATGGCCAGCAGCGCCACACCCGACAGCAGAACGGGGATGAGCAGCAGCCAGAGCACCCACGGGCCGTTTGATTCCACCAGGGTATGCGTGTGTCTTGTCGCTTCTCCTGCGGATTCACCCGGCATGGAAGCAGTGACCGATACGCCCTGGTAGACGGGGCCGAAGGCGAACCAGAGCCCGGCGACCCAGGCCAAGGCGTGGGCCGCCAATGCCGAGACCGCGGTTACCCTGGTTCGCTTCGACATTTCCAACACGGGACAAGGAGAGAACGGCCTACGTCTCGTCCGGCTCGTAATCGGGGCCAACCCAACGTACCCGCACCCACGTCGTTGTCGTGTACACCAGGTGGTTGTAGCAGCGTGACGTGGCTTCCCGCGTGTACGCCTCTATCTCCTCGTCACCGACCCTGCCCTCCCTGAGGGCGCTACGCACCCGCTCCAGTATGCGGGACGCCTCGGGGTTCTCCGCGCTGTAGTCCCCGTCCTCTTCGTCTTCGGCATCTTCGCCGTAGTAGACGAAGGGGGGCGCTTCCCATATCTCGACCTCCACGTTCGGGTATCGAACTTCCGTCAACAAAGCTTGTCCCTCCTCTCTCCGTAATCTGGTTCACTCCATCGGGAGCGGCGGCTGAAGCCAGGCCAACTCCTGTGGCACCCCGAAGTGCTCGGCCACCTCCCACAGCTCGCTGAGACCCTCCTCCATCGCCTCATCCACGTCCATCAGCAGGGCGCGGGCGAAGTCCTCCGCCTCCCGCTCGTAGATGCCGCTCAGGCTCGTGTGGTCGCGTACCCACAGATGGTTGCCGGGGTGCAGCAGCTTGTGCCCTATGGCGTGGGCTATCGCCCACCGCCGCAAGGCAGGGTCGAGACGCTCGGCCACGCCGATGTAGCGGCCCATCTGCATCTCCTCCTGCACCTCCAGCGGCCACGACACCACCTCCAACCCGACCATGCCGGCCACCGCCTCTGCGTCCACCCGGCCACTGAGCCCCAGATCGCGCCGGAGCTTCTTGGCCTTCCTCTGCGCCCGATTCATCGCTCTGCCCGGTCCCTCCTCCTCCGCTGCTCCCGCACGAAGCGGATGAACTCCATGATCGACTCCAGGTCCTCCATGGGCAGGCCCTCTATGGCGTTGCGGAAGGAGACGTCGGCCTCCTTCAGTATCTCCGCCTCCACCACGTCCCGGCCCAGCAGCCAGTCGGTGCTCGTCTCGCACTGGTACGCCAGCTCCAGCAGGTGCTCCGGGGTGGGCTTCATCTTGCCCGCCTCCCAGGACCAGACGGCGTGAGTGCTGACGCCCACAAGCTCGCTCACCCGCCTCTGGGTGAGACCGGCCCTGAGCCTGGCCTCCTTGATGCGGGCGCCGATGCCCTCCCACCTGTAGTCCCTGTCTTCGGTCATTTGATTGGATCGCTCCTGTTCAACGCTCACACGTATGGATAATCGTTGCTTAGGATAATAGCACAGTAGTTCTTGACATGCCATCTGCTCTGCGGTTAAACTATAGCCTAAGTATAGCTTAGAGTACAGGGGATTCCCCCACCGCCATGCAACGCACAGTCGTCCTCCTCAAGACCAGAGCCCTCTGGGACCGCCTGGAACGGCTGGGGCGCTCCCAGAACTGGCTGGCCCGTGAGCTGGGCATCAGCCGGGGCTACCTGTCCACCCTGATCAACGAGGGGCGCGCCCCCTCGGGACGCATCAGGCGGCGGATGAAGGCGGTCTTGGGGGTGGAGGACTTTGATGACCTCTTCGAGCTGCGCCATGAAGACGACGACAACCCCTAGCTCTCCCCGCCTGTCCATCTACGCGGGAGACCCCGTCATCGACGGCCGCCTCGTGCCCCACGGGGACGGAAAGCTTCCGAAGGACTTCGGGAACCGGATCGTCCGGCTCAAGGAGGCCGCCGACGTCACCTGGGACGAGTTCTCCGAACTGGTGGGTGTCGAACCCAAGCAGGCAGCCCGGTGGACGCAGGGGACGAAGCCGTCGGGAGGGGCCTACCACTCCCTGGTGCGGCTCGCCCCGTGGATACCGGGGGGTCTCGACATCCTGCTGGGAGACGACTTCCTGGACCCCCTCAAGGAGGAGTGACCACATGCCCCGCAAGCGCGCACATCGAGGCAAGAAGAAGACCTACGAAATGACCGGCGACTTCGCCGAGGCCCTTGAAGACTTTCAGAAGGCTTCCGGGCTGACCTGGGCGGAGATCGCCCGCCGCCTCGGAACCAGCGTCGTCAACTTGTGGCGATGGCGGCAGGGAGTCCTGCCCAACACCCATCACCTCCTCGCCCTCCAGGACCTGGCCGACAGCATGGGCCTGGGTCACCTGCTCCGCAACGTGAGGGTGCGTCAGCAGCCCTGACCAAGCGCAGCGATAAAGACCGCTCTTGGGGAGAGCAAAGTTCACGCCGTCTCCCAGAGAAACCGGATGGGCGCCGCATAGAGCCGGCCTCCCGAAGCCGGCGCTCGTCACGAGTCATCCTGTTCGGCATGGCGAGCGCGTAGCCTCTCTTACCGCATGGCCCGCAGCCACTCCCGCTCCTCCATGTAGTTGCGAAGGGCCTCGTGGATGAGCTCGCCCATGGTGCGGCCCTTGTCGCGCATTTCGTCCTGCACCTGCTCCGCCATCTCAGGTGGCAGGGAGAAGGTGGTCGTTTGGTATTCCTATTGTCGAGCCTGTTGACCATAAGCTGTCTTACCCTACCTCATGGGTTATCCCTTGATCTGTTGTTCGCCCAGATATGCAAGAGTAAACTGGACGGTGCCCCCAAGAGTTGACACATGCATCAGAGAGGTGTAGCATACTTACCTGGAGCCCAGACGTGATTCCCTGGTGGCGTCACAACTGGGAACCATTGACAAGCAAGGGGCCTCGGATGCTACGGTGTCTGGGGCCTCATGTCATTTGGATGGTGACGACGGCCCCGAATCGGATGCAGCTTGATAGTGATCGCGTTCAGGCATCCGGTTGAATCCATACCAAGTGAAATCCCCTTGAGGGGCTTCGAGGTCGACAGTCTTCTCCTTGACTATCCTGTAGTAGCGAGCTATCGCTGAGGCGAAGCTGTCACCCACAGGTATGCCATGGAACAGTTCGCGTTCTTCATATTGGCGAATCACAGATGCCACCATATCTGCAAGTTGAATCCCAGGCGTCACCTTGGAATCGACAAAAAACGGGCTGTCAGCCAAACGTGTCAGCGATTGTCCTCCCCCTGAGCGATACAGCCAATTACTGAAACGAATGGCTAAACCGCCAAATTGACTTCCGTCACCGTCGAACATTATGGCGGCAAGGTCGTCAGGTCGGTGCAGTTCCAAGTACCTATTCACGCGATAAAGCTGATGCCTAAACTGCATGGGAAGGAAGTCGCTCGATGTGGGTGGCGGATCATCAGGACGCTCCATGATCTGGGCAAAAACCACGATATCCAGGTTCGCCATTAGCTCAAAGAACGATTCTACAAACTCCCTCTTCTCAGGTCGATTGCGAAATGTTCCAGGGGTGATCAGCTTCTTCGCTTTCATTTCAAAATCGAACGAATCTCGCTCCAGAATTCTTCTCTTCAACCTGAATACTTCGGTATTAACCGTCCTAAGATAACTGGCGTCGAGACACACGGTGACTAGGACAGGGCGTGTGGATTGGTCGTTGGGGTGGGGGTGACCACTCTCGTCCATGAATGCGAAGATCATTTCGACCTCTATGCAGTAATCTGAGCTACTGTAGATATGAGAGCGGCTTCAGATCGTATCGCCTCGGCACTTTGTGGTAGGCATACTGAGTTTACCACCGTAGGGTGACTGAGTCCATCGCTTACAGGTTGCAACAATTTCCGAGATAAGTTTGTAGTACGGGGTCGTGAGGGTGGAAGTCGGGGAGGCGAGACGTCTCACCTCCCTAGTGTGGAAAGCACATCACGGAGCCTGAGGCTGGCGAGTCCATGGTTCCTACGGGGCCTCCCCGGCAAGTGTGCTACTTGTCAATAGGGAGAACTCGTGGGGTGGTAGGCTATAGGTTGGGTGATTCCGCTGAAATCAGGAACAACGGGGGCGGTCTACAACTTTGCAGCAAGCAATCCGATGCCGGGTTCCCTTCCCCTACAGGACAATCTCAGCTACGAAAGTAGACAAGACTGGCGAACGACAGACCGCTCACTCTCCGTCCTCGTTCTCTGTAGGCGGCCTGGGCGAAGCATCGGACCAAGACGCCTCACGCCGTAGATGAGCGCGGGCAATTCTCTGGGCGAGGATGCGCAGACCGCGCTGCAGCGTCGCCCGCTGCTCGGCGGAGTACACCAGCAACCTTGCTCAGCCGTCGCTCGGCGATATCTCAACGTGTTTCTTCCGTTGGCGCTCTTCATCCCGCTTCCCTGTGCCGTTAGCGCAGGTCTCAGGTAGGTGTGATCGGCGGAGTCGTCGTCCGTGCTAGTCAACAGGTCTTCTTCTTGGAGGTCAATCCAACCTCACAACGAATTCAAAAGAGTTGGCAGGCTACACACATTGGTTTGAGCAAAGTGGTCGTGTGCTCAATCCCGCACGTGTGGCAGTACCTCTCCTGGTAGGCTGCGTTCTTGTATCGATTCCAGATCGTGTAACAGCGATCACAGTACGGCTGCTCAGGATTGGCAGATAAGGCGGCCCTGCACCGGATGCAGTAGCAGGCTCCTGGCTCCTCGGCGGTCTCAACGTCCTTCTTGTATCCGCAGGATGGCTCGGACCAGTATTCCGTGCATCCCCAGAACTGACCGCGGCTACCGTCTATTACCCGAAGGCGACCCCTGTGGCAAAGTGGACACTCCTGCGCTAGTGCGCCGAGCTGCCTCAGGTCACCAGACTGCTCAAGAAGCTCGGTAAGGAACGTCGAGGGTCTGACCGGGTCGGTGATGAGGTAGGCGCCGATTCGTGCGCGAGTCATCGCCACGTAGAAGAGTCGGCGTTCCTCCGCAAACGGGTAAGCTCCCTCTGCAGCCGGAGGCAACACGAGCTCGAGTAGCGAGTTGTCCTCGATTCGCGAAGGGAAGCCCCAGCGGCCGTCCTTGAGATCCAGCACGACCACGTAATCCGCTTCCCGCCCCTTCGCCCTGTGAACAGTGCTGAACTCCTCCGATGGTGCCTTGGCATGAAGCACCTTCTCGCTCGATTTGTAGCGCCCCAGCATCAGGACGGAGTGACCATTGCCCCGTGCCGATGCCTGAATGTCCTCCCTGGCGCGCTGGAGGCCGGTGACGGGATCGTCGGCGTAGATGACGGTGATGCCCCGGTCGTCGGTGACGCTCGCGGATGTCAGCGTCCTTTTCCACTGCCCTGGATTGCTGAGCACGAACTCGGTCGAGGGGCCAAGAATGCCGTCGCCGAATCGGAATGATTTGGTGAGCGTCCGGGTTTGTACGTGGCCTAGGTAGTCACCACAGTTCCGTAGGAGCCCTACGTCGCTCCCCGCGAAGCGGTTGATCGACTGCCAGTCGTCGCCCACGAGGAAGTAGGCTGTGTCATCGCGTCTAAGGGCCTGGAGTAGCTTCATTCGCCCCTTGGATATATCCTGAAACTCGTCGACCACCACGTATCTGTAGGGCGTTTCCCACCTGCCTTCGCGAATGTAGTGAGCGGCTCTGTCTATCAGGTCATGAAAGTCCAGCTTCCCTTCGGCCCTGAGACGTTGTTCGTATCGGGCACGCACCCGCTTGAAGACCTCGAGGAATCCCTCGTTACGCCACAGCGTGCCTCGCCGACTGGCGCGGGCGCGCAACTCTTCGGGTGACAGGCCGTTCGTCTTGAAGTGGTTCAGGAACTTTTCCAGCAGCTTGGCCAGCCAGTCAATCAGCTGCCGGGCCAGTTCCAGGACCAACTCTCGTTGTGAGACGCGCTCCAACCGAATCCCCTCCCTTTCCAGTCGCTCGCCCAGCTTGTCTAGGAGGATGCCTTCCCGGTGCTGCCAGCTATAGGTTTCTATGAGCTTCGTGCCGTACTTTATGTGCGTCCGTCTGTGCCACTCCACCCTTTCCCTGTACCCCTCCCAGCCACGCGGCGGGTTGCCACGCTCGTCCAGCGCGTGGTGCTCGATATAGATGTCATAGTCGGGGAGAAAGAAGTCCGGCCGATACTGGCGGTACTCCCCCGTCCGGGTCGACACCTCGTAAGGGCGTTCATAGCAGAACTTCACACCATGCTTCGTGAGGTAGTTCGCGATCTCCAGCTCCTCGAAGCTCTTGACCCGTACGCCGCTCAGGGTCCGAAGCTCGACGCTGCGTATATACGCGTCATACTCGTCCTGCGTGTGGAAGTCGAAGGCCGATTCGTAGGCTCCATGGTAGGAGGCGATGAAGTTGGCCATAGCGTCCGATTCCTTCGGGTCATCCAGAAGTTCGTTGAGGATATCCCTGAGAGTGTCGGGCAGCGCCGAATCCCCCGCGAACCCAGCCACAGTCGGCCTTGCCCTTTCGACGTCGGCTATGACACGGTGGCCGAAACCATGAAAGGTATGGACGCGCGTTCTGGAGAGGTCGCCGGTAAACCGCCCCTTTATCTCGGCAACCGCCTTCTTGTTGAACGCCAACACAAGAACTTCGTCTGGAGACACACCCTGGTTGCGCACGAGGTGGGCGACCTTGCCGACGACGACCGAGGTTTTGCCAGTTCCCGCACCAGCAAGCACGAGAGTCACGTCCTCATCCGTGGAGACCGCCTCGGCCTGTTCGTTCGTAAGGGGGTTCGGCAGCGCGGCGAGGATGGCGGCCTGCACACTAGGAGCGTTGCTGGACACGAACAGGCTGTTCGCCTTTCTTCTTGCCACCTCGAAGCTCTCAACCGGTTCGAGGGACTCAAGCCGGCCTAGCGCCTCCCTCGCTTCTTGTTCAAGGTGCTCTCGGATGAGACCTTCGCACTCCCGAAGAGTCGGAGCGACAGCTTCGTGGCGCTTGAGCGAGTCGTGGTATCTGGCATAGCGGTCGCCCGCGAAGAGCTGACGTAGCTCCCCATCCAGCCTCGTCAGACGCGGGCTGAGAGCCTTGGCGCTCCTGACAGCTTCCGCAACGGCTGCTTCGTGGATGCGGGCTGCCTCCTCAAGCGCGGCATGACGGATTAGCTCGGCTTCCCTCTCATCAAGTCCTCCGATAGATCGCTCGGCAGCGTCTGTCAGGCGAATCGTCAGCCGGTACCAGAACCACGACGGGCGGACGGTAATCGAGCCGATGGCACCGACTGGAATCCTAGCCAGCGCCTCGCCGAGACGGTCTTCAAGGAGAATGGTTCTGCCGGTTAGCGAGACTCGTGCAGGACCCAAGGTGAACAAACGGTAGAGCCAGGCGCTTTCGGCAGAGATTTGGTCTCTTGATTCCATGTCGATTCCAATCGTGCATTATATGACAGAAGCGTTCGAACCTACGAACTGGCAAGACATGCTCGGCGTCCCTAGAGGGCCGGGCCACTTCGAGTCCCAGCAGAGTCACAGTAGCTACCTATTACTAGGTCAACAGTCGCCACGTGACCAAGACGCTGTAGACGAGCAGCGAGGCGGCGACCAAGCCTAGCCTGAGGGCGCATCAGGCCAGCCGGGTATCCGTCGAGGAGCCCTGGAGCTCGCACAGCGCCGGCGGATGGAGAGGGACGTAGCTTTTCGCGTCGGCAGTTTGCAACATATCCGCAAGGCAGAATGAAAGGTAGTCCTCCGTTCGATGGAAGGAAGACGAGCCGCATCCATCGGTCTCGCACGCATAGCAGCCCCTGAGGATTACATCAATGAAGTCCCCCGGAAGGGACTACGCGCCTGTAGTGCCTTCCAGGGGATAACGCTCAGATCTTCCACCGCTCACACTGGTTTCAGGAACGGCGTTCGATACCGAGGAAGAGCTTCTCCTTCAGGGTCCAGCGCACTCATTTCCGCGACGAGTAGGGCATCGATTTGGAAGAAGCCAAGAGCCATACAGGACCGAAGACCTCCGGCAGGGACTCCCCGGAACTGAGGGTGGTTGGGATCCACTACAACCCCGGCCCCGACGCCCAGGATCGGCTGCGGCGTCTCTTCACGCTGCTTCTCGAACACGCCGCCGAGAAGGGACGGACCTCGCCGCCCGCCGAAGACGCTGGGTCCGCCAGCGAATGCGAGGACAGCCATGGCTCCTGACAGGGACGGGCCAACTGCATCCTTCCACATCATGCCCCCCTGCTCGTACTCTGAGCCGAACCCATCTACCAGAGGACGTTTCTCTTTGACCCCGACCCGTCATTCGCGGTATCATGAGAGCGGAAAGGTGGCCCGGCGATGCGCAAACATCCCGGGCCGTGGCGCCACCTGATCAGAGCAGGCAGTGCGATGATATTGTACTATCCGCAGGCCCGCCCCGACAGGAGGCGGGTCTTCTTCATTTCAGGGAATGCGAGAGGAGGCAGCATATGCCGGGAATCAAGGTAAAGCGGCGAAAGACGAAGGACATGAGGGCGGCCATCTACGCCCGCGTTTCGGACGAGAGCCAGGACGCCGAGGACAAGACCTCCATTACAGAACAGGTTGCCGACATGGAGGCCCACTGCGAGCGAAGGGGGCTGAACATCGTGGCCCGGTACCAGGAGGTGGGCAGGGGCTGGTCCAAGAAGCGACCGGAGTTCCAGAGGATGCTGGCTGACGCCCGACGGGGACGCTTCGACGTCATCGTCTGCTGGAAGTCCGACCGTCTCAGCCGGGGCATGTACCCCGCAGCGGCCCTCATGGAGGTCGTCGAGGCCCACCAGATCGACATCGAGGCCGTCATGGACGCCATCGACATGAAGACCTTCGGCCTCATGGCCGCCATCGGCAAGATAGAGCTGGACAACTTCAGGGAAAGAGCGTCGATGGGCAAGCGGGGGACCGCCAAGCAGGGCCGTATACCGGTCAGCAACGTCCCCTACGGCTACCGCGTCGGAGACGATGGCAAACCCGAGATAGTGGAGGACGAGGCCGAGGTCGTGCGGCGCATCTTCCGCTGGTGCGTCCACGATGGGATTGGGGCGCGGGTGATCGGCCAGCGCCTGACGGCCGACGGCGTTCCCGTCGCCAACGGCGGCAAGCGATGGTGGGACGGCCAGATATACCGGATGCTCAGCAACGAGACCTACAAGGGTACCTGGTGGTACGGCAAGGCCCGCTACATATCCACCGAGGACGGGATACGGGTCCACGAGAAGGAGAAGGACACATGGATACCCGTGCCCTTCCCGCAGATAGTGGACGAGGAGACCTGGGACGCAGCCCAGAGCGTCATGAAGAAGCGCCGCACCCGCTCCAGCCGCAACACCAAGATATTCTACCTGTTGCAGCACCTGGTCAGATGCACCGGATGCGGGATGCTCATGGGCTGCATGGCGACTAGGAAGCGGACGGTCAAGCGCAACGGCAAGGTCTACAAGTACGAGATGAAGGTGCCGCGCCGCTACTACAAGTGCTACGGCGTGCAGCACTTCCGCACCGCGTGCCGGAAGCACACCATGATCCGGGCGGAGCGGCTGGAGGGCTTGGTCTGGGGCGAGGTCAAGAAGGTTATACAGAACCCCGGCCACATCGTCGCCGGCATCGAGGCCCTGGACTCCCAGGAAGGCGAGGGGTTGGACAAGCAGATCGCCAGGACGGAGCGCGAGCTTCAGAAGGTACAGTTCGAGGAGGACAGGGTGATCAGGCTCTACGTGTCAGAGAAGATCACCGAGGAGCAGATGGACAGGCAGCGCAAGTTCATCACGGAGAGGCTGGAGACGCTGCGCGAAAAGCTGGCTGGCTACCAGGCCAGAGAGACCGCCGAAATGGAGAAGAGGATGTTGGGGGAGCACGTGGTGGAGTGGGCGAGCAGGGTTGGCGACGGGCTCGACGACCTGCCCGAGGAGAAGCGGCGCGAAGCGCTGAGGCTGCTGCTGGATGAAGTCACCATCGACGGGGAGAACAAGGTCAATCTCACGCTGGCAATCCCAACGGAAGAGTTGGTGTCGATTGACTCACCGATATCAGATTCTCCGAGTAAAATTCATCGACGCTCTCGATGATGGCCTCAAGGAGCCTGCCGGTGGGGTTGTCCTCGGCCTGCTCGGTGATGGAGACCACGCGGATGCCCTTGCGCC
>DAOULA010000045.1:0-13151 GCA_034420735.1 Dehalococcoidia bacterium
TGTGCGCCCTCGGTGGTCAGCTCGGGGAGCCGGGCCAGGGCGAGCTGGGCCTTCTCACCAGCATCCATGGCGGCCATTCCGGCCTCTTCAGCAGCCTTCTGCGCCATCATGGCGGCTTCGGTTGCCTTGTTGGCCGCATCGACAGCCTCGCTCACCGACGCGCTGATGATCCTCTGGACATCGCCGGTGGTCAACTGACCACTCGCCGATGCGTCGACGATCTTCTGCACATCGCTAGCGGTCAACTGCTGGCCGGTCGAGTCCTGGACGATCTTCTGCACGTCGGCAGCAGACAACTGCTCACCGGCGGATGCGTCGACGATCCTCTGAACGTCAGCAGCGGTAAGCTGGCCCGCCACCGAGTCGTTGATGATCCTCTGCACGTCGGCAGCAGTCAACTGCGTGCCAACCGACTGGTCGACGATCCTCTTTACGTCAGCAGCAGTAAGCACGTCACCGGCAGACGATTCGACTATCCTCCGGACGTCAGCAGCGGTAAGCTGGCTGGACATCGATTGGTTGACGATTCCCTGCACGTCAGCCTTGGTAATCTGTGTTCCCGCCTGGTCGCTGACGATCTTTCGGACGTCCGATGCGGTGAGCTGACCTGCCGACTCGTTGACGATCCTCTGGACGTCCGCAGCAGTGAGCTGGTCGCCCGAGCCCATGGCGGCCCTAACGATATTCTCGATCTCGGCCGCACTTGGGCCGGTATCCGCTGGCTCGCTGGACTCGCAGGCTATGGCACCTGTGAGCACAACCGCCATCAGTGCCGCCCACGCCAATGCTCTCCTTACTATAGTCATAGTGCGCTCCTCCTACCAATGCTACGCGACGGAGACTCTCGCCGCCCTTGCTTCTTCATAAGGGAGGGTTACTGGGAATTACGCCCTCCCAATTGGTGGCGCCAACTCTACATTAGGTCGCACGTAGTGTCAAACCTCTGTCTTCATGGGATCACTTCCTCCTTGACGGAGGAGGACTGTGAGCATGACCTGAGCTTGACGGAAGGGTGAGGTGGCTCCCCTTGGTACCGGCTACCTATCCCACTCGATGATGATCCCCAGCGCCTCGTTCGGGTTCTCGTACAGGTAGTGGTACGCCTCCGGCGTCTGCTCCCAGTGGTACCGGTGCGTGACCAGAGGCCCCACGACTATGCGCCCGTCCGTCAGCATGTCCCCCGTGTCCTTCATGTCCGTCTCGCTCGGCCCGCCCGGCGAATTCCAGTACCCGCCGATCATCTGCTTGTTCATCATCAGCCCGCTGTCCAGCTTCAGGGGCTGCCCCTGGTACAGCGCGATCAGGTGCACGACCCCGTCCCGCTTCACCATCTGCATCGTCTGCTCGAACGACTTCACCCCCGCGAACCCGCCGACGCACTCCACCACCACGTCCGCGCCCTTGCCCCCGGTCAGGTCCATCACCGCCTCCACCGAGTCCGTCTCCAGCACGTTCACCGTCTCATCCGCGCCGCACCGCTTCGAGATGTCCAGCCTGAAGTCGTATGCGTCCGTCGTGATCACCTTGCCTGGCTGGCGCTGCCGCACGGCCTGCGAGTACAGGTTCCCGACCAGCCCCTGTCCCTGCACGACAACTGTGTCTCCCGGCTCTATCGGCGTCGCCCTCGACCACGCCACGCCTCCCGCCGCCAGCGGCAGGAAGGTCGCCGCGTCGTAGTCGATGTCGCTCGGAAGGGCCGACACCCGCGGCCTCCGGTCGCCCGAGCTCACTCCCGCCGCGTACTGGGCGTGAGGGCCCTGTACCATCACGCGCTGCCCGATGCTGTATCCGTCCGCCTCCGGTCCCGCTGCCACCACGTCGCCGGCGTCCGAATACCCCATCATGCTCGGCGGAAGCTCCTCCTCGGCCACGTACCGCTTGAATAGCTCCGACCCCCGGCTGATCAGACTCCGCTTCACCTCCACCACCACGCCGTCCGGATCGGGCTCCGGAACGTCCGCCTCCAGCATCTGCACGTTGCCGAACCCCTCGAGCTTCACCAGCTGCTTCATCTTTGCCATGCGACATCCCTCCTGTTGCCGCACTATCATATTCCCACCCAAACCCCCACGCAAAGCCAGTCCTCACCCGGTCACCTCCTGCGGTTGTGCTTCCTTATGGCAGCCCGCCGTTTCCGCCATGTATAATCTCGCCACTACGGGGGCGATGGAGCGGCAGAGATGGCTTTCGACATCCTCATACGCAACGGCACGATAGTCGACGGCTCCGGCGCACCGGGCTACCGTGCCGACATCGGCGTAACCGGCGACAGGATCGAGGCCATAGGCCCCCTCCCGGACGCCGGAGCCGCCCGCGTCATAGACGCCTCCGGCAAGGTTGTCACCCCCGGCTTCATCGACATGCACACCCATTCGGACGTCAGCCTGGTCGACGACCCGGGCGCCGAGAGCATGGCCTACCAGGGCGTCACCACACAGGTCACCGGCAACTGCAGCTTCTCGCCCTTCCCAACCGGACAGGGCGGCCCTGAAGAGCTGCGCCGGCATCTCGGCGGGCTGCTCATCTCCAACGCTGGATGGACATGGGACACCCTCGACGACTGGGCCGCCGACCTCGAATCGAACGGCGTCAGCCTCAACGTTGCGCCGCAGGTAGGGCAGGGTTCCCTCCGGGTCGCCGCGGGCGCGACCGAAGACCGCCCGGCCAACCGGGACGAGATGCGCGAGATGCAGCGCCTCGCGTCCGAGGCCTTCGAACAGGGCGCGTTCGCCCTCTCCACCGGCCTCTCCTTCGCCCCCTCGGCCTACGCGTCGACCGACGAGCTCGTGGACTTGGCGAGCGTCATCCCCCGCCACGAGGGGGCCTTCTTCGCGACCCACGCCAGGACCGGCGCAGGCAAGCACATCAGCATGATCGAGGAGGCGGTCGAAATCGGCCTGCGCGCGGAGGCGCCCGTCCAGTTCTCCCACATCTCCATCACCGACGGGCGCTTCTACGGCGAGGGGCCCAGGATGCTGGCTCTGCTCAACCAGGCCCGCGCCGACGGCCTCGACATCACCTACGACATATACCCATACACCGCAGCCGGCTCGAACCTCGACGAGACAATCCCGATGTGGGCGCAGAAGGGCACGCACCAGGAGTACATGGACAGGATGCGAGACCCCGAGACCCGCGAGCGCCTCCGAGACGAGCTCACGCGCGCCGCGGGAGGCCTGCGGCCCCTGTGGGACACCTGGCAGATCGCCAACGTCGGCAGCGACCGTAACAAGTCCATCATCGGCATGACCATCGAGGAGTTCGCCCACCACCGCGGCGTCGAGCCGGAGGAGGCCGTGTTGCAGCTCAACGTCGAGGAGGAGCGCGTCGTCTCCGTTGTCGTCCACAACCGGCACGAGAGCGACGTGCGCTACTTCATGAGCCAGCCCATCGCCATGTTCGGCTCCGACGGTAGGTCCGTCTCCCCAGACGGCCTCTACGCCACGGCGAAGCCCCATCCCCGGTTCTACGGCACCTACCCGCGCATCCTCGGGCGCTACGTGCGCGACGACGCCGTCATGACCGTGGAGACCGCCGTCCACAAGATCCGGCTTCCCGGCCCAGCGCCTAGGGCTCGGCGACAGGGGCATCCTGGGGGAGGGCAGGGCCGCCGACGTGGTCGTGTTCGACCCGGACACCGTCATCGACAGGGCCACCTTCGAGGACCCGCACCAGTACTCCGTCGGTATCGAGCACGTCCTGGTTAACGGCACGCCCGTCATAGATGACGGCAAGCACGTGGGATCGCGTCCGGGCCGCGTCTTGAGGCGAGGTTCCAGTTGAACGGCCCCTCCACGGCGTGGAGCTGGGAGCTCCTGCATCCCCACGCGGATAACCCCGGCGACGCCGCGCCCGGGCCCCGCGAATTACCCGGCGGCCTGGTGGGCCACGGCGGCGCTCTCTACGCATTTGGCGGCGGGACCGCCCGGCATGGCACGCCCGAGCACTCCGGCGACCTCACCAAGATGGGCGCACTCAACGACCTCTGGCGCTACGACCCCGACAGGGGCGCGTGGACGAAGCTGGAGGACGACGACGGCAGGGTAGGGACCTCCTTCAACGACGAGCGCCCCTGCGGCAGGATGCTCCCGGCCTTCGAGTCCATCGGCGACAGGCTCTACATATTCGGCGGCCTGACCGTGCTGGGAGCCGGCTGGCGTCCCCACCTCCTCAACGATCTCTGGTCTTACGACCCGGCCGGCGGCGCGTGGGAGCTGCTCGAGCCGAACGACTACCGCAGCCTCCGCTCGCCTGCGCACGTCGACGACACGCGCCCATCCGTCGTCGGCGCTGCAGGCTACGCCGCAGTGGAAGACAGCCTGTACGTGTTCGGCGGCTGGGCTGGCAAGATCCCCCAGCGCGACGTGGAATCAGGCGGCTGGAGCTGGTTCGACATGAGCATCCAGCTCTGGGCGTACGACACCGCCTCGAAGACCTGGGACCATCACGGTCCGGACGCCGACGACTCCCCCGGCTGGCCCGCCAAGCGGTACTGCCCGGCCATGACTAGCTGGAACGGCAAGCTCTACCTCTGGGGCGGGCGCGACACAGTCGGCAGGTCCCCCGAGTTTCACAACGACCTCTGGGAGTACGACACCTCCAGCCGCGCGTGGACACAGCTCCATGCCACCGATCCCGGCGACCCTGGCAGACCGCTGCCCAGGTACGGCCTCGGACAGGCCCGCCTCGGCCGCTACTGGTACCTGTTCGGCGGCTTCGGCTCCCAGGTCGGCGACGGCCCACAGCTCAACGACCTCTGGCGCTGCGACCTGGAGTCCGGCGAATGGCTCTGCCTCGACCCCCACGACGCCTCCAAGGACTACACCGCCGCCGCATCTCGCCCCGGCGTGCGGCGCGTGATGGGCATGGCACCGCTCGACGGCTCCGCGTACATCTTCGCCGGCATGGACCTCGGCACGGGCCCCAACGACGACGGCCCGCTGCGCGCCTACAACGACTTCTGGCGCGGCACTCCGGGTGCGCCCGTTCCCCACGAGGAGACATTTGAACAGCCGCTGCTGCTATGAAGCCGACCCTGTACGTAGGGGCGGGTTTCAAACCCGCCCTCCCCGGCGCATGGCAACCAAGGCCGCTGCCTCACTCAATCAACCCACACATGATCGACTTGGTTTTGACAGGCGAGAATCCCCCGGCTTGGGAGGCGTAGTATGGTCACCCGGCAGACCCGGTTCAGCGACGTTTGCGGCACAATGGACGAGTTCAAGCGGCTCCATGGCGAGGAGTACGAGCGCGTCCTCGACGATCCCGCCGCACTCCTTCCCCCGCTGCTCGAAGACGCCCGCTACATGATCCTGCGCATGCAGCAGCGCATCGGCGAGTACGACGACTACCGCGCCAGCGTGGCGGCGGCCCTCCGGCGCTTGGACGAGGAGGCTTCGACCGACACCGAGCCTGCCGAACGCGCCCTGGCGCTCCTAGACGACCTCGCCCGGTCTCAGGGCGACTACGCCGCCACCGGCGTCCAGGAAATCGCCGACCTGGCGGAGGCGATACGATCGGTCGCCAGCTCTCTGGAGCATGAGCTGCGTGCCCGCATGGAGCTCGCCCTCGAGCTGCACAGGCTCTTCCTCGAAATCAAGCGCGACCGCCCCTGGGTGCTGGACGACGCCGACACCGGTTCGTACAAGGAGCGCATGGAGGCGAAGTACCAGTCGTGGCTGCCAGCAAAGCCCCACAAGACCGCCTTGCTCGATCGCCTGGCCGCCGCAAGGGCCGAGGTCATCGAGTCCGATCAGTCCGGCGCCGAGCCCATGGTCCAGTTCGACGACGGCGGATCCATGGCCATGAGCCAGGTGCGCTACGATAGTACCGTGCAGAACTTCCACCCGGCCAACCACAAGCCCGCTCCGGGCGGCAGGCACTACCGCCGGACCATGCCCAATACCGTCGGGAGCCCACGATAGCCTTGCACAACCGTCATTCCCTCGCGGCGAGACCTCTGCCTGACCGACATCCCGGCGTCCACTATCGTCGTTCCCGCGAAGGCGGGAACCCAGGGGGGCGGGGGGCCAGCGTTGATTGCGTGGCTCTTGATCTCTTGTGCCTGTCTACCAATGGAGCTAAGCAGTGGTCTTCATAGGCGGGAACCCATCTCTCGTAACGCTTCGCCTCGCTGCCTCATTGGCACTGATCGCGGCGCTAGCCGCGCTCGCCTGCAGCCAGCCCACCGCCGACCCCGAACCAACACCCGCTCCCGTCACCCAGGTGCCCGCCCCGTCCCCGACTTCCACGCCCGATCCCGCCCCCAATGTCATGGACAGCATCGCATCGTTGCTCCCCTCCAACCCCCTCATCGCCCAGGTCACCGTCGCCCTCGACACCCCCGCCCGCGTGCTCGTCGAGTACGGGAACCCGGACGCTGGCCGCTTCCGCACAGCGACAACCCAGTCAGACGAAACCCAACACGTCGTACCCGTCCTCCGCCTCAGGCCGGAGAGCACGTACCAGTACCAGGTGTACGTCATGGACAAGGACGGGCGCGAGCACGCAGGGTCATGGGGCGCGTTCACGACCGGCAGCCTTCCCGAAGCCTTGCAGCGCATGGAGCTCACGCCCACCGGCAGGCCTACTTCAGAGCTCGTCCTCTTCGACTACGAGGACAACCCCGAGAGCTTCTACGTCGCCCTCGACCAGGACATGCACGTCGTCTGGTACTACCCCCACGAGATGACCGTCCCCGAGGAATTCACCAGTGCCCGCACCGTCCGCCAGAAGCCCGACTTCAACCTCGTATTCCTCGAGGGCGGCCCGCTTGGTCGCCGCTTCAACTGCTGCATGAAGGAAATCACCCCTCTCGGCGAGCTCGTCGACCGCCTCGTGAACAACGAGATCGACAAGTGGGTCAACCGCGACATCCAGGTACTCGACAACGACACCGTCCTCTACCTGGCGAACGAGATCATCGAGATCGACGACACGGCCAGCGGCGGAGACCCCGAGACACAGGTCTTCGCCGACTCCATCCGAATCTGGGACCAGACCAATCACACCACTAGGGAGGTCTGGTCCGCCCTCGACACCCTCTCCCTCGACGTCAGGCCCAATTGGGGGGGAGACGTGAAGAATTGGCTCCGTGCCAACTCCCTTGACCTCGGCCCCCGCGACAACTACATCGTGTCCCTAGCCAACAGGGACCAGGTCATCTCCATCTCCCCGGACGGCGAGAGAGTCGAATGGATGCTGGGCGGCCCCAACGGCGGCTACAAGTTCCTAGACCCGGCAGATAAATTCTACGGCCAGCACACCGCATCCGAGATGCCCAACGGCAACATCCTCGTCTTCGACAACGGGCAGGGCAGGCCCGAGGAGGAGGGCGGCGAGTACTCGCGCGCCCTGGAGCTAACCCTCAACACCTACGACCTCACGGCCATCAAGGTGTGGGAGTACAGGCACACCCCCGACCTATACGCCAGGGGCAGGAGCAGCGCATTCCGCATGCCCAACGGCAACACCATCATCAACTTCGAGACCAACGAGGTCGACCCGCCCCGCGTCATCGTCGAAGCCGACGGCGAAGGCAACGCAGTCTGGACCCTGGAACTCCGAAGCCCATCCCTCCGCAACAGCTTCCGCGCCTACTCCATAGACTCCATCTCCGGCGAGACCCGGACTGAGTGATGCGTTCGATCTGTTCCTTCCCCCCGAGGGGGAAGGTTAGGATGGGGGCTTTCGCCTTGCAACAGGCGAGGGTTGCAGCCGAGTGGCTCTCTTGTACCCTAGTGCCGCCTGGCAAGACCATGACCGTTCTTCGACACCTCGCGCCCCTCCCATTCCTCGCAGCCCTCCTGGCACTGGCCGCCTGCGCCACGACTCCGGCCCCCACACCAACCCCAGAACCCACGCCAACACCCGAACCCGCAGCTCGCCCCATCTCTGCCTCCGCCGCCATCCTCGACGACAACTCCCTCATCGCCCGCATCGAGGGCGGTCTCGACATGCATGGTCGCGTATACCTCGAATACTGGGCCGACGGCGTGCCGCGCCTCCGCTCCCGCACCGAAGACTCAGTCGGCACGCGCTACACAGTCCACGCCGTCAGGCTCCGGGCCGAAACCGCCTACGAATACCAGGTCTTCGGGACCAACAGCGCTGGCGGCAGGGCCGAAGGCCCCACAGGCAGCTTCACCACCGGCCCGCTCCCCGACGTGCTCGCCGCCGCCAAGTTCGACGTGCTGGTCGGCGCGCCCTCTCGCCCCGTCACGTTCCTCGAGTTCCGCCAGCAGGGCTACATAGGTCTCGCGGCGTTCGACGGCAGCGGCCACGTCGTCTGGTACTACGAGGCCAGGGACGAGGAGCAGCCCTACGTCATGGCCCAGCGCCCCGACGGCAACATCCTCTACATCGCTGGGCACAAGGGAGGCACCACCGCCAAGGGCATCGTCGAGATCGACCCGCTCGGCGTAGAACAGGCACGGCTGGTCGACGAGTGCAGCCCATTCGGCCCCATCCACCACGAGATCGACCTGATGGACGATGGCCGCGTTATGTACCTCTCACGCCGGGTATTGCGCCCCGGCTACGGCGACCCCCCCAGGCCGCAGGAGGGCGACACCATCGGCATCTGGGACCCCCGCACCGGCGAGAACGAGATCGTGTGGGACATCTTCGACTTCATCTCGCCCGAGGAGCGCACCTTGCCCGACTCCAACCGCACGCTGCCCGGCAATCCCCTCTGGGGAGGCTGCGACCGCGACAGGGCAGTGCAGGACTGGAGCCACGCCGACTCCCTCGACATAGCCCCCGACGGCTCGGTCCTCGTATCCCTTCGCAACCTCGACCAGGTCGTCCTGCTCGAACCCGGCTTTGGCTCCATGCGATGGCGGCTCGGCGGGCCCGGCGGCCAGTTCGACTTCCCCGACCCCTCCGATCGCTTCTACCACGCCCACGACGCCACCCTGGTTTCGGGCGGCAACGTCCTGCTCTTCGACAACGGCAATCACCGGCCCGGCAGCGAGGGCGGCCAGTACTCCCGCGCCCTCGAATTGAAGCTCGACATGGAATCTATGACCGCGACCAAGGTCTGGGAGTACCGCCTCGAGCCCGACATGTTCTCGGTCTGCTGCTCCAGCGCCACCCGCCTGCCGAACGGCAACACCCTCGTCCTGTTCGGCAGCAACTTCGCGCCCGACTGCTGCCGGCCCTTCTTCATCGTCGAGGTCGACTCCTACGGCGACGCCGTCTGGGCCGTCGAGCACACCTCGCCCAACAAGCCCAACCAGTACAGGGTCTACCCCGCCGACTCCATCATGGGCGAAAGCGCCGTCCCCGAAGAGCGCTAGCTCTGCCGGCATCCTCGTAGGGGCGGGTTTGAAACCCGCCCTCCCCGGCTTTGGACGCTGCGGGCTTGACACGCCTCGCCGCGCGCCCATAGAGTACGCCGCGTCTCAAAGCCAATACCACTGAGGTGAATCGGATGCGACCGAACCCCCTGAGGAAGCTGCTCGACGAAGGTAAGCCCAGCATCGGCACCCACACGATGGTCTTCTGGCCCGGCATGGTCGAGATCATCGGCCACACCGGCATCATCGACTACGTGGAGTTCGTAGCCGAATACGCCCCCTACGATCTCGAAGGCCTTGAGAACTTCGGCCGCGCAGTCGACCTCTTCGACCACATGACTGCCATGATCAAGCTCGACCAGGAGCCTCGCACTTTCGCCGCCACTCGGGCCATCGGCTCAGGCATCCAGAACGTCCTATTCGCCGATGTCCACGACGCCGAGGAGACCCGCGAGTGCGTCGGCGCAGTCCGGGCGGAGACCCCGCAGACGGGCGGACACCACGGCTCAGGCGACCGCAGGTTCGCGGGCTACATCCTCGAGTCCGGCTCGCCCCAGTACGTCCAGGCCCTCGAGGACAGCGTCATCGCCCTCATGATCGAAAAGAAGGAAGCCGTCGACAATCTGGACGAGATCCTCAGCGTGCCCGGAATCGACATGGTCGTCTGGGGCGGCAGCGACTACTCGATGAGCATCGGGAAGCCCGGCGCTGCCAGGGACCCGGACGTCATTGCCACCCGCGACTACGTCCACAAGAAGGCCCTCGAAATGGGCATCCAGCCCCGCGCCGAGATCAGCGACCCCGAGGACGCCAAGCCCTTCCTCGACCAGGGCATACGCCACTTCGCCCTCGGCACCGACATAGCCATCCTCTACAAGTGGTGGCAGGAAAACGTCCAGAAGCTAAGCGACATAATGGCCGGCGCCTGACCCCAGACCCAAGGGACTTGGCGAGTCCCCTCTCCCCATCGCGGGAGAGGGTTAGGGTGAGGGGGCAGCGAGATCGTTCGCCCTGAGCCTGACGCTCAAATCTCGTTCGCCCTAAGCCTGACGCTGGAAGGTCGTTTGCCCCGAGCCTGACGCTGGAAGATCGTTCGCCCCGAGCCTGACGCTGGAAGATCGTTCGCCCTGAGCCTGTCGAAGGGCAGTGCTCCGCAAGTGCTGGGTAGGCTCCAAAGGCCCGCTCCCGACTACCTTCACCGCGGCTCAAACGGACCCCACCCAGAAAGCGGCCAGTACCGCACCATTGCCCTCCCCACAATCCTGTCTCCCATAATGGGTCCAAACTCCCGGCTGTCCGTGCTGTGCGCCCGGTTGTCCCCCAGCACCAGGTACTCCCCCTCACCCAAATCCCACGCCGACTCCCCCAGCCCAACCGACGATGGCAGCCCCCCCAGGTAAGGCTCGCCTATCTCCCTGTCGTCGACGTACAGCATCCCCTCGGCTATGAGGACGCGCTCCCCTGGTACTCCAACCACCCTCTTGATGTCATGTCGTCCGTCAGCGCCCGGGCTCGAAAACACTACGATGTCGCCCCGTGCGGGCCCGACCTCACCATAGGCCGACAAATCCACCAATAACTGGTCGCCGGGCCGGAGCGAAGGAGTCATGCTCGCGCCCCGTATCACATAGGGCCGGCTGGAGACTAGCCGCTTCATTATGCGCACGATGGCTGGCATGGTAGACAGGCCCTAGGAGTATAATGTGGCGGAGAGCAGAGGGACGGGAGAACAGCGTGGTCGTAGCAAGGTCCGCAGCCAAGCTCACATACGAGGACTACCGGAAGACCCCGGAGGACGAGCGATGTGAACTCCTGGACGGAGAGCTGGTCGCGACCGCCACGCCGAATATAGCCCACCAGAGAGTTTCCGGGAGATTGGGAAGATGTCTCGCCGCGTTCGTGGAAGAGAAGGGTTTGGGCGAGGTCTTTCGTGCTCCCACCGACGTGGTGCTGTCGGATACGGACGTCGTGCAGCCGGACCTCCTGTTCGTCTCTGGGGATCGGGCGGACATCGTCACTGACGACAACGTCCAGGGGGCGCCGGACCTCGTCGTCGAAGTCCTGTCCCCCACAACTGCCAAACGCGACTGGCGGGACAAGCTCGACCTGTACTCGAAGCACGGGGTCAGAGAGTTCTGGCTGGTGGACCCGGAGACAGAGATCGTGTGGGTCCTCCTGCCGAATGAGGACAGCCTCGAGGTCGCGGCCATATATGGAAAGGAAGACACGCTGACTTCGCCCATGCTCGAGGCCTTCTCCCTGGACCTGGACCAGGTATTCCCGGGATAGGGCTCAACCGCCGATGCGGTTCTCCTCGATGTAGTCCCACTCATACTCCATCCCCAGCCCCGGCTTCTGCGACACCACGATGTTCCCGTCATCGTCCATCGGGTCCGGAATAGCCTTGAGGTGGGGCGGGGGAGTGTCGTAGTCGTCCCCCGGCCTCAGCACGCCCCGCTCGTAGTACTCGCACGTCGCCCCGGACGTCGCACCCAGCACCTGCGCATGGGCCCAGCCCCCGCCGTGCAGCTCGCACTGCACCCCGAACGAATGGCATATGTTCGCCAGCTTCCAGCAGGCCGTCAGGCCTCCGTGAGCGTAGTCGATGCGGAGCATGTCCGCCGCCCCCTGCAGCAGCCACTCGGCCCTGGAAAACACCCCGCCGGGCACGTATTCGGGCGAGCATATGGCGATGTCCAGCTCCCTCGTCAGCCGCCGGTACGCCTCCATCCGCGTCTCGATCATCGGGTGCTCGAACCAGTAGAAGTCCAGCTTCTCCAGCTCCCGTCCCACCCAGATCGCCTCCTCAAGCGTGTACGCGCCGTACGAGTCCAGCATCAGCCTCATGTCGCTGCCTACCGCGTCCCGGACCGCCTTGCAGACCTCCACGTCCTCCCTGGGAAAGCCGGGCTGCTGCGGCGCGGGTTCCCATCTGTGAGGGTCCCAGAATATGTACGCGTGGATCTTGTACGCCTTGTATCCCGCCTCCCTGCAGGCGATGGCGTGCTCCGCGTAGACCTCCGGCGGGCCCAGGTTGGACGCCGAGACCGCATAGGCCTTCACCCGCTCCCTGGCGCCCCCCAGCAGCTTGTGGACGGGCATCCCTGTCATCCTGCCCAGCAGGTCCCACAGGGCGCAGTCCACGATACCCATGTCGCGCTCCGTCAGCTTGGCGCGGCTGGTCGTCATCTGGTCCATCCAGACCCACAGCTTCTCGCGCTCCAGCGGGTCCTCACCCAGCAGCAGCGGCCTGACCGTCCCCTCGATTACGGCCCTGCTGCCCCCTTCCATGTAGCCCGACACGCCCTCGTCCGTCGAGATCTTCGTGATCGAGGACACCGCGTCGATCTCCTCGCCCCACCGCTCCTTGCCCCACCGCGTGCGGTGCTCGCGCGTGCGCGTCCGGAATTCGATAACCTCGACGTCCGTGATCTTCATTGCCTGCCTGCAGTCCGCCGGCTCACCATATCCCCCGAACATAGCCTCGTCAACAACCCTCGCACCCGGGGTGTCGAGGACCCTTTCGTGCACCCGCCATTCCCACGTTCCCGTAGGGGCGGGTTTGAAACCCGCCCTCCCCTCTGCCTGTCAGAAAACGCCATTTGACATCACAGAACAGCCGTGCTATCCTGTCCTCGGTAGGAAGGGGAACAGATGAGCCCGAGCCCCTCCGGGTCCGCTCTTCGTCGGGATGGAGCGGGCCCGTGGTGTTATACGAAGCACCTGAGAGGACCAGTTCGATCACTCGTCCGGAGCCGTAACCGTAGCGTCTACCCCCTTTCCGGGTGCGGGGTATACCCGTATTGCCGTCGCACACCTCGTGACTGAGCGGTAAGGTCGCGGGGTCTGCGG
>DAOULA010000046.1:0-6003 GCA_034420735.1 Dehalococcoidia bacterium
TCAGCACGACGACACCGCATCCTTCACCTCGAACGTATCCGTTAGCGGACGCGTCGAACGTCTTGCACTGCCCGTCGGGAGACAGCATCATGGCCTCGGCGCGCAGCTCGTATATGCGACCGTTCAGGATGGCCTGAACGCCGCCTGCGATGGCCACGTCCGCCTTGCCCTGCTGGAGGTCTGCGACCGCGTCATCTACAGCCACCATAGCCGAGGCGCAGGCGGCGTCGACCGCCTTGGCCGGTCCCATGAGACCGAGCACGAAGGAGACTCGCCCGCTGGTGCCGTTCAGGTTGGTGCCGCTGAGTGCGTAGAGGCTTCCTGCGGCCTCCGCTGGTTTGCTTGAGTCCACGACCAGCATCCGGTACTCGTCGTTGCTGATCCCTGTATAGACACCTGTGCGGCTCCCCTTGAGGCGGTCCGGATCGATCCCCGCGTCTTCCAGCGCCTGCCAGGTCGTCTCCAGCATCATGCGCTGCTGGGGGTCAAGGAACTCGGCCTCGGCGGGTGATATGCGGAAGAATCCTGCGTCGAACTGGTCGATATCGTCGACGAAGGCGCCGTAGCGGCACGCCTCGTTCTGGACGTTGGGGTCGCGGATGACTTCGCCGATGCGTCCCACACCGGAGCCGGGGACGCCCTCGGTCACCGCGTTCTTGCCCTCGACCAAGAGCTGCCAAAAGGCGTCCAGGTCCGACGCGCCGGGGAACCGGCAGGCCATACCTACTATTGCTATCGGCTCTCCGTTCTTAGTGCGAGATGCCGGATGTGCCAAGGCGCCAGAATTGATCGATTCTGTCATGAGGCAATTGTCCCTGGAGTCAGGTTGACCATTCAACATAGCTGAAGGGTCAATTATTGCAAGTGTCAACGGATTGGGAAAGCACTTACGACGGCGGGCTTGTGGTAATAGGGGTATCGCAGATGGCCCAGGTCCACCCCCTATGGCCTTCCGACGTTGCTTACAGGACCCGCTCTAGAAACCGCCTGGTGCGGTTGTGTCGGGGGTTCCCAAAGAAGGCGTCGGGAGGCTGGTCTTCTACTATCTGTCCCTCGTCGAACATCAAAATGCGGTCCGCAGCCTCGCGTGCGAATCCTATCTCGTGGGTGATGGCCAGCATGGTCGTCTGAGACTTTGCCAGATCCTTCATCACGTCCAATACCTCTCTTACCATCTCCACATCCAGCGCCGAAGTCGGCTCGTCGAAGAGCATGATGTTGGGGCGCATGGCCAGCGCCCTGGCGATGGCCACTCTCTGCTGTTGCCCTTCCGACAGCTGGTGCGGCGGCTTCCCGGCCTGCTCCGGTATCCCCACCCTTTCCAGCAGCTCCATGGCGTCGTCGTGGGCGTCTCGGGGATTGACCTTCCCGACTCTGATGGGGCCCAGGGTTATGTTAGCCAGCACCGTCATGTGGGGGAAGAGGTCGAAGGTCTGAGACACCATCCCGATGTTACGGCGTACTGCCTCGATATTCCGTGTGTCGTCGTTCAAGAGAACTCCGTCCACGATGATGTCACCCCTCTGGAATCTCTCCAGGTAGTTGATCGTCCGGATGAAGGTGGATTTCCCCGACCCTGAGGGTCCCATGATCACCACCACCTCGCCTCTCCTGACCGTGGTGGTGACACCTCGGACGGCGTGGTACCCGCCGTACCACTTGTGTACGTCCCGGCAGATGATGATGTCAGCGATTTGGCCGCGTTCCTCTGCTATGGAGCTCATGACTGGCGCCTCCCCTCGCCGACTCAGGTCGTAGCGCCGTCGGGTTCCCCAGGCGGGTCGGCCTGTTTCGCATAGGCGGGTATGCGTACCGTGAACTGGGCATACTCGCCCGGTTGGGACTCCGCCTGGATGTCACCCCCGTGCTCACGGATGATGTCGTTGGACATGCTGAGTCCCAGCCCGGTGCCCAGGCCGGCGGGCTTGGTGGTGAAGAAGGGGTTGAATATCCTGTCGAAGATCTCTTCGGGTATGCCGTTCCCATTGTCCTTCACCCGGATATTCACGTCGCCGCCGTCCCTCGAGGTGCTAATCCACATGGTGGGCAGGTATCCAGGTTCCAGCCTGCTCCTGTCGGACGTGGCGTGGCAGGCGTTGCTGACCAGGTTGAGGATCACCCTTGCGATGTCTTCGGAGATTACGTTGACCGTGCCGGCGCTGGGGTCCAAGTCGAGCACTATCTCCATGTTGATCGTCGGGTCGAGGCCCCTTGCCGAGTGGTAGGCCAGCATGGCGTGGTCTTCGACCATCTCGTTGATGTTCACCGTCTGGTAATTGCCCTTTGTGGCCCGGCCCATGGCCAACATGTCCTGGACAATGCGGTTGGCCCGATCTCCGTGCTGGGATATGCGCCTCATGTTGTCTGAGAGCTCTCCGATCAGCTCGTCGATCAACTCCGCCTGCTCTCTATCAGGCGGCCCTCTCAGCTCCGCCAGGGCCTCCTGCAGCTCCCGCATCAATTCTTCCGAGGCCCGGGCGAAATTCTGAGTCAGGTTCACCGGATTTCTGATCTCGTGGGCCACACCGGCGGTGAGCTCGCCCATCTCGGCCAGCTTCTGGCGGCTAATCACCTGGTCCTGAGCTGAGTGGAGCTCCTCCAGGACGACCTGCAACTCCTCGTTCTTGCGTTGCAGGTCCTCCGAGAGCTCTTGCACCAGGTCCAGGCGCTGTGCCCTCACAGACTGGCGTCTCAGCACCTCCAGATCATAGGAAATCTCCGTTATCTCGTCGCTTCCGGATGGACTCATGGTATAAGCGAGATCCCCGGCCCCCATGCGCCTTATCCAGAATTCCAGAGAGATGATTCGGAGACCGACTCGAACGATAATGATGACGGTGATGGTCAGGGCCACGACAGCTCCGGCGGCGAAGGCCAGGGTTCCGATTCTGGCGCTCCCAATTACGCCCTGAGACTCTGCTGCGAAACTCTGGGCGTTGTTTTCCGCCTGTTGATCCAACCGGTTGAATGCGGTGGTGGCCACGACGGCTCCCGCGACGATGAACGCCAGTGCCGTGACAAGGCTGATGCCTATGAGCGTCGACTTTCGCCTGAGGCTGAACCGGTGGAGGGCCACCTCCCGCTGTGGGAGCTCGCTCCGGCTGTAGTACTGGACCGGGACGTCTTCCTGGGACACTTCTCCGGCGGGGTCCGTTGCTCCTTCCACACGTCGAAGCCGACTCCCCTCGGCGGAAGGCTCATCGGATGCCGGGATTGTGTCTTTGGCTCTCATACCGGCATTGCGTTCCTTGTTTGGATCGAGACTCTCTTCCTTGGGATTGTATGCAGCCCCGGCCAGCTCACTATATTCTATAGCCTGTCGCGTACTTCGGGGCAATTGTCGCTATTGCAGGTATGGAGAGGGGCAGAGGTGGAGGTCCAGGTGGAGGGTCGCATGGGAGATGCCGGGATGGCGCGGGCCGTTCGTTGGCAGGGGACTTGCGCTGCACAGGGCATTGGAGATGGGACGTCGTGCCGTCCGCGAGTGCAGCCATTGCAGCTCGGCCGAGAAAGACTAGCTGATGCTGAAGCGGCGCTGCCGGTGGCGTGGGTCTAGGGCCACGGGTAGAATGGTGTTCGCTACGACAATGCCTACCTCTGAACGTTGCCTGCCCGTGTACAGGCGCGGACTCGCATCCGCGCCGTCATTTCGTGGGCATCAGGCATGTAGTAAATCCTGATGAATCCTTTCAGCGATACCGACTACAGGTTCGTCTCCCGGCTGAGGGAGGAGCTAGAGGCATGGCAGCGGGACGGGACGATCACCGCCGAGCAGGCGCAGGCGGTCCTCGCCCGCTACCCGGACTATCCTCCGGGCCACGAAGCGTCGCGCAGGCGGCAGGGCCTGGTCACCGGGCTGTCCATCCTGGGCGGCATCCTCATCGGCCTCGGCGTCATCACCTTCTTCGCCGCCAACTGGGACGAGATCTCGCACGGGGTCAAGCTGGCGTCGCTGATCGCCGGTATGCTTCTCTCCTACGGCGCGGGCTTCGCCATCTGGCGGCGGTCCGGTCCTACGGCCTATGCCGTGGCCTTCGTGCTGCTGGGCTGCATCATCTACGGGGCCGGCGTGCACCTCATCGGGCAGATATACCACATCTCCGTGAACCATCCCAATCTCTCGATGTTCTGGTTCCTGGGCGTGGCGCCTCTTGGCTACGTCACCCGCTCGCGGCCGGTCATGTTCCTGGCCATCGTGCTCTTCCTTGCCGCCGTAGCCTTCCGCCAGCAGGACTGGCTTGAGGCCATCGACGGACCGGAGGCCGCGATAGCCTTGTCCGCACTCTACATAGCCCTCGGGGCCTTCCTATACGCCGTCGGCAAAGCCAAGCGGCAGTTCGAGGGGTGGGAGTCTCTCGGCGGCCTGTTCCAGGCGTTGGGGCTGGTCACCGCCTTCGCCGCGCTCTACCTGCTTACCTTCCACGACCTCTTCGACACCTCCGGCAGCATCAGCCCGAGTCTCGCCTACTGGGGGCTGGCGTACGGCGCTTCGGCCGTCGCCATTGGAGTGACCGCGGGAATGGCATGGCTGCGGGCCCGGCGCGGCGAGCAAGTCACGGCGGAGCTCGCCGAGGCGGGAGCGATCGCCGTGCTGCTGGCGGCGGCCCACGTGGCGGTGTGGGTGTCCGCCGGCTGGGACCCGCTCTACCCCATCGTGTTCAACGCGCTATTCGCCCTGTCGGCGCTGGGGCTGATGGCCTCGGGCTACCTGCGCGACCAAAAGGGCCGCGTCAACTTGTCAATTGCGTTTATCGCGCTGTACGTCATCACCCGCTACTTCGAGTACTCGATTGACCTGCTGGACAGCTCGCTGCTGTTCTCCGGCGCGGGCGTCATCCTGCTGGCCGGCGGCTACCTGCTCGACCGCGGCCGGCGCCGGATGCTCGCCGCCATGCGCGAGAGGGAGGGCGAGGCATGAGACCCTGGGTCCGCATCGCCTTCTGGGCCATCGTCGCCGCGCAGCTCGTCTTCCTGATCGGCTTCATCGGAGTGCGCGAGGTTGCCCTGCGCACCGGTAAGGAGATCGTGCTGCAGACCGTCCCCGTTGATCCGAGGTCGCTGCTGCAGGGCGACTACGCCATCCTGGACTACGAGATCGCCCGGCTGCCGGACTGGATGGATGGGTTCTCGGCGGGTAGGACCGTTTACGTCTCGTTGCAAGAACAGCGGGACGTCTGGACGTCATCGGCGTATACCGACGAACGCAGCCGTGTCGCCGGAGAGGTATTCATCAAGGGCCGTATCGACCGCATAGGCCACGCCGACTTCGGCATAGGCACCTATTTCGTGCCCGAGGGGACCGGCCACATTGTGGAACGCGCGCAGGACGTGAAGGTGGTGGTCAGCGTCGACCGGAACGGCAATGCAGTCATCAAGGACCTACTGGTGGACGGCGAGCCCTTCGACCCGGACCGTGAAGAGTAATTGCGCCCTACTCGTGAGGGCTTGCGCTGCTTGACTGCGACCATACATCGAACTGAATAACTCCGCCTGGCGCTGGAGTACGTCCTCCCTCGTGGGCGCCAGAACACAATCGAGCCGGGGCAACACGGTCAGCGGCAAAATGACGCCCTGGCACTTGCCGCGCTTGAACGTGTCGCGTATCAGATCGGCGACACCATCCATCTGTGCGGCCTTCTTTGCGTTTGGGGGACGTGCGCCGCGCTTTGGCCCGCTTCCTTACCCGCCCTACTCGTCGCGGCTCCAGCCGGAGCCGAAGACGTGGCCGTCGTAGCCCGCCACGAATACTCGCAGCGACTGGGACTCCACCCAGACGCCTGCCTCGGTGGCGTCGAACGTCGCCCCGCCAAGCAAGTCCTGGACGTCCCCGCCTATCAGCGAGATGTCGGAGTGCCCCACGACCTTCCCGTCCGGCCCTCCTATGAAGGCGAACCACTTGCCGTCAACCGTCTCGGCGGCGTTGTAGTAGTCAATCGCCGCTTCCAGCCCCGCCAGGGCGCTCCCCGGACTGGCGAAATACTCCATCGTCCCCGTCAGCCCAAG
>DAOULA010000047.1:0-35079 GCA_034420735.1 Dehalococcoidia bacterium
CCGCGCTCTCGACATGGGGGCGGTGGACTACCTGGTCAAGCCCTTCTCGCCGACGGAGCTTGCGGCGAGGATAAGGGCGGCGCTCAGGAAGCGTCTGGACCCCTTCCAGGCCGAGCCGTCGGGACCCTACGACGCCGGGGGGCTGAACATCGACTACGCCCTGCGCCGGGTGACGCTGGACGGGGAGCCGGTGGAGCTGACGGCCACGGAGTACGCGGTGCTCTACGAGCTCACGGTCCACGCCCCCCGCACGCTGACCCACGCCGTGCTCCTCCAGCAGGTCTGGGGGCCGGAGAAGGTCGGCGAGCCCTGGCTGGTGCGGGACATGGTGAGAAGGCTCCGCGGCAAGCTGGGCGACGACGCGGACAACCCCAGGTACATCTTCACAGAACCCCGCGTCGGCTACCGGATGCGCATGGGGTAGGAGTATGGAAGAACGTGGGACGACAATAGGGGTGCTGCAGTATACTACAGCATGGGATTCAGCCTACTAGGATTGAGCCATGAACGTCCCTGACGAATACACCGTACCCCAGGCGGCGACCTATCTAAATGTAAGCGAGGAAACGGTGCGCCGGAACATCAGGTCGAAGCGGCTGAAGGCTCTGCGGAGAGGGACGCAGTGGTTCATCCCGCGCGATGTCCTTGTGGTCTTCGCCAACAGCTATGAACCAAAGACCGGGCAGATACGACAGTTGCTCTGAGTGCTTGGCGAGTGTGATAAAGGGATTGATGGCGACTGTGCGCAAATGGACTGCGATAGACTCCGGCTTTGAGTGGCTGTAGTGAGTTGTCGGATAGATGGCGGTTTAGAGCAATCGTTGCGCGTAGAGATGAAATGGAGGACCGCGTGAGGGAAGTTCTAGTTCGCTGTGGCGATCAGCAATGGGTCGGCAACGATCTGGAAGCAATTGTCCCTGGTTATCTCATGGAGTTCGCCCGGGAAGACGTACAACGCTCGATTCCTAGCATGGCAAAGGACGCAGATGCGACTGCAAGGATTGAGAGTCTCCTAAGCGAGGTGCCGACCACACATCAACTCCTATTAGGCGATTCCCGAATCACTGTGGCCCAACTACCGGAACGGTCTGTCCATCTGGCCATCACTTCTCCGCCATACTGGACTCTGAAGGAGTATAGGGAGCATCCGGATCAACTCGGCCATGTTGAAGACTACGAGGAGTTCCTCGACGCGATTGACCGGGTGTGGGAAGGTGTGCAGCGGGCATTGGTGCCCGGAGGTCGCCTTGTGATTGTTGTTGGTGACGTCTGCCTGTCTCGACGCAAGTTCGGACGACACGTCGTGGTCCCACTGCATGCCAGTATCCAGGAGCGTTGCCGAGCTCTCGGCTTCGACAACTTGGCCCCAATCATTTGGCACAAGATCGCCAACGCCAGTTTGGAAGTAGCGAATGGTTCAAGTTTCCTCGGGAAACCGTACGAACCAAACTCGGTCATCAAGAACGACATTGAGTTTATCTTGTTCCAACGAAAGCCAGGCGGTTACCGGAATCCAACTCTCGCGGCGAGAGTGTTGTCCGTCATTCCTGAAGACCGGCATCGTCAGTACTTTCAGCAGATATGGACTCTCGGAGGCGCTTCGACAGGTAAACACCCGGCACCATTTCCCCTCAAGCTCGCCGAGAGACTCATCAGAATGTTCTCGTTCGTTGGAGATACGGTCCTAGATCCGTTCGCGGGCACTGGCACGAGTAGTCTTGCCGCAGCCCAGCTAGGCCGGAATAGCATCGGGGTAGAGGTTGAACCTTCGTACTTCGACATCGCCGTAGCCGCACTCAAGGAAGCGCAACCATCTCAGAAGCATCTAGCAGTGTGACTGAGGAATATATGCAATCAACGCCAGGTCACTTCAGAATCCCACCCGACGTTTTCGCCGACGCTGTTCAGTTCTTTTGGCATCAGAGGAGTCGGCAGGCGGCCAGCGCGCGAGGCGGAGAAGGACAGGGGCGAAACGTCCGGGGCGGGATGCACCTCGACGGAGTACAAGCTTCCATTGTCACTCTAATGATCGACCACGGGGTGCCAGCCAGTGACATCTTTACAAACTGTGCCTTGCACAAGACGGGAAGGCTGGAGTTGCCTGGGTTCTTCCGGCCTACCAAACAGTGGGACCTTCTAGTGGTGCGCGACAAGTCTCTAGTCGCAGCTATGGAGCTCAAGGCCCAAGTCGGCCCCTCGTTCGGCAACAACTTCAACAATAGAACCGAGGAAGCGATGGGAAGCGCTCTTGACCTCTGGACAGCATACAGAGAGGGCGCATTCCTTCAGTCGCCATTGCCGTGGCTTGGTTATCTGTTTCTGTTAGAGGACCATCCTAAATCGACTGTACCGGTGCGCAATCCACGGCCCCACTTTGACGTGTTCAGGGAATTCCATGGCGCTTCCTACGCGAAGCGATATGAGCTCTTCTGTAGGAAGCTCGTTCTTGAGAGAAAGTACAGTTCGGCATGCTTCCTGATGTCGAAGCGTCCACAAGCGGAAACCACCGCGGGCGAACCTGTCGACGAGTCCACCATGCAACTGTCTGACACCGAGGAATCGAGCAGTGCAAACTATAGTGAGCCCTCAGATGACTTAAGCGTACACCAGTTTCTCAGCAGCCTCCTCAGAGCAGTAGTTCCAATGTAATGTGGCTACATAGCGAGCCGGGTGAGAACTCGGAGCATTCCGCCGACGTCTTCGCCGAGTCAGCGAGATGCCGTCGTCGGGTAGCGGTGTGTTGGCTTCCGCCAAACTGCCACTGTGAAATGAAACTGGCGCCCCACTTGCAGTGCACGTTATCCTATAGGGAGATGCTAGAGAGATGAAATTGCAGCTCAAGAAGTTCTTCTTCCAAGTCTTCCTAGCGAGCCCAGATCTCCAACTCCTTCAGTTTCTTGGCACCGCCTTTCCTGTAGCGCCTAACGGGGGCCTCATGACCTGTCGTCACGTTACTGACGTCAATAGGGAAGAAAACGAGCTGGTGGCCATCTTTGATGGAGAGCGGAATCAGGTGGTCCTCGTAAAGGAAATACAGTACCCGCAAAACCCCAGACTCGACATTGCCTACATGCCCAACGCCCTAGGCCGTCCAAAGAGAGAGTTTCTTCCGATCCTAAATCCGGCGCAGATCGCAATGGGGCAAGATGTTTACAGCGTTGGATTCTATGTAGCGGGAGAGTCACCCGAAGTCGGATACTTTAAGGGCAATATCGTCAACCTCACGCAATCAGAGAAAACTGCTGAATCTACTGAAGTTTCTCTATCCTACCCGGTCATCGAGGGCCTATCTGGAAGCCCCGTGCTCACTTACCACAACGGGCCGAAGGTTGTGGGTCTATGCCACGGCAGTGTCCAATCACGCATCGCCCCCCGTGAAATCGTGGAATACGAAGATGGACGACTGAAGCTTCAGGAAACGGTCACCAGGATTGTCGAATTAGGACGAGCATTCCACGCCAGCGCGCTCACGAGGTTCCTAGACGAAGTTGACGCTGAGGGGTATGTCGTGTCCTCCGAGCATGTGCCCGGAATCTTCGAATCGTGACCAGTCCTTCCGAAGGTTGGATATAGGAGTATGAAAGCGACGAAAGCCTTGCGAAGATTCGCGAATGCAGCAGGTCGTCTCATAACGCCCCTCACATAAGCAGACTAAGGAGACGCGGGCGTGGGCTTGCGCGCCTCCGCCCTATTGAGCCATACTACCTGATACCGAGGGCCTACTAGGCCGCCAGCTTCCCCAGCCACAACTCGAAGACGGTACCGTCTACCGTCCACTTAGGCCCCATCAGCACGGGGACCCACACCCGCTTCGGTCCCGCACTACACGACGAGCGCAACCCCGATTTCGCCTCAGACGTGAAGCCGGGCATGGACGACTACTCAGTCATGCAGGACGGCGAGCCCCGCGACATCGGCGGCGGCATCCGCCTTCAGGTGTCCCGCAACCAAGACGGCAGCTACGACGTGGCCGTAAGCGAGTTGCGGACCTCCAGCCGTGGTGCGCCACAATATGGTTTGCATTCGTGGAATACGACACAGGGTGTGCCCTAGAAGAAGGGGAATAAGGGGCTGACTGAATGGAGGGATGGGTCAATGAAACCAGACGTGGAGGCTGCGCGTTATCGCACCGCGATGGCTAAGCAGCTGGACGAAGCAACCAGAGCTACGAACGAAAGCGAACGCAGGCTGGAAGTCTCGGTAGACGACATAGGACCCTCGTTTCGTCTTGAAGATGATCCGACCAGTGCCCACCGTGTAACGTGTGCGCTGTTGCTCCGCAAGGCGCGGGTCCACGCGGACGCCGCGCTACGGGCCAATCAAGCTGGGAACATACACTCGCTCGGAGTGCAGATGCGTCCAGTGCTGGAGTGCGCCGGGCAGGTCGTGCACACCTATTACAACCTGATGATCGCACCTGGCATAGTCCCAGGGCATACACCTGAAGCTGCGACCGATTTCCTTGATCGAGACTACCGCGACTCAATGATCAGGTTGACCAAGGGCGCTATCAGTTACGAAGAATTACTCCAGACGGTCAACGAGGCAGCGGCAGCAGCGGCAGCAGCCTATGGTGCGCCCCAGCCCAGGCCGCACAAGGGCGGTCGCGTGAAGCACGTCGAGAAAGTCAGGGAACTGCCGGGCGGCCCAGCATGGTATGGCTTCCTCAGCGACTACTTCTGTCACGGCGATAAGCTATGGCCGTATCCTACGTGGCGTGGCGGTGTCGATTGGATATTCGCATGTTTTATGGACTACCTCAGCCAGCAAGTAGTCCTGATGAACGCCTACACATACCTGTGCCCCGTCGAGGGGAGCGTTGCATTCGATCAAGGAATGGCAGAGTTGGCTCGGCGGCAGGATATGCATCAAACGTCTGAGGCGCTCAGGTCCGCCGTCGCGTTGGCTATCCAGAATGAGCGAGGGGGCAGCGGGGAGGATACGGCTATTGGCTGAAGCAGGCAATTCCGAATCGACAGTCAAGAACATTGAGGCCGCGCATACCTTGTGCGAGATGCAGCGCGGCGTGTTGGCTAAGCTATTCGACATCCATAGGGACATACTGTCGCGCGGTACCGCCGCAGGCCAACGCTACTGGGTTCACCGTCTGGAGAAGGTGGGTTGCCATGCCATAGCAATCGCAAAACAAGAAGTCGACCGCGACGCCGCGCATGTGATAGCCACAGAGGTTAGAGCTGCGTATGTCCAACTCGCTGAGATATGGGATGGCATACCTCGAGAAATAAGGATCGATGCAATAGAGAGTCGCTGGTGGTCTGATGAGGCTCGGAACGGGGTACTCGCACAATACGATCACCCGTCATCCTTCTCCTTAATCTGGAGTGCCGAGAGGGGTGGACTAAGCAATGGTGACGACCGGGTGCTCTATTTGCAACTCGGCCTGTGGATAGGGCATCTCGTCCTCGGATATGGATGTGGGATAGCATATCTAGCCCAGGTCATGAATGTGGATGTGGAACAGCGTCTGGCGGCGGTAATAGCGGAGGCTAGCAGTGATTGCGGGCCCGTCGGACCTGCGCATTAGCATGACCCAGATCTTTGCGGATACCTGAAGTCTCGCCAGCTACTGCATACGTCGGCTCCACTAACGTGGGCTCGCACCTCCGGTGCGGAATGGCAGTGCTGGGGGTCACAGACCACCCAGCCACATCTCGAAGACGGTGCCATCTACCGTCCCCTTAGGCCCACCAAGATTCGAACAGCGTTCCGATCCCCGCGGGAGCTTGATGCACCCAACCGCTAAATCCAGCAAGTCGTTGCTGAAATGGCGCCTTCATCGAAGTCGCTGAGCCTCAAGAACTGAAGGTTCGACTTCCCGCAGTTCCTGTCTTGGTAGCTTGACCTACCTGGACGACCATCGCGTTCGATTCAGTGGCCTCTGGCGGTCCCGCCCGCATTCACCGTTATCTCCGCGGGGTCGTCCTCATCGGTGACGATGATGGTCACCTGGATGCTGTCCATGGCGCCGAACGGGTCGATAGCGGTCACCACCACTGAGTAGCTGTTCCTAGCCTCGTAGTTCAGGGGAGCCTTGGTCGTCAGCTGGCCGTCTTTCCTGCCTATTCGGAAGAACTCAGCATCCGGACCAGTCAGGGTGTAGATCAGCAGATCGTCATCATCGTCAATGGCGCTGACCGGCGCTCCGATGCTCCGCCCTTCCTCGGTGTTCTCCGGCACCTCCCGGCTCGTCCTGTCGGACTGGTCGCCCGGCGTGGTGAAGTCCTGGTCGGGGAACACGGGCGCGGCATTGACGAATCCGCCGTCCGATACAGGGGCAGTTCCAAAGGACCCGTGCCTGCCCACTGGGACTTCCGACACTCCCGTTGCCGTCTCCTGAGTGCGGCCTACGTTGTCGACGTAGGTTGCCCTCGCCCGTAGGCACCGGCCCACGTCGGCCGCCTTCGGGGCGTAGACCGCCGATGTGACTCCGGAGATCACCTCGCTGCCGTCGGACGGCCAGGTAACGCCAGGTATGCCTGTCGTGGCAGGGTCGTCCACGCACTCGGCCGACGGCGCACCCCTGGCAACCGTAACCAAATCGGACAGCTCCCATATCCATCTCCTGATGGTTACGCCGCCATCATCGTCGCTGACCACGGCTTGTATCGCGATGCCCACCTCCGGCTGCCTCTGGGATAGCACCACCACTCCCATGTCTTCCCCATCCACCACCTCTATGATCACATCCAGGGTGGCCGACAGCCTCCGTGCGCCCTCGCCCGAGTGGGCCACCAGGGTAATCGAGTACGAGCTCCGGTCCTCGAAGTCGGGCTCGTGGCCCGGCTTGAATGCCAGGACGCCGCCATCGAACGAGAAGTCGTCGCTGTCGGCGCCCGACACCGAGTAGGTAATGGTGGGGCTATAGCCCTCAGGGCCGTCTGCACTACTGTCCTGGTCGGTGGCGGCGTATGCGGGAGGATCATCAATGCGGGCGCCGTCGTGCCCGACCCTGATGATCGGCGGGTCCACGTTCTCGTCTACGCTCAGCAGCGTCGGCGCGTCGTCAGGGAAGGCGGGAGGCTCGTTCACCTCGGTGACGCTTACGATGACGTTCACCGTAGTCGATGCTGTCGATGGGTCGCTTGCCCTCACCCGCAGGACGTACTCGCTGTTGTCGGCTTGGCCGGCCTCCTCATCGTAGGGCAACGAGGGGACGCCGCTGAGAGCCGTCGAGTCCTCGTCTTCCGTCTCTCCGGGGTCCGCGCCCAGCACCCTGGCGACCCTGATCTGGCCGGTGAGGCTGTCGATGGTGAACCGGGCACGGCCGCCGCCGTCCTCCAGGTCGGGGGTGTCCAGCAGCTCGTAGAGCAGGATGTCCTGGTCGGGGTCCGATGCAGACACCGGCTCACCTACGGGCATGCCCACCGCCGTGTTCTCGGGCACCAACCGGGCAATGTCGATGTAGGGGGTGGACTCATCGTCGTCCTGGCCAGCGAAGGAGGGAGCGGCATCGGCCCGGGTCGTAGCCTCCACACGGTAGAGTGTCATCGCCGAGGCTCTCTTGCCTGAGCCGAACTTGTCGGAGTAGGTAACCGTAGCACGCAGGTACATCCCCTCGTCGGCCGACGCCGGACTCCGCCTAGGCTCTGTGGCTCCCCCTATGTTCGTCCAGGTCCTTCCATCCCTGGACCTAGCCCACCGCCACGTCACGTCCGTCACCTCGTCATCGTCGTCCGACAGGCTGGCTGTGAGCGGCCTGGAGACCTGCGGCTGCGGCCTGTCTATGCTCGCCGTTCCGGCCTCGTCCACGTCCGTGACGGTAATGGTCACACTGCGCGTGCCGCCGACAGCTTCGACGGTCACCCGATACACGTTCCTCACCGACAGCAGCGCACTGGTTGACGCAGACAGCGGGTCCTCGTAGTTGGGGGGCTCCCTGAAGGCCAGCACGCCGTCGTCGATGGTGAACAGGTCCTTGTCATCCCCACGAAGGGACCACCTGATGACATGTTCGGCCTCGTCGAATGCCGTGTAGGAGGCTACGGGCTCCGTACCGTTCTCGGGGTACCGTACCGAGCGAGCGCCAGTTATAGTCACCGGGTCGTGCACGTTGATGACGTTGATGGTCACCTGTATGCTGTCCCAGGCTCCCGAGGGATCGGTGGCGGTCACCACCACGCTGTAGCTGTTCCTGGCCTCGAAGTTCAGGGAGGCCTTCGTCATCAGCTGGCCGGTGTTTCTCGAAATGTCGAACAGGGCGGCGTCCGCACCGCTTAGTGCGTAGATCAACAATGCGTCGTCTTCGTCGAAGGCGCTGACCGGGGTCCCAATGCTCTCCTCGGGGTCAGTATTCTCCGCAATCTTCCGGCTCGTCCTGACCGACTGGTCCCCCGGCGAGTTCAGGTCCTGGTCCATGAACCTCGGAGCGGCGTTGGCGGTCCTGCTGTCCTGGGTGGGAGCTTCTAGCACCCCTATTGCCTGATCGTCGGCCTCGGTCGGGTTCTCTATGTCGTCGGTGTAGAACACCGTCGCCCGCAGGCACGCGCCCACATCGGCGGCCTTCGGGGTGTAGGCCGACGCCGTCGCCCCGTCTATCGGGGTCCAGCCGCCAACGACGACCTCTATGTCTGGCGTGTCAGGGTCATCCCGGCAATGTGCCGGCGGCGTGACGCTGTCGACCCTAGCCGACCGCTCCCACACCCACCTGTCGCTCCTCATGCCGCCGTCGGGGTCGCTGGGAATGGCCGCCACTTCTCTGCCGGCCTGGGGCTGCCTCTGGGACAGGAACACCTCTCCGGGGTCTTCCCCATCCACAACCTCGATGGTCACGTCCAGGGAGGCCGACCGACCGCCGGAGCGGGCCGTAATGGTTATCGAGTAGGAGTTCTGCTCTTCGAAGTCAGGCTCGTGGTCAGCCTTGAAGGTCAGGATGCCACTGGCGAACTCAAGGAACTCGCGGTCGTCACCCGTGACCGAGTACGCAACGGTGGCGACGGCACCGTCCTGGTCGGCTGCTTCGAAGGTCTCCGCATCCACAGGGTCGTCTTCGTCCCCGAACGTGAGGACCGGCGCGCCATCGGGGTTCTCCTCGACCCTGAGCAGGGTCGGCACGTCCTCTTTGACGAAGTGAGGGGGCTCGTTATCGTTGGTGACCCTGACGATGACATTGACGGTGGCCGAGGCGGTCGACGGGTCGCTTGCCCTCACCCGCAGGACGTACTCGTTGTTGCCGGCGTCGTTTACAGGCAGGTCGAGGCTGCCGTTGAGACCGGGCGTGTTCTCGTCTTCCCGCTCACTAGGTTCATCGTCTAGATGCTCCCGGGTGTCCGCGCCCAGTACCTTGCCGACCCTAATCTGGCCGGACGCGCTGTCCATGGTGAACCGCGCAACACCTTCGGCATCCTCCAGATCAGGGGTGTCCAGCAGCTCATAGAACAGGAGATCCTCGTCCTCGTCCGTGGCAGACACCCGCCTGCCTATGGACCTGCCCACGGCCGTGTTCTCGCGTACGCTCAGGGTCACGGTGGTAACTTCATCTCCACGCCGGTCCACGAAAACGGGCGCGGCATTGGACAAGGTCCTCGCCTCCACCCGGCGTGCGCTCACCGCCGAGGCTGTCTTGCCGGCGCCGAACTTGTCGGAGTAGGTGACCGTCGCACGCAGATACAAGCCCTCGTCCTCCGGTGCCGGGCTCCGCCTGGGCGAAGTCGCGCCCACTATGTCAGTCCACGTATTCCGGTCTTCCGATCTGGACCACTGCCAGGTCTGGCCCGACACCCCCTCGTCCTCGTCCCGCATGCTGGCCGAGAGCGGCCGGGACACCTGCGGCTGTCGCCTGTCTATGCTCGCCGTTCCAGTCTCGTCCACGTCCGTCACCGTCACGGCCACGTCGTGTGTGCCGCCGCCGGCCTTGACGGTCACCCTGTACACGTTCCGTTCGGCCAGCGATACGCCTGACGTCGCAGACTGAGGGTCTTCGTAGTCCGGGGGGTCCCTGAAGGCCAGCACGCCATCATCGATGGTGAACAGATCGCCGTCGGGACCGCTGAGGGTCCAGCTGATCGCATCGCCGTCCTGGTCATACGCAAGAAAGTTGGCGACCGGGGCCGTTCTGTTCTCGGCAAAGTCTACTGAGGAGTCGGCTGTCTGCGCATGCGCCGAACGACTTGCGGGACCATCTGGGACGACATTCCCAAGCAGCATGCCTGCGAGGACTGCAACCAATGCCAGTACCCGGAATCTCCCAGTCGGCGTGGGCCGCAGGCTCTCTTGACAGCCCAGGCGGGATGCTCGCGTCATAGTTAGATTCTTAGGCATCTGGAGAGTATTGACTGTTGCTCAAGATGAACAGGTCACCGATGACCAGTGGATCCCCCAACTCTCCAAACGCCACAAGGGGCCACTGGTTGGCCTCCTCCTGTTCCCCACAACCGTCGAGCCCGGGGTCGCTCTGCGCCGATCCTGGAGTGATAGACAACGAAGAGCCCGTGACGTAGGCTTACTTCCATCTGGTGACTTTGGTGAAGTTGTGTGTTTCCCTGGCTCGAACGAGTAGGAATTACAAATCCTCGCAACACATTGTAATGCAGTGGGGAGGCCCAGGAGCTCCAACAAAGAGGTTCCTGGGCCTTCCCATACATACGCAAGGGCCAAACTGTCTGAGCAGCAAATGGGGGTACCGTCTTGGTGAGAAAGGACGTTCTCTACCCGGAGCTGGACACACCGGCGGTCCTGGTCGATCTTGACAAGCTCCAGGCGAACATCGACTCCATGGCTGGCATGGCCGCTGAGGCGGGGATAAAGTTACGACCCCACACAAAGGTGCACAAAGGGACCTACATCTCGGACCTGCAGATCGCCGCCGGGGCGATCGGCGTTTCAGTCTCCAAGCTGGGAGAGGCAGCCGTCTACGCAGACGCCGGGCAATCGGACATTATGGTCGTGCATCCCTTCTACGGTCACCACAAGCTGAAGGCGTTGCACGCCCTACACGCGAGGGCCGACATGAGCTGTGTCGTCGACAGCGTTCAGGGCGCCAAGGCCATCGGCGAGGTCGGGGAGGCTTCCGACAAGAATGTTCCCGTCTTGCTGAAGATCAATGTCAACGTCAATCGATTCGGCGTATCTCCGGGAGAACCCACGCTCAGGACTGCCCAAGAGATCGATCGGATTCCGGGCATCGAGCTTGTGGGGATCATCACCCACGAGTCCGCGATGAGCCTGCCGTCGGCCGACGCGGTCAAGCGAATAGCCTGCGAAAGTGCCTCAATCATGTCAGAGAGCGTTCGATCCCTCAGAGAGGCCGGGATTGGCATTGAGCACGTGATCGCGGGCTCCACCCCGACCGCTTCGGCGCTCTGCGAGTACGCATCGGACTTTCCCGACATTACGGAGATACACCCGGGCGCTTATGTCTTTGGCGACCGAGGATATGTGAGCGCTTTCGGAATACAGGAGGAGGCGTGCTCCGCGACCATCCTCGTGACGGTGGTCAGCACGCCGGCCGAGGACCGTGCGTGTATCGACGGAGGCTATAAGACCTTCGGCGCCGATCCCATGCTATTCACCGCTGCCAAGGTCGGCGGCCTCGATTCGTGGAGTCCGACGTACGGATCAGTTGTGGGCAGGCCCGGGGTCAGCGTCAGCCGTCTGACGGAGGAGATCGGCATCCTGACTCTGGGTGACCATGATGGCAGGGTGTCGATTGGAGAGCGCCTGGAGATTCTGCCAAACCACATATCTCTGGCTGTCAACCTGCACGACAGGATCTATGGAGTAAGAAGCGGTGAGGTGGAGCGGGAAATCCCGGTCTTGTGCAGGGGCATGGACTACTAGAGCCCTGCCAAGTCCCACAAGGAGAAACGCAAAGGTGCAGACCCCGGCACAGATCGACCCCATCAGGTTCGAGGTAATCCGAAACGCCCTCGTCGAGGCGACGGAAGAGATGGCGTCGGCGCTGAGACGAAGCGCCTACTCGACCAACATCAAGACCCGGCACGACTTTTCCTGTGCCATCTTCGACCTGGACAAGAGGACCGTAGCCCAGTCCTTCAGCCAGCCCAACCACCTCGGATCACTGGTGGAGACCGTGCCGAGGGCCCTCGAAGCGTACGGCACTGAAAGGCTGGGCGAGGGTGATGGGATACTCGTGAACTTCCCATACGGAGGCGGCGTCCACCTCAATGACATCGCCCTCATATCGCCGATCTTCTACGACGGCGCCCCCGTCGGATACGTGGCGTGCCTGGCCCATCACGTAGACGTGGGGGGAGGCGCACCAGCCAGCATCGGTGCATTCCGGGAAATCTACCAGGAGGGTGTGATCATCCCCCCGGTCAAGTTCATGGTGGGAGGGGAGATCAACCGCGACGTCTTCGACCTGGTGCTTGCGCAGGTCAGGGCGAAGCGGGAGACGGCAGGAGACTTCCGTGCTCAGATCGCCTCCAATAACACCGGCATCCGCCGGATGACCGCGCTCTTGGACCGCATGGGTGTGGAGACGGTCCAGCGCTACGTCGACGAGCTGATCGAGTACACCAACCGGCGCACGCAGGCTGAGCTGGCGAAGCTGCCCAGGGGTGTGTACGCCGGCGAGGGCTATCTGGACAGCGACGGATACACGGACGACCCTGTGTTCCTGGCAGTCAGGGTGACCATCGACCAGGATGGACTGCTGTTCGACTTCACAGGCTCCGACCTCCAGAGGCGCGCCCCGGTGAACTCCACCTACGCCCAGACCCACTCCGGCGTGGCGTTCGTCCTCAAGTGCCTCATTGACCCGGACGTGCCCGTGAACGCCGGCTTCTATCGCAACGTCCGCATGGTGACGCCAGAAGGGACTGTGGTCAACTGCACGGAGCCATACCCAGTTGTGGGAGGCTGGGAGACCCAGATTCGCCTGGCCGACATCATCTTCAAGGCGCTGGCCCAGGCCATTCCTGAGAGAGTTCCTGCGGGCACGGAGGCGATGATCTGCCATTCGGGCTTCGGAGGCTCCGACCCCTACAGAGATGAGACCTACTGCTTCCTCGAGACGATAGCGGGCGGCTACGGCGGTCGTGCCTCGAGAGATGGACCGGACGCCGTGCAGCCTCACGGCAAGAACACCGCGAACGCGCCCATCGAGGAGACCGAGCTCAACTATCCGGTCCGGATCACCCGCTATGAGCTGGTGGAGGACTCCGATGGGCCTGGCAAGTACCGCGGTGGCCTGGGGCTGCGACGCGACTACCTGTTCCCCGACCACGAGGCGTCATTCACGATTCTCGCCGACCGCGAGCGCTGGGGGCCTCATGGACTGTTCGGCGGTCTGCCTGGCGAGCGGGCGCACTACGTGTTGAACCCCGGATCCGACGCGACGGAGCTGGGTTCGAAAGTAACGGTGGAGCTCAAGGAGAACGACGTGGTCAGCTACCGCACCTGTGGTGGCGGCGGCTACGGTCCGCCGGAGGACCGTGACCCTCAGGATGTCCTGTGGGATGTCCGCAACGGCAAGGTGAGCCTGGAACGGGCAGAGCAGGTCTATCGGGTGGCCATAGATGCCGACACTCTGACCGTGGACCTGGACGCTACCAGCTTGCTTCGCTCAGGTCCTATGGAAAAGCCAGGAAGAGTCGAGTAACCGACAGGGCTAGCTCCCGTTGGCGCTGGCGATGAAGTCGATCTGCTCGTAGCGGCCGTTGGCCGACAACTCGGGATCAACCCCCAGCCACCGCTCGGCAATCGTTGAGTAGATGCTCCGGAAATCGGTGTTGAAGTGGAGATCGCCCTCGAGATGGTCCTCCTCCTTCAGCGACGGATACTCGCCGTAGAACCCGCCGTTGACCGGACCTCCGATGACGAATGAGACCCCGCCGGAGCCGTGGTCCGTGCCCGCCGTGTTGTCCTGGATGCGCCGTCCAAACTCGGAAAAGACGAGGACGAGTACCTCATCTTCCAGGCCATGCTCCTTGACGTCGTCCATGAAGTCGCCCAGTGCATTCGACGTGTCGGTCCACAGCTTGGCGTGCGAATCGTTCTGTCCCGCATGCGTGTCGAAGCTGCCGTGCTGGGCGTAGTAGACTCGGGTGCCCAAATCTGCCGTGAGTACCTGCGCGATGTTCTTCATGGACTGCGCGATCGGCGTATCTGCGTACTCGACGCTGGATGAGTACTTCGCGGGCGCGCTCCTCAGGATGTCGGCCCCTCTGAGAGCATCGAGCCCGGTCTGCCCGATGAACTGCGAGACCTCATCCTGCGCCATGGCCTTTCCATAGATGTACGCGAAGGCCTCGAGGGCATACTCCCGCGCATTCTGCTCCCTGATGTCCGGGAGTAGCCCATAGGTCTCCAGGTCGCCCACGGATGCGACCGGCACGCCCTTGCAGGAGAGGGCGCGAGGAAGCCCGCGCCCGAAGTTCACGCCGGCCAGGACGTTCTCGCCCTTGGGGTCCAGCTCCTTGATCGTGCGGCCCAGCCAGCCGGAGTCCCCGATGCCCTCGGACTCGGCCGTGTGCCAGATGTCCATGGAGCGGAAGTGGGACCGGTTGGGACTTGGGTACCCGATGCCATTGAGGATGGCGACCTTGCCCTCGTCCCATAGCTCCTTGACGGGGCCCATGCTGGGATTGAACCCGAACCGGTCATCGAGATGGAGGACTTGGTCGGGCTCAATCCTGATGTCCGGCCTCCAGTCGTAGTACAGGCCGTCTCCATAGGGCACTACCGTATTCAGCCCGTCGTTACCGCCGCTAAGCTGCACGACCACCAACGCCCTGCCCGACTTTGTGGATGTCATCTCGCTCTCCTTGCTATTCCCGCTTGCCTGCTAACGCTCCTCAGTGAGTGGGTGGTCACTTGACTCGGTCGAAGACCTGTAGTCTGTGGCGGTTCGTCTCCGTGACCAAGAGTCGCTCTTCCGCGTCTAGCATGACCGACACGGGTCCCCAGAAGAGCTTTTCGATGTGTGACGACTCCTCGTGCGGATCGTCGTTGAAAAACTCTATCTGAGGCTCGAGATCGGCCCTCGCTCGGGCCTCTGCCTCTTCGACATTGACCCCGAGGAAGTCATTGGCCCACTTCGAGTCCGTCGCCTGGCCCCTCAGCTTCTGCACGAACCGGCCGACTGGATCCAGGACCTGCACCCTCTCATTGCCCCAGTCCGCGACGTAGATGTAACCCTCACGGTCGACCACCACGCTGGACGGCCTCATGAACTCCCCGTCTCCGCGGCCGGAGGACCCGTACTGGGCGACGAATCGTCCGTCCGCGGAAAACCTCTGGACACGGTCGTTGCCCCAGTCTGCAACGAACACGTCCCCATCAGCATTTGCCGCGAGGCCCCAGGGCAGGTCGAACTGGCCCTCGCCATTTCCCTGCGCGCCGAATGTCGTTAGGAACCTGCCGTCTTTCGTGAATCTCTGGACACGGTGACTGCGCGCATCCGACACGAGAAGGTTGTCGTCGGGATCGAAGGCGATGCCCGAAGGGCCGTTCAACTCCCCTTCTGCACTGCCGTGGACCCCCCAGCTGGTAACGAAGCCACCAGAGTCGGTGAAGACACTGATCCGGTGGAGCTGCTCGTCGCTCACGTAGATACGATCTTCACCATCGATGGCGATGCCGCAGGGCCAAAGGAACTCGCCGTTGCCCTCGCCCTTCGCTCCGAACACGCCAAAGTACTCTTCCTCCATGTTGAGCACTGTGACTCGAATGTTTACGCCTTCGGCGCGCTCTGAAGAGCGGCTTATCACGTAGATGCGCCCGTCGCTGCTCATGGCCGAGTCCACAGGATAGTGAAAGCCGCGCCCGCGCATTGCGGTCATCCCGATGGTGCGTCTGTATTTGCGAAGTCCCTTCTGCTCGCGGAGACTTGCTGTAACCATCATCTCTCCTTGGATTTGAGGCGGAGTCCGGAAGAAGCGGCCCTGGGTGCGACCGGCTGTCACTGCGCGATCCCTCGATCCCTCTATGAACGTTGAAACTCGGGCGTGGCTGCGACCAGCCTCACGACGTCGGCAGCGGCTTCTTCGAGCTCGGGGCCTGTCACTCTCATGTCGCTGTCTTCTCCTGCGTACCTTACTAGTCTCGACCGGGTCTCCTCATGGATGGAGATAGCACCCAGATGCTCCAGGCAGACGTCTACCAGCCGTTCCGGCGTTACAGTCCCTCCATTGTCGCCGGCCAGCCGTCTCATCAACGCCTGCCCCCCAGGCGTCTCAGTGCTCCCCAACTCCTCAGACGCGAAGTTCATCCTCTCTACCAGGGCTCCCGTATCGATCCAGGCCAGACCGCCGTCCCAGCCCTCGACGGACGGGGGATTGTTCAACATCTGGCCCATGAAGTCCATCTTCAGGCCCTTGCCGATGGTGTCGTGGCGCGGCATGTCGAGAGTCTCTGTAAGTCTGAGGACCCCGGCCACCAGCTCGGCTGGGCTCTTGACCTTCCCGTACCAGCAGGCCTCCGACTTGAAGAAGTCGGAGTTGAACAGGACGCGCAGCATGTGGCTGATGTCGTAGTTGCCGTCGAAGTATGCCTGGCAGAGTAGATCGATGGCCTCGGGATCGCGCGGCGGCTCGTACGGCCACTGAGGTACAGGTGGCTCGTCGGCTACGAAGAAGTGGTACATGTGCCTGGAGATGAACCGCGCTGTCGCAGGCTGCCTGCATATGATGTCTACGACGTCTTCGCCGTTGAACTCGCCTGACTCCCCCAGGAACTCCTTCTCGCTGTCGTCATGGTCCTCGGGTTGGTACTCGAAATGCCACGAGATGCGCCCGTATGGCCAGTCGGAGTCCCTCATCGACCGGAGCTCCATGTACTCTCGGTTCCCGATAGTCCAGCCCGTAAAGGCGCGGGCGCACACCTTGACGTCGTCCTCCGTGTAGTTCCCTACGCCCATGGAGAAGAGCTCCAGCAGCTCCCGGCCGTAGTTCTCATTGATAGCCTCTCTGTGGTTCTGCTGGTTGTCGAGCCAGATGATCATGGCTGGGTCTTTGGACAGCTCCACCAGCAGGTCCTTCAGGCTGCCCATGCCCCAGCGCTTGAACATCCTGATCTGGTCGGAGAGGGGCTTGGCGTTGAGCACCTTGGGATAGCCGGTGGCGAAGATCCCATGCCAGAACAGGGCCACCTTCTCCCGGAGCGGAGCGTCCGTGGTCGTCATCCGGTATAGCCACGCGTACTTCCCGCTGAGCCCGTTCATCATGCTCGACTCATTGGGATGGAACCTTCGGATGAGGTACTCCGACATGGCTACGGGAGCACTGGTATCAAGCAGTCGCTCCACAGCGGCCTCGTACCCGTCGCTCGCGCACGCCTCGAGCTCATCGCGGGTTGCGCCGAAGCCCGCCCTCCGCATCAGGTGGGCCAGTAGCTGAACGTCCTGTTTAGCCATTGCCGCTACTCCTCCCCCTGGTACAAGGCCTGGGAGAACAGCTGCTCCGTTAGCAGAAGCCCGCGCTTGCGGCCCTCGGTTTAGCCTCTGCTCGCATCCAGTCGCTCAATATCCATACGCTGGAACATCAAAGCATTGTACAACAGACTGCTTTGACTGAAATCCACCTTGAGGGACATGCTCGTCCTGTGAATCACGCCGCTATCTGCGTCGCACCTTGCGTTTCCGCTGTAGTAGCCCTGTTCCGGGCACCCTTATTCGCCCTACTTCCAGCTGCCTCTTCAACAGCCAGGCAACCACGATGACGCCCGCTAGGCCCGCTGCTGCAAGAGTGTCGCCTCTGCGAAACGCCTTCCACGCGTCCTCGCCAAGGGGACGTATGAATAGCGTGCCGATCACCACAGCGACGGCCACCAGGACCAGCCGGAAAGGATGGGTAAAGATGTGACCCCGCAAGATGGCAAGGATCGCTGCGACCGCGAAGGATACTCCGAAGTAAGGCCCCACGGCGAACGCCCAGTGCCACAGCACGTACATGCTTATGGCCGTTATCGGAAGTGTCAGCCAGGCCCGCCCTCCGCGAAATCCCTGTCGCCACCTCTTGCGGGCATCCCTGCCCTCTCTCCGAAGAAACCCGCCTACCAGCCGAGGGATGAAGCGTCGCGCTCGCCGCTTCACGACGGTCTCGGTCCGGCAGGCCGGAGGATCCGTCGCATCACCCTGCCGTTAAGCGCTGAGACTGCTCCGCGAAGTGGCGCTTCAGCCTCGGATAGAGCCTTCGATAACGCTCGTAGCATTCAGCGTATGTACCTTCCATTCTGGGCCTGGGGTCTACGAGGTCGAGCGGCCGAAGCCAAGTCCGGCACGCCTCTTTGACCGAGCCGAACCTTCCTGAGCCTACCGCCGCCAGAACCGCGGCGCCGTACGGTGCGCCTCCGGAGGGAGTCACGGTGACCACGGGCACGCCGAGGACATCGGCCTGCATCTGAAGCCAGAATGCGCTGCGCGCACCTCCGCCAACCGCTACAGCCTCGTCTGCGTGAACTCTCAGGCGCCTCATCAGTTCGAGCGAGTCTCGCAGTGCGAACACCACTCCCTCCATCACGGCGCGCACTAGATGTCCCCGCCCATGTCCTGTGTGCAGGCCGGCAAAGACTCCGCGAGCGTTGGAGTCGGCATGTGGCGTGCGCTCCCCGGTCAGGTAAGGCAGGAAGGTCAGCCCTTCCGCCCCCGGAGGAGTTCCGGCGGCTTCGGCTGTCAGTTCGTCGTAGGTGGGCAGTGCTCCGGGCGCCGATAAGGCCCGCCTGAACCATGCCAGCGCCGCCCCCGCCGATAGGACGACTCCCATCAGGTACCAGCTATCTGCCAGAGCATGGTTGAACGAGTGTATGCGCATGCCAGGGTCGACGCGGGGCCGTCCAATCGGCGCCACCACTGTCCCGGAGGTACCGATGGACGTCTGCAGAGCGCTCTCACCGACAACGCCGGAGCCGACCGCGGCCGCGGCGTTGTCTGCGCCTCCTCCAACCACCGGCGTACCTTTCTGCAGACCTAGGTCCGATGCTGCCGCCGCCGTGAGGCCGCCAGTCACGTCGGTTGAACCTCGCACGGTGGGGAGAATGTGAGGGTCCAACCCTAGCGTCGTGACCATCTCTTCCGACCAGCGGCTCCGACGTATGTCGAACAGCAGCGTGCCGGCGGCGTCAGAAGGCTCAGTGGCCTTCTCGCCCGTCATGGCCAGCCGCACGTAGTCCTTGGGCAAGAGGAGCGCGCGCGCCTGTTCGAAGAGGCGTGGCTCCTCATCTCGCATCCACAGGAGCTTCGGTGCGGTGAATCCCTCGAGGGCCGGATTGCCCACCAGACGGCGCAAGCCCGCCTTGCCGATTCTGTCTGTTATGAATCGGCATTGGGCGGTTGTACGGACGTCGTTCCACAGTATCGCCGGCCTCAGCACTAGGTCCGACTTGTCGAGCATGACTGAGCTGTGCATCTGGCCGGACAACCCGATCGATGTGACCTCTCGCGTGCTTGCCTGAGCACACGCCTCACGGACCGCCCTCGCCGTGCCCTTCCACCAGTCGGATGGCTGCTGCTCGGCCCATCCAGGTCTCGGCACCGATACCTCAAGGCGCGACTCGCCCTCTCCGGCGACCGACCCAAGTTCGTCCACGACCATCGCCTTGATTGCCGTCGTTCCGACGTCTATTCCGAGGTAATGCTGCGGCATCGTCTCACCTGACCGGCCTGTCTGGCAGGCCAACCATGACAGTGGCAATCACGCGTTGTCAACAGACCCGACGCAACACGAAAGACGTCCGGCATTGGAGGAGGTGTCGTGGCGATATTCCAGGTTCTCGGACCCATCCGCTCGTTGACCGACCCTTCGTCGGTGCGTAAGATTCGAGTGTGTGTAACGTAGCCACGCTGGCCGCGCCACGGCACTCGATATTCTTGGCGTGTCAGACATGAAAGACTCCGACGGGATGACTCCCAAAGACCTCCTCGTTGTTGGCGGCGCCGACGGCATGGGCATGTGGCTGGCGAAGCGTGTCTTTGGTGGCGTGCCCGAAATCGGACGGATCACGCTGGCTGACATTAAGCCTCTAAGTACCTCTCGGGCTGTGCGTGGACACAACCCGGACGCGAGGCACATGGCCGAACTGGCGGAGTTGCCCAAGCCCGTCGACGCGGTTCGGCTGGAGAAAGGCTGCGAGTTCGCGGATTGGGCTGCCGTACGTACTGCCGCGACGCCACCTGACGGGCCGATGGCCATCTCTGGCTACGGCTTGGTCATGTTGGCCGTCCCGGAACCTCAGGTCGATTTTGTCTCCTCTGCCCTTCTCCCAGACCTCCAGATCGGCGCGACTGTGTTTGACGTGATCTCTACGAAGTCGAGGTCTATCGCGGCCATGCTCGAACACGCGCCTGAAGGAGTCGGAGTGCTGGGCACCCATCCGCTCTTCGGCCCGGCTGTCCCGGACGTCATCGGCCAGACCTTCTTGATGGTGCCGACCGACCGCACGCATGCTGCCACATATGCGTGGCTGACCTCGCTTCTGCGCTCGCAGGGAGCGATCGTCGAGGAGACCGACACCGAGACCCACGACCGCTACATGCTCCTGGTCCAGACACTTGCGCACTATGCCTACCTCGTATTTGGAAAGACCCTGGCGAAGGCGACGGATCTGGGATACACCTTCGACGAGTCCTTACGCTACAGCACTCCTCCGTACAGCATCTTGGCCGCGTTCACGTCGCGCATCATCGGCGGCACTCCGAACCTCTATGCCCAAATACAGGGACAGGCCGATTCCGACGCTCTTCGCTCCTTGTTCGTCGAGGCTGCAGAGGAACTGGCCGAACGGTTCTCTCAGGGAGGTCCGGAGATTCTCAACGCTATCGAGGAAATCGTCCGGCCGTTCAGAGGAAGCGACGTAGCCCGAGCCTACGCCAACTCAATCGCACTGGTAGACAGCGTGCAGCAGAGCTACCGTGATCTGCACCAGAGAATGGAATCTAGGGCCTTGACCATCGTCGAGGCGAGAGACCCCCTCTCGCACGACAGCGCTGTCCGGCTGCACGTGGGAATCGTATCCGACGTGGACGGGAACAGCGTCGAGATCACCAAGCGCCAGGCCATCGTCAACGGCAAGTGGTACCTCGCCTACGACGACGAATCGGAGTCCGTCCTGAAGAAAGCGGGAAAGGGCGCGCGCGTCAATAGGGCCCGCATCGAGAGGCGCAACATCCGGCGAGTCTTAACGCCGGAGGAGACGAGGGAGTGGCGCGCCGCCAACCTCGATCACAACAGACGCGACATCTCCGTGCTTGCGGACGATTCAGTGGACATGCAGCACGTCTGCTCGGTGCTGACCAGCGTCAATGACGCCGTTTTATCCGGCGAGGTGCACAAGCCCGAAGGAGCGCAGTGGCTCAACCGGTACGGAATGAACAATTCCCTGCTCAGGTTCACCATCTTTGGCGACCGGGACCCACAGGCGTGCCTGCTTGAGCTAACCGAGTCACTTCGCCTGTTCGGCATCAGGACTTCACAGTGACCGTTGACATGGGTCACGGTACGACCCTCACTACGGCTTGAGACTCTTACCCGCCGCCGGAGCCACGGAAGTCCTCGAACCCCTCCGGCGTGACGACGACCGAGCGGGCGTCAATGGATCCCCCCTCGTCCTCTGCGCCCGACACCCGGACCTGCATGCCGACTTCGAGGTCGGCGAGCGTCCCCTGGCGACTCTCGACGACGATAGTCTCCTCGTTCATCGCGATAGGCAGGGGGCCCTGCTGAGTCTCAAGGGTAAACCCGCTGTCCCCGATGCTTACGATGGTTCCCAGAAGCGGGCGCGCTCCAACGTCTCCCTGGCCGCCTTGGCCTCCACCGAACCTACCCACACCGCCCTGAGCCCCGCTGAGTCCACCTCCACCTGCTTGGTCTCCGCCGAATCTACCCACGCCGCCTTGGCCTCCGCCGAACAGACCCCGTCCGAAACCGCCCTGTCCCTGCAGGACTATGGTAATCGTTCTTGCCAGGGTGCTCCCTTCCACGCGCTCACTGACGACCATAACCTGCGAGCCGTCGGTCAGCGCCGTGGGTTCCAGGACTGACGTAATGCTGATGTTGGTGTCTTCCCCCACCCTGGCCGTCACCTTGGCCACTTCGGTAGCGACCGCAATGGTACCGTCGTCGATGCCCTCTATGGTCCCGACTGCCTGTCTGACTGTGAGCCCGCCTAGTCCACCGCCGCCCTGACCTCCACCAAACTGGCTTCGAAGCCGCTCTATCGCCTGCTGGGCCTCCTCTTCACTTAGCTCCCCACTCCTCAGTCGCTGCACAGCCTGCTGCAGTTCCTCCTCGCTCAACGGCGCGACATCGGAGGCTTCATCGCCTTCCTCTCCCTGGACGGGCTGCACCTGAACAGTCCCAGGCTGCGAGGTTGGCTGCGGAGCAGCCTGAGACCGCGTAGGCGTTGGAAATTGCGACAGGTCCGCGACAGATGCGGCATTGTCAGACCCGCCTCCTCCATCAGACGACCCACAGGAAACGGCAAAGGAGACCGCCAGCACTCCCAGCAACCCAATCAGAGATCCCTTCATCTTGGCCCTCTCTTCCAATTAGCTTCAACGCCGGTCGAACCACCGATGACATGCACTCTCTGCCAGGAGTTCGACCCTCGCCGTCTTACTCATGCCTCAGCGCATCTATGGGGTGCAACCTTGACGCCCGTACGGCTGGATAGATGCCGAAGAACAGGCCTATGCCTGCGGAAACGAAGAGCGCGAGCATGGCGAACTCACTGCTGAAGCTCGTAGTGAATGTCTGGCTTCCGAAGGTGCGGCCGTCTATGGCGGCGGTCATCCAGAACCCCAGGCCCGCCCCCAGCAGACCGCCTCCGATGCTCAGGACCGTTGCCTCGGCAACGAACTGGACGAGGATGTCGCGCCGCCTCGCTCCCATGGCCTTGCGGATTCCTATCTCGCGTGTCCGCTCTGTCACTGATACCAGCATGATGTTCATGATTCCGATGCCGCCTACGAGTAGAGATATCCCCGCGATAAGCCCCAGGAAGACTACAAGCGTGTCTGTCGTCTCCTCCAGAGTCTCGATAGTGCTCTGCTGGCTGATGACGGTGAAATCGTCCTCTCCGGTGATTCGATGACGCAATCGAAGGACTCCGCTCGTCTCCTCTATGCTGCGGTCGATTTCGTCGATGTCGCCGACCTGCACATTGATTAGACTTACAGCTATGTCGCCGGTCGTTGTTCGCTGACCGCTGAGGCGGTAGTAGGCCGTCGTAATCGGAATCAGCACCTGAGTATCGAAAGTGCCGAACCCACCGCCGCCCTGGCTCTCCAGGAGGCCAACGACCCGGAAACGCCGCCCGTTGATCCTGACATATTCGCCCACTGGATCACGGTTCTGGAACAACTGTTCCGATACGACGGAGCCCAGTACTATGACCTCGTCTCGGTTGTCGACGTGTGGGAACCTGATGAACATCCCGCTGGCGAGATCAAGGTTCCTTGCGTCCAGGTACTCAGGGGTGACTCCAACAACCTGTGCGGTCGTGTTCTCCCCACCCGCAGCGAGCGTTGCAGAGGTTCGGATCTCCGGTGCCGAGGCGAGCACCGTCGGCGCGTACACAGGGTCGACCAGCGCATTGGCGTCGCCAAGTGTGAGCTGGCCGTCTCCCTCAGGCTGAACGAACAGGAGGTTCGTCCCCAGTCCCTGGATGATCCCTGTGATCTGCTCAGTGGTGCCGCGCCCGATAGACATCAGAGTGATGACGGCGGTCACGCCGATGACGATGCCGAGCAGCGCCAGCCCGGCGCGGAGCTTGTTGGAGTCAAGAGAGGATATGGCCGTCTTTATCGTTTCGAGAGGTGACATGGCGGTTCCTAGCTGGAGATGACTAATGCTTGGGTGCGGCTGACCCTGGTCCTTGCACTAGGACGGGCTCCTGGCGAATGTCTTCGACCACCTTCCCGTCGATCATGCTCACAACCCTGGAAGCGTGAGCGGCAATGTCATGCTCGTGCGTGACGATCACCACCGTGATTCCAGACTGCCGGTTCAGCTCCTGGATGATCCACATGATCTCTCGGCTCGAAGCCGTGTCGAGATTGCCGGTAGGCTCGTCGGCAAGAAGGACTGCGGGGTCCTTGACCAGCGCCCTCGCGATCCCCACGCGCTGCTGCTGACCGCCGGAAAGCTCCACCGGCCTGTGGTGCACGCGGTCCGCCAGTCCCACTTGGTCCAGAGCTTTCAGAGACCGCTCTCTGCGTTCCCGACCGTTCCCGTAGAGCAGCGGCAGCTCGACGTTCGTCAGGGCTGACAGTCTGGGCAGTAGGTTGTAGGTCTGGAAGACGAACCCGACCCTTCGGTTCCTTATTCCGGCCAAACGGTCGTCGTTTAGCTCGCCAACATCCTCCCCGTCGAGGAGGTATTGACCCGAAGTGGGCACGTCGAGACAACCAAGGATGTTCATCATGGTCGACTTCCCCGAGCCGGACGGGCCCATGATGGCCGTCAGCTCTCCTCTTCGGATGGCTAGACTGACTCCGGCAAGCGCATTGACCTCGATCTCACCGATTCGGTAGACCTTCGTCACGTTGTGAAGTTCGATTACGTTGTCACAGCTCTTATTCATCATTCTGCGTTGCTTGAAACCCGGGTGCATATATCTCGTCACCTCCCGGCGTCCTCCTCTGTTAAGGTTCGTGACCGAACCCACCGACTGCCGCTGGTGGTTGAAGAGGCTATCGGTTTCCTCCACCTCCTTGCGGGACCCCACCTCCTCCTCGTGGTCCGCCGCCTGCGAACCCCCCGACCGCGCGGAATGTGGCGCCGATCCCACCGAACTCACTCGTGCTGCTGCCAACGACCTCCATGCTGATCGTTTCTCCCTCATCGAGGCCTTCCTCGACCACGACCCAGAAGTCGTCGCTGATACCGAGCGTCACCTGTCGGTCGACGGTGTCGCCGCCGCTTACCACCTTCACAATCGGAGCCTGTACGGACCCATAAAGCGCCTGCAAAGGAATCAGCACCGAGTCCGTCTGTTGCCGGATGATGACCTGGGCGGTCGCACTCAGTCCCTCAGGCAGCTGAACGCTCTCCGGCGGGTCTAATCGGATCGTCACCGGGTAGGTCACCACGCCCTGCTGCGATGTGCCCAGGTTGGCGATTGAGGAGACCCTGCCTGGAAGCGTCTGCGTACCCAGGGCCTCCAGGCTGACGAATGCCTCAGCCCCCGCCTGCAGGAACAGGACGTCGATCTCGTCAACCGAGCCGCTTACTTCCACGACTGAAGGATCGGCAACTTCGATTGCTTGTGTGTTGGCATTGACCTGCTGGTCCGCCTCGATGTTGACGGCCACCACTACGCCGTCGAACGGGGCTCTCAGGGTGGCGCGCTCCAGGTCTCCGACCGCCGTGTCGAGGCTGGCCCGCGCCGCGATAGCGTCGGCCTCTCGCAGCTCGATCTCCAGCAGGTCAACAGTCCTGTACTCTTCCAGCGTCGCTTCGGCTTCCGCCAGCGACTCCACGGCAAGGCTGACGGCGGCTTGTTTGACCAGCACGTCCAGATCGTCCGGGTCTTCAACCAGCGCGGCAAGGTCCTCTTCGGAATTGACGAGCTGGACTTGAGCAAGTTCGATCTCATGATCGGCTATGTCGATGTCCAGATCACTGGCGTACGTCAGATCGGCCAGGGCATCTTCGGCATCGAGCAGGTCTACCCGGGCCGTCTCGATCGCCCGAGACTTGGACTCGATTAGCAGCTCGTCAGGCTCCTCTGCAACCTCGGTGAGATAGTCGTCCAGGGCTTGGCGTCGAAGCTCTACCGTGGCCTCGGCATTAGACACCGCGACAGTCGCCTTCCTGACCCTCTCTCCCTGCTCAGCCTGAATCTCCTCGAGGTTCGCCGCCTGCTGCTCGACCAGGTCATGGGCGTCGAGAAACTCGTTGAGGACGCACGCCACATGGGGCCCCGTGTCTCGGTCACCGCATTCGACGATGACCTGACCGGGGTAGAGGACCAGCCAGAAGAATACGACCACCTCGTCCCAGGGTGTTGCGGGGTCATCACGGGTGCCCCGCTGTGCGAGCAGCGCCCACATCTCCTGGATGTGAGCCCCCTGGAACTGAGACTCTCCAAATATCACGTCCAGGTCGACGCCATGTGCCGCGAATACCGCCTCAGGCGCGCGGCCCTCTGTCGACGCGCTCAGACCCAGCCATTTATCGAAGAGCCCGTCATACCTCTCTAATGCCGCATCGAGCTCGTCGATTGCAACCCTGATCTCTTCCTCCGCGCCGTCTTCCGTGACCTGCAAATCGAACCGGGCGCCTGTCAGCGTATCTTCAGCTGAGTCTATGCTCGCCTGGTATTCGTCAACCTCATCCGCGATATCGTCCTCACTCGGGTTTAGGAGCGCGTCGAGGTCTGCTCTGGCATCCTGAAGCGCGACGCGTGCGGCCGTGATGTTCGATTCTGCCCTCACGACCTCCTGGACGGTAGGGTTCATCAATGCGGCTCTGGTTTCCGCAGTATTGTCGAGGTCAGCCTGGGCCTTCAATATGTCGATACGAGCCTGTATCAACAGGTCGGGCGAGACGATGCCAAGATCGCTCAGTTCGTCTTCCGCCTCCTGCAAGTCCAGGCGTGCGTTCGCCACGTCGGACTCCGCCCTTGCAATCTGCGCCGCCGAATAGGGATTCCTTGCCTCTTCGACCGCGTCCTCGGCGTCGCGCAAGTCAACGCGAGCCTGGGCCACCGCCTTCTCCAGGAGCGCGACGGTCTCCGCATCCAGCGACGCCAGCACGTCGCCGTTGGACACTCCATCTCCCTCCGAAACGGAAACCTCCGAGACGACCCCCTGTTGCCCGAAAGAAAGAACCTCTCGCGTCGTGTACGTGAGAGTTCCTGTTACGCTCACGTCGTTGACGAGATCGCCGCGCGTTACCGGGACCAGCTGGGTCTGTGCCGCACCAGTCTCTGTGCCTGAGTCCGTCCACTCGGTGAAGCCGTAGTACCCGACCGCCCCAGCCGTTGCCACGGCGACTGCAAGGGCCCACAACTTCCATGACCTGATAAGTGCTAACACTGTCGCAAGGGCAGCCATACATCATCCTCTGTGTCCGTCTGTTGCAGATCTCCATCTGGTATCACATGGTGGAGAGGTGGTCTTCCTCTCTCCCGGAGAGATAGAGCCTCGACGTTGCATGGTGTGACATTACCAACCAGGTTTGAAGAATTTATGAAGAACAGCGCAGCCGGACCGGGAGTGATAAGAGACGCCAGCTCGACGTCGAACCGTCCGTCCGTCACAAGCGTCGGACTGCCTCCTTCATCACCTCCACCTGCTCTTTGAGCCGGCCGTTGCTATCGACCCACTCCACCGTGATTCCCGGGGGCGAGAGCGCCCGCACGCGCTCCAGCGGCGTGTCGTTGGGACAGAAGAGGCCGACGAGATCATTCACTGGGCCTCCCTGTATAATCGGCTCCTGCGACGGATTGGCAGTGAGAGTCAAGGGAGGCCGCCATGTTCGACTGGACGAACACCTACGTCGAGCTTGAGGACAGCGGCGTTGACACCGCCGTGCTGATGATCGGGGCAATAGAGCAGCATGGGCCGCACATGCCGATCTCCGTGGACTGGTTCGTCGGCGACGCCGTCGCGCGTGGCGTCGCTGAGCGCCTCGACGCATTCCTGCTGCCAGGCATTCCCATCGGCAACTCGCACCCGCACCACGGATTCCGCGGCTCGATATCGTTCTCGTTCGAGACCCTCGACGCAGTCGTCAAGGACATCGTCTACAGCCTGCTCGACCAGGGCTTCCGCCGCATCGCCCTCATCAACCACAACGGCGGCAACATCATGGTCAAGCCCACCTGCCGCGAGATCAACCTCAGCCAGGACAGGGGCAAGGTCGTGCACCTCCTCCCATCACAGGTGGCGACCGCCGAGTTGGCGACGATCATCGAGAGCCTGCACGAGGAGATACACGCCGGCGAGTTCGAGACCTCGCTGATGATGCACCTGGCGCCCGATCAGGTCGGGCCGCAGCGCGTCGACCACGTGCCCGACGTCGAGTGGGCCGAGCTGGACTACAGGCCCCTGAGGGACATCTGCCCGGACGGGGTGTGGGGCCGCTCCAGCCTGGCCACCGCGGAGAAGGGCAGGCGTGGGCTGGAGGTGGTGATAGAGGCTACCGCGGCCGAGTTCGAGGCGATCTTCACCCGGCTGGGGGTGCCGGCGAGGTAGGAGCCAATCCCCTCAGTTACGCAACACCCACGCAACACTTACCGACATCTGCCCGACACTCGCCAGCGGAGTGAGGAATCTAAGGCCTGCAACTGAGGGCGGTCTTTTCCTCGACGGCCCGGCGTGTGTGCAGAGGTCTTAGATTCTTCGTCGCTGCGCTCCTCAGAATGACAATTAAGGAGGGGCGACTTCCTCTAATGGCATGTGCACCCGTGGCGACCGGACGGCTATCCGTCCGGTCGCCACGGTGTGTGCGTCAGTCAGCCTACGGGCAGATCGACAGGCCCGCGCTTCCCGCGCGGCTGAGATCGTCGGAATCGATGGCTCCCGCCAGGGGCCGCGGCACGCATCCGGTCAGTCCCGTGTTTCCCCTCGACCCTTCCGCTGCCCCGAGTCGCAGGCGCGTCAGGGTGTCGCCAAGGTCGCCCAGCTGTGAGGGGATGGCGCCGCTCAGATCGTTGGTGTGCAGGTTCAGCTGCGTTAGCCTGGGAAGGCTGCCCAGCTGCGCCGGTATCCCGCCTGTCAGCCGGTTCTCCGACAGCCATAGCTGCTTCAGCTTGCTCAGGTTCCCCAGCACCGACGGGATATCGCCCGTCAACTGGTTGGTGTGCAGCAGCAGCTGCTCGAGCTCGCTCATGCGCCCAAGCTCGGACGGTATCCCTCCCGTCAGCTGGTTGTTGCGCAGGTTCAGCGTGGCGAGGTTCGCCATGTTCGCCAGCTCTGGCGGGATCGTCCCGGTCAGCTGGCTGCTGTGGAGCCAGATGCGCCGCAGGCGGGTGAGCTGGCCCAGCTCCCGCGGGATCGTCCCTCCCAGCGGGTTGGCGTGGATGTACAGGCCCCTGAGACTCTGCATCTGGCCCAGCCACGCCGGAACGCCGCCAGTCAGGTTGTTGCTCTGGAGCTTCAGCAGCGACAGGCTCGTCATGCCGGTCAGGTTCGGGATCGGCCCGCTGAGGTCGTTGCCCCACATGCTCACCGACTCCAGGCCGCTCATCCTGTTCAGCCACGACGGGACCGGGCCGGTCAGGCTCATCTCCTTGCCCGACAGCCACAGCATCTTCAGACTGCGCAGGCCGCTCAGGTTCGGGATAGTGCCGCTCAGCTCGTTGTCGTGGAGCAGCAGCTTCTCCAGGCGGCTCAGGCGGCCCAGCTCCGCAGGAATGCTGCCCGTAAGGTCGTTCGCGCGGAGGTTCAGCTCGGTCAGCATCGGAAGGCTGCCCAGGTCCGCCGGGACAGTCCCGGACAGTCCCCTGGCACGGAGGACCACCCGCGTCACACGCGGGGGTGTTCCGGTGATCGCGACGCCCTCCCAGTTGCTGATAGAGCTGCCCACCGTCCAGTTCAGCCTGGCGTTGCCCTCCAGGGCGTTCCTCGCCGCCAGCAGCGCCTCGCAGTCGGCCACAAGACCCACGTTCGACGTGTCGGACACTGCCCCCAGGGTCGCGCAGCCGAACGTCGCGGGCCGGGCCGTGACCGTGATCGTCACGTCGATCGTATCGGTCCCGCCCCTGCTGTCCCTCGCCCGCACCGTCACCGAGTACGTCGACTTCGTGCTCGCGTCCAGCGCCGCCAGCGTCCGTATCTGGCCGCTCGAAGCAACGATGGAGAACGAGGCGGCGTCCGTCCCTTCGAGGGCGTAGGTCCGCGTGTCGCCCGTATCGACGTCCGTCGCCGTCACGGGTGACCCGACGTTCGTGCCCGTTGCGGCGTCTTCCCGGACCGACCGTGTCGTGCTCGGGCCTTCGGAGAATACGGGTGGGTTGTTCGGCGGCGCGGCCGTGGCCTCGATGGAGACCGTAATGCGCGTCGTGTCCTTCGTGTCGTCGGCCACGACAGTGACCGTGTACGTCTGACCGACGGTCAGCGTGACGCCAGCTATCGTCTGGATTTGGCCGCTGGTTACTACGATGTCGAACGAAGCGGCGTCCGTCCCTTCCAGGCTGTACGTCACCGTGTCGCCCGAATCGGCATCCGTCGCCGCGACAGGCAGCCCGATGTTCGTGCCCGAAGGCGAGGTTGCGCTGACGCTCCGCGTGGCGCTGGTTCCCTCGGTGAACACCGGAGGGTTGTTCGCGCCGGGCGCGTTGGTCTGCCCGGTCCCCGAATTCGACCAGCCGCTGGTGCCCTCCGCGTTCGTCGCCCGCACCTCCACGTCGTAGTAGGTGCTCGGCGTCAGCCCGTCGATGGTCACCGTCGTCGCCGTTATCGTCGTGGCGGTGACCTCCGTCCAGGATTGTCCGGGCTCCCGGTACCTGTAGTCGTAGTCGGTGATGGGCGGACCCGAGTTGTCCGGGGCGTCCCAGCTCACCGACAGGCTCGTGCTCGATACCGCCGTCACCGTCGGCACTGCCGGTGTGTCCGGCGCCTCGCCGTTGACGTCCGTCACCGTGATTCTCACGTTGACCGCGTCCGTGCCGCCCCGGCCGTCCGACACCCGGACCGTCACCGAGTAGCTCGACTTCTCCTCGTGGTTCAGCGCCGCGCTCGTCTGTATCTGGCCCCCCGTGCCGGTCGACAGGATGCTGAACGAGTCTGCGTCCGTCCCTTCCAGGGTGTAAGTCAGCGTGTCTCCGTCGCGGTCGGTCGCTTCGACCAGATCACCTACGTCGACGCCGGGCCCCGTGTTCTCGGCTATGCTGAACGTCCGGGTCGAGCCGGAGAATGTGGGTGGCCTGTTGGCCACGTCCGGGTTCGGCGTCCCTGTGCCCGAGCGCGACCAGTCGCTTGTGCCCTCGGCACTCTTCGCGCGCACCTGCACGTTGTAGCGCGTGCCTGCCGTGAGCCCCGTTATGATCTGGCTCCTGTCCGCGCCTGTGCGGCCCACCAGCGTGTTCCAGCCGCCGCTCCCCGCAACTCCCCAACGTACCTCGTAGTCGGTTATGGGCGGCCCTGCGTATGCGGGCGCGTTCCACGCGGCCCTTACGCTGTTCGTGGAGCCGGGTATCCCAGCCACCATCGGAGCCGGAGGTGCGGGCGGGATCTCGTCCACGTCATCGACCGTGATAGTCACCGACTTGGCGGCTCCGCTGTTGCTCCTCCTGGAATTGTCGTCCACCTCCACCGTCACCGAGTAGCTGCTCCTCGACTCGTAGTCCAGCGGGGACTTCGTCCTTATCTGCCCACTGGAGGAGATGATGGTGAACGAGTCCTTGCTGGGGCCTTCGAGGCGGTATGTCAGCCTATTGCCGTCCGCGTCCGTCGCTGAGATAGCGCTGCCGACGTTCTGCCCGGAACGCGTGTTTTCGTCCACGCTCAGCGTGACGAGCGTTTCCGTCCTGTCGAAGATCGGCCTGCTGTTGCCTGCGCCTGTCGTGCCCCGGCCGATGGGCGACCAGTCGCTCGTGCCCTCGGCGTTCGTCGCCCGCACCTCCACCTCGTACTGGGTACGGGGTTCCAGGTGGGCTCCGGTAGTATCGTCGGTCGGGTCGGACAGTATGGTCGTTATCTTGGCGCTTCTATCCGTGTCGCCAGTTTCGGCCGTAGGAGTGTCGGCGGCATCGGCACCGTGGGGCCAAGTTTGCCAAGTGGTGTCCCCAAGTTTGCGGTACTGTATGTCGTAGTCGATGATGGAAGGCTTCCCCGCATTCCGCGGCTCAGTCCAGGTGACGTCTAGGCTCCAGCCCGAATTCTGGGTAGCGGTCACCCTGGGAGCGGCGGGCGGGATCGGAGCCTCGTTTACATTTGTCACTGTGATTGTCACGGGATGAGAAGCGCTGCCGCCGTCGTTGCCGTCGCTGGCTCTCACCCGCACCGAATAGCTCTGCTTTTCCTCGAAATCCAGGCTCGACCTGGTCGTTATCTCTGCTGTCCTGGTGTTGAAGTTGAACGATGCCGCATCCGCGCCTCCGAGGCTGTAGCTCCAACTCGCCGAATCGCCATCATCCGCCGTCACGGCGGCGCCGACGAGCTGGCCGGACGGCGTGTTCTCGGGCACTGTGAACGTGGTCGAGGCTGTGGCGAAAGCGGGTGGAGCGTTGGCTCCCTTATTGGTCTTGACCGTGGCTAGGCGTGACCATGCACTCGGTCCCTCGGCATTCCTGGCCCGCACCTGCACAGAGTAGGATGTGTCGGCTTCCAGTTGCTGGATCGTTGTGGTGGTGTTTGTGAGCCCGTCGCAGTTGTCATCGGCATCGGCGTCTTCACAGTTGTCGTTTGAGAAGGCGCCGCTGCCCTTGCGGTACTGAACGTCATAGGTAATGTTGGTGGGGCCCGTGTTCGCGGGCGCGTCCCAGGTCACCACCAGAGTCGTATTCCCTGAGGGAGACGTAACCATCACCGTCGGCACTCCCGGAGTCTCTTCCTTGTCACGCACGGTGATCGCCACCAAGATGGCGTCGTCGACGGTCGGGCTCTCGCTGTCCTCCTCGACCTTGTGCGTGTTGAAGCCGTCCCAGACTTGCACCTGTACCGTGTAGGTGCAGGTAGTGGCAGTAGGGGGATCAGTAAGTTCGTTGCCTGCAACGTAGCCACACTCCGAGTCCTCGTGATTTAGAGGAGACTTCGTCCGTATCTGCCCGGTCGTCTTGTCGATGTCGAACTTTGCAGCTTGGGTGCGGGCAGGGTCGGTGTCGGCGCTGGCTTGGAGTCTGTAGGTCCGGCTGTGGCCATCCCCGTCTTCGGCCCTGACCGCCCTCCCGACAGGCTGGCCGGCCCGGGTGTTCTCATCAACGTTCCGAGTGATGGTGTACGTAGGAAACGAGGTGGCATCCGCAGGAGGTTCCCGCATGCTCCCTGTACCGGAGGAGGGCCTGTCATCGAATCGCGGCTCCTTGTTGGCCGCGTTGGTGTTTCCCGTCCCCGAGTCCGACCAGACCGACCTGCGTGCGGGTGTGCCTGCGAGTATCGTCAGCACCTGCACCTGGTGGGACTTGCCGGCGGTTAGACCGAATATGGTGGTCTTGGTGCCCGTGATGTTGTCGCAACTGTCGGCACTATCGGCTGAGCCGCAGTTATCGTTCAGGAAGGAGCCGGTGCTGTCCTGGCGGTACCGCAGGGCATAGCTGGTAATGGGCGGACCCGTATTCGTCGGGGCGTTCCAGCTTATGTCGAGACGCGTGCTCCAGTCCTCCGTCGGGCGCACCGTCGGCCGCGCCGGCGCCAGCACCGGCTCGTGCCTGTCGCCTACCATGATGTTGACCGCCGTCGCGTCGCTTCCGCCCGCGCCGTCGGTAACCGTCACCGTCACCCTGTACGTGCACGTGGGTGTACCGGCCGTGCTGACGTACCCGCACCCCGGGTCCTCGTGATTCAGGGGAGACTTGGTACGTATCTGTCCGGACGCCGTGTCGAAGCTGAATGAGTCTTTGTCGGGACCATCGAGCACGTAGGTCAAGGTGGTGGCATCATTGTCGTTGGCCGTCACCGGGGCGCCGACGTCCTCTCCAGCAGCTGTGTTCTCGAACACGTTCCGCGTGGCTTCGCTCGTCCCGAACGTGGGCGGGCTGTTGTTCTCCTTGTTGGTCGACCCTGTTCCCACGAGGGACCATGGGGCGATCTCGACACCTCCAGATTGCGACTCTGGACTCGTCGCACGCACGCGCACGTGATAAGACGTGTCCGCTTCCAGCCCCGTGATCGTAGCGGTCGTGGCCACGCCCGAGTGGCTGATTGCCTCAGTACCAGTAGTGTCGGGGTTGTCGGGACTGACTTCGCCGAAAAAGGCGAGACCGGTGGTCTTCTTGTACTCCACTTCGTATTCCGCGATGGGTTTGCCCGCGTTGTCGGGCACATGCCAGACCACCTTCAGACTCGTGGTCGACGCATCCGCCGCCCCCGACACCACCGCCGGCGCGGCCGGTGCGGCCGGTGGCTCAGGCACGTCCGTGACCGTGATCGTCACACTCTGAGGCGTGAGGGCCGTCTCGCGGGTCTCACCGTCATCCACACTAACCGTCACCGTGTAGCTATTTTTGGTCTCCTCATCCAGCGGGGCCTTCGTGATGAGCTGCCCGGTCGAAGGGTCGATGTCGAACGATGCCGCGTCCGTGCCCCCTAGGCTGTAGGTTAGCGTCTGGCCGTACTCGATCGCGCCCTCGTCGTCGTCGGTGGCCGAGACGGGGTCGCCGATGTTCACGCCCGGCGGCGTGTTTTCGGGGATGCACCGGTCCCCGGCGCAATTAGTGTCGGAGACGAGGGCAAAAGTAGGATCGGCGGCGTGGACCGGGCTTCCCGACGGGAGCAGCCCGCCCGCGAGGGCCGCGAGGGCCAGGACGCCCACCAGGGCTAGAGTTACGACGGTGTTTTTGTGTTTCATCGATTTCCCCCATGAGGCCTGTTCGAGGAGGCCAGTGTGCTTGGGTTTCATCTTGGACTATCCTTCAAGTGTAGCAATCCTGGTCTTTTGGATTCCCGCTCCCCGTCTCCACGAGGACAGGCTCCGCGGGAATGACGGAGCTGTTGCGCCTGGTCTCTGGATTCCCGCTCGCCGTTCCCATGAGGACAAGCCTTCACGGGAATGACGGCATGCCATCTCCGCAAGCCGCTGCCGGCGGAGAGGCCATATAGGACTAGGCTACCGCCATCCTCGTACGGCATGTCAATCGAAAAGAGGGCGTCGTAATCACCAATCCCGGCGCCCCACTGGAAGCGCGGGCGTCTCGCCCGCATCCCTCCGAACATCCAGGGTGTCGGTCCAACTCTCCTCTTAATCTCGCGCGAGCCTGTCCCGTACTCGATACGAGGACTGAGGTGAGGGTGCTTCTCAGCAGGGGTTATCGCGGAATTTTGTCTCAAACTGTCTCAACTGTCTCATCTCGTAGCTGAGGGTCCCGGCATTGAGACACGACCTGGAGCACCTGCGAGGCACATCTGGATAGATGCGAGGCGCATCCGGACGGATCTGAACTGGCCCACCGAGGCTGCAAAAGAGGAGTCCATAACGGCAGAATAGCACAGGCGTTCGCGCCCGTCAATGACCGCCCGTCGTTCCCAGATTCACCACCTGATTGGAGCGGGCCGCGTGA
>DAOULA010000048.1:0-33619 GCA_034420735.1 Dehalococcoidia bacterium
GTGGTCATCGTGCTTCTGGGAATATCCATCCTGTTGCCCTCCGCAATTGGGTCCAGGCGCTGAGAAGTCATGGGCTCAGTCTCAACAGCAGCAGGTCGCAGGCGCCGGGGGTCGTTGCTGGCCGGTCTCCTACTTGCAGCGCTCGGCTTGCTATTGCTGCTCACCGCCACCGGCGTGGTCTCGTTCGGCATCTGGCTCGAGCTTGCGGACTACTGGCCGTTGCTGGTGATCCTGATCGGTGTGGAACTCATCCTCGTTCGGCGCCCGTTTCTGATACGTGCAGGCGTAATCGTCCTGACTCTTGCGGGAGCGATCGTCGCTGCATCCTTCTCATTGCCCGAATACGATCCCAACGAGCCGCTCCGTACTACCTATGTGGAGCCGCTACGGGATACCGAAACGTTGTACCTGGACATGGCGTTTGTTGGAGGCAATGTGGAGTTGAGCTCGGATACGCCCGGCGCTGCTACTCTGGCCAGGCTGTTGGCGGCGGACTTCAAGAGCCGTCCTGCCCGTGTAGTCCGTGAGCAGTCAGATGGCAATGTCAGGTTCTACGTGATGTCTTCCGGGCCGTTTCTCAGACACTCCAATACCGATGGCTTCACTAGACACGAGACTAGGGTCAGCTTTCCCGTTGGTTTGGCGGACTGGTCGCTGATTGTCTCTCCCAACGTGGAAGTTGAAATCGATATCTCCTCTGTAGCTACGGACCTGGACCTCGATCTCCGCAATTTGAACGTACGGAGACTTTCTGTTGAAGCCGGCATGTCAGACCTGAGAGTCCAGTTGCCTGACGACGCGGGCCAGACACATGTCGATATCGCAGTGGGAGCCGCCAACGTTGAACTTGTCGTACCACGCGGTGTTGCTGCCCGCATCGACGTTGACGCGCCCCTGAAATCAGCCTGGATTAACCCGGTCCGGTTCATAGAAGCTGACGACGAGTTTTGGTCACCTGGCTATCTGGAGGCCCGGAATCGCGTAAGCATAGATATCGAGGGCCTTTCGGTCGATGTCACCGTCAGGTGAGGCAATCCATAGGACAGACCGCACTGGAGAGTTGACAGTGCCACAGACATCACGGGCACCGATTTCCGCGTAACGTGGCGCCACATTCAGCCCACTGGGCCCCGCCTGTATACACAGGGGCTTGGAGAAGGAGAGAAAATTGTTCAGAGTTTCGCTTGCCCTGTTGCTGGCCATGATTGGAACAGCCGTCGCGTGTGGAGAGGAAGACACCCTCTCCATGACCGTCGATGAGCATGCGACCGTCGAGGATTATGCGGCTGCCTGCAAGAGACTCGGCCATAAGTTCGATGAATTAGACGGCTCGGATGGATACTTCTCTTCTGGATTCGAAGTCTTGGAGGATGCCCTCGCCGAGCTGAATGGCTGGAACCCACCAGAGGAGTTGCGGGAGTTCCATAGAGTCAGACTCAGAGGCACTGAGTCGACTGTCGATGCCCTGCGAGATTCAGGCTTCTTGGAACTCATTCAGGTCTTGGAGAAAGCGTACGAGGAAGAGGATGTAGGCAAAGTTCTGTCATTGTTGGGGGAGATGTTGAAGCTCAAAGACGCGTTGTCGCAACTAGAGGACGAGATGTCTCAATTCAGTGATGAGGCGGAGCGGGCTCAGGAAAGACTCTCGCCTGCAACCCGCCGGATCCTTGAAGAGGCAGACTGCATCTGAGCAAGCGCCTAGAGAGGATCGCTCGGGAATCAACAGAGCCATAGGAGAGATGCTGGCGACCGATGATGCCGCGGCGGTGGAACGGTGGGAGGTTCGAGTATAGCGTGGTGGAGCGGCGGCGGCCTCGGCACCTATAGTTACCCTTGTCCTGACTCAGGGGGCGGTGCTTCACCGAATAGGTAGCGGGGACCAGCCCCGGCAGCAGCGGCTCGGTCTTCAGGATTGAAGAGAGCGCAGCTATCGAGCGAGGCAGCCGCAGCCAATGCACCCGGACAGCTTGTCCCGCAGGGCCTCCAGCTCAGCAATGCGGTCATCCAGAGAACTGCGCCATATCTGAGACAGCCGCTCCCAGTCGTGGCGGTCCGGGGTCCGCCCCTGGGGGAGTTCGTCGAGGGCCCTCCGTATTTGGTCCAAAGTGAGCCCGAGGACCTGAGCAGCGCGGATGACCGCAACGCGTCTCAGAGTCTCCCTGGAATACCGGCGCTGGCCACCCGTGGTCCTTTCCGAAGAGATCAGCCCGCGCTCCTCATAATAGCGTAGCGTCGATGTCCGAACCCCGCTTCGAGCCGCCATCTCGCCAACCGTGAGCCTGTTCGGTAGAGGCCGCATAACTCCTCCATTTCAGGGGTTGACTTAAAGTTTACTTGAAGTTGTAGAGTCGTTGCATGAGACCAGCGAAACGCCATCCCTGTAGGCTGGGGCAGGTGGCGACGATGTCGTATTCGGACCTGCCAGGCCTCCTGACGCTGATGACCGGCGATGAGAAGCACGAGCTCGCCTCCGAGTCCACGCTAGATGTGCTATGGGTCCTCTATGACAGGATCCTTGAGGTGGACCCGCAGGCTCCAGATGATCCGGAGCGCGATCGGTTTCTGCTCTCCAAGGGGCATGGCCCGATGGCTTACTACGCCGTCCTGACGGCAAAGGGGTTTATCCCGATAGACACCCTCCCGAGCTTCGGACGGTACGACTCGATTCTTGGTCAGCACCCAGACCGCTCACTCATACCTGGCGTGGACGTCTCCAGCGGATCCCTCGGACACGGCCTGCCCATCGCTGTGGGCGTGGCGGCGGCGTTGGACCTGAAGCGGAATGTCGAGTCGAGGGTGTTCTGTCTTGTTGGCGACGCCGAGCTGGACGAGGGCAGCAACCACGAGGCGATAGCCGTCGCCGGTCGGTTGAGCCTGTCCAGATTGACGGTCTGCGTGATCGACAACCATTCGGCGTCCCACGGCTGGCCGGGCGGTATAGAGGAGCGCTTCAGAATCGAGGGCTGGTCGTCCATGACCATCAACGGGAGCGATCACGACGCTATTGAGGACGCCTTCTCGGTACCCCATCCCAGTGGTCCACACGTCGTCGTGGCGGACGTGGAAGGGAAGAGATAGACTCCATGCTTACTATGCGGGACAGGTTCCTCAACGTAGTTGGGGAGCTGCTGGATGAACGCCCCGAACTCGCGGTCGTGCTCGCTGATATAAGCGTTTCGTACTTCAAGGAGGCAGGCGTGACAGAACGTCATCCCGGGCGCATTCTGAACGTCGGCATCAGAGAGCAGCTGCTTATTGGCTTCGCGGCCGGACTTGCCTTGGAAGGTTTCAGGCCCATTGTCCACACCTACGCGCCGTTCCTGGTCGAGCGGCCGTTCGAGCAAGTCAAACTTGACTTTGGTCACCAGGGACTGGGTGGTGTACTGGTTTCCGTCGGGGCGTCCTACGATGCCGCTGCAGCAGGGAGAACGCACCAGGCACCAGAGGATGTTGCCATCGTTTCGACACTGCCGGGATGCAGCGTCCACGTACCCGGGCATCCGGACGAGGTCGAAGCGATCCTGCGTTCGACGGCTGGCGGGAGCGAGCTCGACTACGTCCGCCTTGGGACGTCTATCAATCCCGAAGCCGTGCCCTACTTAGGCGGCCTTACGCCGGTCCGGCGGGGATCGGAGATGGCCGTGACAATTATTGCAGTCGGCCCGAGCCTGAGGCCCGTCCTGGAAGCTACTGCGGACCTCGACGCGACCATACTCTACGCATCAACCATAAGGCCGTTCGGCACGGGTACGCTGCGAGAGATGCTCGCCTCTCCCGCCGTAGTTCTCGTCGAGCCGTACCTGGCCGGGACCTCCTCGGCTGAGGTTGCAAACGCCCTCAGGGACGTCCCACACCGTCTGCTAGCGCTCGGCGTCGACCGTGTGGAGCACCGGCATTACGGTAGCAGCTCGGAGCACGATCAGGCGCATGGTCTGGACGCCGCAGGTATCCGCCGCAGCATCAACGACTTCCTCACCGCGGAGGCGGCGTGAGAGCATGTCTTCGGGGACGCGTGGCCGCTGGTGGACGAGTGGCGGCTGTTGCGGGAGAACCACCCGACTGAGGGGGGACTGACGTGGCTGGAGGACGAGGAACGGCTGCGAGAGCTGGAGGTCGCCCTGGTCGGCGAGCACGGGCTGACGAATGCTTCCAGATACCGACCCCTGGGACAGCCTGAGCCGGAGGACGCAGGTACGCTGGCGTACGCAGACGCTGGAGAGGGTGCACAGGGAGCTGGTGCCGGCGCAGATCAGGCGGCGGTTTCTGCGGAATCTGACCCTTGGCGCGTGGCCGAGCTAGGCTTCGGGCGCTGACGGCAATCGAGTGTGAACGACCGGAGCGCCGCAAGTAGTGACTTCCGAGGCGTTACTCGGAGGGGGCCTCCTGTGGTGCCATTACCGTGTACAGAGAATCCGACTTTTTTCTGAGTGGGGGTAACTGGACGGGAGCGGCGTGTTGCAGGCGCTCAGGCATCCTCCCTACAGGAGGATTGTGAACGCCTGAAGTTGACATCTGGTTCCAGTGAGGGGGTACATCGGCCGTAGCTGGAGAGTACATTTTGTACCCCTGCCGAAAATGAGCTGGGGTACATCGGCCGTAGCTGACAAGTACATTTTGTACCTCTGGGAACATAGGTTCGTGGCGAGGAGGCCGTAGCTGGCCTCGTCGCCGCGAGAGGCGACACTTGCCGGCAAGTCGGGAGGCCTCCCGCAAATAGCAGGAACGTGGCTGACGTTTATCACCTGCGGCTCATTTCGCTGTTGTCGGAGCGGTCTGTGGCGGGAATAGGCTGTTCAGGGGCTGATCTGGGACTGTCGGCATGGGCTGGACCGCTGGCCGACCACACGCGTGACTCGTTGGTCGGCCCCTGCGTTCGGATGACAAGTTGGGCGCCTAGGTGCTGGGAGCTGCGTCCTTTCGTGGACGGCCTCGTCGCCTCACACCTGAGCCGAGCCAGAAGTAGATCGCATCATCCTTTCGTTTGACGACGATCTCCTTACCCGCGGCCTGTGCCGCCTTGCCGATCCGCCGACGGTGGGCGGTCGGGCTCTCGTCCGGGCCGCTCACCGTGAGCATGCCGGCCTCCCCTTCGTTCAACTGTTTGAGATAGCCGAGATACTCGACCATGATCTCGGCCCGTTTGCCGGTCGCCGCGTCCATCTCAGCCTTGGTCTGCGACATCTTCACGAACTTCACCATCTGTGCGCTTCTCCCTCGGAAATGTGCATGTCGGAAGGCTACTACAAGAACCCCGGATACGTAAACACGACCCCTGCAGCAAGCCGGCCTTGCTGACAGGGCGATCGTGCACGGTTTCCGAACGTCTTTCAAGACATGGATCATGGAACAGACGGACACACCCTGGGCGGTCGGTGAGGCGGCGCTGGCGCATTAGCTTGGCGACAGCGTTGAGCGTGCATATGCACTGTCGGACCTGTTCGACCGGCGCTGTGTGCTCATGCCGCAGTGGGCGGCTACCTCGCGGCCTAGTCACACCATGTCGACTTGTCGGTCTTCAGGCGGCGTTCGAGCCGAGCTCGCTCGTCGCAACCGACCGGGACTCTATCCAGGCGGCGATGTCGCTCTCCTTCCACCTGACGGCGGTGGAGCCGACCTTCACTGGACGCGGGAAATCGCCCTGCTGCATTAGCCGGTAGATCGAGGCGCGGCTCATGCCCGTGATTCTCTCAACGTCTCGGCGCCTCAGCAGTCTGTCATGCATCGCATTCTCCTCCCTGTGCTCTGGAATCTGAATTGCGCTCGTGCAATCTAGTGTGCGGAATCCGACAGCCCATTCCAACGGCATATAACGGGTGTCGCGCACGACAGCGGTGTCACGCATGACACCCGTTATAACGCATGGGAATGCGAGGGCCGTTCGTGGTGTCATGGGGCTGTACAGGAAAAGGCGTTAGTTCCGAAAACGGAAGTGGGTGGAGAGTTGAAGCTGAATCGGCGGGAAAGGTTCTCTACAGGACAATCGGAGGAAGCACTTTGGTTCCGGTGCAGTTTCCGGCGGCATTTCCAGTCGCCAGCTACGAAAGTTCCGTTTTCGGAACCGAGCCTTCCGGGGAACGACTTCCGTTTGCCAGCTTCAAAAGTTCCGTTTTCGGAAGTGGGCGTTTCCACTGGTCTCAACTATGGAAGTTCTTGGTGGACGGTGACGCCAAGGACAACCTGGAGAGCCTCACAGCGTGCGTCTGACGGCGCTGCTTCACGACCTGGTGAAGAAGGGCAGGCTCAGGGCGGCCCGGACACTGGGAGTCAACTACAAGACGGTGGCCCGGAGCATCGATTCGGGGCGGCTGTCGGTGCACAAGCGAGAGGTCCTCATGACACGGCTGATGGAACAGGGTGAGCCTGACGTAGGAGAGTCACTTCCTCATCCGCGGAGACGGCCTCGGTCCTGGCGATGAGCGAAATCAGCCCTCGTCTACCACAAATCCAATTCCAGCACAGTGTCCTGCAAGGCATTACCTTCGACGACTCTTCCGTCCACAATGAGAAGTTGGGCATTGCCGACTGGAGAAGGCGATTGATCGTCGCGGAGCCAGGAACACGACCATTGAACGGCACAGCGCAAGCCGGACCGCAGCTTGAGAGAGCGGTCCGGGACTACGTGCGCGCCCACGCCCGGCTGCATGGACGACGCAAGACAGCCGAGGCCCTCGGCGTGTCCCGCCACACCATCTGGCGGTTCCTCGAACAGGGCCAGATGGGGCGCGCCGTGCCCGCCGCCGTCCTGAGCAAGGTCGGCGGGAGCGTCAGAGCGATTGATGCGGCCACGCTCGAGATCATCATCGACCTGGAGGGCCTGCGGCCGGACCCTGCGCTGCGGCCTCTGCGCCAGGGTCTCGAGAAGACGCTCCTGCTGCTGTGCGCCACGCCCCTGGCCACCGTGGGCGAGCTGTCTCGGTTCGGGCGGATTCCGGCCTCCACCCTCCGCGACCGGCTGAAGAAGCTGACCGAGCGGGGCCTCGTGGACTCAGTGCCGCACCACCTGAGCGCTTTGGGTTCTCGGCCGCAGCGCCGGTACTTCCCCACGGAGAAAGGTGTGACCGCCGCAGGCGCAGCCACGAAAGGCCGAGATCACATGCTGCGCGCCTACCCGTTATCGAAGCAGTGGTTCCGGCTGCTGGCCGAGCGGCTGGACGCCGTGGCCGTGCTCTACCACGTCGCCGCCATGGTTGCAGACGCCGACCCGCACTATGACCCGGTGCGCGTTGACCACTACCGCCACGGCCCCTACGACATGCTGATCACCCTGTCGGAGGGGCGGACCATCGGCGTGGTCCGCCAGGGGCCGGCGCTGTCCACGTCCAGGCTCCGCTATCGCCTCAGGAGCATCGAGCGGCTGAGCGACAGCGATCGGCCCTTCGTCACCCTGGTGCTGACCCACGCAGACCAAGCCACCCGCAGGGCCATCCGCTCCTTGGGCGACCCGTCGGAGCACCTCAGGACCTTCGTGGTGACCGAGGGGGAGCTTCTGGCCGGAGACCACACGGGAGTCGACTGGCAGCAGTGCGGAAGGGGTCTGGACAACGACCCACCCGTGCGCATATCCGCCGACGCATCCCTGCCGGGCATCCTTGCCCTGGCGGAGCGCCTGCTGGACACAAGCTATTCCTTCCTGGGCAAACGCCCGATGCCGAATCCCGCCGGCCTTTATCCCTCCAACGTGCAGGCCGCCATGCCGGATCCCACCGAGCAGCTCGCATCATCCCTCTCGGTGCAGTTGACTCGCGCCGAGAAGGATGTTCTCGACCTGCTGGCCGGCTGGCCCCTGTGCACCCGTGAGCAGCTTGCAGGGCTGATGGGCGGCGTCACCCTGCGCCGGGTCAACCAGGTGCTCCGTTCTCTTGCACAGCGCGGACTCGTGCGGACTGACGAGACGCTGCACATGCTCACCGACGAGGGACTGACATACCTGGCCCGCAGAGACCGTGCCGCCGTGGGCCTGACCCTCGACCGGTGGAGCGCCGAGCCTCTGTACATGAACGCCGACATCTACGCGGGTACTGCCGTGCGAGCCCTGGCATCCCAGATGCGACACCATGCCGGCGTCATCGACTTCGCCGCGGGCCTGTCCGCCGAGGTCGCCCGATCCGCTGACCATGACCTGTGGGACCTGTTGCCCACGTCCCGGTCCAGCATCGGCTACCGCTACGACCGGACCACCTACGTCATCTACCCCGACGCCTCCTTCCTCCTGGAGTACCGGGGCCGGTGGCTTCCGTACCTGCTGGAGTTCGAGCGCCGGGCCACGACGCCGAAGCGCGCCCGTGTCCGCCTGAAGTCCTACCGTCGTTACTTCGGCAGTGGCTGGGCGAAGCGAGACCACGAGGGCCGCCTGCCCCGGGTGCTCTTCGTCTTCGAGTCCCCCGACAACGAGAACGCCTTTCTGGACGTCGCCGACAGGGTGAAGGAAGTCCCCATCATCACCTCCAACGTCGAGACCCTCGCCGAGCACGGCGTCCTGGGCGACTCGTGGATTCTTCCGCCTCCTCACTCCCTCGACAGGACGCCTCTGTGGTCCCTGGACTCGGTGGCATAATGTCCAATACGCCGTTCCGGTCACTTCCTGTAGGGGGTGTCCCAGCATAGCTGCTGGGACCATTGTCCGGGCGTGACACGTCACCCAAAGCCCCTTGCGCCCCCACGAGTGCAATATGGTGCAGAACTGACAGGTCAGAGGAGCCCCCGTTGACCCTACTTCTCCATCGCACTTCAGCCTTGGACTCATAGCTACACCAGCCTCACCGACGACCTCGACGAGCAACCCATGGGGGTCACAGAAGCATGTTCCCACCACCGGCTCCAGTTCGTGTCTACGACTTCCTGTAGGGGGACAGAAGGGCAATACACTACCTAGCGTGTCAGCCCCCAACAGGTCGGAACGTGACAATTGTTGCAGTGCCCGGAAGAGGTCGAGAGTCGGTTGCCCGGTGAACGCATAGTAAGACACAGTGCTATCAGGTCCACGAAAAGGGCAACCATGTCCCCCAAACTATCGAGGAACACCGAGATCATCACTTCCTCTCTACCACCCGAGATGGCTCAGAATCTGCGGCAGGTGGTCAGGAAGGAGAACCGCGTGAGTGACCTGCTCCGGGAAGCCATCCACCTGTACAGGGAGGAACGGGAGTGGTGCAGATGGGAACGGCTGCGCTCCCGCAGGACTAAGAGGTCAGGAAGAGGCAGGATGAGAGACGGATGAACGACCGACCAGATATAATGCAGGCAGCCCTCTGCCTCAGGATGTCCAGCGACCGGCAGGACGCGGAACTGTCCGACTCCGCGCAGTTGCGGGCGCTCAGGGAGGGGTATTTCGTCCCAACGGACGACGACCGCATCCTGAAGCGCCTCGACGACGGCGAAGTCGTCGGGTTCGTGATCCACGACATGAGCATGCTCAGGGAGCCAAGCCCCGTCGAGTTTGAGCTGGCGTTCGATGTGCCCGACGATGATGTCGCCGACGTCACGGTGCGGGAGGCGGCCGTCCGTTTGGGCGTGTCTGGGCTACGGGAGCCAAACCCATGGAAAGGCCTTCCTGTGTGCGCCAGACTATCGACATTGAGGAATCTCTTGGAGCAGGCATGTGAGGAGAGAGGCTTATCGGGCTTTCACATAGACGTAAGCTGGGGTAAGGGCGAATGGAACCCTAACCCTTGGATAGCTTTCTTGGACCCACGAATCACCAAAACAACTAGAACGGGATTCTATCCTGTCTTTCTGTTTAGGTCGGACGGGTCAGGGTTCTATCTGTCTATTGACCTGGGCACCGGCCGACAATACGGCAAACCTTCAAGAGCCGAGATTTCGAGGCTGAATCATAGGGCGGAGCACCTAAGCCCATACTTTGAAAAGCTAGAGGCTCAGGGACTTTCACGTGCACTTCCCATGGACTTGCTGACCGAAAAGGGGTAGCAGTGGGCTTTGAGGCTGGTAGTATTGTCCACAAGTTATATGAGCGTACCCACTTGCCTTCCTCGGGGGTCATGGTGGGAGACCTGTTAGGTGTACTAGAGGCCTATAGGGAAATGTGTGATAGTGGTGTGGCCGGGGTTCTAATGGAAATCGTTTCAGGCGGAGAAGTTACACTCGCTGAGGAAGCCATTGCCTCGATTGCTCGTCCGTCTCGGAGTGGTCAGGGGTTTTCGAGTGATCCAAGAATCCGACGTTTAATTGAAGACCACACAATGCAAACTGCCGCCGATTACTTCGCGAGCAAGGGATGGGAAGTTAATGACGTGCATCAACGAAACCCGTATGACCTGGACTGTATCCGTGGCTCCAAGAGGCTCATGGTCGAGGTGAAAGGCACTACTTCGAAAGGAGGGACCGTCCTGCTAACACCGAAAGAGGTTGAACATGCTCGCAGCCACCCTGATGAGGCGGCGCTGTTTATCTGTTCCAACATAGCTGTAGTTCCTTCCCGCAGAGGGGGGATCTCGACCCAGGGAGGCCGGGTCCTCCTTCTGCACCCGTGGAAGCCCCATCCTTCCTTGCTCACCCCATTGGGCTTTTCTTATGCTGTTCCACCACGCTACAGAAGGCTAGTGGGCCTTCAATGTTGAAGTCAATGTGTCAAACGCCAGGAGCTATGTACCAGTAGAAGGAGAGATCGCCAGGAGCTATAGACCACTTCGCCAGGATGATGACCACCCTGGGCGCCGGATTGGCGACCATTGCTGGAGCCTTGATGCAAGGAGCAGCGATGGCGTACAGGGAGGTGTCGAGAGTGGAGATAGCAGAGGTGTTACGCCGCTGGCAGTCGGGTAACAGCCAGCGGCAGATAGCGAGCGGTACGGGGCTGTCGCGGGCGACGGTCCGCAGGTACATCGTGGCGGCGCTGGGAGCGGGTCTGACGCGGGACGGTCCGGCTGCGAGCGAAGATCAGTTGACTCGCCTGGCCGGGCTGAACCTGAGCAGTCCTCGGAAGGTCGAGGCGCCGATCGAGGAGATGCTCGCCCCATGGGCCGACCAGATCCACGAGTGGCTGACCGCCGATCGGTTACAGGTGACCCGCATCCACGAGTTGCTTGCTGATCGGAGTTGTCGGGTCTCCTACACGTCGTTGAGGAGGTTCATCCAGCGACGGGGCTGGCAGAGGCGTAGTCCGACGACGGTCCGGATGGGAGAGAGCGCGCCCGGGGAAGTGGCGGAGATGGACTTCGGCCGCTTGGGCCTGATGGATGACCCTGAGACGGGCCGCCGCCGTGTGGTATGGGCGCTGATCATCGTTCTGGCCTACTCGCGGCACAGCTTCGTCTGGCCGACCTTCAGCCAGAAGCTCGTCGACGTGATTGATGGGTTGGAGGCAGCCTGGGCCTTCTTCGAGGGCGTACCCAAGTACCTTGTGATCGACAACTTCCCTGCGGCGGTGGCTGGTCCCGATCGACCCACCCCCGACTGACGCGCGGCTTCCTGGAGTACTCCCAGCACCGGAGCTTCATCGCAGACCCCGCAAGGGTGCGCCATCCCCGCGACAAGCCGCGTGTGGAGCGCGGAGTGCCCTATGTCCGGGAGCGCTTCTTCAAGGGTGGGAAGTTCACCGGTCTTTCGGACATGAGGTCTGAGGCCAGGCGGTGGTGCCTTCAGGTGGCTGGCCAGAGGGTGCACGGCACCACCCGCAAGCAGCCCCTGGCCGTCTTCCAGCAGGAGGAGCGCAGCGTGCTCGGGGAGTGGGACGTAGAGCCCTACGAGATGACCGACTGGCGCACGGCCAAGTTCCATCCCGACCACCACATAGCCTGCCAGTATGCCCTCTACTCGGTTCCGTCTGAGATATGTCCTCCCGGCCAGAAGGTCGAGGTGCGTCTCGGCAGCAAGCTGGTGCGCATCTACTACCGTGGGAGGCTGATCAAGGTACACCCACGGATGGGCCGCGGCGGCAGGTCCACGGACCCTGACGACTACCCGTCCGAGTTGAGCGCCTACACCCTCAGGGGTCCTGATCGGATCAAGCTCAGCGCGGCGGAGCAGGGACCGGCGGTGGCGGCCTATGCCGAGCGTCTCTTCGACGGCCCGCTGCCCTGGGCCATGATCAGGCAGGGACACAAACTCATACGGTTGGGAGAACGCTACTCGGCCGAACGTCTCGACGCCGCCTGCCGCAGGGCCCTCTCGGTAGACCTGATCGACGTGGGTCGTCTCGAGCGCATACTCACTCAGGCCCTGGAGCAGGAGCCAGCGCAGCCGGAGCCTCCGCCGATGCCACCGGGGCGGTTCGCCAGGTCCGGGTCCGTCTTCGCTCATGCCAACGGCATCGCCACTCAATCATCACAAGGAGAATGACCATGACCACAGCCACCGAACTGACGCCGCTGCTCAAGCGCCTCAAGCTCGGAGCCATGCTCAACACGCTGCCCGAGAGGATCGCCCTCGCACGGAGGGAGGAACTCGACTACGCATCCTTCCTGCAGGTGATACTCACCGACGAGGTCAACCGCAGGGACCACAGGCGGCTGGAGATCCGCCTACAGCGAGCCGGCTTCGACCAGGTCTGCCGCCTTGAAGACTTCGACTGGTCCGCATCCATCACGCTCGACCGCCGGCTCCTCGACGCCGCCTTCTCTCTCCAGTTCCTACCGCGCAACGAGCACGTCCTGCTCGTCGGTCCGGTCGGTGTGGGCAAGAGCTTCCTCGCACAGGCTCTCGGATATGCAGCCGTCCGGGCCGGACACACCGTCCTGTTCGTACGCGCCGACGACTTCTTCAGGGCCATGGCCCAGGCCAGGGTGGACCACTCCACCGACAAGACCTTCCGGTCCTTCCTCGCACCGGACCTGCTCATCCTCGACGACCTCGGTCTGCACAGGCTGACTCAGCAGCAATCGATAGACCTGTACGAGCTGGTCATCGCCAGGCACCGCACTTCCAGCTTCGTCGTCACATCCAACAGGGCCGTCGACGAGTGGCTCGGACTCTTCGACGATCCCATCCTCGGTAACAGCGCCCTGGACCGGCTCGCCAACGCCAGCTACCAGATCGTCATCGAGGGCGACAGCTACCGACAACGTCTGTCGCCACACAGGACGCTGCTCGATCGAAAGGAGGTGGTTGACCCTCAAACCGCACGGTGATAATAGTCCGCATACCGGTCCACAGGGTGGCTCAATGACCCTGGCGACGACTGGTACATAGGTCCCGGCAAACGACAGTCAATGGCCTCTGCTCACATAGAGTACAATTGGGAGCCATGAGTACCGACTCGCGGCACATAGCAATTCTGATTGACGGTGACAACGCCCAGCCATCGCTGGTTGAGCACATCCTAGCTGAAACTGCGAAGTACGGTGTCGTCACCACGCGACGCATCTACGGTGACTGGACGACCCCACAGATGTCTGGGTGGAAGGACTCTCTCCATAGCTATGCAGTCCAACCTGCGCAGCAGTTTCGCTACACCGTTGGCAAGAATGCCACAGACAGTGCTCTAATAATCGAGGCCATGGATCTGTTGCACGCGGGAACCGTCGGCGGCTTCTGCATAGTGTCCAGTGATAGCGACTACACTCGGCTTGCTACGAGAATTCGTGAGCAAGGTCTGTTCGTGATGGGTGTCGGTCGAACAGATACGCCAAAGTCGTTCGTAAGTGCATGTGACGTGTTCGTCTACACAGAAAACTTATCTCCAGAAGAAGAGCGCGATACGCAGATTGCTCAGTTGGACTCGTCGGACTGGACCGAGTTGGCCGTGCGCGCTGTTGAGATGACTACGCAGGATGACGGCTGGGCGTTCCTTGGGGCCGTCGGACACTATCTGCGTCAGTTGGATCCTGCCTTTGACTCCCGCAGCTACGGACACAAGCAGCTGTCACTACTCATCAAGTCCCGAGCTGATCTGTTTGAAATGCGAGAATCTAATCCCAGAGGCGGACCGTCTGTCATCGACGTGAGACTCGCCTGAGAATCCATACGCTACCGACCACAGCATGAGGGCCTACGTTACTGGCGGTCTGCAGCCGAGTGAGTTGTGCGGTCTGACACGGCTCTGGTTTGCCTGTAGCGCGCCTCCAACACACTCAACCCCAGCATCGTGTAGGAGATCTCCTCGTTTAGCGACTCGTCAATTGTCATCGCTGACCCTCTCTATGCACCGTTCTCCTGAGGCGACCCGGTCCCGCGGTACAGGTTGTTGGCGAGGCCCGGGGTATGCATGTTGCGCCGCCTGCAGTAGTCCTCTGTCGCCAGCCAAGCGATACGTGGTGCGGATACTGTCCCGCAGATTCTCAACGAGACTGTGGTAACTAATGTGGGAACGGTCGGCCAATTTGCCCACTTTCGTAGCTAGATCCAATTCCCCCCAGCTCCACCAGCTACGGCATTTGGGGTTTGAAACGGGGTCCGGAGCGGCTTAGCGGCTCTATAGACTGCTTCCCAGAAGTTCGAGTCCCCGCTATTCTTAACCCCAGTGGAAGTGCACAAAGGACCAATCCCCGTATCCCTAGGGTCTATAGTCAACTGCCAGATACGTCGGGGCTGGTGAGGGAACGCGGCCAGACCCTGGCCCCTCGCCTTCCCGATCGCCCACAAGGCGAGACACTCTGCTCCGCCGCCTGACAGTAGGGGAAGACAGGCGTGGGACGGGCGTGTTCGTAGGAGTGGGCGTCGGCGTTGGTGTGGCGTACCGGGGGTATTGGTCACCGTGGGAAGCGGAGTGTTCGTAGCGGTGACAGTAGTAGCGGTGACAGTAAGGGTGGCGGTAGATACAGCTGTATGCGTAGCCCGTGAGGGCTGGAGTCGGATGAGCGATGCAAGGACGCGTGGTCACGGGACTGTGGGTCTGTGCGAACATGGCGGAGGACGCTGGCGTGTCGGTGGCTACCGGCGCAGGGAAGAGTCGAGGTCGGCGCGGGAGTGGGAGCCTAGATTTCTGTCGGGGTTGGCTAGTGGGTCGGCTCGACCTCGACTGTGGCCACGGCTACCGAAGCAGTCGTAGCAGTGGGCGCGTAGAAAGGTGTGTCGGTGCCGCCGCTGGTGCGTACTACCGGTACAATACTCCGAACTTGTCGAATTAGGATCAACGATGAAGGACTACCAAGGACCCAGGGTGCTTGCACTGCCCGGAGGAACTGTACTCAAACAGATCGTCTCGCCACGCGCCGTTGAGGTCCTGGAAGAGCTAGGCGAAGTCGAGTGGAACAGGACGGGCCGGAACCTGACTCGGGAAGAGGTGCTCGAGCGCATCCCGGGCTGCGCGGCCGTCCTCACGACATGGGAGGCACCGATCTTCGACGAGGAGCTGCTGGATGCGGCCCCGAACCTACGCATCATCGGCCACGCTGCCGGCTCGATCAAGAATTTCATACCTCGGACCGTGTTTGAGAGGGGAATCGCAGTGACTCACGGTGCTATCGTCCTTGCCGATTCGGTCGCGGAGTGGACGCTGACAATGATACTAATGGCGCTCAGAAAGGTCCACGTCGTCGATCGTGCATTGCAGGCTGACGACCCCTGGCCTGATTACAGGTCGTGGGCACCGCGGGAGCTGTTCCATAAGAGGGTGGGGATCATCGGGGCCAGTATGGTGGGCCGCAAGGTCATCGAACTGCTGGAACCGTTTATGACCGACGTCGTCATATACGACCCCTATCTGACCGACCAGCATGCAGCGGAGTTGGGAGCAAGAAAGCTGGATCTAGACGAGCTGATGTCGACTTCCGACGTTATTACTAACCACGCGCCTACAACCGATGAGACGGACGGTATGGTGGAAGCAAGCCATTGGCGCTCGATGAAGAGTGGCGCGGTGTTCGTGAATACGGCCCGCGCGGCGTCCGTGGACTACGACGCACTGTTGAAGGTGCTCCAGACGGGTCGCATAACAGCCGCTTTGGACGTTTTCCCGTTGCCCGAACCCTTGGCCGAGGACAGCCCCTTTAGAGTCCTGCCCAACGTAATCTTGAGCCCTCACGTCGCTGGCTTCTCGGTGGAGTCACGGCTTCGCCTCGGGGAGACCATTGCCGAGGAGTTCGTGCGGTTCTTCGCCGGACAGCCGCTGAGGTATGGTGTGACGGCCGACATGCTCAAGACGATGGCCTAGGAACTATGTCGGCTACGTTGTCACTGGTGGCAGCTTCACCACCCACCCATCCCGTCCGAGTACTTCGCCCCGACCCTTAGGCGAGAGGCCCCCGTACGGCCGGCTTCTCGCCGGACTCACCGAGGTGGGTGGCCCAATGTTGGGCTTGGCGAAGACGAGGGTGCACTCGGCGTCTGGGTTCTAGCCGCTGGAATGTGTCTTCTCCACCAGTCGTCGGGCGGATTTCTTCGTCGGCGGGGGCTACCTGACAGTCTCGGCTTCCAGATCGATCACCTCATGGGCCAGCGTGGTCAACACCTGCCAACCCTCTTCGTTGTGCCGTGGGTCCAGCGCCGTGGGGCTGTTGCGCCGGGTGTCGAAGACAACGTACTTGGCCCCTAGAGCCTCAAGAGCTTCGAGGTCGCGATGTACCTGATCCGGCGTACCCTCGCCAACCATCCTGCTGTCTTCCGGTAGGCGCGAGTCGCTGAAACGACAGTAAACCCGCGGACATAGGGCTGGCACTGACTTTCCTTCCTGCTCCGCAATTTCCTGGAGCCGGGGGAGGGCCGTGTTCTTCAGCCAATCCATCTGGAAGTGGATCGGGTGCCACGCTTGCCCGAACCGCACGGCCCGACTGAGCGCTGCAGCGCTGGAGCCACCGACCCAGATGGGAGGATGGGGCTCCTGGGCAGGCTTGGGAGCGACTTCAACGTCTCGAAATGAGACGAACTCCCCCTCGTAGGAGGCGGCTCTTGCGGACCACAAGGCCATGAGGGCGTTCAGGTAGTCGTCGGTCATGGCTCCCCTCTTGCGGAAGGGCAGCCGAAAGGCATCGAACTCTGTCTTCGACCAACCGACTCCAACGCCCAGAATGAGTCTTCCTCCGCTGAGCCGGTCGATGTTCCCGGTCAGGTGGGCGAGGTGGATGGGGTCTCGGTAGGGCACTACGATGACCGACGTCCCAAGCTCGATCTTACGCGTCTGTCCCGCGAGCCATGCCAGGTTGGTGAACGCCTCGTAGTAAGGTGCAGGGTACCTCTCCTGGACCTCCGGGGTCAGGGCGACATGGTCGGCGGTCATCAGCAAATGAAGGCCGAGGGTCTCGGCGAACAGCGCCCATCGCCGGATGTTCTCCGGGTCCGCTCCGGGGCCGGAGTGTATAAGCTTGACGCCGAACTTCACGGTGCGCTCCCCTCTCAATGGTCCCTAGACCAGGAGTGCAAGCGAAACAGAGCCGGTGCGGGCTTAAGGCTATGCTTGTGTGCAGGCTAGCTTAGTTACGATATCCGAGGTTGTCAAACTGAGTCGGGATACGAACCGGGCCAGAGGGGACGGACAGTCCCAGGCACTGTTGCCGCGACAACATTCGTTCTGCGAATGCTTGACCCGATGCAGTATTCGATGTCCTACCCCGGCCAAATCGGAAGAAACGGTAGCTGGAGCGCGCCTGTAGTTTGGTGTCGACAGGTGCGGCTGGTGCTGGTAGACTGCCGCTTCATACAGCTTCGACTTGCAAAGTACGGAAGCCGGACAGAAGGATGGACTTAGGTGAGAGTAACGGGCGTCCAGAGCATACTTGTTAAGGATGAGGGCGAACGCGGTTACTTCTTCGTGAAAGTCGACACAGACGCCGGTGTGTACGGACTCGGCGAGGCCGGACTGCGGTGGTGGGGCTCGGCCATCGAGCGGGCCGTCGAGCACCTGTCTGCTCTGGTCGTTGGCGCCGACCCATTCGGCACCGAGGCGCTCTGGCAGCAGATGTTCCGTCGTTCGGCCTACCCGGCCGACGGAGTCTACAGCGCCGCCATCAGCGCCATCGACATAGCGTTGTGGGATATCAAGGGCAAGGCTCTCGACATGCCGCTCTACCAGCTTCTGGGCGGCCCGACCCGGGAGAAGGTCGTCTGCTACCCCCATACACAGGGCAAGACCACTGGGGAACTCATCGACAATTGCAGGAGGGTCGTCGACGAAGGGTGGAAGTTCGTCCGGTGGGGCCAGCCGGAAACCGGCGGCGTGTTCCGGGCCCGGGGCGAGAGCGTGCTTGAACCCAGCGAGTCGATCAGGATAGCGGAGGAACAGTTCGGCCTGGTGCGCGAGGCCGTGGGGCCGGAGGTCGAGATTTGCTTCGACGTACACACTCGGCTCGACCCTCCCCAGGCCGTCGAGATGTGTCGTAACGTCGAAAGGTACAGGCCCTACTTCATCGAGGAGCCTCTGCGGGCCGAGAATCCGGCGAGCTACCGCAACTTCGCACGAAAGGTGAATGTGCCCATAGCAGTCGGCGAGGTCTGGACCAGCAAGTGGTCCTTCAGGGAGGTGATCGAGAACGAGTCGATCAGCTATGCGAGGATCGACGTGTGCAATGTCGGCGGCATCACGGAGGCGCTCAAGATCGCCCATTGGGCTGAGACCCACTACATTGACATTGCCCCACACAATCCCCTCTCGCCCATAAGCTCGGCGGCCTGCCTGGCGCTGTGCATGGCCGTCCCCAACGTCGGGGTGTTGGAGATGCCGCTGCAGCCTGGGACCTTCGAGAAGGCGCTTTTCCCTGTGCAGATCGGCTGGGAGGACGGATATGCCCTGCCCAGCGACGCGCCCGGCTTAGGGATAGAGATGGACCTCGATGTGGCCGCGTCTCGCCCCTACAAGTTCGACGGGTGGCCCACGCTCCTGAGGCGCAACGACGGCGCATTCACCAACTGGTAACGGCTACCTCTTCAAGAGCTCGCGATATCCCTCGACCAGTGCGGTGGCGCCATCGCGAATGAAGGCTACTTCGCTACGTGTCTCGAAGAAGAGCGCGCCCTTTTCGATCCAGCGGCCTGCCGCCTCAAGGCCCGTCGGCGTGGTACCGAAGGGAATCCCATGTTTCTGGCAGATGGCGAGGATCTCCTCCATGGGCCCCACGACCTCCGGGTGGTCCCGGTCGCTGGCGTGGCCCATCTCGACGGAGAAGTCGCCGGGTCCGACGTAGACCATGTCGACACCGGCGGTGGTGATAATCTCCTCCGCGTTTTCGTACCCCACCTTCGTCTCGATGTGCACGACAAGGGTCGTCTCCTCGTCCTGGGCGGCCATCCAGCCGTCGACGTCGGTGGGACGAGTGAAGTCGCTATTGCCCTGGCCGTACGCCGCGGCCCTGGAGCCATTGGGCGGGAACTTAATTAAGCCCCGCAGTTCCTCGACATCCTCTCGCGATTCCGTCCTGGGGAGCTGGATGCCAACGACGCCGCAGTCCACTAGCTTGGCGACCTCGGCACGCTCAAGCTGTGGCGTCTTGGCGACAACGGGCAGTCCGTTGTCCCTGGCGCAAAGGACTGTGTCAGCGATCTCGGCCGGACCGAAGAAGACGTGCTCGTACTCGATGTAGACGAAGTCGAAGCCTGCGTGCTTGTAGAGTTTGATCAGCGATGGCCGCGCGTATTCGGTGATCATGCCGCCAACCAGTACCTCACCATTAGCCATCCGCGACTTCATTTGGCGGCCTAGGCCGCCCTCAGGTTCTAGATTCATGGTCTCGCCTCCAGGTGCTTGAGATCGGTCAGTCCGCGCCGACTACGAGGCCGCGGTCACGCACTTCGTACCGGCGGCCCTGCACTGTTAGGAGTGCCAATGCGTCGGAGAAGAGGCCGGCATACTTGATGCCCGACTGGCCCTGGTTCACGAGGACCAAGTCGTCAGGGCCGATCCTCGCGACCTCGGCGTCCCCCGAACGCTCGGTCTGCACCCTGGCCGATGGCAGAGTCGCGTGGCCGGGTGACAGGACAACGCCCAGGTTCTGTCGCTCGGACGGCCCCGAAACGGTGAACCTCATGTTGTATTGCGCGTGCCGCAGTACGTCGTCGTCGCTGATCATGGGGGGAGGGTCCCACCCCTCCGTCAGAGTGAAGAAGGCGTTGTGGTGGTACATCATGTGTCCGACCAGGGAACTATCGCCGCGATCGAGCTTGAAGGTCCGGGCCGGCTCATCGACATCGAAGGCGTTCCAGGAGTGCAGGTTCCACTGAAGCGACGAGACTACGCCGGGAGCAGCCACGAATTCGTCGACAATGACGAAACAAGTGTGAGGCTTCAGTAAGAGGACGTGGCGGCGGCAGCGCGTGGCCCGGTCGCTATAGCTGGCGTCTGCGTTACCCCGCATGTAGGCGACCAGATCGTCTTCGAAGACGTTCTCTATGGCTCCGCGAGAGTCATGGGACCGCATGATCTGGGAGGCGTCGGATAGAGTCACGCAGTTGTGTGACTTGGTGTGCCATACCCACTGGGCGTGGTGGTTGGACCCGTAGCCGTCATAGTAGCCGCTGGGAATGGCCATCGCCCTGCCGCCGACGTGAAGGATGAAGTCGTTGTTGTTGGCGTGGGAGTGGCTGACGGCCCCATAGGGGGAGGAGCGAAAGATCAAGGCCACGTCCGTTTCGGGGTCCCCCGGCTCGGTTCGGATGGCGGCCCAGCCGACGGAAGGATACACTTGGAGGACATTGCCATCACCCAGTCTACGAGCCTGTTTTTTCGGCTCGGGTGCCAGGAACAGCTGCGATGTCACGCCCGGCAGCACCCGGAACTCGGGAGTTGTCGAGCGGCCGGCGTACCGGCGCAAGGACTCCACGTAGTCGTCGAACTCGGAGGTGCAGGTCTCGATACCGATGAGCTCGACTAGGTCGGAGATGGCATTCCATTTGGCGGACCAGGGGTCCGAGTGATCGCCGAAGCCCATCCACTCGGCGTAGGCGGGCAGCGTGTAGTAACGCCACTCTGCATGGTTTCTCCAGAAGGGCCGCCTGTAGAGGTCGACGCCAACGCCTCTCTTCAGCGCCGAAGCGAACATGGTCATGATGGTGGTGTAGGGCTCGGCGTAGGAGTGGCCCTCGGCCCAGCCGCCGTCCTCTCCCGCCCAGATGGGCCAGATCCCGCACAGTATGGGCCGGAGCCAGTCGAGCCAGCCCTGTGCCTCAGGAATATGCTCGTGAAATACCAGTGAAAGCAGGGCTAGGAAGACGACCTCCCGGCCGGCGTGAGAGTCGAACCTGGTCAGGCCGTACAGCCCGTGGTTGTGCATGTAGTCGTAGGTGATCTGGCCTCGACGGCGGAACCGCCGGATGACCGTCTCCAGTTCCTCGTCAGTGAACTGGTCCCATGCCCAGTCACAAGCGATGGAGCCGTGCCAAATGACGGCCATATGGGCCTCGTCGTGGTGCTCCAGGTGACTCGACCCCTCAGGGTCCCATGACGCCAGTGAAGCCATACGCAGGCAGGCGGCGCGCCCGTAACTCGTCTCACCGGTGCACAGGTAGGCCAGTGCGAGGGTCTCGGCACCCTTCGCGAATCGACGGAACTGCCACATTATCGGATACCGGAACTTGAATGCGGCCTCATAGTCGATGGTCTCGTTCATGACTAAGGGCGGCTCCGGAAACTCGTGGGCCTCGTCGAGCAGGGAGTCCGCGCTGGCGCGCAGTCGCTCCCACGCCGGGTTCCGCCACCCGGCCAGGGACTCTCGGAGGGGCTGGATTCCGTCCGAGTTGACGTACACCCGGGGATGGCCGGTGGGCAGGCGTCGTAGCCACTGGCCGGCTAGCGGCACCTCGAGGGTAACGGCGTCGGGAGGCACCTCGAACTCGAAGACTTCCGAAGTCGCTTGGCCGGCGGACCACTGCCAGAAGTACCGGCCCGGTTTCAGCGCCGTCTCAGGCAGGAACAGGGGATCGATAAGCCCGTCCACGTCTAACACAGGGGCTTCGAGAGAGTAGTCCGTTGCGACGCGGAGGTGGTAGCTGGACGCTCCGTCAATGGGCTTCCAGGCGAGGACGGGCGGGTTGGTGCCAATCGTCGAGTGGTTCCGCGGCTGGCGCGGGTCGATGTGAGGGTGGGGGTGCCGGTGATCCTTCATAGAGGGGAGCTCACATCGGAAAGCGCAAGCGCCATCAAGCCCAGTTGTTCCCTGCCGCGGCAGTGTGCTCCGGCCATGTCGTAGAGCGACACGCGGAAATCCCTGGCGCGTCCCTCCGTCGCCGGGGGCTCCTCGCCATTGCTGCCAGAACACCCCGCCGGCTCTCCCGCCCTAGACGATGCACCGCCGATGGCCCACCATAGCAGGCCAATCTTTGAGATTTCGATGCCCGCATTGCCTAACTTGTGGTACTCCATGAATCCTCCAGCCGGCAACTCTCACGCCGGAACGCCCGGAAGGTCTAACTCCTTTGCGAAATGGCATTTGGCGAAGTGGCCTGGGCTCGTCTCTTCGAAGGGCGGATCAGTTGTCTTGCACATCTCCTGGGCGAAGGGACAGCGGGGATGGAAGTAGCATCCACTCGGCGGATTGGCAGGGTCGGCGACCTCGCCGACCAGGGCGCCCTCGTGGGAACTTACCTGGGGATCGGGCACTGGCACGGAGTCCAGTAGCGCCTGTGTATAGGGGTGTTTGGGCTCGGCGAAGAGGGTCTCGGTTGAGGCCAGCTCGACGATCTTACCGACGTACATCACGGCCACCCGGTGACTGATGTACTGAACGACGCTGAGATCGTGGCTGATGAACAGATAGGTGAGCTTGAGACGCTCTTGCAGGTCCTGCATGAGGTTCAGGATCTGTGCCTGTACTGAGACGTCCAAGGACGAGACGGGCTCGTCGGCCACCACCAGGCGAGGGTTCATCACCAGCGCACGGGCGAGCCCAATCCGCTGTCGCTGCCCGCCACTGAAGGCGTGGGGGTAGCGACGCATGTGCTCCGGCGCCAGGCCTACCAGGTCGAGCATCTCCGACACGCGGTCCTCTAGGTCGTTGCCGCTGGCAAGCTTGTTCACCTTCAGGGGATCGGCAACGATGCGAAAGACGTTCATCCTAGGGTTGAGTGACGAAAAGGGGTCCTGAAAGACGACCTGCATATGCTGTCGAAGCAGGCGGCGCTCTTCCTTGTTCGCCTCGGTGGTGTTTACGCGCGAGCCATCGAACATCCTGAAGATGACCTCGCCACCGGTCGGCTCCACCGCCCCAAGGATAGCCCGGCCCGTGGTGGTCTTGCCGCAGCCACTTTCGCCGACGAGGGCCAGTGTCTCCCCCTCCCGCAGCTCGAAGCTAACGGCGTCGACGGCTCTCACGTAGCCCCTGGTGCGCCTGAGGAAGCCGGTGATCAGGGGGAAGTGGACCTTGAGGTCCTTCACCTCCAACAGGGCTTCCCGGCCGGTTTCGACCGTCATTCGGTCGCCTCGGGTTGCGGCTCGGGACCCTGCGGCTTCACGTGGACCTCGTCGGCATAGAGGAGGCATGCTGCCGTGTGGCCGGGGCCTACCTCGAGGGCCTTGGGCTCCACTACGTCGCAGAGTCCCGCGATAAACTGGGGACAGCGGGGGTGGAAGGGGCAGCCCGAAGGACGCTCGAAGGGCGGTGGCACGTTACCGCTGATAGCCGCCAAGCGCTCGGTCGGCTTCTGCCGGCTCAATTTGGGAATCGACTTCAGCAGCTCCTGGGTATAGGGATGCCTGGGCTCGCCGAACAACCTGTCGACCTTGGCGCGCTCCACGATTTTGCCCAGGTACATCACGATGACCTCCTGGGCCATCTGGGCCACCACGCCCATGTTGTGGGTGATGAGCATAATGGCCATACCGAGCTCCGACTGGAGCTCCTCCATCAGCTCGAGGATCTGGGCTTGAGTCGTGACGTCGAGGGCCGTGGTGGGTTCGTCGGCTATGAGCAGATGAGGATTGCTGGACAGCGCCATGGCAATGATGCTCCGCTGCCGCATGCCTCCGCTAAGCCTGAACGGGTACTCATCTATGCGGGTGTCCGGGTCGGGGATACCGGCCTTCCTTAGCATCTCAATGGCCCGGCTCCGCGCCTCCTTCTTCGCTAAGTCCTGGTGCAGGAGAATGCCCTGGACTATCTGATGGCCGACGGTGTGGACGGGACTGAGTGACGCCATGGGTTCCTGGAAGATCATTGAGATCTCTCCGCCTCTAATCCGCCTGATCTCCCGGCTGTTCCGGCCGAGCGACAGCAGGTCTACGACGTTGCTGCCCGGACTCTCGGTGGAGGCGCCGTTATTGGGCGGACGATAGAGGATCTCCCCGTCGATGGTCTCGCCGGGCGGCTGGACGATTCTCATGATTGAGCGGGCGAGTACGCTCTTGCCGCACCCGCTCTCCCCGACTACTCCGAGGACGGTACCGCTCTCAATCTCAAAGCTGACGTCGTCCACTGCTCGGACCGTCCCTTCGGGCAGGAAAAAGTGGGTCTTCACATTTCGAACTTCGATAAGGCTCAATTGCGCACGACCGCGTAGGGATCGGCCGCGTCGCGCAGCCCGTCGCCCATGAAGTTAAACGAGAGGACCGTGACTATGACAACTATCCCCGGTAGGAGCAGCCAGGGCGCCAGCGCTACCGATGGGAGGTTCTGGGCGTCGCGTAGCAGCACACCCCAGCTGATTGCGGGCTCCCTCAGGCCCAGTCCAAGGAAGCTCAGGGCCGTTTCGGCGATGATGATCGCCGGCACGGCAAGAGTCGTCACCGCGATGATGTGGCTCATGAACGACGGCACCATGTGCAGGAAGATGGTCCGAAGGTGGCTGGTGCCGTATAGCCTGGCAGCGACAACGAAGTCCTCTTCCCTAAGCGTTAGGAAGCGCCCACGGACCTCTCGCGCCAGGGTTGTCCAACCCAGAAACGAGATGATCACCATAAGGGCGAAATACTCCCTCGTTACCGACCAGTCCTGCGGTATCGCAGCTGCCATTGTCATCCAGAGAGGGATCGTCGGTATCGCGCGGAGGAACTCGATCAGCCGCTGGATGAACACGTCGACCCAACCACCGACATACCCGGAGATGCCACCAAGCAGAGTACCGAGGATGAGGCTTACGACCACGCCGACCAGGCCGATGGACATGGATATCCTGGTGCCATATACGATCCGCGAAAAGAGGTCCCGTCCCTGCCTGTCTGTGCCCAATGGATAGAAGGTGCCGTTCTTCCCCTCGTGCTCGACTCCCATCAAGTGGACATTGGTATCGAAGAGCCCGAGCAGTTTGTATTCATGCCCGCGGTCGAAGAACTGGATGTAGTGCTTCGTGGTGGTGTCGGGGCTGTGTTCCATCCGGAGCGTTTCTGGATTGCGCTCTCCGATTACACCGTAGACCCACGGCGTAGGCTTCCAACCGTCGAACACGTGCATGCGCTGCGGAGGGACGAAGGCCCGTTGGGAGTCGGTGAAGCGGGGGTCGTGGACCGCGAAGGACTCGGCGAAGACAGCGACGACGTATAACAGGATCACGATCGCCGAAGAAGCGACGGCGACGCGATGGCTACGGAAGCGCCACCACGTGCGCTTCCACTCAGGGGCAAGGGCCTGCCTTTCGTCGTTGGCCTGAACAGGCGCAGCCTCTGCGCGCGCTGCCATTGCTTAGGCCGCCCCGAGGCGGATGCGAGGGTCCCAGAGGGCCAGCAGGATGTCGGAGATCAGCGTACCTATCAGGGTGAGCGCTGTCAGGATCAGCAGAATCGAGCCGGCCATGAACATGTCCTGGGCCAGTAGAGCCTCGAGAAGGAGCGGCCCTATGGTTGGCAGACTCATCACGACGGCCACGATGGCCGCGCCGGAGAAGAGGCTCGGTAACGCCCATCCCGCCGTACTGATAAAGGGGTTGAGGGCGATCCTGGTGGGGTATTCAAGTACGATTCTCCACTCGGAGAGCCCTCGAGCGCGAGCCGTCTCGACGTAGGGTTTACTGAGTTCATCTAGCAGGTTCGCGCGCACAATGCGGGTCAGCCGCGCGGTACCGTCGGTGCCGATGATGACCATGGGTATCCAGAGGTGCGAGAGCAGGTCTATCACCCGACCGACGCTCCACGGGGCGCTCCGGTACTCGGCCGAGAAGAGGCCGGTGAGCTGGAGGTCCGCCAGGTCGAACGCCAGCCACAGCAGGATCAATGCAATGAGAAAGTTAGGCGTACCCACTCCGAGGTAGGAGAGGAACGTGAAGAAGTAGTCCAGCCAGGTGTACTGCTTAACGGCCGAAAGGATGCCGATAGGTATGGCCAGCGACCACGTGAATACGACGGCGCTGAACCCGAGGATCACTGTCATCAATAGACGCTGGTTCAGCAGCTCCGCCACCGGCTTTTGGGAGTCCAACGACCTGCCTAGGTCCCACCGCATGACGTTCCAGATCCACTTGCCGTACTGGACGTATACCGGGTCGTTGAGTCCGTACCTGTCCCTGAGGTTTTCGACCTCGGCGAGGGAAACCTGGTCGCCCTGCTCCTCGAGCCGGCCGATGTAGTCGGACAAGAAGTCGCCCGGGGGCGCCACAATGAGGACGAACGATGCTACCGAAATGAGGAACAGCATCGGTATGAACAAGGCGAGGCGCCGCAGCACAAATAGAAGCATGACCGGTCCTGGTTTCTCAGCCTAGGGAACGACCAAGCCACCCCCTCGCCTTAACGAAAGGGGTGGCCAACGGGTCTGTCCAACAGGCTGTACTTTATTGACCGTAGAACCACTGCTCCGGATAGGCGCTCGACGGAGTCTTGATGGTCGAGCTCCTGACTATCGTAACCGGTACGTTTTGGAGGTTCGTGTTGATCGCGATGGGCAGCGGCTCCTGGAAGGCCGCTATGATCCACGCGTTATCGGCATGAAGCCGGTTGAATTCCTTGCCGAGCTCAGTGACCTCTTCGGCTGGCACGCTCGCGCCCTTCTGGACGAGGTCAATGAGCTGCTGCATATCCTGACTCGGCGGGACGCCATCCGCGCCGCCAGAACTCACGTAGAGCCCATAGGCAGGTGCCAACGTGCTGTTGGCGTCAACGGGGGCCAGACTTCCTGGCCTTGAGAACGGCACGGTCATGGCGCCGGTCGCCGACCACGAGAGCTGCATCTGGTTGCCGAGACGACGCTCCTCGTAGAGAGCCCTGGCGACCACCTCGGCGGTCGTCTTGATACCAACGGCCTCCCAGTAAGGAGGTATCAGCTGCATCAGGTCCGGATGTCGGAACCCCTCGATGATCATGTGTATGGGTTCATTGGTACCCGGAATCAACCTGTGCCCGTCGGCGTTCCTGGCTATCAGACCGAGGTCATCAAGCATCTGGTTGGCCAGGTCAGGATCGTACGCGATATACTTGTTCTCATAGGCCGGGCCTGGGTAATAGGGATGGCCGGGAAGCACCATCAGCGGCCTAGTGAGCGCCTGCCCCAGGAACTGGATGTTGTTCATCTCAGTCTTGTCCAGGGCGTGGGACAGCGCGATTCGGAAGTCCTTGTTGCGGATTAGGTCGGCCTCGGGACCTTCCCAGCTCTGGTTGAAGTAAATCGCATCGATGAATGCGTCAGGGTTGGCGAGCTGCACTCGATAGCCACCGGTTGCCTCGTTTTCCTTCAGGAGCGGGAATTGGCCGATATTCAGGTAACGGCCCTGCATGTCGTTCTCCCCGGCCAGCGTCCTCAGCAGGAAGGTGTCGATCTCCTGGAACAGCGTCCACTCGATCCGGTCCATGTACGGGAGCTGGTTGCCCGCCGGGTCGACCGCATAGAAGTAGGGGTTCCGCTCCGCGATGACAGTCAAGTTTCCGCTGCTCCAATCGTTGGTGAGCTGCCACGGCCTGACACTTGGTAACTCCGCGTTGTATCTGGACGTGGCCAAATTGTTGAACATAGCTGTCCAGCTATCGAAGTTACGCTCCTGCATCTCCCTGGCCAGGTCGGTCGACGATGCGTGGGCCTGGTGGAACTGCTTAAGGTAGTGGGCCGGCGCGAACGGAACGGCCGCGGGCCCGGACACCATATCGGCGATTCGCTCCAGGAAGACGAAGTTGGGAGTCTCGAACTCGTACCTGACTGTGTAGTCGTCGACCTTGACCAGGGTCGGCAGCTGACCGCCGCCTAGCCATTGTGCGGGCTTGGCAGGGGTAAGTTCGTCGTTGGAGACAACCTCTTCGAACTGGAACACCAAGTCGTCGGCAGTGAACGGCGATCCGTCGGACCACTTCATGCCTTCACGCAGGAAGAAAGTCCACTGTGTACCGTCCGTGGAGGCTTCCCACCCCTTGGAAACCGAGGGTATGACTGCAGAGCCATCCGAAGTCCAACGTACGATAGACTGGAGGTTAGCCGTCAGAAATCCGGCGTAGTCCCTGGAACCTCGGTAGCCGCGCCGCCAGATCCCTCCGTACGAGCCCACCTTGCCAACGGGGATCACCATCGGATCTTCAGGCAGGCGCTGGTCGACGGGAGGTAGCAGTCCAGCCTGGACCTTCTGTGTCAATAGGGGGGCTTCCCGGAACTGTGCGAACTGAGGCGTCGGGACCTCGATCGTCCGGATCACCTCTTTTTCGACGACGACCTCTACCGGTACCTCAACCACCTCGACGACGGGGACTTCCCTCTCGACGACCACCTCTTTTTCGACCACGACCTCGACCGGAACTTCCTTCTCGACAACGACCTCGACTGGGACTTCCCTCTCGACGACCACCTCTTTTTCGACCACCTGGATGACAGGGACTTCCTTCTCGACGACCACCTCTTTTTCGACCACCTGGATGACAGGGACTTCCTTCTCGACCACCACCTCCTTGATCACCTCAAACGGAACTTCCTTCTCAACCACTCGTTCGACGGGAACTTCTTGTACGACGGGTACTTCGACTACTCGCTCCGAGGTACACGCAGCCACAGCAAGAAGCGCAACCGCCAAAAGGGGAAAGTAACGAATAAGCACGGTCTTGCCTGGTAAGAACATCTGCCCCCTCCTCATAGTTCCAACAGCCTTGTGTGTGTTCGACTACGCCATGCCCATCAAAGGCGATTCACACGATGGCGATATAGCCTCAACGTACCTAAGAAGGTGTCGAGATAGCCTACACACGGCCACGAAAGCTGTCAAGTGCGCCTATATCAGCTATGCTATGTTAAGAATATCGTCGGAGTCGGAAGGTCCTTTCCTGGCCCGACGGCCAATAATAGAGCATCCCCCTTGCGAACAGGAGGCGGCCGCAGTGGAGCTGGCGATGCACGTCCGGAAAGGCGCATCTGACGAAGATCTCGCGTTCGCTTGTCAAGTCGGCGCGACCCACGTGCTGGTCAGCAATCCCCAGATGACCGACGACGGAGTATTCGGCCTTGACTACCTGATCGGCGTCAAGCGGAGGATTGAGGAGGCAGGCCTCGAGCTGGCCGTCGTCAAAGCAGGGTTGCGGGGCAGCGACCGGAAGACCCTCGGCGATAAGAGAGCACTCCACAAGGTCGTGCTAGGGCGGGCCGGCCGTGATCAACAGATCGACAACTGGCGCCAGAGTCTGCGGAACATGGGCGAGGTCGGTATCCCGGTGCTGGCATATGACTTCACAGACTTCTTCCTCAGGACCTCGCGGCGGGACACGGCGACGTACGGTCGCGGAGGCGGCCGCTTCTCGGCCTTCGACATGAACGAGGCCACCGTCGGGTTCATCAACGATGATCTGGGAATCGACGTTACCGGAGTGGGCGAGAGGACCGACGAAGACATCTGGGACAACTTCGCCTATTTTCTCAAGCCCGTCGTACCTGCGGCCGAGGAGCTGGCGTCCGAATGGCCCTGCACCCAGACGACCCTCCGGTGCCTTCGCTGGACGGCATCGCCCGCATCTTTCGAAGCGTAGAGGCCTTCGACCGGACGGTCGACATCGTGCCTAGCGACCACAACGGCATCGAGTTCTGCCAGGGCACCTTTGCCGAGATGGGGACGGACATCGACATGCCGGAGACCATCCGCCACTTCGGCAGCAGGAACAAGATCGTCGACGTCCACTTCCGCAACGTCAAGGGGGCCGTACCTAAGTTCGTGGAGACTTTCATCGATGAAGGGGACACTGACATGCTTCAGGCCATGCTGGCTTACAAAGAGGTTGGATTCGACAGCGTAATGATCGACGACCATCCGGGGTCAATGATCGGCGACGGGCCAGAGCAGTACCGCGCTCATGCCTTCGCGATGAGCTATATGTCTGCGCTGATGCGTGCGGTGCAGCTTATCTGCTAAGCAGACCACGGGTTCAGGCGCGGCTGGAAGAGAAGGAGGTCAGAACTCGATTATCGCCCGGCCTAGTATCTCACCTGCCTCCAGCTCCTCGTACGCCCTGTTGATCTGGTCCAGGGTGTAGCGGCGGGTCACCAGCTTGTCGAGGGGGAACTTCCCTTCGCGAGCCCAACGCAGGAACATGGCGAAGTCCTTGTCGGGATAGGTCGCGCCGAGACTGCCTACGACCCGACGCTGGTGGAACAGAAGTAGGCCGGGGTCTATCGCCGCCCCTTTGACGGGCTGTCCGATCAGTACCGCCGTACCCCCACGGTTGTCGGCTCCCGGCCCTCCGCCACGGACGGCCTCAACGACCTGCGCCACCGTGGCCTGCACGCCGATGGCATCGAAGGCGTATTCGACGCCTCCGCCGGACAGATCGACGATGGTTTGAACAGGGTCGACCCGGCCGGCGTTGACCGCATGAGTAGCACCGAACTTGCGGGCGAAATCGAGCTTCTGGTCGTCGAGGTCGACGACGACAATTGGATCGGCCCCGAGAATAGAAGCCATCTGGACCGCCGAAAGGCCGACGCCTCCAACACCGAAAATGGCAACCGACTCGCCGGGCCGGACCTTGGCAGTGTTAAGGACTGCGCCCGCTCCCGTCAGCACGGCACAGCCGACGATGCTGCTGGAGTCGGTCGGGGAGTCGTCGGGAATAGGTACGACGTAGTTAGCCCTGGCCAGCACGTCCTGCGCCCATGTGTAGACGGCTAGGTGGTTCACGGTTTGCCCACCTGAGGAAAGGCCGTAGGAGAGATGTGTCGGCCGGCCCCTGACGCGATTCCTCGGCACCCAAGTTACTATCGCTAGGTCGCCCTCCTTGACGTGGGCTACGTCCTCGCCGACCCCCACAACTCTGCCGGTGGCCTCGTGACCCAAGATGAGCGGTCGGTCACCTTGGGGATCGCGCATCCGGTGAAGCTGCGAGTGGCAGATACCGGTAGACGTGAGCCGGAGCAGCACCTGGTCCGCCTGAGGGGCGCGCGTATCAAGATCATCGACGACCAGCGGGGCGCCAATCACCGTCTGGATGGCCCCCCTGGTCTTCATGGTCATAAGGAAGTCCTTAGCTGGAATTCGGGTCGACGCCCTAGCAGGACGAGAGTGTAGTTGTGGCTTCGTGGCGCTGTCAACGATTTCGTAGATTCTGGGTAGTTCCTCGACCGAGTCGAGCCTGATTCTGCCAGCCGTGTCGAACATGGGATGGGGAGTAGTTATGCCAGCCGGAAAACGCCGCCTTCGAGAGCGCGACGTAAAGGTGTGCTAAACTGCCCAACGCAATAGTGCTTCTCAGTACAGTTGCGCTAGAGCTTCAGTGCCGTCGGCTTGCCAGGCCTCAATGGTACGGAAGAACGGTCCAGCGGATTCCGCAGGGCACGGGCAATTGAAGGAGGCCCGCTATGGCTAGGCCTAACGTGCTGCTCATCACGGTGGACCGTTGGCCGGGTCGCCCAAACTACGTTCTCGAACGGCCATTCATCATGACGCCCACGTTGAACCACCTTGCCTCCAGTGGGGTCGTCTATACCAACGCCTACAGCACGACTCCCATGTGTATCCCTGCGCGCAGGGAGATGATGACCGGTACCTTCTCTCGCACCCACGGAGACAGGGTTGGCAATGAGACTCTGCCCATGCCCGAATTCCCAACGATGGCCCAGACGTTCGTCGATGCTGACTACCAGGCATACGTCGTAGGCAAGCTGCACGTCTATCCGCAGCGCGACCGTGCCGGATTTCAGGACGCCATCATCAACGAAGAGGGTCGCCACCACCTGGGGATGAGGGCCGACGACTACGAGCTCGAATTGGCCGACCGAGGGTACGCCGGCGAGGGCTGGGCTCACGGGCTCGGAAACAACGTCCACTACATGGTCCGTCCCTGGCACCTACCGGAGCACCTGCACCCCATCGACTGGACAGCGCGAGAGATGTCTAAGGTCATAGCTCGACGTGATCCGTCGCGGCCAGCCTTCTGGTACATGTCGTTCAGCCAACCCCATCCTCCGCTGGTCCCCCTACAAGGCTATCTTGATCAGTACCGTCAGCTCGATGTGCCCATGCCCTTCTTTGGGGAGTGGGCCGGACACGGCGCCGACGTCCCCCACGCCCTTCGATGGAAGCGGCACCGTCGGCTTACCGATGACGAGATCCGCCTGGGTAGGCAGGCCACATACGCACTTTGTACCCATGTCGACCACCAGATCAGACTGGTGATCGGCCTGTTGCGCGAAGAGGGGATTCTGGATGACACCATCATTCTTATCACCGGCGACCACGGTGAGATGCTTGGTAACCACGGCATCTTCGGCATCGGCGACTTCTTCGACGACTCGAGCAAGGTCCACTTGATGCTGGTGCCTCCCCCAGGCTTTTCCAAGATCGACATCAGGCTAAGGGACGACCGCCTCGCGGTGCTGGCAGATGTCATGCCTACACTGCTGGAGATGTGTGATATCCCCGTGCCCTCGTCGGTCGAGGGGCTGTCGCTGATCGGCGACGAGCGGCGCGACCATGTATACGGAGAATTCATGGAGGACGACCGAGCCGAGCGGATGGTGCGCGACCGTCGGTACAAGCTCATCTATTACCCCGTGGGCAACCGCTTCCAGCTATTCGACCTCGAGACGGACCCCAACGAGACCCACGATCTCTCAGGCAACGTGACCCACGGCGAGGCCCAGGAGCGGCTGACCAAGCTTCTCGTTGAGAACCTCTATGGCAGCGACCAACGCTGGCTCGATGGCGGCAAGCTTGCGGGTCTGCCCGACCGCGCTCCCACACATGAACCTGACCCCGGACTGCGCAAGCAACGCGGACTAAGGTTCATGTAAGGTGCCGGAACTCCGCCCGAACGAATCAGCTGCAGGCACCCGCGCCTCCTTGCCCGATGCGATGACGCAGGGGAGGCCGAAGACCAAGGCAGTAACCAGCAATGACAAGGGCGATAGCCTGCCTGTGCTGAGGAGTGATACGACCAAGTCACAACTCACACCTCATCAACATTGGCTAGCTGAAGGCTCATGGAGGGTTCACAGGGCCACTATGACCGTCTCTATATCTGGACCTCCCACCGAAAAGTTCGCAAATCGGTACGCCTTGGCCCACCAGCGTATACGGTAGACAGAACCGTCTTCGACCTCTGGCTCGGGGGCCTGTGTTACCCAGCACGGCAGTTCCCGCGGCCCACACCGGTTCTGTAAGCTGGGAATCGTTGGTAAAGCCCCTTCGCGTGAGGGCCCGGCGCCACTAGGGAGGGAGGTCCAGCCATGGTCGAGTGGCTTGGGATTGAGCACCTGTTCGACCTTTCCACGGGAGACAAGGTCGCCGCCCTCTTCACCCCCCTCATAGTCTTCATCGCCCTCTCGATCCTGACGGTGCTTCTGCCCGGCAAGTGGGTTCTCGGATACGCTACCGACGAGAGGACCGGCGAGCCCCGCAGGTACCGGCTCAACGGCCTCCTCGTCTTCGTCATCGCCAACCTCATCTGGGGCTTCGAGGTCATCCCCGGGCTGGAGCGCGAGTG
>DAOULA010000049.1:0-2132 GCA_034420735.1 Dehalococcoidia bacterium
GCTCCAGGAGCCACTTGGTGAGTTCACCGCGAAGGCTCTGGGACACTCTTTCCAACATTATTACTACCAATGGTCTCCTCCAACAGTTCTGAGTAATTGATCCCACCTTCGACCAGTCCATCCTCAGGGTCCCATATGCCGCCAGGCAGAGAGAGGTCGGAGTCGAGGGGAGATTCGGATTCATCTCCGGTTTCCACGGTGAGCACATGCTCAATATCGGACACGATGCGAGCCAAGAGCTTGCTCCTGTGAAAGTAGTCCCGGCATGTCCGGCGAACAGCGCTTTCGAGCTCACCGGTATCGCCCTCAGCGACCGCATGGAATGCGGCGGGCATTGATGTCTCCGTTTTGTACAGGTCGGCAATGTCATACACGAAGGAAAGCATCTTCCCTGTGTGGATAAATCCGAGGGCCGGCGAATATCCTGCGGACACGATTGCGGCGTGGCAGACGCCGTATAGGCAGCTGTTCGCAGCCGAGAGGGCTCGATTGATGGGGTCTGCCGCACTCCAACGATCCCGCTTGTATGAACGACCCTTCCATTCGACACCGGTCTCCCTGCTGAGCCTGGCATATGTTTCCCGGACCCTAATGCCCTCTTTCCCTCTAACCTGCCGTAGAGTGGTGGAGGGATCCAACGTCTCCTCGAAGCGCATCTGGTACATCCGAAAGACGACGCGCAACCGGCTCTGCGGGTTCGACCAGAGTCTCGCCTGGGCGAGCAGCCGACGTGCTGAGCGCGTCTCACCCATTCCCTGGGCGTAGAATCTCACTCCCTCTTCCCCAGTCCACAAGACGAGGCAACCTGTATCAGCCAGCGTCTTGATGGCAGCATGGGTAATGGACGTGCCCGGGCCAAGCATCAACGTGGTGAGCGAAGCGCATGGGATTGATGTCTTGCCATTGGCGTCGTGGAGGGCGATTGCCTTGGCGTCCTGGTCTATCCGGCAATGCTCGACGTACAGGTAGCTCCAGCTGTCCCTGACCTTCGGGAGTTCGTGCAAATCCTTCAGTCTCATGTTCACCTCCTGAGCGGGGCTACGGACAAGAGCCCACAGCCAAAAGCCTTGCCGGGTCCGATACCCTCTCTGATGGCTAGGCGAAGATTGTCCGGGTCAGTGACTTCCAGAAGTCCCTCAAAGAGGACCCCGGCAAGCGTTACCAGCCTGCTGGATGTCCTTCCCCTAAGCTTCTCGCTGGCGCCTACCCGGACTGCTGGTGCGTCACTGTTGGGACCAACCGGAACCAGGCGAAACCCCGAGTCGTCTGCCCTGCGTGACAACCAGTCCATCTGCTGCGGTTCGGTGCGCAAGTCCACGCGCCTGCCGTTGCGGCGCCGTCCGTTTGGGCTGGACTTGGTGTCAATTTTCTTAGTGGGGTTGGCCCGCAGGCGAAACCGCAGCACCTGTCCCTTGCGGAGGGCCACCATGGCGTCCGAGATGGACTTGGTGGCAGGATTTTGCCCCTCACTATCCAGATCGAACAGATATCCCTCTGGAAGGCAGCTCCAGTCCGGTTCTGCCCTGGACTGAACGAGCAGAGCTACATTTGCGCCCCGTTGATCAATGTCCAGCCGATGCAGGACGGCCAAGTCGGCCCGCGCTCCTCCGCGTTCCTTCACCTGGGGGAAGGCGGACATAATGGTCCGGTGCATCTGATACACATCTCCCAGGTCGCGGCCAGCCTGACGACTTCTGGGATCAAGCACCAGTCGTGACAAGTACATTGGCATCCTCCTGAGTGTCCGCCCGAACCGGGACCTCGCCGGCATCCAGGCCAAGCGTACGAAAGTCGTTTTTCACTCGTCGGGGCAGGAAGCGGCGAGTCTGGAACGAAGCGCCCGTGGGTTGATCCATACGAACATCCTCGCCGTCAACAGCCTCAATTGATAAGCGCAGAGCCTCAGGGCGGTTCCGGGGCACTGGTACATCCACGTCCCACCGCGGCCAGGGATAGGCTGCCAGGGCATCCTCGAGACACTCTCCTACGCGGAGTCCTCCGGGAACGTACACGGGGACTCCGGGGACGAAAGCCTTCCGGCCCAAACAGAGCTGCCAGACGGGATTTCGAAGAGCGTCATCGAGACGGCGGAGTTGGTCGATGTCTTCGCTCTCTATCCCAACCAGGAAGTC
>DAOULA010000050.1:0-14211 GCA_034420735.1 Dehalococcoidia bacterium
TTCGCCATGCTGACGCTCGTATTCGCTTCGACTGCGACGATCAGCCATGGCGGGGACCATCACTAGGTACAGGAAGCACACAGAGTACTAAAGAAGGAGTAGGCAACGATGGATGGTATCGAAGGTAATATTCAGGACATAGCGGCCGGGCTGGCGATTGGCCTAGGGTCATTTGGGCCCGCACTCGGTATCGGCATGCTTGCGGCGAAGGCGATGGAGTCGCTGGGACGCAACCCGGAGGCGGCGGGGCCGATCCAGACGAACATGATCCTGGCCATCGCGTTCACGGAGGCCATCGCGATCTACGCGCTGGTCGTCGCGGTCATCATCAAGTTCGTCTAGCACACCGACCCGAAGACACATCCGACCGCCGCTGCCGAACGCAGTGGGCGGTAGTCAGGACTTGACTTGATATGGGTGCCTTAGGAATAACGATACCGGGAGTTGTCACGCAGCTTGCCAGCTTCCTCGTCTTGTTCGGCGCGCTGTACATACTGTTGTACAAGCCGATCCTCAGGATGCTGGACCAACGCTCGGCCAAGATAAGGGAGGGCCTCGAGTCTGCCGAGAAGGCACGCGACGAGGCCGCTGCGTCCCGCGAGGATATGCAGCGGCAGCTCGACGAGGCCCGCACCGAGGGCCAGGCGATGATTTCGCAGGCCCGCGAGGTGGCGGACAGGTTCAGGGAAGAGGAGCTGGCGAAAGCCAGGACCGAAATAGCGGCGGAGCGCGCCCGCGCCGAGGCCGACATCAAGCGGGAGCGGGATGCGGCGGTGCAGGAGCTGCGGCAGGAGTTCGCAGGCCTGGCAATCAGCGCCGCGGAGCGCGTTGCCAAACGGTCGCTGGACGAGTCCGCCCACAAGGACCTCATCGAAGACTTCCTGGAGAGCGCTCCGAGCTCCGGGAACGGCAGAGGTTGAGCCAGGGAGAGGGCGGGTCTCAAACCCGCCCCAACGATGTGGCATGGGCGTAGTCAGGACGAATGACGTGAAGGTCTGATATGGCGAGTACAGCTTCAGCCAGGCGGTACGCTCAGGCAGTCTTCCAGATTGCCCTGGAGCGCGACGCCCTCGACGCGTGGACGGAGGACATCAGGGTCCTGGCCACGGGCTTGGAGAATCGCGAGTTCGCCGAGCTGCTCGACGCGCCGCAGATGCCGGTAGGCACCAAGGTCAGCATGATCGCCGATGTCCTGGGGGACTCGGTTGACGACCTGGCGCGGAACCTGCTCGCCGTGCTTGCCGGCCGGTCCCTGGCCCATCTGCTGCCGGACATCGCGGACGAGTTTGGCAGCTTGGTGGACGAGCACAATGGGATAGCGCGGGGAGAGGTCGTGTCCGCGGTCCCCCTCTCCGAGGAACAGGCGGAAAAAGTCAGCGAGGTCCTCTCCAACATAGTGGGGAAACCCCTAAGGCTCTCCGTGGCTGTCGATCCGGCAATAGTCGGAGGCGTGGTAGCTCGGGTGGGAGACAGGGTAATCGACGGCAGCGTCCGCACGACCCTACGTGAGATGCGGAGGGAGCTGGTCGAGCAGATATAGCAGCTATCTCAAAAGGGAGTGCTTCGACAGGCTCAGCACGAACGGGACTATAGGAGTCGAGGAGTAGAAATGGCAGTCAGAGGACAGGACATAGCCTCCGTCATCAAGCGCCAGATCGAGGAATTCGGTCAGGAGTTGACGATGGTGGACGTCGGCACGGTAGTCGAGGTCGGGGACGGCATCGCCAGGGTCCACGGCCTGTCCGGGGTCGGTGCGAACGAACTGCTCGAGTTCGAGGGCGGCATCACCGGCATGGCGCTGAACCTGGAGGAGGACGGCGTGGGAGCCGTGCTCCTGGGAGAGGCTGAGGCGGTGAAGGAAGGCTCCGAGGTGCGAGGCACCGGCCGCGTCATGGAGATCCCACTAGGGGACGCCATGCTAGGCAGGGTCGTCGACGCGCTGGGCGCGCCCATTGACGCCAAGGGAGCCATAGCCACTCATGAGAACGCGGCGGTGGAGGTCATCGCTCCGGGCGTAGCGGCCCGGCAGGAGGTGAACGTACCTGTGCTTACCGGCGTGAAGGCCATCGACTCGATGGTGCCGATCGGCAGGGGGCAGCGGGAGCTCATCATCGGCGACCGTGCTACCGGCAAGACGGCCATCTGCCTCGACGCGATCATCAACCAGAAGGGCGGCGACCTGTTCTGCATCTACGTCGCCGTGGGGCAGAAGGCCGGCAAGGTTGCACAGACGGTAGCCCTGCTCGAAAGGCACGGCGCGATGGACCACACGGTCGTTGTCGCCGCAAACGCATCGGACACCGCGCCCATGCAATACCTGGCGCCGTACACCGGCTGCGCCATCGGCGAGTACTTCATGCGCCAGGGCAAGGACGCTCTGATCATCTACGACGACCTCTCCAAGCACGCCTGGGCGTACAGGCAGATGTCGCTGCTGCTGCGGAGACCTCCAGGACGCGAGGCCTACCCGGGCGACGTGTTCTACCTCCACAGCCGGCTGTTGGAGCGCGCCGCAAGACTGTCGGAGGACCTGGGCGGCGGATCGCTCACGGCCCTGCCGATCATCGAGACGCTGGCCGGCGACGTGTCGGCCTACATTCCCACGAACGTAATATCGATCACCGACGGGCAGATTTACCTGGAGCCGGAGCTGTTCAACTCCGGCGTACGGCCCGCCGTGAACGCGGGACTGTCGGTTTCGCGGGTGGGCGGCACCGCTCAGACCAAGGCCATGAAGTCCGTCGCGGGAAGCCTGCGGCTGGACCTCGCGCAGTACAGGGAGCTCGCGGCATTCGCCCAGTTCGGCACTGCCGACCTCGACGCGGCCACGCGGGCACAGCTCGAGCGGGGCCAGCGCGCCGTGGAGATCCTGAAGCAGAACGAGAGCAGGCCGCTCTCGCTGCCTCAGGAGATAACAATCCTGTTCTCGCTTTCGAAGGGCCATCTCGACGACGTTGAGATAAGCAAAGTGGGCGCATACGAAGAGGCGCTCCACAGCTTCATGGAGGCGAGCCATCCCGAGATTCTCGCCCAGATAGAGGAAGACAAGGACATAAGCGACGAGACCGAGGGCAACCTGAATTCGGCCATAGAGGAATTCAAGGCAAGCGTTCCCTACTAGCCAGAACCACACATGCCCAGCGTAAGAGACATACGGCGGCGTATTCGCAGCGTAGAGAATACGGCCAAGATCACCAAGGCGATGTCGATGATCGCCGCGTCGAAGATGCGCCGCGCCCAGGAAATGGCCCTAAGGGGCAGGCCGTACTCCGAGAGGATGCGTAGCCTTCTCTCCGATCTGGCGGCCCAGCCGCACGACGAGGACATGCTCCATCCGCTGCTCCAGCGCAGGGACCCCGAGAAGACGTCGGTGGTGCTCATCACACCGGACCGGGGGCTTACGGGCGGGCTGCACAGCAAGATCAACCGCGCGGCTGCACAGTTCATTCTCGAACAGCCTGGCTCGGCGCGAATCGTCGCGGTGGGCCGGAAGGGCCGGGACTTCATGGTGCGCTCAGGCCAGGACGTGCAGGCCGAGTTCTCGGACCTGGGCGACCGCCCGACGCTGCTGGACATCACGCCCATCACCAGGATCGTGATCGACGACTACACCGAGGGTCGCACCGACGCCGTCCACGTCATCTACGCCGACTTCAAGAGCACGACCCTGCAGACGCCCGTAGTCGAGCCGCTGCTGCCGGTGGTGCCCGCGGAGCTGCCCGCGGAACAGGCCGTCGGCTACATCTACGAGCCGAACGCCGCGGAGGTGCTGTCGGAGCTCCTGCCCAGGTTTGTAGAGATGCAGCTTTACCACGCGGTGCTGGAGGCGATCGCGAGCGAGCAGTCAGCCCGCATGGTAGCCATGAGAAGCGCTACCGACAATGCCAACGACATGATCGTCGACCTCACGCTAGAGATGAACAAGGCGCGCCAGGAGAACATCACGACGGAGCTCCTGGACATCGTGGGCGGCGCCGCCGCAGTAGGCGCGTGATCGCCCACGACAGTCCCTGGTAGAACAGGAACCCCCGAGGAGACAGGATGGCCAACGGAAAAATAACCCAGGTGATCGGCACAGTCGTCGACGTGGAATTCCCCTCCGAGTCGATGCCGGGCATTTTCAACGCCCTGGAGACGGAGATCGCAGGCGAGAAGCTCGTGCTCGAGGTGGAGCAGCACGTCGGCAACAACTGGGTCAGGTGTCTTGCCCTGGGCCCGACCGATGGCTTGAAGAGGGGCACGGAGGCCGTGGACACTGGCCGGCCCATCTCAGTGCCCGTCGGTGACCCCACGCTGGGGCGGCTGTTCAACGCCCTTGGCGACACCATCGACAATCTCGAAGAAGTCGAGTCTGACGAGGCGTGGCCGATACACAGGCGGCCCCCCAGCTTCGACCAGCAGGCGACGGACGTCGAGATGCTGGAGATGGGCATCAAGGTCATGGACCTGATCGCGCCCTTCACCAAGGGCGGGAAGGTCGGCGCATACGGCGGGGCGGGCACGGGCAAGACGGTCATCATCCAGGAGCTGATCCGCAACATCGGCACCGAGCACGAGGGCGTCTCGGTCTTCGCAGGAGTCGGGGAGCGCTCGCGCGAGGGCAACGATCTCTGGCACGAGATGCAGGAGTCGGGCGTGCTGGGCAGCACAGTGCTCGTCTTCGGCCAGATGAACGAGCCGCCGGGCATCCGCGCCCGCGTGGGCATGACGGGCGTGACGATGGCCGAGTACTTCAAGGAGACGCGTCAGCAGGACGTGCTCCTCTTCATCGACAACATCTACAGGTACATTCTTGCAGGCATGGAGGTATCCGCGCTGCTGGGCCGCATGCCCTCGGCGGTTGGATACCAGCCAACCCTTTCAACGGAGATGGGCGACCTGGAGGAGAGGATCACCTCGGCCGGCGCGGGGTCGATCACGTCCTTCCAGGCCATCTACGTGCCCGCGGACGACTACACAGACCCAGGCATCGTGACGACGTTCGGCCACCTGGACGCGGTGATCTCCCTCGACAGGTCGCTGGTGGAGCAGGGCCTGTACCCCGCGGTCGACCCACTCTCGTCCTCGTCTCGGATACTAGAGCCGTCGGTAGTGGGTCAGGACCACTACGATGCTGCCCGCGGCGTGCAGCAGGTGCTGCAGCGCTACAGGGACCTGCAGGACATCATCGCAATCCTGGGGGTCGAGGAGCTGTCCGACGAGGACCGCCAGACGGTCGCCAGGGCGCGGAAGATCCAGCGGTTCCTGACGCAGCCGTTCTTCGTCGCTGAGCAGTTCACTGGCCAGGAGGGCCGCTACGTCTCCGTCAAGGACACGGTGAGGGGCTTCCGGGAGATCCTCGACGGCAAGCACGACGACATGCCCGAGCAGGCCTTCTACATGGTAGGCACCATCGAGGAGGCGATCGAAAAAGCAGCCCGGATGGCTGCGGAGGGCTAAGTGGCCAAGCTCCAACTGGACATAGTGACTGCCGAGAGGCTCGTTACCTCGGAGGAGGTCGACGCTCTGGTGGCGCCCGGAGCGGATGGCGAGCTTACCGTCCTGCCGCATCACGCGCCGCTACTTACGGTGCTGAAGCCCGGCGAGATGCGCGTCCTGAACGACGGCGAGGAGAGCGACATCGCGGTCAGTGGCGGCTTCATGGAAGTGATGCCCGACAAGGTCACGATCCTCGCGGACACGGCAGAGCGCGCCGACGAGATCGACGAGGAGCGCGCGGAGGCGGCTCTGCAGAAGGCGCGGGAGCGCATCGAGTCCGCGCCGGCCGACATGGACCTGGAGCGCGCCGTGGCGTCGCTGCGCAGGTCCCAGGCGCGTCTGAAGGTTGCCAGGCGCAGGCGCCGGGGCAGGTCCCGCGAGGGCGCTCCGCCCACTACGTAGCCACACCGGCGCTCACGCTTGCAGCTGGCTCCCGCCCGGCGCGGTTGGGGGGATCGCTGACCGGCACTCTTGCGCCGTTGCTATAATGGGCATCCCCATGTACGTCGACCCGCGCGAAGGACTCAACCCCAGGCAGCTCGAAGCCGTAGAGGCCGTGGACGGGGCGTTGATGATCGTGGCCGGGCCCGGCAGCGGCAAGACCCGGGTCATCACCCACCGGATCGCCCACCTCGTCCAGAACGGCAAGGTCCACCCGCACAGAATCGGCGCAGTGACCTTCACCAACAGGGCGGCGCGGGAGATGCGGGACCGCCTGTTCGGACGGAGCGAGGACGACCCCGCGGCCCCACTCCTGGGATGGGAGTTGCGCAGTCGCGGGCTCACCGTCAGCACGTTCCACTCGTTCTGCGCGCTATTGCTGCGGCAGGAGGCCGAGGCCCTCAAGCTGCGGCGCGACTTCGTGATATACGACGACGCCGACCAGATGTCCGTCGTGAAGACAGCGATGGACGAGGTGAATGTCAACCCGAAGAATCACAACCCGCGCTCGATCCTGGCGGCCATATCCGATGCCAAGAGCCGGCTACTCGGTGTTCCAGCGTTTGGGTCGGGGAAGGCCAGCTATTGGGACGAGATAGTCCACCGCACCTATGAGCGGTATGAGCAGATGCTCCACGCGAACTCGGCGCTCGACTTCGACGACCTGCTGGTGAAGGCACATACGCTGCTGAAGGACGTGCCGGAGGTAGCGCGAGGCTACCAGGAGCGCTACGTGCACTTCATGGTGGACGAGTTCCAGGACACCAACGTCGCCCAGTACGCCATAGCCCGGGAGATCAGCAAGCTGCACCGCAACCTGTGTGTCGTGGGCGACCCTGACCAGTCGATCTACTCCTGGCGGAGCGCCGACGTGCGGAACCTGCAGAGCTTCCAGGCCGACTTTCCCGAGGCGAAGGTCGTCGTGCTGGAGGAGAACTACCGCTCGACCCAGACGATCCTCGACGCTGCCAGCGGCGTGATCGCGGCCAACGAGGGCAGGGTGGAGAAGAAGCTGTGGACGAAGCAGGACGGCGGCGCGCCCCTCGTGGTGATGGACGCGTACGACGAGCGCGACGAGGCGCAGCTCGTGCTGAGGGAAGCGGAGCGGCTCGTGCGGCAGGAGGGCCACGACCGGGGCGACATCGCGGTGATGTACCGCGTCAACGCGCAGTCGAGGGCGTTCGAGGACGCGTGCGCCCGTTACGGCGTGCCCTACCAGCTTGTCGGGGGCCTGCGCTTCTACCAGCGCCAGGAGGTGAAGGACGTGGTGGCGTACCTGCGCCTGGTCGCCAACCCGGACGACGACGTGAGCTTCGCGCGGGTCGTGAATATGCCGTCTCGCGGCATCGGCCAGCGGACGATGGCGAAGCTGGCGGACGCGGCCAGGGAGCAGGGAGTCTCGATGTTCGCGGCGATAGACGGGGTGTCCACCGGCGGGCTCGGCTCTTTCCAGCCGCGCGCCGTCCGGGCTCTCACGGGCTTTCGCGATATGGTCGTTGGACTTAGGAATGACCGCGAGGGCCAGGACCTGCCGGCCCTGATCGACATGGTGCTGGAGCGGACCGGGTACCTGAAGTTCGCCGCACAGGACGAGGAACGGGGGGAGGAGCGCCTGGAGAACCTGGAGGAGCTGAAGGCGACGGCCGGGGAGTTCCTAGACAGCGACGATGGAACGGCGCTGACGGCTTTGCTGGAACGCATCAGCCTCGTGAGCGACACGGACGACCTCGAGGACGTCAGCGACAGAATCACCCTGATCACACTTCACCAGGCCAAGGGGCTGGAGTTCCGGGTCGTGTTCATGGCGGGCATGGAGGAGGGGCTTCTGCCCCACTTCCGTGCGATAGAGGACGGGGACCCCAATGAGATGGAGGAGGAGCGCCGCGTGGCTTACGTGGGCGTGACGAGGGCGAAGGAGCGGCTGTACCTGAGCCACGCGGCACGGCGGGGATTCAGGGGCGGCTACGGTCCCAACTTGCCCTCGCGCTTCCTCGACGACATCCCCGAGAGGCTGATCGACAGGACGTCGTCCGCGCCGTCAACGGACTTCGGAATCCGGTGGGGCCTGGTTGATGATGCACCCACGCTCAAGCGGCCAGTTGCGGAGCCCCCTCCGGCGGCAGGGAACGGGGCCCGGCAGGCCCAACGGGCCGTTCGCCGAGCGCCGGCGCCCGCCCGCCCGAAGGCGAGGCCTGCCGAGAAGCGAGATGCCCTGCCTGTCCTTTCGACGGGCGACAAGGTGCGCCACGCGAAGTTCGGGGAGGGCATCGTGACTACCACGAAACCCTCGGGCACCGACGTCGAGGTAACGGTCGCCTTTATCGACGAGGGAATCAAGCGCCTGCTCCAGAGTTTCGCGAAGCTACAGAAGATCGGGTAGCCGCACATATTGACGTTGCTGGCGACCCAGCGGGAGCGGAACGACCTGGCGGACGCTATCGGCGATGCGCCCGAGACGGCCATTCCAGTCCACCTCCTGCGGCGCGGCCTTGCCGATGCCTACGTGTCCGGTGACCTGCGTGGGCCTGACGGAGCGGTCGTGCAGTCCCACTCGTTGAAGTCGGAGCCCTGGTGTCTGGGGAAGGACCCGGCCGCTATGCTGGAGCTGCTTCGCCCGCTGAACGGCTGGCGGTCGCAGAGGATAACTCCGAACGTCGACGCCAGTGTCGCCGCGGCGCTAGCGGAGATGGCCGGGAAGGACCTGGGTGTCGATGTCGAGCTCTACGGCGACGTCTACCACACCCTCACCGGCCCAGTCGCCGACGTGTCCGTGCCCGATGTGAGGCAGCTTGGCCTGCGCGACGTGCCTCTCCTGGCGGAGTACAGGCGACGCGCCGCCGGCACGGGATTTGCGTCGTTCGAGGACCTTCTCACCGATGGCTTCGCCGCAGGGCCGGTGGTCGACGGCAAGCTGGTCGGCCTGGCACACACCAACGCCGTGACGGCAAGATATGCAGACATCGGCGTGGCGACGCGAGTGGAGTTTCGCCGCCGGGGATTTGCTTCCGCGGCGGCTTCTCTGGTAGCGATGCGAGTACAGGGGAAGGGGCTCGTGCCCGTGTGGAGCGCGGGCGAGGACAACGACGCCTCCCTCCGCATCTCCGCCAGGCTTGGCTTCGTCGAGGTGTCGCGCCGCGTCTACCTGGACATGCGCCCCCGCGGCTAGCCCCCGTTGGCGAGTCCCCCCGGTGCTATACTCGTATGCGAGTTAGTCACAGCACGGGCAGGTGCGGGTTGACACACGACCGCGACAGCCAGGCCGAGGTCGCAGAGAAGGTAACGCTGAGCATCGGCGGAATGACGTGCGCTGCCTGCGTCCACCACGTCGAGGGTGCGCTGGCCGGGGTCGACGGCGTCAGCGGGGCGACCGTTAACCTGGCGACCGAGCGGGCCACGGTCGAGTATATTCCGAATATCGCGAGTGTGGCTGACTTTCGGGAGGCGGTGGCCGACGCCGGGTACTCGCTGCTTGGCATTGCCGCGGACGGCGACGATCCGCCTGCGCCCGCAGACCTGGGCGCGCTGAAATGGAAGGCCGGGCTCAGTCTTGCGACGGCCGTGGTCATCATGGCGGCTATGGCCGCAGCGCCCCTCCGAGACGTCCTGCCCTTCGACGCGGCATTGCTCTTCATGGCGCTTGCCACCCCGGTCCAGTTCTGGGCGGGCGGCCAGTTCTACGTTGGCGCATGGCGTGCCCTGAAGGGCCGCACGAGCAACATGAACACGCTGATAGCAGTGGGCACGACCGCGGCGTACGGCTTCAGTGTTTACGCGACCCTGTTCGGCGGACCGGCCGAGTTTGGGGAGGGCGGTGCAGAGACCTACTTCGACACCTCCACGGCCATCATCGGGCTCGTACTGCTCGGTCGCTTCCTCGAAGCCCGCGCCAAGGGCAGGGCGTCCGACGCGCTCAGGGCTCTCGCGGGACTTGGTGCGAAGACGGCGCGGGTGGCCAGGAACGGCGTCGAGTCCGACATTCCGATCGAAGACGTGGCGGTGGGTGACCTGGTGCTGGTCCGGCCTGGAGAGAAGGTCGCCACCGACGGCGAGGTTGTCGAGGGCACCTCGTGGGTCGACGAGTCGATGCTCACGGGGGAGAGCCTTCCCGTCGAGAAAGCCCCGGGCGCCAGGGTGTACGGCGCCACGGTGAATGGCAACGGGAGCCTGGTGTTTCGCGCCACGGGCGTGGGCAGGGACACCGTGCTGAGCCACATCATGAGGCTGGTCGAGCAGGCGCAGGGCTCCAGGGCGCCGATCCAACGCCTGGCGGATGTCGTCGCCAGCTACTTCGTGCCCGTCGTGATCGGAATCGCTGCCATCGTGTTCGTGGTATGGCTCATCCTCGGGCCGCCGCCTTCGTACGTCTACGCGATCATGACGGCGGTTGCGGTGCTGATCATAGCCTGCCCGTGCGCGCTGGGCCTCGCGACGCCCACGGCCATCATGGTCGGCATAGGGAAGGGCGCAGAGTCCGGCATCCTGGTGCGGGACGCCGAGGCGCTGGAGACGGCGCACAAGGTCGACGTCGTCCTCCTCGACAAGACAGGGACGATTACCGAGGGCCGTCCGTCCGTCACCGACGTGGTTGCGCCCCACGTCGACGCTGATGAGCTGCTGAGACTGGCGGCGTCCGTGGAGAGCGCTTCCGAGCACCCAATCGGACAGGCGATTGTCGGCGAGGCGGACGCGCGAGGTCTCGACCTTGTCGGCGTCGCCGGTTTCGAATCGTTGCCGGGCCACGGCCTCGCGGCAGAGGTAGGCGGCGCCGGCGTGCTCGTCGGAAACCGAGCTCTTATGGATGAACGGGATGTCAACCTGGAAGGCCTCGATGGCCCGGCAGATACCCTCACGCGGCAAGGCAAGAGTGTGGCTTTCGTGGCTGTCCAGGGCGCCGCGAGAGGAGTGATCGGCGTTGCCGACGCCATCAAGCCGGGCGTAGCCGACTCCGTGGAAGCGATCAAGTCGCTGGGCGTGGACGTGGTCATGCTGACGGGCGACAACGAGAATGCGGCCCGAAACATAGCGGGCCAGGCGGGCATAGACGAGGTGATAGCGGGTGTGCTCCCCGATGAGAAGGCCCGGCACGCGGCGGCCCTTCGCCGGGAGGGCAGGACCGTGGCGGTCGTTGGCGATGGGATCAACGATTCGCCCGCCCTTGCCGAGGCTGATCTCGGGATAGCGGTGGGGACGGGCACGGACGTTGCCATAGAGACCGCCGGCGTGACGCTCGTGAGCGGGGACGTCCGTGGTGTTGCGCTGGCGATTGCCCTGAGCCGGGCCACGATGCGCACGATACGCCAGAACCTCTTCTGGGCCTTCGCCTACAACGTCGCCCTGATCCCGGTCGCGGCCGGAGTGCTCTACCCGTTCTTTGCCGGGGGTGTGCCGGACGCGCTGGGACCGGTCTTCGGAGAATTCGGATTCCTGAACCCCATCCTGGCCGCCGCCGCGATGGCGGTCAGCTCGGTGACTGTCGTATCGAACTCATTGAGGCTTCGCACTTTCGATCCTCGTCGAAGACTTGGGAGGTAGCATGAAGATACCCCTGTTCCGAAAGCGGGGGCCCACGTCCGTGGACCCCGTGTGCACTATGGATGTCGAGATGGACAAGGCGCCCGGCGGCAGCTGGGAGTACGAGGGGACGACCTACTACTTCTGCGCACCCGGCTGCAAGCGCGCATTCGAGAAGGACCCAGTGTCGTACCTCTCGGGCGAGAAGAAGATCGAGATGTAGACAAGGCCCGGGACGCCCAATCCTCCACCTAATGGCAACGTTGGTCCTAGGCAAGGCGAGGGCGGGTTTCAAACCCGCCCCTACAGGGTGATGCCTGATGGACTGGGTAGGCGTGTGGATATGGGGACGCCGCCTTCATACTTTCTTAAAGGTTGCTCGGTTAACATACACACGAGACACCTGAACGGGAGACGACGGTGGAATGGGCAGCACAGTCCTGATCGTAGAGGACGACGCGAACACGGCAAACCTGGTCGGGCTCTACCTCAAGAGGGACGGCCACAGGGTAGCCCACGCTACTGACGGGGTAACCGGGCTAAAGCTCGCACGCGAGGCCCGCCCCGATCTTGTGGTGCTGGACCTGATGCTGCCCCGCCTGGACGGCCTGGAGATCACGCGGGCGCTGAGGGAGGAGTCCTCGGTTCCCATCGTGATGCTCACGGCAAGGGTGGACGAGACCGACCGGCTGGAGGGTCTCGACCTGGGAGCCGACGACTACGTGACCAAGCCGTTCAGCCCCAGGGAGCTTGCCGCGAGGGTTCGAGCGGTCCTCCGGCGCACGAAGCGCGAGGCCCAGACGAATGGACCGGTAAGGGTGTCCCACGGCGAGGTCGAGCTGGACCTCAAGAGCCGGCAGGTCACCATTGCGGCAGCCCCCATTTCACTCACGCCGACCGAGTTCAGCCTGCTGGAGATGTTCATACGGGAGCCCGAGAGGGTCTTCAGCCGGGACCAGATCATCGACCGTGTATTCGGCTATGACTTCGATGGGTTCGACCGCACGGTCGACGCTCACGTCTCCAACCTCAGGCGCAAGGTGCACAAGGCCAGCCCCGAAGGGCGCAAGTACGTTCACACGGTATACGGGGTGGGGTACAGGTTCGGCGATGAGTAGACTGCTGTCCAGCCTCCAGGTCAGGCTCATGGTCGGCTTCGTGGCGGCGCTGGCGCTTGCGCTCAGCTCCGTAGGCCTATATGTCGGATACGCCGCCGACCGGGAGGTCGCCCGTATCCAGGAACTGTCAACGGAGGCGAGGGTGGCTCGTCTAAAGGTTGCCCTGGAGAAGCATTACACCCAGAACGAGGGCTGGGTGCAGGTCCAATCCTTCCTGGAGAGGGTAGGGCCCGTGTACGGCAAGAGGCTGGTACTGAAGGACGAGGACGGCCAGATAGTCGGAGATTCCTGGGGCGACAAGAGGAACTCTCCCCCTGGCCGCATGCGTTCCCCCCGCGGCTTCCCCATCTATATGCCCGAGGCCGACGCCAAGATGGCCTCCGTCATCGCTGACAAGAAGCGGGAGGTTGGCGAGCTGACGGTGGCATCGGACGACCTGCCGGCAACGCTCACCGAGCCTTCCCTATCGAGGCTGTCCCAGACGGTCAACCGCTCCCTGCTGTGGGCAGGACTCGTCGCGGGCGGCGGCGGACTTATTCTCGTCACCATGATGTCCACAAGCGCCCTTGCGCCCGTGCGGACTCTCACCGGAGCCGCCCGGCGGCTGGGGAAGGGCGACCTGTCCCAGCGCGTCTCCGTCCAGAGGGAGGACGAGGTGGGTGAGCTGGCACAGACATTCAACGCCATGGCGGAGGGCATGGAACGCGCCGAGACGCAGCGGCGGAATCTCGTCGCCGATGTCGCGCACGAGCTGAGATCGCCCCTGTCGAACATCCAGGGGACGATCGAGGCCATGCGAGACGGCCTGATGGACAGGGGCGACACATCGCTCGACATGCTGCACGAGCAGACCCTTCACCTGTCCCACCTGGTCGACGACCTGGGATTGCTGGCCATGGCAGAGGCCGGCGATCTCCGCCTCGACATCAAGCCCGACTCGCTCGAGGACGCGGCACGGCGCTCGGTCGAGGCGTTCAGGGCTCGCGCCGAAGCGAAGGGAGTCGGCCTGACGGTCGAAACGGCCGGGCACCTGCCGCTGGCCCTAATGGACCGCCAGCGCACGCAGCAGGTCATCGGCAATCTCTTGGACAACGCCATACGGCATACGCCAAAGGGAGGCCGGGTGAGCGTATGTTTGAGCAAGACAGAGGCCGGGGACGTCAGCGTCGCGGTGCGGGATACCGGCGAGGGAATCACGGAAGACGACATGCCCCTGATCTTCGAACGGCTCCATCGCGTGGACCCCTCGCGGACGAGGGCCACGGGAGGGGCAGGCCTGGGCCTCACCATAGCCAGGAGGCTGGTCGAGGCACAGGGCGGAACTATTCGTATAGACAGCGAGGTGGGCGAGGGCTCTACTTTCACAGTCGAGCTTCCCGCCGCGACCGGAGTCGACGGGGCCCAGTGATGGCGGCAGGGGCGACCGTTCAGGGTTGATGAGACAGAGGACTTTGGCCCTGCCTTGCTGCCATCCTGAGGAGCCAGCGTCGAAGAATCTACGGCGCTTGCACACGCAGAGCAGTCTCCGGGCCAGGTTCGTAGATTCCTCACTGCGTTCGGAATCACTATGGCCTTGCGAAGGCCACATAAGGGGATGAAAATGGGTTCGCGCCGGGCGGTACAACTAGGGCGATTGTCATTGGTGCCGCGAGCCCGTGTCGGA
>DAOULA010000051.1:0-110107 GCA_034420735.1 Dehalococcoidia bacterium
GGTCTGAATAAGAGGCCCCAGAGGATCGTTCGCCCTGAGGCTCTCCTGAGCTTGACGAAGGGCTTGTCGAAGGGCAGAGCCCAGCCAATTCGGTTAATCAGAGGTTCCCTAGCGCGGTAGTCTCTACTCGTACCAGCCGGATGCGAAGATCAGGCCGTTGTGACGCACGGCCCAGGTGTGCTTCTGACGGTCGTCTCCCGTCTCCGGGTTCAGCAGCACGTAGTCGACCCAGCGGCCGGTCTCGGTCGCGCTCATCAGGTCGTCGCCGTAGAAGTACCCCGTGGCATCCACACGCAGGCTGGGATCGCGCCGCAGGAATGTGGGATTGTGGTGGGCGATAGTGTAGCCGTCCTCGTCCACGATGAACACGTACCACTGGCCGTCCACGCTCTCCATGGAGCTGTAGTACTCGATTGCGGCGTCCAGGCCCAGGGCGTCGTAGAGGTTCAGGGCCTGGAGGACGAAGCTCTGGGTGTAGGCGGGAGCGTCCGACTTGCGCGGGCCGCTCTCGTACCAGCCCGAGCCGAATACCAGCCCGTCGTGCCTCACGATCCAGGAGTGCTTCGTCTCTGCCGTGGCTGTGTCGGGGTTGGGGAATGTGTACTCGAACCACTCGCCGTCATCGTCTGCAACCGCTACCACACCTTCGCCCGCGGGAAAGCCGTTCGGCCCCACGGCTTCCGAAACTGGCCGGCCCACCAACGAGGGGTCGGCGGCATGGGCGAGCATCATGTCGTTCTCGTCGATGATGAACACGTACCACTGGTCGTCCACGCTCTCCTCGGAGTTGTAGTAGTCGAGGGTCGCCTCGAGCCCCACGGCGTCGTAGAGGTTCAGGGCCTGGCGGACGAAGCTCTTCGTGTAGGCAGGAGCGTCCGACCTGCGCGGGCCTCCTTCGTACCACCCCGTGCCGAAGATGAGCCCGTCGTGGCGCACCATCCAGGAGTGCTTCGTCTCCGTAGCACCGGTCTCAGGATTGGGGAATGTGTACTCGAACCACTCGCCGTCCTCGTCGGCGACCGCCGCGACCGCCTTGCCCGCGGGGTAGCCGTTCGGCCCGACAGCCGCCGAAACGGGGCGGTCGACCAGGGAGGGGTCGGCGGCGTGAGCGAGCATCATGTCGTTCTCGTCGATGATGAACACGTACCACTGACCGTCCACGCTCGCGCTGGTGTTGTAGTAGGTGACGACGGCGTCGAGCCCGTCGGAGTCGTACCTGGCGATAGCTTCGCGCACGAGGTACCTGGTGTACTCGTCGGCCGACGACCGGGGCGGTATGGGCCCCCCGGGCGATCCCGCAAGCATCGTCTCGAGGACGGCGGCGATGGCGGCCTGGCTCACCGCGCCGGGCTCTCCGGCGGGCCCCGGAGGCCCGGCGGGACCCTGCTCACCGCTGGGCCCGGCATCTCCCTGGCAGGCAACAACCGCCAGGAGCAGGAATATCGTCAGAGTTACTGTAGCTAGCGCGCGCATCTTCGCTCCCTGGCCCCAAGACCGCTAATGCTGAGTGGCCGGGCTGTGTACTAGCCCGATACTGCATGTCTTACTGGGCAATGTTCAAGTTTTTTCGAATAGCTGACGTTACGGAAATCGTAACCCGCGTCGTATGAGATTGTCAAAGTCAGCTCCATTCACCCGGGGGTTTACACTGGGGCACTGATTGGAGGCACGCTCAGTGTCGCCGGCCTGCGTCCCTGCCTCTTGTAATTGCGTCCTGGATGCCCACCCCACCCTTCACGGCCTGCCGAAGTAGCTGGGTTCAGAGTAGTAGGACTCTCCCGCCAGCTTCACGCCACCTACCCACACGACATGGTGCGTTGTCTCGATCTCTCCCGACGGCGTCGTGCAACGCTCCGCAAACAGCGTGAGCCGGGGGTCGTCGGGAGATGGTAGCTGACCGCCGCCCCAGGCCCATATGCCGCACTGGAACTCCAGCCAGTCGTAGATGCTGGCATAGTAGCGATGCGTCACGATCTCGGATGCAATCCGGATGCTGACCCCGTTGCGCTCCATGGCAACGCGCGCCTGGTCCAGGGTCCGTATCATCTGGTTGCGCCGAGGGCCGTGGCCGAACAGTTCGCCGGCCTCCTGGTGGTGAAGGTCCCCGATCATCTCGCAGAACAGGATGCCGTCGTCCCTCAGCACCCTCAAGGCAGCCTGGATGCCATGGCTGTTGTATCCAATGGGGCCGCGCTCAGAGAACACAAAGTCGAAGGACGCCGGCTCCAGCTCGCTGCCGTCCTCCACGAAATCGAGCAGGCGGAACTCGACGTTGTCACAGTCCGCATGGCCCAGTGCTTCCTGGGCTAGGGCGACGTGGGCCGGGTCGCTGTCTATTCCCAGGCCCCACGCGAACCGGTGGCTGTTCTCCAGGAGGCTCGCGCCGTTGCCGCAGCCCAGGTCCAGGACTCGCATGTCCGGCTCTAGCTGCGACGCGATGAAATCGGACGCCCTGGGCGCGAGGCGGTCGTCTTCGCGCGTCCCGACAGGCCGTGTGCCGTAGTAGGAGTGGTCCGCCTCCAGGATTGCCCTGACGCGGTCTCGGTCCAATTCCATGTCCCTTGCCTCTAGTTGAGCTCCCGGAGGCGCTTCTGGGTCACGGCCACCAGCACGGACACCGCCAGCATGATGCCACCTAGCGCGGCGATGGTCGGGCCTATGCCTATCTGCTCCACGGCGAACCCTGCCGGCAGGACGCCTATGGGGGTCAGCCCGAAGGACATCGTGTAGACGCTGATCACGCGCCCCTGGTGCTCGTCGTCCGCCCGCTCCATGATGAGCGCCTGGCTCAGCGCACGCCGCCCGGCCTCGCTCAGGCCCACTATGACCATAATGGGCAGCGCCGCGTACCACCACGGCACCGACGCTATCGCTACCAGGGCCGCCCCCGCCGCCATGTTGCCTCCGACGAGGAGCAGGCCGCGGCGCCACCTCCCCAGCCAGGCGGCGGCCAGGGACCCGACCAGGGAGCCCACCCCCAGCATCGATACGAGCAGGCCGTATGCGTCGGACCCGCGCTCGAATACCTCGGTCGTCAGCACCGGCAGCAGCGTCATCACGGGGTGCACCAGCATCATCGTCGCGACGACCGTGCCAATTATCATGATCAGGAGCGTGTCCTGCTTCATGTACGACAACCCCGACCGTATGTCCTCGATCAAGTTGGCGCGGCTGCCGCCGGTTGCCTGGGCCTGCCTGGGTATGAACCCGATGAGTACGACCGACACCAGCACCACCCCGGCGCTGAGGTAGCTGACTCCCGCCGGGCCCAGGTATGCGTACAGGAGCCCGCCCAGCGCGGGCGCGGCGAGCGATACCGTGCTAAGACCGGCCCCTGTCAGCGCAATCGCGTTCGCGAGCCCCCTCCGCCCGACGAGGTCCTTGATAAGCCCCTGCCGTGCGGGCGACATGAACGCCCAGACGCCGCCGTGCACCATCCCGCTCGCCAGCAGGTGGTACCAGGTCACGGTGTTGGTCGTGATGGACACGGCCACGAACAGGGTCGCGGCCATGGTTGCCAGCTGGCACGCCTGCAGCAGCCTGCGGCGGTCCACCCTGTCGGCCACGGCGCCGCCGAACAGTGCCAGCGCAAGCAGGGGAATCACCTGCGCGGCGGTGATGATTGCCAGCACGGTGGCCGACCTGGTCAGCTCGTACGCCAGGAAGCTCCTGACGACCATCTGCATGTGCCCGCCGGCCACCCAGAAGACCACGGCCAGCCAGAGCAGCCGGTACGAGGGGTTGGCCAGGGAGCTGAAGGTGTACCCAAGGCCGCCGCCCCGGCGAATCGAGCCCGGGCGCCTGCTCCGTGGCGGCGGGCCCGGCGCGCCGCGGGGTACGTCGCCGCCTTCGCTGCCAGCCTCTGAGCTCATGACCGCAAGTGTAAGCCCTGAAGCCGGGCCTCTCAAGCAGACCTGCTACTCCTATTCCTCCAACCTGTTTGGGCCGGATGGCCTGACGGGCTGACGGAGATATTGGGAGGCTGGATGGGGGACGGTCCCTGGGGCAGGAATCCGGCTTTCGCCGGTATGACGGCGTCTGAGGGCTGCCGGTGCTATAATCCGGGCCTGCGTGGGAGGGGCTCTCAGGTTGTGAAAGCTCACCGGACCAGGCGCGGGGCGAATCTCCTGGCAGCCGCTCTCTTAGCCGCGGTTGCGGTCACTCTGATCGGCTGCGACCGCCTGGGCGACCGCGAAACCACACCTGCCGTCCCGCCGCCTCCTCCTTCCGCCGTGTCCGATGGCTCGCTCGACCGGATACGGCTACAGCCCATCGTCAACAGCATCCGCGTTGGGACTACCGTCGACAGCCGGGCCCGTACCTGCTCCGACCCCTGCTCGCTGCGCGAGGCAATCCGCTCCGCCGAGCCGGGCACCGTCATCGACGTGCCTGCCGGCGTGTACGTACTGGAGTACGGAGGCCTCCTCGTCGACAGGGACCTGACCATCATCGGCGCGGGCCCGGACGAGACCCTCCTCCGCGCCGTGCCGCGTACCCAGGACGAGTCGGTGAGCGTCATCATGGTGCCCGGACACAGGGTCCAGATATCCGGCATGACTATCGAGGGCGGCCGGGCCACCTGGGGCGGCGGCATCTACAACCAGGGCGACCTGACCATCGCCGACCTGGTGGTGAGGGGCAACGAGGCGGAGATCCACGGCGGCGGGATATTCAACCTGATGGGCGGCACACTCGTCGTCTCACGGACCCTCGTGACCGGCAACGTTGCCCGGCACGGCGGCGGCATATTCAACGATGCCACCATAACCGTCACGGACAGCACGGTTGTGGGCAACTCGGCCATCCGTGGCAAGGGCGGCGGGCTGCACAACAGCCAGGGCGGCGTGGTCGCCCTCTCGAGCACCTCGATCAGCGGCAACTCGTCACGGTTCGGCGGCGGCGGCATATACACCCGCAGCGAGCTTACGCTGATCAACGCGGTCGTGATGGACAACCAGGCAGGGTCCGACGGCGGCGGCATATTCAACTGGGGCGCCCGGCTCAGGATCACCAACAGCACAGTCGCACACAACCGTGCGCCCTCCGAGGGCGGCGGCGTCCACAACATCGCCAGCGGGATGATGACCGTCGGCAACTCGATCATAGCTTCGAACGAGTCCAAGGTAGGCCCCGACTGCTTCACCTCCGTCGACGACGCAATGTCCATGGGCCACAACCTCGTGGGCAACGGCGTGGCATGCGACGTCCGCTCCCACTCGGGCGATATGATGGGCACGACGGACAGGCCCATCGATCCCAACATCAGGGTCATCCGCGATGGCGAGGGCCGCGCAACGCAGTACGTCCTGCTCGAAGGCAGCCCCGCAATCGACGCTGCCGACGACGGTATGGCCCCGGGCGCCGACAGCCGAGGCACCGCCCGTCCCCAGGGCGGCGCAAGCGACATAGGCGCATACGAGAAGAGCCCCGGCGAGTGACCGGCTCCCATGCTAGAATTTCAGCCGGGGCCCGGCACGTAACCAATGAAGATTGTCACCTCAGACCAGATGCGCGCCCTCGAGGAGAGGGCCGAACGCGCCGGGACCAGCACCGACACGCTGATGGAGAGCGCCGGCCTCGAGGTCGCCCGCACCGTCAGGCGCGTCCTGGGGCGCGTCGTGGGCACGCACACCCTCGTCCTTGTCGGCAAGGGCAACAATGGCGGCGACGGGCTGGTCGTGGCCCGCAGGCTGCGCTCGTGGGGCGGGCACGTTGCCGTGTGCCTGGTCGGCGAGCGCCCGGACGGCGACCCGAAGCTCGCCCCCGTGCTGGCACAGCGCACCCCCATATTCGCGCCCGGCACGCCGGAGCTTCGCGCAGCCCTGGCGTCGGCTGACATCGTCGTCGATTCCGTGCTCGGCACGGGCCGATCGCGCCCCATCGGCGGCCCGCTCCAAGCCCTGCTCCGCGACGTCGCCGCTGAGAAATCGAGACGCCCGTCCCTCCACCTGCTCGCCGTCGACCTGCCCTCGGGCGTCCACGCCGACACCGGCTCGGTCGACCCGGCCTGCGCGGGCGCGGACACCACGGTGACCCTCGGCAGACCGAAGGCGGGCCTGTACCGCTTCCCAGCCGCCGAGGTCGTGGGCAGCATCGAGATCGCTGACATAGGGCTTCCGCCGGACCTCGACGCCGACATCCCCGTCGAGCTGATGACGAGGGAGTGGGCAGCGTCGGCGATGCCGTCGAGGCCTCTCTCGGGCCACAAGGGCACCTTCGGCCGTGCCCTGGTCGTCGCCGGCTCCCGCAACTACGTGGGCGCGGCTTCACTCGCCGCCGGCAGCGCGGGCCGTGTCGGGGCCGGGCTCGTGACCCTCGCAGCGCCGGCAGGCCTGCGGGCGGCGCTGGCGCCCCTGGCCGTGGAGGCGACCCATCTCCCCCTCGACGAGGCCGCCCCCGGCGTCCACTCGCCCGATGCCGCCGGACAGGTTCTGGACGAGGCCGAGAAGTGCCGGGCGATGCTGGTCGGCCCCGGCATCGGGCAGGCCCCCGAGACCGGCGAGATGCTGCACCGCCTGATGCTGTCAGGCGAGACGGTCCCGCCGGCGGTGATCGACGCCGACGGGCTGAACCTCCTCGCCCGGCGCGAACGGTGGTGGGACAGCCTGTCGGGCCCGGCCGTGCTCACGCCGCATCCCGGTGAAATGGCGCGGCTGACCGGAATGTCGACCTCTGACGTGCAGCGCGACAGGACGGCCCTCGCCCTCGAGGCCGCAGCACTGTGGGGCTGCGTGGTCGTGTTCAAGGGCGCGTACACGGTGGTCGCCTCGCCCGCTCGCCCTGAGCCTGTCGAAGGGTCCCACGAGCGGGTTGGCGGCGTGGCGATGGTCAGCCCCTTCGCGAACCCTGCGCTCGCAACCGCCGGAACGGGGGACGTGCTCGCGGGCGCCATCGCCGGGCTGCTGGCGCAGGGGCTAGCCCCGGCTGATGCGGCGGCCCTCGGTGTGTACCTGCACGGTGCGGCGGCAGAGATCGCCGCGCCCGGCGGACGGGCCGGACTCCTCGCGTCCGACCTGCTGCCAGCACTTCCGACGGCCGTCGCGGCCCTGGCCGGGTAGGGCACCGTTGGCGCACCTGGGCGGCCGCGAGCGCTCCCGCTACGTTGCCCGCATGTTCTCCCGCATCTCGCCGCGCTACGACCGCCTCAACACCATCATGACGGCCGGGCGCCACTACGCCTGGCGCAGGTTGGCCGCGCGCATGGCCGCCGGCGACCTCACCGGCACGGCGCTCGACGTCGCATGCGGCACGGGCGACTTCGCCATCGATCTAGCCGCCCAGCGCCAGGTCACCGGCGTCGTCGGGCTCGACTTCGCCAGGCCCATGCTGCCCATCGCCGTCGAAAAGTCCCGGCGCCACTCAGCGGCACCCATCGACTACGTCGCCGGCGACGCCCACTCGCTGCCGTTCCCAGACGACACATTCGTCTGCGTCACCGTCGGGTTCGGCGTGCGCAACTTCGTCGACCTGCCCCGGGCCCTGTCCGAGATGGCCAGGGTGCTGCGCCCCGGAGGGCGCCTGGTCGTGCTGGAGATCGTGCGCATGGAGGGGCGCGGCGTGCTGCCCCGCCTGCTGCCGGCCCTGTTCCGCGCCGTCGCGCCCTGGCTCGGCGCGTTGTTCGCCGGCGACCGCGAGGCCTACACCTACCTGCCCGAGTCCGTACAGGGGTTCGTAACCGCCTCCGAGATCGCACTCGCGATGGAGGAAGCAGGGCTGACCGTCCGCGAGCGCAAGCCCCTGGCCCTGGGCACCGTCGCCATCATCGTTGGCGAGAAGGGTGGTAAGGCCTGGCCGTAGGGGGATCTGCACAGCCGTCATTCCGGCGAACGCCGGAATCCAGTCGCCGCCTGGATGAGGAAGGTGGATTGCAGACAGGGGGCGTTCACCCTCACCCCAGCCCTCTCCCGTCAAGGGACAGGGGGTATGCCTAGTCGACGCTCCACCTGGCGGACCGGATGTGCCGCAGCTGGTCCTGCTCGTGCCAGTAGTACGTCGTGAGGATCGAGCCGTCGGGGAGCTGTGCCGAGCTCGGGTAGCCCATGTCCCTGTCGAGGCCGTCGTCCCGCAGCACGAACTCGTTGCCGGTGTCCCATGTCCTGCCGCCGTCCTCGCTCAGGCACCCTCTCACGCCGTATGGCGGACGCCTGTGGCCGTACGTCGCCAGCACACGTCCGTCGGCGAGCATGATCAGGTCGAAGGGGCTGCTGCCCTTGCAGTAGATCGGCGTCTCCTCCGGCGCGCTCCACGTCGCGCCGCCGTCCTCCGAGTGCGACACGTAGAAGTTCGCCTCAGCCGTCCGCATCCCGGCCAGCACCCTGCCGCCGCCCAGCGACACGAGCCGCATCTCGCTGGTCGTCACGTCCGGCAGGCCTGGGCTGACGACCCCGTGCGGCTCCCACGTCTCGCCTCCGTCCGTCGAGCGCATTACCCACGCCTCCCGCGGCCCGGCGAGCGACCGGCCGTCGATGGGCATGAGTATGGAGCCGTCGCCGAGATCGACGACCCGCCCCGCCGTGCCGGCGCGCTCCAGCAGCATCCGCGCGGGCTCCCACGTGTACCCGTCGTCGCGCGACATGGCCGTGTAGACGCCCTCGTTAGCCGTGGCCAGCCCCAGCCGCTCGACCTCGCGGTACGTGTCGTAGTCCTGGAACCGGGTCGCGCCCTCCTCCAGCGGCGCGAAGATCCACCTGAAGCAATTGACGATCAGCGAGCCGTCCGCGACCTGCCCGACGACACACCCGTTGCCCGCGTAGGTGTGAGGCGTGACCTGGGAGTGCCACGTCTCCCCGCCGTCGATCGAGCGCACCATGGACGTGCGCGTAGTCGGGTCTGAGTGCGTGGAGTAGCCTCGCCAAAGGGCCTCGCGAAACACGACCACCAGGTCGCCGTTCGCCAGGAGCACCACCATGTTGATCGGGCCGCAGTACGAGTTCTCGTTCCGGTACACGATGCCCATCGGTCACCTCCTATGGACGCCCGCGAAGAGCCTGCTTTGCAGAGCTGCATCATACACTCCCCCAACTCCTCCCGCCGCCTGCACTGAGCCTGGCTCCTGTGAGCCTCAAGGGTCGAAGGGAGTCCTCTGCGGTGATATACTCCGGGCATCCCCGGGGAGAATTGCCGTGCACGAGCGCATCAGGGTCAAGAACACCAGGGACGAGTCGATGTTTCCCGGCCTCGACTACGAGGTGAGCCGCGCTGTGCGCGCCGGCAACGTCGTCCACCTGCAGGGGCAGACCGGCATACCCCTCGACGGCGGCGAATTCGTCGGCGTGGGAGACCCGGCGGCCCAGGCCGACAATGCCATGCGCTGCGTCAGGGCACTGCTGGAGGAGGCCGGCGCGCGCATGGAGGACATCTGCAAGGTCACTACCTACGTGACCGACGCTTCCTACAGGGAGCAGGTCTACGCCGTCCTGGCCGAGCACCTGGGCGACACCTACCCAACCTCCACGGGCCTCGTCGTAAAGGCCCTAGCAGAGCCGTATATCGACTTCGAGATCGACGTCTACGCCGTCATCCCGGAGGGCCGCGAGGGCGGGTAAGATACACCTACCTCCGTCTGAGCCGTGAGCCTTCGCCAGTTGTGGCTAAGGTTATTCCCGCAGAGTCGTATGCTACAATCGCCTCACGCGAGACTCGCTATGACCATCAGACCGGCTCTCAATCCCCTACCTGCCAGCGAGCATGCCCATCTGGGGCCGCTCCCGGATCCCCCACGCCCGTACATCGACATGCAGCAACTACCCTACGTCACTACGACTTTCGCTATCCTGGACGACTATTTCAGGGAGCGCCCCGATGTCTTTGTGGGAGGAGAGGGCTACCTCTGCCGCGACACCCGCGACAGGTCGGGCTGGGTGGTGCCCGACTGCGTGGTGGCATTCGGAGTCAACCCCAGTGCCATCATGGACCGGAACGGTTACGTGATCGACGAGGTGGGCAAGCCGCCGGACTTCGTGCTGGAGATCGCCTCCGAGAGCACGGGCAGGGCGGACTACACCGCCAAGCGGGACATCTACTCCCGTTACGGAGTGGGGGAATACTGGCGCTTCGACTCCACCGGCGGGCAGTACCACGACTCGGCGCTGTCAGGCGAGCGGCTGGTCGGGGGTGTGTATGAGACGCTGCCGTTGCAGCACGGACAGGATGGCATCTTGCGGGGCCACAGTCCTGTCCTGGGGTTGGATCTGCACTGGGACGATGGCCGGCTGCGCTTCTACGACCCGGCCTCGCAGGACTACCTGCCGGGCTTTGCGGAAGTCAAAGAGCAACGCGACTCTGCCATCCGCGAGCGCGACTCCGCAGTCTATGAGCGCGACTCCGCAGTCTATGAGCGCGACTCCGCGGTCTGTGAGCGCGACTCCGCCATCCTCGAGCGAGACGATGCCGACAAACGCGCCGAGCGCGCCGAGGCTGAAGTGCTGCGACTCCGCGACCGGATACAGCGCCTGGAGTCGGGATAGCACAGGCCCAGCGCCGCAGGGATCGTCCCGACACCATTTCATCCCTGTCTCCCGCCGTTTGACACGCCCCGCTCCGGCTGACTAAACTCATCCGGCAGCCGAGGCCTCGGCCGGGAGGTCTGCCATGATCGCCTACATCGCCAGGCGCCTGATCCTCTCCCTCTTCACCATCGTGATGATCTCGATGCTGGCCTTTTTCATCATCGAGCTGCCCGAGGGGGACCTGGCCTCCAAGCGGTATGACCGCACGACCGCCTATACCTCGGGCGACGCCCAGGCCACCGAGATTATGGTGGCGCTCAGGGAGTACCTGCAGCTCGACCGGCCCATCTACGTCCGCTACGCCTACTGGATATGGAACATGCTCCAAGGCGACCTGGGCCGCTCCTTCGGCCCCACCGGTCACGGGCTCGCCGTCCAGGTCTCCGTCAAGCAGGTCATCGGTGACCGCATATGGACGACCATCGGCCTGACCGGCTTCACCATCATGGTGACCTGGACCCTCGCCATCCCCATCGGCATATACTCCGCCGTCCGCCAGCACTCGGTCGGCGACTACCTGTTCACCTTCATGGGGTTCACCGGCCTCGCCGTGCCCGACTTTCTGCTCGGCCTCGTCCTCCTCTATGTCGGCTACGCCTACTTCGACCAGAGCGTAGGCGGCCTCTTCTCAGCCGACTACCAGAATGCCCCCTGGAGCGTCGGGAAGGCGCTGGACATGATCGAGCACCTGTGGATCCCCGCCGTCGTCCTCGGCACTTCGGGCACCGCCAGCCTCATCCGCATAATGCGCAACAACCTGCTCGACGAGCTTGGCAAGCCCTACGTGGTCACCGCACGCGCCAAGGGGGTGGGGCGCGTGAGGACCATCCTGAAGTACCCGGTGCGGGTTGCGCTGAACCCCCTCATCAGCACCATCGGCTACCTGCTGCCGGCCCTAGTGAGCGGCAGCGTCATAGTGTCGGTCGTCCTGAGCCTGCCGACCATCGGCCCGGTGCTGCTGACGGCCATACAGGACGAGGACATCTACCTGGCGGGCTTCGTCGTGCTGCTCATCGGGATGCTGACGGTATTCGGGACCCTGTTGTCCGACATCCTGCTCGCGGTCATCGACCCTCGCATCAAGTTCTCCGGCAGCTAGATTCACCACAGAGAACACAGAGGGCGCAGAGGTATCATCTTATGAAGGCGCTCGTATACCACGGCAACAAGGACCTCAGGCTCGAAGACATCCCGGAACCCCAGCCGGGGCCGGGCGAGGTGAAGCTGCGCATCGACCACTGCGGGATATGCGCGACGGACATCGAGGAGTACCTGTACGGCCCCAACTTCATCGCCCACGGGTCGCCGAACCCGATCACCGGGCGGATGCTGCCGCTCGTCACGGGGCACGAGATTACGGGCACGGTCGTCGAGGCGGGCGACGGCGTCTCGAACGCCGGCCCAGGCGACCGGGTGGCGCTGAACACGGTGCTCACCTGCCAGGACTGCCGGCGCTGCGCCGCGGGCGAGGAGACGATGTGCCCGAACATGGCGGTTGCGGGGTTCGCGCTGGACGGCGGGCTGGCCGAGTACATGCTGTGGCGCGCCGACGAGGCCATCCTCCTGCCCGATTCGGTCACCAGCGAGCAGGCCGCCCTGGTCGAGCCGGCATCCGTCGCCCTCCACGCGGTGCGCCGCTCGGGCGTGAAGCCGGGCGAGAGCATGGCCGTGCTGGGGTGCGGCACGGTCGGGCTGCTGGCGATGCAGGCCGCGAAGGCGATGGGCGCCGAGGTCATCGCGCTGGACCGCCGCCGGATGAGCCTCGACCTGGCTGCCAAGCTCGGCGCGGGGGCTACGATCGATACCAGCGAGGACGATGCCCACGACCGGCTGCTGGAGCTGACGGACGGCGACGGCCCGGACGTTGTCATGGACGCGGCGGGAGGCCCGCAGACCCCCGCGCTGGCGGTCGACTGGGTGAGGCCGGGCGGCCGAGCACTGCTGGTCGCAATCTACACTGCCGAGACCTCCATCGACTTCAATGCCGTGGTCGCCGGCGAGAAGCAGGTCATAGGCTCGCTGGCCTACCAGAGGCGCGACGTGGAGGAGGTCGTCGGGCTGATCGCCAGCGGGGCAGTCGACACGGCGCCCCTCATCTCCGACCGGGTCAGCCTCGACGAGGTGATCGACCGGGGCTTCAAGCGCATGATGGAGCCCACCAAGGACGTGTTCAGGATACTGGTCTCGCCGTAGCGGGTGCTGCGCCCATGCATCAATTCTGGTACACTAAGCAGTGAACGGTGAGCCAAAGCGCGTTCCGGCGGTCTTTTTCCGATCGACGAGTGGCGTCGAACCTGTTAGACGCTGGCTCAAGTCCCAGAGCAAGGAGGACAGATTCAGGATAGGGTCGGACATCAAGACTGTTGAGTATGGTTGGCCCGTTGGCATGCCTACTTGCAGATTCCTTGGCGAAGGTCTCTACGAAGTTCGGACCAATCTCACGAATAGAACTGCTAGGGTCATATTCTGCATCAAGGACGGACATGTGGTGCTATTGCATGGGTTCCTAAAGAAATCACAAAAGACCCCGCGGGCCGACCTTGACCTGGCCCGAAATCGTATGCGCTTGTTGGAGGCTGCAGGTGACTAACCCATCGAATCCCCATATCGGCTCCGACCTGGACGACCTCTTGGAAGAGGACGGCGTGCTGGCGGAGGTGCGTTCAATTGCCGTAAAGCGTGTCTTTGCGTGGCAGATCAACCGCGCCATGGAGGAGGAGAACCTCAGCAAGGCGGAGATGGCGCGTCGAATGAGCACCAGCCGTGCGTCGCTGGACCGGCTCTTAGACCCGGACAACCCTTCTGCGACCCTCCTCTCTATGGACAAGGCCGCTGCCGCCCTCGGCAAGCGCCTGAGGCTGGATGTCGTGGACGCGGCAGTATAACGCCGTCGTCCCCCGCAACCCATTTGCGATGAGCACGCCCGACCTGTGCCTGCGGACCAAGTACGTGCTCGACGAGGACGGGCGCATCGTCTCGACGCAGGCCCCTAGCCCGGGCCGTGGACCTGCATTCGTCCTGGCGCGCGGCGCGGCGGGCTGCGCGTGGGCAATTCACGCTGATGTCGAGCCGGAGATCGCCGGCGAGGTAGATAGCCTCGCGCGGGAGGAGCCGCCCATCCAGGACCTGCGCAAGTCCCCGATTCACGCCGAGCGATACGTGTCGCTGGTTGGAGGCGAGCTCGGCTCGGGCCCGGCATTCACCTTCCCGGAGGCACTGACCCAACATGGCGAGACGGTGGTCGTCGACGATCTGCGGCAGCTCGAGTACCACTTCACCGGCTGGACCGCCGAGGAGATCCCGGACGCGTCACCCATCGTCGGCGTGATGGAGGACGGCCACGCCGTCAGCGTCTGCTTCTGCGCGAGGCGGTCCGACTTCTCGGCGGAAGCTGGGCTCGAAACTGTCCCGGCGTTTCGAGGACGCGGTCTTGGCCCCCGCGTCGCCGCGGCGTGGGCGCTGGCAATTAGGGCGTCCGGGCGCACACCGTTGTACAGCACGTCCTGGTCGAACGAGGCATCGCTAGCCGTCGCGCGCAAGCTGGACCTTATCCCATACGCGGCGACCTGGAAGCTGTCGGGCCGGTTCTGTCCGGCTCAGACGGCATAGCCCACGCGGCGTCATGTCGCTGGGGGGCCTAGCTGACGCTACATCTCGCCGAAGGGCAGGGCCGACACGCCGGCGCCAAGGGGGGTGTGCACGTCGCCCGGATGCACCACGTAGCCGGGCATCGCCGCACTCCCCACGTCGCCGCGGAAGGTCTTGAGGGCGGCGGCCATGGCAGGGCGCGGTGTGGCGGACAGCTTCACCTCGATAGGCACAAGCCCTCCCTCGGTCTCGACCACGAGGTCGACTTCCGTCCCCGCCATAGTCCGCCAGAAGTACACCCGTGGCTCCACGCCTCTATGCGTCAGCGTGCGCACGACTTCGGACAGCACCGCCGTTTCCATGATCACTCCGCCCATGGGACCCGATGCGGCATGGTCGGGGTCCTTTAGGCCTGCGAGATAGCAGAGTGTGCCGACGTCGGTGAAGTACACCTTGGGGGTCTTCACCAGCCGCTTGCCGACGTTGGCGAAGTGTGGGCGCAGCACCATCACCTGGTAGGTGGCTTCCAGCACCGAGAGCCAGGCCTTGATGGTGTTGACAGCGACGCCGAGATCACGCGCAACGTCGGTCAGGTTCAGGAGCTGGCCGCTCCTGGCGGCGAGGACGCGGAGAAGATTCTGGTACTGGGTCAGGTCTCCCACCTGCCGGATGTTGCGCACGTCCCTTTCGAGATACGTCTGCACGTAGCTGGCATGCCAGAGAGAGACATCCCGGTGGGGCTGCGAGGCAAGCTCCGGGTACCCTCCGCGAAGGAAGTCTTCCCAGAGCTCGCCATAGGCGCTCTTGGTCTCCGAATGCGCCCGGTGGCTGCGCTCCCAGGGCAGAGGAAGCGCCGGGCGTCCCTCCGTTTCGCGTCTCGACAGTGGGAGAAGGCGCAATACTGCCGCGCGACCTGCCAGCGACTCGGACACGCTCTCGGAGAGCGACAGATTCTGGGAGCCGGTGATCAGGTACTGGCCCTTCTCGCCGCGGTCAGCGTCGATTTTCTCCTTGACGTAGGTGAGCAGGTCGGGGGCGTACTGCACCTCGTCGAGTATCACCGGGGGTGAGTGCGACTCCAGGAAGCCGCGCGGGTCCTCCAGGGCGGACTCACGCACGTCCGGCGGCTCCAGCGAGACGTAGGTGCAGCGCGCGCCGAACAGCCTTCGGAGCAGCGTCGTCTTGCCGGACTGCCGGGGCCCGGTCAGGACCACGGCAGGGAATTCGGACGCGGCCCTCTCGAGGACCGGCTCCAGCGAGCGCCTGATGTACCCCTGGGTGTCGCTTATCGCCATCTCAGCTACCTGTCAGGTCGATATTATGCTTTTCAAATGCATAATATCAACCCCGGTTGGCTGAAACGGCGCCGCCCGCCCGGTCAGACATGGGCGGGCAGCAGCAGGTCTGGCCCTAGTCGTCCTTTTTGCTGCCCGAGCCGTCGGCCATGCTGGTGAAGGGCTTGAGCAGGTTGGTGAACTCCATCGGGAATATGAACTTGGTGGACTGGCTCGAGCCGAGCTCCTTTAGCGTGTCGAAGTACTGGAGGCTCAGAGTATTCGCGTCCACGTTCTGCGCGACCTCGTAGATCTTCTCGAGGGCCGTGCTGAACCCCTGGGCGCGAAGCACGGCGGCCTGCTGGTCGCCCTCCGCCTGGAGGATCTCCGCCTGGCGCTGGCCCTCCGCCTTGAGGATTGCGGACTGCTTCTCGCCCTCGGCCACCGTGATGGCCGCGGCCCTGGTGCCGTCGGCCTCCCTGACCACCGCTCGGCGCACGCGCTCGGCGGACATCTGGCGGTTCATCGCCTCCTGGATGTCCGGCGGCGGCTCGATCTCGCGGATCTCGACGTTCGTGACCTTGATTCCCCAGCGCTCCGTCTCCGAGTCGAGCTTCTCCCTGAGGATGGTGTTGATGCGCTCGCGCTGCGAGAGCACCTCGTCCAGGTCGATGTCACCCACGACCGCCCTGAGCGTGGTGGTTGCGAGCCCGATCACCGCGGCCCTGTAGTTCTCGACCTCCAGGACGGCCCTGTCGGCGTAGTCTTCCATGACGCGCATGTAGACCAGGAAGTCGATGTCTATCGGCGCGTTGTCCTTGGTGATGTTGGTCTGGCGCGCGATGTCCAGCACCTCGGTCCGCAGGTCTACCCTCGTGCCGCTGTGCATGATGGGTATGAGCCAGACTGGCCCCGGACCCCTCATGCCCTCGAAGTTGCCCCACCTGAAACGGGCCATCCTCTGGTAGTTCCTCAGGAAGTTGATAATACCCACTGCATTCCTCCTTGTTCGTGCCTACAGTTGGCTGTCGCCGTACGCTTCGGACGAACGGAAGACCTTGAGAGTAAGGCCTTCCGCCTCCGATACTATCACCTCTTCGCCCTTCTCTATAGGGTCGCCCGAGTCGCTGACGGCGGTCCACTCCTCGCCGCCCACGTGTACGGAGCCCTGCGGGTCCAGCGTCGCCGTCACGACGGCCACCTGGCCGACGATTGGAGTGGTCGAGCTCCGGTCCTCGGACGCGAGCTTCCGCGCCCGCGCCACGTCCTTCGCAACGAACATCATGAGCCCCAGCATTGCCGCCGCGATTCCGCCGAGCAGGTAGTAGTTCACCCTGAATGTCGGCGCGTCCGGCGCCTGGGGAATGGCGGGCGGGGACAACCCGCCCACGAGCAGGAAGCCGCCCACGAGGAAGGCGATCGCGCCCGACACGCCGAATATGCCGATGCCCGGCGCCTGCACCTCCAGGTAGAAGAGGACCATGGCGAAGACCATCAGGGCCACGCCCACCCAGTTCACCGGCAGGTCTCCCAGGGCCACGAAGCCGAGGGCCAGGCAGATGACCCCCAGTATTCCCGGCCCCCAGAGGCCGGGCAGTATGAACTCGATGAACAGCCCTATCAGGCCGATGGTCACCAGCATGAAGGCTACGTTTGGGTCGGACAGGAATCCCAGGAACAGCTCCAGGGGCGTGCGGTCGATCTGCCTGAGCTCGACCCCCTCGAGGTCAAGGCGCAGCTGGCCCGAACGCAGCTCCACGACCGTCCCGTCGAGCTGCGCGATGAGGTCGTCCATGTCATCGGCGACCAGGTCGACTATGTTCTCGTCGAGCGCCTCGGTTGCCGAGAACGACGCGGCCTCGAAGACCGTGGACTGGAGCGCCTCCACGTTTCGCCCGCGCTCGCCGGCGATTTCTCGGAGGAACGCGGCGGCGTCCTGGGAGGCCTTGCGCTCCAGGGTCTCGGGCAGGTCCTCGCCGAGGCCGACGGGGGAGGCCGCGCCGATGTTGGTGACGGGCGCCATGGCGGCCGCGTGGGCCGCGGCGGTCAGGAACGTGCCGGCGGACGCTGCGTGTGCGCCCTCGGGGGCTACGTATACGACCACGGGGGTCTCGGAGTTGAGTATGGCCTCGACTATGTCCCTGGTGGAGTCGAGGAGGCCGCCCGGCGTGTCGAGCCGTATTACCAGCATCCGCGCGCCGTCGTCGGAGGCCTTGGCGATGGCGCGCTTCACGAACCTGGCGGCGTTGGGGTGGATGGCGTCGTCGAGGTCGATCACGGCGACGTGGGGCTCGGCGGCGAATACGGCCGCAACCCCCTGGGAGACAATCGCGCCTCCCAGGCCCAGCACCACCAGACCGACTGCAATTGCGCGTCTCATAGTCCCGGCTTGCCAGCTTGCCGCGCGGCGGAAGGGGCTGTTGCCCTTCCAGACGCTACGTTACGTGTAATTCTATTACCTGTGCTGTGGCCTGTCAACAGCCCCCTGTGCTCAACCCGGTCCTCGCGCCACGATCAGCACACTGTTGCCCCGCCTCCGCTTGCGCTGGATGATCGAGCCCAGGCGCTCCTTCTTGCATACGGCTGCCAGCCGCGTGATCGAGCCGGAGGCCGCCGCCACTACCAGCCTGCCGCCGGGCGCGAGGCGGTCCGCTGCCTGCCGCAGGTGCATCGACATGACGTCAGGGCCCTCGTCGTCTCTCACGTCGGCCACGACCAGGTCCCACGTGGACTCGCCTGCGCCCAGAACGGCCCGATGTCCGATCTCGGTCCTGGAGGTGTCGAAGCCGTTCAACGCCAGGTTCCTCGCGGAGGACCGAAGGGCCAGCAAATCCCTGTCGATCATGTCGATAGAGGCCGGCGCCAGCGCCTTCGATAGCATGACAGGGACGTGGCCCTGCCCTGGATTCAGCACGAGCACCCTGCCTCCCGCATGCAGGTCGAGACTCTGAAGAACGGTGCCCAGGAGGTGCGTCCGGTAGCTGAGAGAGTCGAACTCGGGCAGCCCGAACACGGTGTTCATGCGGTACCTGGACTGGGCGTTGGAAAACTTGGCCTGGTCCCGGTCGTAGTCACCCCGGTCGAACGAGCCCAGCGGGTCAGGCGCCTCCTGTGTACGGTCGGCCCTGTACAGGAGCACCGTGTGACCGGCCCTGCGCCTGCGCAGCACGACTTCGGCCCCGGGCAACTTCTCTACGACCCCACTGACGAAGGGCTCGAGGGGCGAGACCACCACTATCCCTATCAGCCCGCCCTCGCGGAGGAACAGTGGCGCATCCGTCAGCCAGGATGCGATGACCCGCTCGCCGGCCTTTCCCGGGATGTTCGCAGCGACTAGGTCGAAGTCCCCGTCCAGCACGTCGTCGAAGCCGAGGCTGGGGTGCGCCAGGGCGTCGCCGATGCCGTTAAGGAGGGCGTTCTCGCTTGCATACCTCACGGCCAGCGCGTCCCTGTCCGACATGTGCAGGACCGCCCCGGGGTACAGGGCCTTCAGCGCGATCCCGATGGGGCCGTAGCCGCAGCCGAGATCCAGCACCTTCTCGAACCGGACGCCTGTGTCGTGCAGGGCTCGGAGCAGTAGCTCGGTCCCGGCGTCTATCGAGTGGCTGCTGAACAGTGTCTGGGAGACCCGGAACTCCAGGCCCAGACCGCCGATCTTGAATCCCACTTTTTTCTTGTGGTAGGGATCGCACGTCTCAGGCATCCCCGCTGACATCAGGTCAGAGCCAAGCATGTGCCACTAAGCTCTTCGACTGCCCTCTTGAACGGTCCTAGAAGCGGCTCTATTAGCCACTCGAAGGCGAAGTCCGCTATTCTCTTGGCAGTCTCGAGAACGGCGCGTGCTGCAACTTGCGCATTCTCCGGCAGGTCTTCGATCATTGAGTCTGTAACGTTGCCCGCGAATTCCTTGATTGCGTCCCAGACTGCTTCGCCGGCGACTATGGCCGCGTGCAATGTTGCCACCAAGTCACAGAACCCTTGCCCAACCTGGACCAACAAGACAGCCAGCACAGCAAGCGTAGATAGGATGGTCGCACTCAACAGTATCAGGGGGAGCTTCATCTGCCCAGTACTTCGCTCTGCATAAGCGCCCTTCATTGGTCACCGCCTCTAAGCTCTCACCGCTCAAGTATGGGGACCCACCGCCCACTGAATAGCTGGGGGTAGTAGGCTGAGCATTCATCGGAGTCCAATTGGGAACGCAGGATGGCTTTCTCTGCGGTGGTAAGCGTAGCGTAAGGTCGTTCCAAGAGCGCTAGAAGGTCAATCCACGCGGCCCTGGACTCGACTCTCTCTTCACGGATGCGCGACTCAACTCCAGCGACGCAGCTTGAGTACCCCTCGTTCCGCTTCTCGGCGTTCAGCGAAGTGACCTGTTCGGACCAGAGGTCAACGCAGGAGTGCTTGAGTTCCGAACTGGTCTGGCCTAGGAACAGGTACCACGCGAACCGCTGTTCGTCGGATAGTGTGTCCGGGTCCGTACTTGCGATTGTGTCTGCCCTGATGGAGTCGATGTTACTGCTCGAGTATGCGTCATGAATGCAGTCGGCCATTGTCGGGGTGATAGGGCGAGGGAAACCGTACCAAGTGAGCGGATCGAGATCGAAGTTGACCTCACCCCTACCGGGATCCCTAATGACTGTGGAGAGCGGGACTACGTCTCCGTCCCTCAGACCGAACCATGCTCCTGTCCTGCTTCCACCACCTTCGAACATGAGCACCGGTGTAGTAGTTGGCTTATCTGCCGGCTCGACGAGGTGTCGGTCGCTCCCCCCGTTCACCTCAAGCACAACGTCGCCGACTACGACCACAGGCTTCGTGAACCTCACTTGCCAATATCCATCTCTCAGGGCGACACTCTCAACTTCTGCCGGGCACGACAGGCAGTATCTTGCCCGCCTCGATACAGGCTCATCGCCAACTATCCACGTTGCTGGCTGAAATTCTGTGACCGCATCGTTGCCGTCGACGTCGCGCAGGGCAGCCCCAGGCCCGTAGCCAATGCCTTGAACCTCTATGGTCCCCGTCAGTTCGCCTGCGCCGAACGCGAGCGTCTTGCTTCCACTCACGTTTGTGTCGTCTGACCGGCCGCCGGAGGTCTCCAGCCAGACTTTGCCCCTGACGTGGACTGCCCGATCGAATCGGACCAACGCCTCACTACTAGAAGGCTCTATCACAATCTCCACGACGACAGGGCTCGGTGCGGCGTTGCTGCCAGCACTAGGGGCAGCTGCAGCTGCTGGCGACGGCTCACGCCTACTCTGAGTACTAGTACCAGGTGACGCAAATGGTATCGAAACGGCTGTGGCGGTGGGATTGGCTGGTAAGGGAGTCGATGTGTTGCTCACGGGAGGCTGAGTTGGTGTAACAGGAGGAGAGGGGTTCGGCTGGCTGATTCTGGTGGGAGTATCAGTGGCGTTGGCCGTGCCTGCAGGTGAATCTGTGGTCTGGTTACAGGCGAACAACAAGAACGCAGCAAAGGTAATGAAGATACTGGCGAACCTTTTGTTTGCCATGATCAGCTGCGAAATCTCCCTACAAGACCCAATGTCTGTCAAGGCGAGCTTACGTGTAAGGCTATCCTTCTGTTATCGACTTGTCAAGCCCAGAAGAAAGTCCACCTCACCCGCTTCTGCTGACCGCTGGTGCGGCGGCGCGTTGTATCGCGACGTTTACGCAGGCGGGCTTGCCGGAGGCTGCTGCTCGTTGGAGGGCTGGGCGAAGCTGGGATGCGCGGGTGACGTGCTCGCCGTGGCCGCCCAGGGACTCGGCCAGCAGGTCGTAACTGGTGGGCAGCAGCTCGCAGCCGTAGAGCCTGTCCTCGCCGTACTCGCGAAGCTGGATCTGGTACTCGGCGTTCCAGGCGGCGTCGTTGCCGACGACGGCGACGAATGGCAGGCCGCAGCGGACGGCGGTGTCGATCTCCATGGCGTGGTAGCCGAAGCTGCCGTCGCCTATGGCCAGGAACACGGTTGCGCCGGGCCTCGCGGCGCGGGCGGCCAGGGCGAAGGGCACGCCGCCGCCGATTGCGCCCGACGGGCCGTTGATCACGCGGCTGGGAACAGAGACCACGGCCTGCGCCCACTGGCCGAACTCGCCGCCGTCGGATACGAAGACGGGGTCGGCGACGCCCGCCATCGCGTCCCTGAGGGCGCGGACGACCTGCAGGGGGTGCAGCGGCCCGCCCTCCGCGGCCTCGACCGAGTTCCAGGTGGGCGGGCGATAGGCGATCGCATCCGCCACCTCGCGGGTCCAGCCGGGGTCGGCGTACCGGCGGTCCTGCATCGCCTCGAGCATCAACTCGGCCGTCCCCACCGGGTCAGCGACGACCGCGGCCTCGGGCCCGGCCGATTCGAGGACGGTGCGGGTGAGCTCGACCACGGCCTCGTCGGCGTCGACCTGGAGGAAGCGGCAGCCGGGCGCGAAGGCGGGCGGGCGGCCCATCTTCAGCGAGAAGTCGAGCTTCTTGCCGAGGAGCAGGACGGTGTCGGCGTCCGGCAGGACGTCGGCGAGTGCGCCGAGGCTGGGGTCGCCGGTGCCCCTGGGGCTCTCCATGAACACGACCGGCAATCCCGATCTACCGGCCAGCGTTTCCAGCACATCGCGGGCGCGGCCCCTCGTCATGGCGGGGCCCGCGAGCACCAGGGGCCTGGCCGCGCGCTTGAGCAGATCGAGGAGGGCGGGCACTTCCGGGACGTTCGCCGCAGGATTGGCCGGCTCGAAGTCGGCCGGGCCTGCCACTCCTGCCGGGGACGGGGCCTCGCCCTCCAGCAGGTCGACGGGCAGGGCCAGGTGCACGGGTCCGGGGCGGCCCGACGCCGCGATGCGGAAGGCCCTGGCCAGCTCGAGGCCGGGGTCGGCTCCCCCGGCGAGGGTCCACGACTCCTTTGCGACGGGCCGGGCCATGTGCGCCTGGAGCATGTCCTGGAACGCGCCTGCGCTGTCCTGGGGCGCGCGGCCGCTGAGCAGCACCAGTGGCGACTCGGCCATCAGGGCGACGTAGAGGGCCGAGAGGGTGTTGGCGAAGCCGGGCCCCGCCGTGACGAGGGCGACGCCGGGCCTTCCGGTCAGCCGTCCGGCTGCGTCGGCCATGTGGACCGCGGCGGCCTCGTGGCGGACGTGCAGCAGGTCCACGCCGGAGTCGATGGCGGCGTCGAACACGGACATGACCTGGTTGCCCGACAGCGTGAAGGCGCGCTCCACGCCGCCCGATTCCATGGCGCGGACGAGGGAGTCGGCGCCCCTTCTACCCGGCGGACGGACACGCGGGTCCGCCCCTACGCGCGCAGGGCTAGGTCCGGTCTTTCCTCTCGGCAATGCTGCTTCCTCCCGGGTTCGCGGCTCTGCGCCGCGCCCGCCTCATTATAGGTACTGTGCTGATTGAGCGGGGCGTTCAGGTTGCCTGGCGTTGGGCGAAGTCATACAATCGCCCCGTAGACCCGGAAGCGGGCAGGGGGCGCGGCATGGCGGCATACATATCCAGGCGTCTCATCCTTGCGCTGTTCACGATACTCGCGATATCGGCGCTGTCGTTCTTCATCATCGAGCTTCCGGCCGGGGACCTGGCGACGAAGCGGCTGGACCGGACGATGGACTACACGACGGGTCCGGCGCAGGCGCAGGAGATCGCCGACGATATCAGGCGGTACCTGCAGCTCGACAAGCCGGTGTACGTGCGGTACCTCCTCTGGCTCGGCGGGATGCTGCAGGGCGACCTGGGCCGTTCGTTCGGCTCTCCCAGCTCGGGCCTGATGGCGCAGGAGCCGGTCAGGAAGGTCGTCGAGGAGCGGCTGTGGCTCACCGTGGCGCTCACGGGGTTCACCGTTCTCGTGACGTGGACCTTCGCGATACCGGTCGGCATATACTCGGCGGTGCGGCAGCACTCCATCGGCGACTACACGTTCACGCTGCTCGGCTTCACCGGGCTGGCGGTGCCGGACTTCCTGCTGGGGCTGGTGCTCATGTACGTGGCGTTCGCATACTTCGACCAGAGCGTGGGCGGGCTGTTCTCGGCCGACTACCAGAACGCCCCCTGGAGCTTTGCCAAGGCGTACGACCTGATCAAGCACCTGATAATACCGGCGGTGGTGCTGGGGACGTCGGGCACGGCGGGCCTGATCAGGGTGATGCGGAACAACCTGCTGGACGAGCTTGCCAAGCCGTATGTGGTGACGGCGCGTTCGAAGGGCGTGCGGCCGTTGAAGCTGATCATCAAGTACCCGGTGCGGGTGGCGATCAACCCGCTGATCAGCACGGTGGGCTACCTGCTGCCGTCGCTGGTGAGCGGGAGCGTGATCGTGTCGGTCGTGCTGAGCCTGCCGACGATCGGGCCGGTGCTGCTGACGGCGATCCAGGACGAGGACGTGTACCTGGCAGGGTTCGTGATCCTGATGCTGGGCACGCTGACGGTGCTGGGCACGCTGATCTCGGACATCCTGCTGGCGGTGGTGGACCCGCGGATCAAGTTCGACGGGCGGTAAGCGGCGGCGCGCCTACAACCCAACGTCCCTGAGCTTCGACACAACCCCGTTCTCCTATCAAATCCACTGTTTAGTCGGGTCCAGTATCTAGCTGCTTATTGCATGTTTTCCTTAACCACAACGTTCATAGGAATGCAGAATGAGTTGCGGTTTCTCCCCGATCTCCCATCGGTTACAATCGTCGGGTATGTTGCCCGGTGTACCCACTGGTTGCGGTTTCTCCCCGATCTCCCATCGGTTACAATTGACACCCGCGCCGGTCGCCGCAACCGAAAGTTGCGGTTTCTCCCCGATCTCCCATCGGTTACAATACCAGCTTCAACCATGACCCGAGCCATCTGGTTGCGGTTTCTCCCCGATCTCCCATCGGTTACAATCAGCACTTCCACCCATGCCCAGGGGAGCCAGTTGCGGTTTCTCCCCGATCTCCCATCGGTTACAATGACTTCGACGACTGCGGCATGTGCAACTACGTTGCGGTTTCTCCCCGATCTCCCATCGGTTACAATACAGAATCAGGATCATCACGGACACGGCCAGTTGCGGTTTCTCCCCGATCTCCCATCGGTTACAATGGTCGTCGACGAGGTAGAGGTCGCCGTTCCGTTGCGGTTTCTCCCCGATCTCCCATCGGTTACAATAGACGGACCAGGCGGAAGACCCCAGGTACCGTTGCGGTTTCTCCCCGATCTCCCATCGGTTACAATACCAGCCTTCGCGAGCCAGGTCACCGGACTGTTGCGGTTTCTCCCCGATCTCCCATCGGTTACAATTGATCGCGAGCGTGTAGCGGTCGCCCGTAAGTTGCGGTTTCTCCCCGATCTCCCATCGGTTACAATGGTCGAGGTCGAGGCAACGGTCGAGGCCCTGTTGCGGTTTCTCCCCGATCTCCCATCGGTTACAATACACGCCCGGAGACGCTGATATAGGGTATGGTTGCGGTTTCTCCCCGATCTCCCATCGGTTACAATCCCGGTAGACGTGCCAAGGTTGACAGCCTAGTTGCGGTTTCTCCCCGATCTCCCATCGGTTACAATCAACGTTTGCCTCGCGAACGCCAAGGTCCAGTTGCGGTTTCTCCCCGATCTCCCATCGGTTACAATCGTCGCATTCGGCATCCTCGCAGCCGTGCGTTGCGGTTTCTCCCCGATCTCCCATCGGTTACAATCTCGTGCGCTAGCGTCGTAGGTGACCCGGCGTTGCGGTTTCTCCCCGATCTCCCATCGGTTACAATGGCGCGCACAACATGCGCTGCGTCCAACGGTTGCGGTTTCTCCCCGATCTCCCATCGGTTACAATTCGACCTTGACGGCTTCATAGGGCTTGCCGTTGCGGTTTCTCCCCGATCTCCCATCGGTTACAATCGCACGGTCGCCGTATGCGCCGTCACAGACGTTGCGGTTTCTCCCCGATCTCCCATCGGTTACAATTTCGGGTTCCGGCGTCTGCCGTGCGGCCACAGGTTGCGGTTTCTCCCCGATCTCCCATCGGTTACAATCGACGACGCCGGCCACCACGCCAGCCACCAGTTGCGGTTTCTCCCCGATCTCCCATCGGTTACAATTCGTTAGGTACATTGGCGGACGCTGGATAGTTGCGGTTTCTCCCCGATCTCCCATCGGTTACAATCAACGGAACGTTGCGCCCTCGTTACTTCTGGTTGCGGTTTCTCCCCGATCTCCCATCGGTTACAATTAGCCTTACCCATTTCCCGCCGATGAACCGGTTGCGGTTTCTCCCCGATCTCCCATCGGTTACAATGCTCCGGCGCGATGGGGTACGGGTAGCCCTGTTGCGGTTTCTCCCCGATCTCCCATCGGTTACAATCGTCACTAAGGCGCATCGCTCACGGGAGGCGTTGCGGTTTCTCCCCGATCTCCCATCGGTTACAATTCACCTAACTGAGGATGCGCCGCACGTAGAGTTGCGGTTTCTCCCCGATCTCCCATCGGTTACAATTAGACAGCCGCCGGGCCAGCTTGGAGACGAGTATGGTCCGGCGGATGCGGGCCGTCTGAAAAATGGCGGACTAGGCCTCAGAATAGGGCGAACTGCTCCGGATTCTTGTTGGCAGGCCGGCGCCTGGGACCGTCAAAGCTGACGATGTTCTCGTACTGTTTGTCGGTGATGTAGATGATCTGGACGTTGCCGGCGTCCGGCAGTGCCGTCTGGACCCGCCTCGTGTAGACCTGCGCCTGCTCCTTGCCCGCGCAGAAGCGCATGTAGACGGACAGCTGGCACATGTCGAACCCCTGGTCCAGCAGGAATTTCCTGAAGTTCGTAGCGGCCCTCCGCTCGTTCTTCGTGAGCACCGGCAGGTCGAAGAGCACTATCATCCACATGAGCCGGTAGCCGGAGAGCAAGGCCGGTCCTCAGTCCGTCACCGCGGCACTGTTGATGAGCGGTCCTTCGGGGAAGACGAGGGCCGGGTCCCCCGTCTCGAAGGAGTGGGCGAGGGACTGAGCGGCCCGCGCGATGCAGGTCTGCAGGGGCGTCGTGCCCCTGTCGGTGGCCATGTCCATGGTGAGGGCCTCGGCGAGAGTCCGCTTGGCGTCCGTGGTCAAGTCGTCCTGGCCGTCGGAAGCGAGCCTGACGACCGTATAGTCCATTGCCGGCCTGAAGGGCTCCATCAGGTCGTCCACCAGGCACATGGGGTTTGCGCGGTTGCTGTGGTGGATGCCGATGGAGGGGTGAAGGCCTGCCGACACGACCGCGCGAGCTACCGATGCCCTCAAGACGGTGTAGCCGTAGTTGAGGAAGGAGTTGGCCGCACCGCCATAGCGGTTCCGCCTGAAGTCGTGGCCGAAGAGCATGGGCCAGTAGAGGCGGGCGGCCTGGGCTTCCACGTTGTCCGGGTCACCGGACCTGACGCGCCGGGCCAGCGGGTCCAGTCGGGCGCCCGACAGCCCCAGCAGCTCCAGTGTCTTCACCTGCTGTGCAATCTTGGCCCTGACGACGGACTGCCACAGGCGCTTGCGGAGTGGTAGTGACGACTCGAGTTGGCACCGCATCCGCATGGCCTGGACGTGGTGTCCCTCGACGGGCCAGAGCCACGCGGAGGGCAGGTAGTCGTTTCCGCAAAGCACTACGGCGGCGCCCCGGCGTGCAAGCTCGATCATCAGGCTGTTGGAGTAGGTGAGGCCCCGGCCGCTGCAGAGCAGGACGCCTATGTCGTCCAGCGGGACCCGCTCCTCCTGTTCGCCGTCCCTGGTCACGGTCATGAAGCCGCGTGAGCGGGCCAGGCGGCACCCCTCACTGGCGACCTCTATGACGCGCCCTATCACTGCGTTGGCGGCCCCGGGTCCCGAATGCGCCCGATCTCGTCCACTCGGATCTTGCGGAAGCCTTCTTCGAGTAGGGTCTTGGCCGAGTAGCTGCTCCTGCTGCGGTCCATCTCCTTTCTGCGTTCGCGAGCGTCGACGTCGGCTTCATTGTGGTCGTCGAGAATCACCGTGCTAGACCATATCTGACGGACGCGCACGATTCGGCGGTCCGGCCCGCTGCCCAACGCGCCCATGTCGTCCTTGTGGAGTCGCATGAGCCACTTTGCCGCGGGGTCCGGCTTCCCCCTGTGCTTCCCTCTGGCCGTGGTCGGGCGGAGCTTCTCGATGTCGAAGTCGGGCTGATTGGCGTCGAATGTGGATACGACGACTATCTTCCAGCTCTTGTCCCGCATCTCCCAAATGTCCGCGAAGGCGTTGTTGTCGGGCTTGTAACCCTTGTACGGGCGGTCGCCCCCATCCTTGATGGCGACGACCTCCAGATTCTGAACGACTCGAACACGCCGGACCTGCCTAAGTCGTTTGCCAATCAGCACACCATCCTGCTCGGCCCTCTCGGCGAAGTCGGCAGCTTTCCCGCCTTCCCAATGGATCTTGTCCCACAGCTCGAGCAGAGCGGCGCGCAGGGTGGCGTCCCGCACGGAGTCGATGTCGCCGCGCCTCTTGAAGTCCGACAGGTTCTTCCGCACCACGACTTTGGATGGGCCGTTTTCGGAATACTCGATCAGTCCGTATGCTGTCTCGTTGTGGAGCTGGCCAGAGGTGCTGCCCCGCCTGCCGGGCGTGCCGTGGTCGGGCTTGTAGGAGACGACCATCTTGTCCAGGAATGGCCGCACATCCTCGCGGTCGAACCCCTCCCAGGGTCGCACGCAGCCCGCGACCTTCGCCAGCTTCTCTTCGGCGTCGTGGCTGGATCCTGCGGCCTGCGCGAACCGCTGTAGCAGCCCCTGGGTGGTGTTGGCCACGACGAAGGCGTCGATGGCGTGGTGCCTGTGGTCGTCGCGCTGCTTGCCAATGATCTGGCCGTCCTGGTCGACCCGCAGCATCCCTTCCAGCCCCCACCCCCTCCTCAGCACCGCCGTCATCCGGCCTGGCACGACCCGCACCCGCTGGCTGTGCTCGGTCCTCTCGTCGTAGAGATGGGCCAGGTAGGTCCTGGCGGTGCGGGAGAGGTAGCGGGTCTCGTTGAGCTGGCGGTCCAAGAAGCCGTCCTCGAACCGCTCCATCGCGTCCTTGTCGAAGCGCCATCGCTTGTTGTCTGGCAGCTTGCCGGCCCGTTCAAGGATGGACTCGTAGTCGTACCCGCCCGGGCTGTGGCCAAAGGCCTCGAAGGGCGACCGGTCGCCCTTGTAGCGGTTGGCGTCTGCCACGCAAACAATCTTGTTGGCCGCCGAGTCGTCCCATGTTGTGGAGAAGGGGAGAATGTGATCGACCTCGGTGTCGGCGGATACCACCATCTCGAAGGAGAGGGTCTGGCCGGTGTAGGGACAGATTCGGGCCTGGGGCGGGCCCTGCTCCTCCCACAGGCGCAGCTTCCTGAGCACGTCGGATGTAACCTGGAACTCCGCCGACTCCAGGTCCTTTGTGAGGCGTTCGTTGCGCTCCCCGCCCTCCCGCTGCCGCCGTTCGTAGTCCCGCTTCTGCTCCCTGCTCATCTTCAGGTCGCGCCCCAGCTCCACGACGATGTCTTCGGGCTTGCCGTAGGCCTCGATGAGCCTGTTGGTAACGCGTTTGAGCTGACCGAGGCCGATATGGACGGTGGGGTTTCCAATGCGGCCGTAGCGGGCGGGTTCGCCATCCGCATCCGGGTCCTTCTCAGGGTCCGCTCCAATGGCGTCGCGTTCCAGCACCTTGCCGTAGTAGGGCAGCCGGTCGTGGGCCTTGGCGTTGCGGAAGTCCGAGTGATGCGGGTATCCGGCGTCCACGACCGCGTCCGAGTAGACCCGTCCGGCTTCCAGGTGTGGAAGGAGGTTGCGGATGGCCTTCTCGCCCAGGTTAGCGTAGCCGTCCGGGAGCGATGCGTTGGCGACGGCCTCGGCTTGGACGGCGGTCAGTCCCCACTCCTCGACAGCCTTGCGCTTGACGGCCTCAGGCTCCTCCGTTTCGAGCATGAACCTGACGATCTCGTTACGCTCGTCGAGAGGGAGCGAAAGCCACCGGCTGCCGAACAGTTCGCGCCCGTTCCTGCCCTTCTCCTTCATAAGGCGCTTCGTAGTTGCGTCGCCCTCGACGGACTTACGTCCGCCTCGTGCCAGGTTGAAGACGGCCCCCGACGGCACCCCGAGGTCTCTTGTAGGCTTCGCGAGATTGATGTCCCTGCCCGAACGCAGGCGGACCATCGCACGCTCCCGCTCACCCTCGTCCAGCGGTCGCTCCGGGTCGGCGCCAACCCTCAGCTTCAGGTTGTTGACTTCCTGGAGCATACGGAACTCCTGGGCGACGGGAAGGGCCTTTGCCGCCCGCTTCTCCCCCTGCTCCAGCTGGCACCACCCCGGATCGACGGGCTTCAGGGGCCGCTGGAAGAAGATGATCCTGTTTCGCAGCTCATCCCACTGCTCGGTGGACAGGTCCTGGTGGGGCTCCTGCGCCGTTCGGATGGCATCAAACTCGGCCTCGTACATCGCCCTGTCCGGGTAGAGGTTTCGCCCAGGACGGGCGCGCACCGGCTCGTCTTTCCCATGCCTTCGTGCCAGGAACTCGCCCAGAGTTCGCGCCCCGCTCTTTTCGATGCTGTCACGCAGGGAGCTTATCTCGGCGCGAGTCTTCTTTGCCTCGCTCTCGTCCCCATCGCCGCCCGCCTTGCGGTTGGACTTGAACCCACGGCGCTGGTTCAGGTGGAAGAGAGCGCGCCCCAGCTCATAGGGTTCAAGGGGGTGGTCCAGGGCACGCGACCTGAGCGCGTAGGGGTCACATCGCTCCAGGGCCTTGCGCTCTTCCTTGTCGCGGGGCATCAGGCCGATTTCGATGAGGGTCTGCAGTATCGCAGCGCGGCGCTCCAGGTATCGGTCACGGCGGCGGCGCTGGCCGCGTGCAAGTCGGCGGTCGACGGCGTTGGATGTCTTGTCGGTCGGGTTGCGCCCATCAGGGAAGATGCGGACGCCCATGTCGAGCACCCCGCAGGGCTCACCGTCCTCATCGAGCGCGACCGCGGCCCAGCCGATGGAGTTGGTCCCAATATCGAGGCCGAGCCGGTACCCTTGCACAGTCCTCGTGTTCATTGACAGATCGTCAGTAGCGCGTTTGGTATGTTACAATCCACATGCCAGAGGCAGTGAACCGGCATTATAACCGATGGGAGATCGGGGAAGTTGCCGTTAACAAGCCGTATGGCACAAAATAGAGGGCGGGCCTAAGGGCCTGCCCTCATTCATTAGGGTGCAGAAGAAACCCTGGCAGCGACAGATACTTGAACTCCAGAATCAAGATTCCGATGGAGAGGGTCGCTGAATTCTGTCGGCGTAACCGCATCCGTCGCCTGGCCCTGTATGGCTCGGTGCTGCGGGACGACTTCACTCCTGAGAGCGACGTGGACGTGCTCGTAGAGTTCGAGCCCGGCGCACGGGTGGGCCTCTCGTTCTTCACCATCCAGGACGAGCTGTCGGATATGCTCGGGCGTCGAGTCGACATGAACACCTTCGCGGGAGTCGAAGAGAGCCGCAACTGGCTGCTCAAAGCGGAGATTCTTGATACGGCTGAGGTGGTCTATGACCAAGCGTGATGAGGATGCCAGCGAGTAGTATGTGAAGGCACGGACGGGGAGCGGGTATCGTTCAGGCACAATGAGATATGGACGTTGGCACGCTGCCGGCGAATGCGTCCCCCTCATCCCAGCCTTCTCCCGCCAGGGGAGAAGGGGCAAGAGGAGCGGCGTTGCGCTGTTTGGCCGGGGAGGGCGGGTTTGAAACCCGCCCCTACGTTACGCAGGACTTGGGACTTGAGACTGCAGGAGGGGCATTGGTTGATACAGATGTGAAGGCGGCTTCGGACTTTGTTCGGGCCGCGGTGGATGGCGACATTACGTCGGGGCGGTTTGGCGGGGAGGTGGTGACGCGGTTTCCGCCTGAGCCCAACGGGTACCTGCACATCGGCCATGCGAAGTCGATGTGCCTGAACTTCGGGCTGGCGGAGGAGTACGGCGGGCGCTGCCACATGCGCTTCGACGATACGAACCCCGCGAAGGAGGAGGAGGAGTACGTCGACAGCATCCTGGAGGACGTGCGCTGGCTCGGCTGGGAGTGGGGCGAGCACCTCTATTTCGCGTCGGACCACTTCGACAAGCTGCACGAGTTCGCCCTGGACCTGATCAGGAAGGGCAAGGCGTACGTGGACGACCTGGACCAGGAGCAGATCCGCAAGTACCGGGGGACGCTGACCGAGCCGGGGGTGGAGAGCCCTTACCGGGACCGGCCGGTCGAGGAGAACCTGGCGCTGTTCCGCGGGATGACGGACGGCGAGTTCGAGGAGGGGTCGCGGGTGCTGCGGGCGAAGATCGACATGGCGTCGGGCAACATCAACATGCGCGACCCGGTGCTGTACCGGATACTGAAGACGCCGCACCACCGCACGGGCGAGGAGTGGGTGGTGTACCCGATGTACGACTTCGCGCACGGGCAGTCGGACTCGATCGAGGGTGTAACCCACTCGATCTGCACTATGGAGTACGAGGACCACCGGCCGCTGTACGACTGGTTCCTGGACGAGCTGGACGTGTACCACCCGCAGCAGATCGAGTTCGCGCGGCTGAACCTTAGCCACACGGTGCTGAGCAAGCGCAAGCTGGTGCAGCTCGTGCAGGAGGGCCGGGTGAGCGGGTGGGACGATCCGCGGATGCCGACGATCGCGGGACTGCGCAGGCGCGGGTACACGCCGGAGTCGATACGCAATTTTTGCGACCAGGTGGGCGTTGCCAAGCGGCAGAACGTGATCGAGATCGCGATGCTGGAGCATGCGATCAGGGACGACCTGAACGCGCGGGCGAACCGCGTCCTGGCCGTGCTGAGGCCGCTGAGGGTGGTGATCGAGAACTACCCGGAGGGTCAGGTGGAGTACCTGGACGCGGTGAACAACCCGGAGGACCCGGACGCGGGGACGCGCAAGGTGCCGTTCTCACGGGAGCTGTACGTGGAACGGGACGACTTCATGGAAGACCCGCCGCGCAAGTTCTTCCGGCTTGCGCCCGGGCGCGAGGTGCGGCTGAGGTACGGCTACTTCATCACCTGCACGGACGTGGTCAGGGACGAGAGCGGCGCGGTGGTCGAGCTGCGGTGCACGTACGACCCTGAGACGCGGGGCGGCCAGGCGCCGGACGGGCGCAGGGTGCGCGGCACGATCCACTGGGTGTCGGCCCAGCACGCGGCGGACGCGGAGGTGAGGCTGTACGAGCACCTGTTCACCTCGGAGCGGCCGGACGACGACGATGACTTCATGGCGACGCTGAACCCGGGCTCGCTGGAGGTGGTGCACGGAGCGAAGGTGGAGCCGGGGCTCACGGACGCAGTGCATGGCGAGCGGTTCCAGTTCGAGCGGCTGGGGTACTTCGCGGCGGACCCGGACTCGAAGCCGGGCGCGCCGGTGTTCAATCGCACGGTGCCCTTGCGGGACACGTGGGCGAGGATCAGGAAAGGCGGCGGCGGGAGGCGGTAGGCAGGAGTCGATGGAGGCCGGGGACCGGATGGGGACGGCTCCCGGGGCGGAGGTCAGGAGGTGGCAGGTGCTGAAGACCAAGGCCGCGGTGATGACCGGCCCGAACGAGCCGATGGCGATCGACGAGATGGAGGTGCCGGATCCCGGGCCTCACCAGGTGATCGTGAAGCAGTCGGCGACCGGAGTCTGCCTCTCCCAGGTCCACGAGATCCGGCTGCTCCCTGAAGAGAAGTGCCCGCACCTGCTCGGACACGAGGGGGTCGGAGTGGTGACCCACGCCGGCCGGGACGTGACGCACCTCAAGGAGGGCGACCACGCGATTACGACCTGGGTGCCGCGCGCCGGCTACCCGGGGCGGGACTTCATCGAGGGGCTGAGCCCCATAGGGGTCACGTTCCGCGGAGAGCCGGTGCACGGCGCCGTCGGCACCTTCGCCGAGGACTGCCTGGCCAGCGACCAGCTGGCGGTCAAGATACCTGCCGAGCATGCCGCGCCGGAGAGCAGCATCGTGGGGTGCGCGGTGCTCACGGGCGCAGGCGCAGTCTTCCACACGGCGAAGGTACGGGCCGAGGACTCGGTCGTGGTCATCGGCGCAGGCGGCGTGGGGCTGTCGGCCATCAAGATGGCGCTGCTGATGCAGGCGTACCCGGTGATCGCTGTGGACGTCGCCGACGACAAGCTCGATTTCGCGCGGGACTGGGGGGCGACTCACACGATCAACTCCAGCGAGGTCGACCCTGTGAAGGCGGTGTGGGAGATCACCGGCAAGGGCGCGGACTTCGCGTTCGACGCGGTGGGCACGGTGGCGACGCACGAGGCGATCCTTCCGATGGTGCGCGGCGGCGGGCCGGGCGCCGAGAACCTGGGCGGGATGGCCGTTGTGATCGGCTGGCCGCAGCCCGAGTTAAAGCTCAACGCCCGGCACTTCGTCTCCTACCAGCGCCAGTACCGTGGCAGCCACGGCTCGGCGGACCCGGACCGGGACTTTCCCATGTACCTGCGGCTGTCGGCCGAGGGCAAGTTCCCGCTGGACAAGCTGGTTACCCGCACATACCCGCTGGAGCAGGCAAACGAGGCCATGGACGACCTGGCCAACGGCCGGATCGCAGGCCGTGCGCTGCTGACGTTCTGACCGGGCGGCGGCTTGCAAAAGCGTCGCGGCGGGCAGGATTGACCGGCCATGCCAGGGAGAGGCGTGCGGTCGGGACGAAGGCTGCGTCGCCGGGGGGCGTGCTACACTCTGGCTAGAGGAACCCTAGTCAGAACATGGGACAGACACACGTCGACATGAGCATCCATGGGAGCTTCGGCTCCGTGGTGGTGTCCGCGCTTGCGGATACTGCGGCTACCTTCACGAAGGTGCCCCGGTCGGTGTTCGACGAGGTGGGGTTGGTGGCCAGGTACGAGGCGGAGGTCGAGATCGGGGACGGCCGTACGATCCAGCGTGAGCTGGCTCTTGCGGACGTGGAGATCGCCGGGGTCCGCAGGCCTGTACTGGTGTCGGCAGGCGGCGACGGCGAGCGGCCGCTGGTTGGATATACGACGCTGGAGACGCTGGGGTTCGAGGTCAACACAGTTGCGCACACGCTGGAGCCCGCGCCGCCGATAGAATATGGAGGCGCGCCCGCGACGTAGCGAGGCACAGCGGCGCGCCGTCATGGCGCGGGGACTTCCCCCTCACCCCGGGCAGGCTCTGTCTACACGGGAGGTCGGTGGCCTGTGTGGTATACTTGCGGTTTGTAGGATTGGCCGCTGGTGGTGTGACGGATTCCGGCGGCTGATGTGAATTCCAGGTATGCGGCAGGTGCTCGGATGATGGAGGTACTGCGGGGCGGCGGCGTTACGTCGGCGCGCGGATTTAAGGCCGGCGGCACGTTCGCCGGGCTGAAGACGGTGGGCGAGGGCAACCTCGACCTGGGCATCGTCGTGTCCGAGACCCCCGCAGCCGCGGCCGGCACCTTCACGACGAACAAGGTCGAGTCGCCCTCCGTGACACTGAGCCGTCAGCGGGCGGCCAACGGGACCGCGCAGGCAGTGGTCGCGAACAGCGGCTGCGCCAACTGCTGCGTGGGCGAGCAGGGCCTGCTGGACGCGCAGGACATGGCGGCGCTGGCGGCCCGGCACGTGGGCGTCGACGAGGACGACGTGCTCGTTGCGAGCACGGGCATGATCGGCGTCGAGCTGCCGATGGCGCTGATACGCCAGAACATCGGCAACGTCCGCGTCACGGACGACGGCGGGAACGACTTCGCCCGGTCGATCATGACGACGGACACCCACGAGAAGGAGGCGGCGGTCTCGCTGGAGATAGCCGGCAGGGTCGTGACGGTGGGCGGCGCGGCCAAGGGCGTGGGGATGATCCACCCCAACATGGCCACGATGCTGTGCTTCATGACGACTGACGCGCGGGTCGAGCGCGGTTTCCTGGCGGACATGCTGCGCGAGGCTGTGGATGCCTCGTTCAACATGATCAGCGTGGATGGGGACCAGAGCACGAACGATACCGTGATACTGATGGCGAACGGCGCGGCGGGCGGCGAGGAGATCGGGGCCGGCACGAGCGCCGGGGACGCCCTGAAGGAGGCGGTCGGCTACGTCGCGACGACTCTGGCGAAGGAGCTGGTGCGCGACGGCGAGGGCGCGCAGCGCCTGCTGGAGGTCGTAGTCGACGGCGCCCATGACGTTTGCCAGGCCCGCAGGGCGGCAAGGGAGGTCGCCGGTTCGTCGCTGGTCAAGGCGATGGTCCACGGGCGCGACCCGAACTGGGGCCGCGTGATGATGGCGCTGGGCAAGAGCGGGATAGACTTCGAAGAGTCGAAGGTGGACCTGTTCATCAACGGCATCCAGATCGTGCACGAGGGCAAGGCTCTTGCGTACCTGGTGGACGCCGTGGTGAGCGCGATGAGCGTGCCCGAGGTGCAGATCAAGGCCAACCTGAACGCCGGGGATGGGAGCGGGACAGCGTGGGGATGCGACCTCACCGAGGAGTACGTCACGTTCAACTCGGCCTACAGCACGTAGGAATGGCAGCCTCGGCAGTCCCCCTCACCCCCGTATCGAGTACGGGGCAGGCTCCAACCCTCTCCCGTGGAGGGGAGAGGGGGCTCCGGAAGGGCACTTCGTGATGGTCGTAGAGCGCCTCTCTGAGGGCGGGCATCCGGCGCGGGACGATGTGTACGCGGATCCGGAGCCCGGAACGGAATCTCAGCTTGGGACGATTGTAGTAAAGATAGGCGGCAGCACGCTGGGGAGCCACGACACGAGCCTTCGGGACGTGGCGGCGCTCCAGCGCGACGGCGTTCGCCCCGTGGTGGTGCACGGCGGCGGCAAGGTCGTCTCCGACTGGATGCAGCGCCAGGGCGTGCGCCCCAGGTTCATCCGCGGGCTGCGCGTGACCGACGAGCCCAGCCTGGAGATCGCGGTCGCCGTGCTGACGGGGCTGGTGAACAAGCAGCTAGTGGCCGAGCTGAACGCGCTAGGCGGTCGGTCGGTCGGGCTATCGGGCGTCGACGGCGGGATGATCGAGGCGCGCATAGCCGACCCCCAGCTAGGCCTGGTGGGCGAGGTCACGAGGATCGACCCAGGGCCCGTCCGCGCGCTGGCGGACGCCGGGTACATCCCGGTAGTTGCCTCCATTGCGGTGTCCGGGACCGGGCACGGAGAGCCCCCATTCCATTCGGCAAGCTCAGGACAGGCTCAATCTTCCCCCTCGGGGGGAAGAGGCATGCCCTCTCCGGCGGACAGGGCGCCGCAGCTGCTGAACATGAACGCCGACACGGTGGCCGGGGAGATGGCCGCGGCCCTGGACGTGGAGCGGCTGGTCATGCTCACCGACGTGGAGGGCGTGCTCGATGGTTCCAGGCGGCTCATATCCAGGTTGACGCGCCGCCACGCACAGCACCTGATGGGGTCGAACGTGATCGCCGGAGGGATGGTCCCGAAGCTCGGGGCGTGCCTGAGGGCGCTGGACAGCGTCAGCGCGGCCCACATAGTGGACGGACGCAGGGCGGGGGCGCTGCTCGAAGCCCTCGAGGACGCGGACATAGGGACGAGACTGAGTTGAGAGCAAGTTGGCAGAGATTGGCCGTAGACCGCGTCACGGGGTTGTCGTCCCCAGGCGGGGACAGGGCGGGTTTCAAACCCGGCCCTGCGGGAGCGTCGTGGCACGGCGCGGCACAATTACAACGAACCGGTGTGAGGTAAGGGATGTCGTTTCAGCAGGATTCTGACTATTTCACGGACCTGACGGGGTCGCTGCCCACGCAGCTTGGTGGAAGGCTGAAGTGGGCGGTGGTCATAGCGGCCCTGATCGCCCTCGTGGTCGCCATATCGTTCCTTCGCGGCGTCTACACGGACTGGCTTTGGTTCGGCTCGCTCGATTTCAGGGGGGTCTACATCAAGGTGCTGGTGACTCGCATCGCTCTCTTTGCGGGCGGCGCGGCCATCTTTGCCGTAGCTTGCGGCATCGCCGTCTACTTCGCCCACAGGGTGTCGCAGGGGCCGGAGGAGACGCCGCTGCCCCCACAGGTGCGGACCATGCTGAAGCGCCTGATCTTCTGGGGCACTGCCGTGGGCGTGGTGGTGCTGAGCGCGATATTCGGCGTGATAGCGGCGGGCCAGTGGGAGGTGTTCCTGCGGTACGACAACGCAGCCTCCTTCGGCGTGGTCGACCCCGTCTACGGGAACGACGTCTCGTTCTACGTATTCGTGCTGCCGCTGTACGAGCTGGTGCAGAGCTGGGCGCTCGGCGCGGTGATCGTGATCACGCTGGCGACGTTCGCGGTGTACTTCATCAACTTCAGCTTCCGGGGCGTGGGACTGCAGATCACGTCCGGGGTGAAGCTGCAGGTCTCGATAATGGGCGCGCTGCTGATGGTGATCATCGGCGCGGGGCTGTGGCTCGACCGGTGGGGTCTGCTGCTGTCGGACCAGGCGGTGGTGTTCGGCGCGTTGTACACGGACCTGAACGTCCGCAAGAACGCGCTGATGATCCTGACGATCGTGGCCCTGGCGAGCGGCGTGCTGATACTGGTCAATGCCTACCTGCGCGGGGTCCGGCTGCTCGTCGGCGCCGTCGCGCTGTTCGTGGTGCTGGCCATCGTGCTGGGCGTCGTGTGGCCGAATGCGACCCAGCGTCTGCGGGTGCGCCCGTCCGAGTTCGCCCGCGAGGAGCCGTACATCGCGCGGAACATAGAGTTCACCCGGCAGGGGTTCGGGCTGGACGGCATTGCGGAGCAGCTCTACCCGGTGGACCCGGGTCTGACGGCGGAGATGGTGAGCGCGAACCCGCAGACCATCGATAACATCCGGCTGTGGGACCACGGCCCGCTGTCGAACGTGTACAAGCAGATCCAGCTCATCAGGCCGTACTACGACTTCAAGGACGCGGACGTGGACCGGTACTACGTCGACGACCAGTACAGGCAGGTGATGCTGGCCGCGCGCGAGGTGGTGCCGGACAAGCTGGACGAGGACGCCCAGACCTGGGTGAACAGGAAGCTGCGCTACACTCACGGGTTCGGGATCGCCATGAGCCCGGTGACGGAGTTCACGTCCGAGGGCAGGCCGGAGTTCTTCGCCAAGGACATCCCGGAGGACGGGGTGATCGAGGTCAGGGGACTCGCCGGGGACGCGGCGCCGGAGCTTCGCGTGGAGAATCCGCGTATCTACTACGGCGAGGAGACGACCGACTACGTGATAGTGAAGACGCAGACCGATGAGCTGGACTACCAGGCTGCCGGGGAGGAGCTGAAGAGCACGACCTACTTCGGGAGCGGCGGCGTCGAGATGGCCGGCGTCATCCGGCGTGCGGCCTACGCATGGCAGTTCACGGACATCAACATCCTGATCAGCCCGGAGATAACCTCGGAGAGCCGTATCCAGTACAGGCGGGAGATACAGGAGCGGATCGCAACGGTCGCTCCGTTCCTGGTGCTGGACAGCGACCCCTACATCGTGGCACAGGAAGACGGGCTCTTCTGGATACAGGACGCCTTCACCGTCAGCGACAAGTACCCCTACTCGACACCGACCGACGAAGGGTTCAACTACATACGCAACAGCGTGAAGGTGGTGGTGGACGCGTTCAATGGGTCGCTCACGTTCTACGTCTGGGACACGTCCGACCCGATGGTGCGGACCTACCAGTCGATCTTCCCCGACCTGTTCACCGACAAGGACGAGATGCCCGAGTCGCTGCGGAGCCACGTCCGGTACCCGCAGGACCTGTTCGGCATCCAGGCGGAGACGTACCTGCGATACCACATGCTCGATCCGCAGGACTTCTACAACCTGGAGGACATCTGGGACATACCGGAGGAGAAGTTCGGCCAGGGCGAACAGCTCCTCGAGGTGGAGCCCTACTACGTGATCATGAAGATCCCCGGCGAGGACCGGGAGGAGTTCGTGCTCCTGATCCCCTACACGCGTAATCAGCCTCCCATCCTGGCCGGCTGGCTGGCCGCGCGAAACGACGCGCCGAACTACGGGGAGCTGGTGGCGTTCCGCTTCCCGAAGGAGCGGCAGGTCGACAGCCCGCAGCAGGTCGAGGCGAAGATCGACAACGACCCGTTCATATCCCAGTGGTTCACGCTGAGGTGCCAGGAGGGGTCGTTCTGCATCAGGGGCAACCTGCTGGTCATCCCTGTTGCCACAGAGGAGGAGTTCGGCCTGCTGTACGCGGAGCCGGTCTACCTGCAGGCGGAGGGAATCGCCTTCCCCGAGCTCAAGCAGGTTATCCTGGCGACGGGCGAGACCGTTGTGATGGAGGACTCGGTGCCCGACGCGGTTCGGGCGCTCACGGGCTTCGAGCAGGCGACGCGAGAGGACACGGCTGCGCCGGCTACCACCGAGGCCGCGCCGTCCAGCAACTTCCAGGCCGGGATCGACCGTGTCACGGAGGCCATCGACGGGCTGAAGGATAGCGTGGAGGCCCTGGAGAAGGCGCTGGAGGAGTTGAAGCAGCTATCGGGCGGGCAGTAGCGGGGCAGGGAGGAGCAACTTCCATGCTTACCCAGTACGTTCAAGGAGCAATGAAGAGGGCCACCTATGAGGTCCTCAAAGATGGGACGTTCTACGGCGAGATACCGGGCTTCCGCGGCGTGCTCGCGAACGCGCCCACCCTGGAGGAGTGCCGGTAGGAGCTGCAAGAGGTACTGGGAGGGCTGGATCATACTGGGTTTGCGTCTGGGACACAGGATTCCGGCGCTCAACCAATAGCGAATAAGAACAATCAGGATGGTGAACCAATGACGACAGACTGGAAAGCGATCGAGCAGCAGTACTACATGTTCTGCGTGCGGCGGCAGCCCATTGTCATCGTGCGCGGCGAGGGCACGCGGGTGTGGGACGACGAGGGCAAGGAGTACCTGGACTTCACGGCGGGCTGGGCCGTCAACAACGTGGGCCACGCCAACGCGGCGATAGCCGACGCGGTGGCCGAGCAGGCCAGGACGCTCGTGCAGACCTCCAACCAGTTCTACACGGTGCCCCAGCTGGAGCTGGCGCAGCTCCTGGTCGACAACAGCTGCCTCGACAGGGTGTTCTTCTGCAACAGCGGCGCGGAAGCCAACGAGGGCGCTTTCAAGCTGGCCCGCAAGTACGGCAAGCTGCACCGGAACGGCGCGTACGAGGTCATCACTGCGCTGAACTCGTTCCATGGGCGCACGCTGTCTACGTGGTCGGCGACCGGCAAGCCCCACGACGAGGACCCGTTCCTGCCCCTGCCCAGGGGCTTCGTGCACGTCGAGTACGACAACCTGGACGCAGTCAAGAGTGCCACGACGGACCGGACTGCGGCGGTCATGGTTGAGCCGGTGCAGGGTGAGGGCGGCGTGAATGTCCCGTCGGAGGGCTACCTGGCGAGCCTGCGCGAGTGGTGCGACCAGAACGGCCTGCTGCTCATCTTCGACGAGGTGCAGACCGGGCTCGGCAGATTGGGGACGCTTTTTGGATACGAGGTGTCGGGCGTGGAGCCGGACGTGATGACGCTGGCCAAGGGCCTCGGCGGCGGCGTGCCAATCGGCGCGTTCCTGGCCAAGGAGCACGCGGCGGTATTCGAGCCGCTGGGCGAGCACGGGTCGACGTTTGGCGGCAACGCGCTGACTTGCGCCGCGGCGGCCGCATCGACGCGCTATGTGATCGACAACGACGTGTCGAGCCACGCGCGGGAGATGGGCGAGTACATGCAGGCCGGGCTGCGGCGGATATGGGACTCCCACGACGCTGTGACGGAGGTCAGGGGAGTCGGGCTGCTGATAGCGGTCGAGTTCAGCGGCGAGATCTCGGCGGACCTGCTCACGGAGTGCAACGGCCGGGGCCTGCTGCTCAACGCGCCGAAGCCGACGGCCATCAGGATCATGCCGCCGCTGACCATCACCAGGGAGGAGATCGACGCGGGCCTGGAGAGGCTGGACGCCGCCATAGGCCAGGTAACGGGTTGAAGGGCTGAATTGACTAGAATCGCGCTCTCGGTAGCGCAGGACGTAGCTGTCTCGAATCGCACTCTCACGGTCGATCTGGACGACGGGCGGACCATATCAGCGCCACTGGCCTGGTATCCCAGGTTGGTACACGGCACAACGGAAGAGCGCAACAACTGGCGAATCAGCGGCGCCGGTTGGGTCATCCAGTGGCCTGACTTGGACGAAGACATCAGCGTGAAGGGTCTGCTTGCAGGCAACCCGTCCGGCGAAAGCCAGCCCTCGTTCGAACAATGGCTGCAAGGTCGCCGGTAGTGGCGGTGGAGATAACCGAAGCCCAGAGGAAGGAACTGATCAAACGACTCGAGTCGTACAGATCATCGCGGGAGCCGGGGTCCACGTGGGAGTCGGTCAAAGAGAGGCTGTTGGCGAGTGTTCCACGAAAACCTCAGGTGAAGGACGAGTAGTACGACAATGAACTGGCGTGAATTGCAGGACAGAGGCGTGACGGTGATGGGCGGTGCGGTGTCCGGGGGACTGGACAGCTGCACGACGACCCACTGGCTGCGGGAGAAGGGGCTGGAGGTCCACGGCTTCACGGTCGACCTGGGCCAGCCGGACGAGGAGAACATCGGCGCGATCGCCGACCGGATGGTCGGAAGCGGCGCGGCCGACGCGCGCATCGTGCCCGGCAAGGAGCCTCTGGCCGAGGCAGGGCTGAAGGTCATCCAGGCCCAGGCCCGGTACGAGGGCGGCTACTGGAACACGACCGGAATAGCCCGCCCCGTGACGGTCGCGGCCATCCTTCCGGAGCTGGAGGAGCGGGGCATCGACGTGCTGTTCCACGGCGCGACGGGCCGCGGCAACGACCAGGTGCGCTTCCAGCTCGCGGCGAACATGCTCGCGCCCGGCGTCACGGTGTACGCGCCGTGGCGCGACCCGGAGTACGTGTCGGAGTTCCCGGGCCGCCAGCAGATGCTGGACTACTGCGAGGCGAACGAGATACCCATCAGGCCGGCGGCCGAGTCCAGGTACTCGACGGACGCCAACTTCCTGGGGCTGACCCACGAGGCGGGCGACCTGGAGGACGTGACGCTGCCGCCGTACTTCGTCGAGCCGGGCATGGGCGTGTGGGCCTGGGACGCGCCGGACACGCCCGAGACTGTGACCGTGCGGTGGGAGGCCGGGGTGCCGGTCGCGCTGAACGGCAAGGCGCTGGATCCGGTGGCCATCTTCGAGGAGGCGAACAGCGTCGCGGGGCGGCACGGCGTGGGCATAGGCACGCACGTCCTCGAGAACAGGTTCGTCGGCATCAAGTCGCGCGGCATCTACGAGGCGCCGGGGATGGAGCTGCTGGGCCGCAGCTACGAGTACCTGCTCCAGTTCGTGCTCGACCGGCGGGCGACCGAGTGGTTCGAGCAGATTTCGAAGACGATCAGCGTCCAGATATACCAGGGCTACTGGCTGGACCTGGCGACGACGTCCGCACTCGCGGCCCTGCAGCCGATGCAGGAGCTGTGCACGGGCACCATCTCGGTCAGGATGTACCGGGGCGAGCTGTACTTCGAGTCGGCCGAGGATACGCCCGAAGCCATGCCCCACTCCCTCTACACGGACGACTCTTCCATGGAGGCGATGGGCTCCTACGACCACGAGGACGCGGAGGGCTTCCTGCGCGTCCTCGGCATATCGGCCAAGAACGTGGGCCGCAGGCAGGGTTCTTCCTATGGGCGAGAGTAGGCGAGCCTAGTTCAGCGCCCCAGTCATTGTGCGATACGGGGGCTGGGAAGAATGAAAGTCACATACGATCCATCCGTAGACGCAGCGTACATACAGATTACGTCCAGCAAGGGCGGCGTAGACACCACACTTGTAGACGACCACGTTGCGGTCGACATCGACTGCGAGCGCCGGGTCGTTGGGGTGGAAATACTTGATGCGTCGTCCAGGCTCGACCTGGATGACCTCAAGTCCTTCGACTTCGAGGTGCTTGGGGAGTCAACCGCGCACAATCTGAAGCCGGATGCCGTAGCCGTGTGGGAGGAGGACGCCGACTATGAGCCCACGGGGAGTGAGGGCCAAACACCATGATTCATGACGCGCGGGACTCTTTTGGAGGATACCTGGAGGACTTCCAGGTGGGGGACGTGTTCAGGCACTGGCCCGGCAAGACGGTGACCGAGGCCGACAACCACCTCTTCTCGCTGCTGACTATGAACACCAACCCGCTGCACACCGACGAGAACTACATGAAGGGCCACCAGCACGGGAAGATCCTGGTGGTGGGCCCGCTGGTCATCAGCCTGCTGGTGGGGATGAGTGTGCGCGACACGTCCGGCAAGGCCGTCGCCAACCTGGAGTACGAGAAGATCACCCACGACGCGCCGGTCTTCCAGGGCGACACGATATACGGCGAGAGCGAGATCCTGGAGGTGCGGGAGTCGCGGAGCCGTCCGGACAGGGGCATCGTGTACATGGAGAGCCGCGCCTTCAACCAGCACGGGGAGAAGGTGGTGACCCTGCGCCGCCGCTTCCTGGTAGCCAAGAGAGGAGCTTGAAATGGGATTCATTTACGTCGACGTCGGGGTATCCAACCCTTCGACACCCAACGTCAGTGAGAAGGTCCGGGTGATGGTGGACACGGGCGCGACTCTCAGCGTCCTCCCCGCCAGCCTGTTGGAGCGACTGGGGGTCCCGCGGATTGGCAGGAAGAGATTCCGCGGGTTCGGAGGAGTAGTGACGCGTGAGGTAGGCAACGTAACCATGCACTACGAAGGGGACGCCGGGGGCGTAACGGCGATATTCGGGGACGAGAACGACCCTCCGATCATGGGCGTGACAGCTCTGGAGTCGCTGGGGTTCGACGTCGATCCCGTTAGAGGCAGGCTGAAGCGGGTGGAGATGCTGGTCTAGGCGCAGCGCATGGACACTCCCGCGGACTACACGGTCTCGATCCACTACGACAGGCGGCTGTACCGGCAGGACATCGCCGGGTCGATAGCCCACGCGCGGATGCTGGCACGCCAGGGCATCATCACGTCCGGGGACGCGGACTCTATCGTGGCCGGACTTGGGGAGATTCGCAGGGAGATCGAGTCGGGCAGCTTCCCGTGGCGGCCCGAGCTCGAGGACATCCACATGAACATCGAGCGGCGCCTGCACGAGAAGATTGGCGCCGCGGCGGGCAGGCTCCACACGGCGCGCTCGCGCAACGACCAGGTCGCGACGGATATGCGTCTGTACGTGATGGCGGCCATCGACGACGTGCTGGGCGGGATCGACGCCCTGCGCCGTGCACTGGTGGCCCAGGCGAGGGCGAACTCCACGGTCGTGATGCCCGGGTACACCCACCTGCAGCGCGCCCAGCCCGTCTACTTTGCCCACCACGCCCTCGCGTATTTCGAGATGCTGGGCCGCGACGCCGAGCGGTTCCGTCAGGCCAGGAGCCGCGCCGACGTGATGCCGCTGGGGAGCGGCGCGCTGGCCGGTGTGCCCTACCCCATCGACCGGGAGTCGGTGGCGGCTGAGCTGGGCTTCTCGGCGATCAGCGCCAACAGCATGGACGCCGTCTCGGACCGCGACTTCCTGCTCGACTTCCACGCGGCGGCGGCGACCTGCGCGGTGCACATGTCGCGGATGGGCGAGGAGCTTGTGCTGTGGACGTCTGACGAGTTCGCGTTCGTCCGGCTGCCCGACGAGTACACGACCGGCAGCAGCATGATGCCCCAGAAGCGCAACCCCGACTTCGCCGAGTTGGCGCGAGGCAAGACGGGCCGGGTCGTCGGCAACCTGGTCTCGCTGCTCACGGTGCTGAAGGGGCTGCCGCTCACCTACAACCGCGACCTGCAGGAGGACAAGGAGGGCTTCTTCGACACGCTGGACACTCTCTTAGGCACGCTAAGGGTGATGACGGGCATGTACGAGTCGCTGGAGCTCGACGAGACCAGGCTCCGGCGGGCGGCAGAGGCAAGCCACGTGCTGGCGACCGACATCGCCGACTACCTCGTCGCCAGGGGCATGCCGTTCAGGGAGGCCCACGGCGTGTCGGCGCGGCTCTCCATCCACGCCTCAGATACGGGCAGGACCCTGTCCGACCTGGCGATGGACGACTACCGGCGGTTCTCGGACCTGTTCGCCGAGGACGTGCTGGAGATCACAGTCGACTCGTCGATAGAGGACAGGGACGTCCCCGGTGGTGGGGCGTCGGCCCAGGTTGCAGCGGCAATCGAGGCTGCCGAGCGGGCTCTGGAGGCTGAGTCCGGTGGCTGACCGCCCGGTCAGGATAGTGCCGTCGATCCTGTCGGCGGACTTCGCCAGGCTGGGCGACCAGGTGGCAGAGGCCGAGGCGGGCGGGGCCGACGGCATCCACGTCGACATCATGGACGGCCGGTTCGTGCCGCCGCTGACCTTCGGCCCGATGATCGTGAAGGCGATACGTGGCCGGACGTCGCTGCCGCTGGACATTCACATGATGGTGATGGAGCCCCAGAAGTTCGTGGACGAGCTATCGGAGGCCGGCGCGGACATAGTAACGGTGCACGCCGAGTCGCCCATACAGCTAGAGGGCGCGGTCCAGCAGGTGAAGGGCGCCGGCATGGGGGCGGGCGTCGCCATCAACCCGGACACGCCGGCCACGGCGATAGACGCCGTGCTGCCGGAGCTGGACATGGTGCTGGTGATGACGGTCAACCCAGGCTATGCGGGCCAGGCCTTCATCGAGTCCGTGGTGCCCAAGATAGCCGAGGTGCGGGCCGCGGTCGACGCGCGGGGCCTGGCCGCCGAGATCGAGGTGGACGGCGGCATCGGGCCCGCGACGGCGGGTGTCGCGGCAGCCGCCGGGGCCGACGCGCTGGTCGCGGGCTCTGCGGTGTACGGCAGCGGGTGCGTCGCCCAGGCGATCGCGGGCCTCCGCTCTGCAGCGGCCGGGGGCTGAGGAAGTGCTTCCCATAGTTCCTTCTCCCCTGGGAGACCCTTGCATAACTCCGTCATTCCGGCGAAAGCCGGAATCCAGGGGTGGGGCTCAGCTATGATTGGAATGCCTACCATGCAGTGTATGGGTCCTCACGGCAGGTTACGCAAAGGTCTCCCTGGCGGGTGAAGGTTAGGATGAGGGGGAGTCCCATGGCGGGCGGAACCTTTCCCCGCGTGAAGTACCTCGCATTCGACATCTTCGGCACGGTGCTGAACCTCAGGGGCAGCCTGGCGGGCCCGACCGGAGCTTTCCTGGCGGCGCATGGCTCTGACATGCTGGGCGAGGCGTTCTACGCCGAATGGCGGGAGCGACAGCGCATCGAGCAGTACCAGGACAACCTGTTGATGCTGGGGCACAGCGGCTACCTCGAGACGTGCAGGCGGGCGTTCGTCTACTGCCTGAAGAAGCACGGCGTCGACTACACCGGTGAAGCTGTCCGGGAGTTCATGCAGGTCTACAAGGGGCTGCAACCCTTCGCCGACGCCGTACAGGGGCTGAGGGAGCTGGCCGGGCGCTACAGGCTGGTCGCACTCTCGAACGGGGAGCAGTGGTACCTGGAAGAGCTGCTGGGCAGCAACGTCCCTGTAGGGTTCGACGCCATTATCTCCGTGGACCAGGTCGGCGCGTTCAAGCCCTCACCGGGGATCTATCGCAAGGCCGTACAACGGCTGGGATGCGAGCCATCGGAGATCATGATGGTCGCCGCCCACTCGTTCGACATCCTGGGCGCCCAGGCGTGCGGCTTCAGGGCGGCCTACGTCAACAGGTACGGGCTCCCGACGGAAGTCTCGGACTACCAGCCTGACATCATCGTCAACGACTTCGTAGAGCTGGCCTCAGAGCTGTTGAGGTAACCTAGCCCGCTCCCAGCTCGTGGAGGCGGTCGTCGTCTATGCCGAAGTGGTGGGCGACCTCGTGGACGACTGTCAGCCTGATCTGCTCTATGATCTCTTCCCGGTTGGAGCATATGGACTCTATCGAGTCCTGGAATAGGGTAATCTTGTCCGGGAGGACCATGCCGTACTCGTCCCTGTCGGGGAGAGGGACGCCCTCGTAGAGCCCCAGCAGGATTTCCCCCTCTTCGACCTGGTGGCCCGCGAGCTGTTCCCACGACGGGCCGTCATCGACGACCACGTCGACATTCTCCAGGTATGCCAACAGATCCTGGGGTATCAGGCGATATGCCTCGACCACTAGGCGTTCGAAGTGCGACCGCTCCATGGCGATAAGTGTAGCAGGATGGGAGGGCATAGAAGCAGGTGAATTTCGACCCGTTGCGGCCTGAGGGGCTGTACGTCCACATACCATTCTGCGCCACCAAGTGCCCGTACTGCGACTTCAACACGTACGCGGGCATCGAGGCGATGATGGGGCCGTACCTGGCTGCGCTGAGGACGGAGATCGAGCTGTGGGGCGAGGTGCTGGACGGGCCTGGGCTCGAGACGGTGTTCTTCGGCGGCGGTACGCCCTCGTACCTGCCGCGGGGAAGCCTCGGGATGCTGCTCGACGCCATTCGAGGGTCGTTCGGCCTCGCGGGCAGCGCGGAGGTGACGGCGGAGGCGAACCCCGACGACCTGGACGAGGGCAAGCTCGCATCGCTGCTGGAGGCGGGCGTGAACCGGCTCAGCATCGGCGTTCAGAGCCTGGACGACGGCCTGCTCAAGGTGCTGGGGCGCCGCCACTCGGCCCGCGAGGCCATCTACGCCTTCCGGGCAGCGCGCGGCGCCGGCTTCGACAACGTGAGCATCGACCTGATGTACGGGCTGCCGGACCAGACGCTGCAGCAGTGGGGCGCGACCCTCGACACGGCCCTGGACCTGCGGCCGAGCCACATCTCTATGTACTGCCTGACCCTGGAGGGCGGCACGCCGATGGAGCGGGACGCGGCGGCGGGCAGGATTCCCGTGCCGGACGGCGACCTGGCAGCCGACATGTACCTGGCGGCCGAGGTCCAGACCGCCGGGGCCGGGCTCAGGCACTACGAGATCTCGAACTGGGCGATCCCGGGCCGGGAGAGCCGCCACAACCTGCTCTACTGGCGCAACCGCCCGTTCCTGGGCGTCGGGCCCGGCGCGCACTCGTACCTGGACGGCCACCGCTTCCACAACATCAGGTCGCCCCGCGAGTACATCCGCAGGCTGACCCCAGGGGAGCCGCGCCCCAGCACACCGCCGTCGTTCCCGCGAAGGCGGGAACCCATCCCCGTAGAACTAGACCTCCGGTCGGAAGCATGTCCATTTGACGCGACCCCGGTCGTCGAGGCCGCGGAGCCCGTCGACCGGCGGCTGGAGATGGCCGAGACGATGATGATGGGTCTGCGCCTTGATACGGGAGTCGACCCTGCCCTGTTCGCGGCCCGCTTCGGCGAGTCCCCGGCCGAGGCGTACGGCGAGGTCATCGACGAGTTGGCGGACGACGGGCTTCTGGAGACGGCGGGCGGGAGCTTCGTGCTGACCCCCAGGGGGAGACTCCTGGGCAACGAGGTCTTCAGCCGCTTCTTTTAGGCCCGGCGGCACTTCCCGCGGCAAGGTGTGACGGAGGGGAAATGACGAATACCGGCAACCGCCCCAATTTCCTGGTGCTCATGTCCGACGAGCATGGGCCGATGTTCAGCGGGACGTATGGGCACCCGCTGGTGAAGACGCCCAGCATGGACCGGATCGCGGAGCGGGGCGTGACGTTCGAGAACGGCTACTGCAACGCGCCGCTGTGCACCCCTTCCCGGCTGTCGTTCATGACCGGCAAGTACGTGAGCCACTGCCAGGGTTGGGACAACGCCACGCCCCTGGACGTCGGCAGGGTCACATGGCCCTGGCTGCTGAAGTCGCTGGGCTACGACACGGCGCTGAACGGCAAGATGCACATGATGGGCCCCAGGCCGCTGAACGGCTTCGACGCGCAGCTCAGCCACGACCCCCATGCGGCGACGAAGCATCCGGTGTTCCGCTGGAAGGACGGCGTCGGCGAGGGCATCGCCCCGTGGCCTGACGTCATCGACGCGGGCCCCGGCCGCAGCGAGGTGATCGACCACGACGAGGAGGTCGAGGCGGCGGCCCACGACTACCTGCGTGACCCGGCGCGGCGGGGAAGGCCCTGGGCGATGGTGTGCGGGTTCATATCGCCGCACTTCCCGCTCAAGGCGCCCGAGCCGTACTTCTCGATGTACTACCCCGACAACGCGGACCTGCCGGACAATCCGCCCGGCCACCTGGACTCGCTGCCCCCGGCGGCGGCCCGCCTGCAGCGGTTCACAGGCACCGGCGGACCCTACACCGCCGACCAGCTGCTGAGGGCGCGGGCGGCGTACTACGGCATGATCACGTGCCTCGACGAGAAGTACGGGCGCGTCCTCGACACGCTCGAGGCGACCGGACAGGCGGACAATACCGTGATCGTGCACACGTCCGATCATGGTGAGATGGCGGGCGAGCACGGCCTGTGGCGCAAGATGTCCTTCTACGAGCAGTCGGCCCGCGTGCCGCTGCAGATCTCGTGGCCCGGCCATCTGCCGGAGGGCAGGTGGGAGCGCGGCGCAACTTCCAACGTGGACATAGTGGCCACGATGGTGGACATCGCCGGGATAGACCCCGGGGAGTGGAACATGGACGGCGACAGCCTGCTGCCGTACCTGTCGGGCGAGCGGGCGGAGTGGAAGGACGAAGTGTTCTGCGAGCACCTGGCACACGGGACCGAGGGACCCCAGGCGATGGTCCGGCAGGGCGACTGGAAGCTCAGCTACACGCACCTGGACGAGCCGGAGTTCGAGCTGTACGACCTGGCCAGCGATCCGGGCGAGTTCACGAACCTGGCGGGGCAGCCGGAGACGATGGAGATTCAGGACCGCCTATTCGCGCGTATCAGGGACTTCTGGCCGGACCCGGACGCGCTTGCCCGCACCATCAGGGAGAGCCAGGAGGAGCGGCACCTGTTGAGGGAGCTGACGGGCGGCGGAGAAGTCCGGCTTTTCTGATCAAGCCAAAGGCCTCAGGGGTCAGCCCAGGGGACGAACGGGGGCGCCTGGAGTTGCGCTCGATGCGCCCTATGTCGAAGCCGGAGTGGGAAGGCTCGATCCCTGCTGGACTGCAGGGCTAGTCACCGGGGCCGCGTCCATGATTCATCTGGGCGCAGCGAAGGGTTACGGCATCTGCCAGCAACCACGAATTCGATTTCGCCAATGTCTGGATGTCCGACAGGTCGATGCGGCCAGACATCCTGACCTTGTCCTCGGCCCGTCGTTTCGCCTTCCATCGTCGGTAGGTCAAGAACGCCAGCAATGCGAACGCCGGCCCTAAGGTATACAGCCCGATCAGGACTACAAGGAGGTCAGTGGAAATCTCCACTCCTTCACGCTCCCTACAGGAATGTCGGTCGAGACTAGCAGAGCCCGAACACTGACGCAAAGGGACTCGGGATGACCTGTGAGGGGGGACCTCTAATGTCACGGAGCCTCCGAGGGCCGTCTGCTGGCTTGCTGCCCGGCGGGCGGACATGCGGGTAACATGCGGGTCCGCCCCTACGTTGTCACCCTCACCCCAACCCTCTCCCGTCGAGGGAGAGGGGGTAATCGGACGGTGTGCTGCCTGTGGGCTGGTGTAGAATCACCGCCAAGGGCACCATGTTCGTTATAGGCACAGCAGGGCACGTCGACCACGGCAAATCGACGCTCGTCGAGAGGCTGACCGGCATCGACCCCGACCGGCTCCGCGAGGAGAAGGAGCGGGGCATGACCATCGACCTGGGGTTCGCGTGGCTGACGCTGCCCGGCGGGGGCGAGGTCAGCATCGTCGACGTGCCCGGGCACGAGCGCTTCGTGAACAACATGCTGGCCGGCGTGGGCGGCATCGACCTGGCCCTGCTCGTGGTGGCCGCCGACGAGTCGGTGATGCCCCAGACGCGCGAGCACACCGCCATCCTCGACCTGCTTCACGTCGAACGCGGCCTGGCCGTCATCACCAAGAGCGACCTGGTCGACGAAGAGTGGCTGGAACTGGTGAAGGCCGACGTGGAGGACCTGCTCGAGGGCACGTCGCTGGAGGGCTCGCCCATCCTGGCCGTCTCGGCAACGACCGGCGACGGCATCTCCGAGCTGACGGCCGCCGTGGAGGCGAGGCTGGGCGAGACCGAGCCGCGCCGGGACCTGGGCCGCCCGCGAATGGCCGTCGACCGCTCGTTCACCATGTCAGGGTTCGGCACCGTCGTGACTGGGACGCTCATCGACGGCAGCCTGGCCGTCGGGCAGAGCGTCGAGATAGTGCCGACGGGGCGCACTAGCCGGGTTCGCGGCCTCCAGTCCCACAAGCGCAAGGTGGACAGCATCGGCCCCGGCAACAGGGTCGCCGCCAACGTCACGGGCATTTCGCAAGGCGAGGTGCAGCGGGGCGAGGTGCTCACCCTGCCCGGGTGGCTCGCTCCGTCGGAGGCCATGGACGTCAGGCTGCAGGTGATCCCCGGCGCTTCGAGGGCCGTCAGGCACAACATGTTCGCCACGATACACGTCGGCAGCAGCGAGACGGTCGGGCGCGTGAGGCTGCTGGACCGCGACAGGGCCGAGCCGGGCGACTCGGCGTGGGCGCAGATCAAGTTCGAGCAGCCCCAGGCCGTCGTGAAGGGCGATTGCTTCGTTGTGAGATCGAACCACGAGACGCTGGGCGGCGGCCGGGTGGTCGACCCCCACGCGAAGCGGCACCGGCGCAACTACGCCCCGCTGCTGGAGCGGCTGGCCGTGATGGAGGCGGGCTCGGACCGCGACGTGCTCATCAAGGGCATCGAGACGTCGGAGCCGGTGGACCTGCGCGAGCTCGCGCGGCGGGCCAACATGGAGCCTGGCGCGGTCGTGTCGGAGATCAAGCAGATGGCGTCCGAGCGGCTGGTCGTGGCCCTGGGCGAACGGATCGTGCAGGGTACGGTCGTGTACACGGCGGCGGGTTGGGCTGCGGTCTCGGCCAAGGCGCGGTCGTTCCTGGAGGAGTTCCACGGCAGGTTCCCCCTGCGCCGGGGCGCGTCCAAGGAGGAGCTGCGGAGCCGCCTGGGAATGAAGGCCGCAGTGTTCGGGGGCGCGCTGGCCCTGCTGGAGTCCGAGGGAGTGCTGGTCGAGGACGGCCCGGCCGTGCGCCGGCCCGACCACGTCAGGGTAGTCTCCGGGTCGCAGCAGCGGGAGATCGACGCGTACATGGGCGTGCTGGCGTCCAACCGGTACTCCCCGCCGACGGACAGGCCCATCGACCCGGAGCTTCTCGCGCTGCTGGTCGAGGACGGCAGAGTCACGAAGGTGAGCGACAGCGTGGTGTTCGACTCGTCGGCGTACGACGAGATGGTGGAGGCGATACGGGCCAAGGTCGAGGAGGCGGGCGAGGTCACGGTCGCGGACGTGCGGGACATGTTCGGCGGCAGCCGGAAGTACTCGGTGGCGCTGATGGACTACCTGGACCAGCAACGGATCACGAAGCGCGTGGGCGACGCCCGCGTACTGCGGTGAACAATGAACATCCGTCGTTCCCGCGCAGGCGGGAACCCAGAGGTGCGGACGGGCTGGGTCCCGATCCTCGGAGTGGCGCTATGGGTCAAGGCCTCCCTGTTGGATGGGAGACTCGCACACATCCGTCGTTCCCGCGCAGGCGGGAACCCAGAGGGGCGGACGGGCTGGGTCCCGATCCCCGGAGTGGGGCTATGGGTCAAGGCCTCCCTGTTGGATGGGAGACTCGCACACATCCGTCGTTCCCGCGCAGGCGGGAACCCAGCGGGGCGGACGGGCTGGGTCCCGATCCTCGGAGTGGACTATGGTGCAAGGGCCTTCCTGGTGGGACAGGAGGCCCATAGGTAACTGCCTATGACATCAACCCCTGACATAGCCGCAAACGTGCTGACCATCGAGATCGCCGAGCGCACCGTCTCGGTGTCGTATCTGTCGTCGCTGCTGCGCGTGGTACAGGCGGCGCTGCGTGAGGTTGCCCTGGACACCGGCGGCGCGCGGGAGCACTTCGAGAAGAGGCCGCAGCCGCTCCTGGTCATGCCGGCGCCGGCGGGCGGAGACTCTATCGCTATGTCGTTCGTATTCGTCGATCCGCAGAACGGCAACCCGATGGAGGGGTTGTCCGCGGCGACGTTCGGCTCGTTCCTCGACAGGCTCCAGGGCTACGTGACGAGCCTGCCCCAGCCGAGCCTCTTCGGGGGCGCGTCGCGCAGACCGACGCGGGAGGCCGCCTCTGAGGTCGAACGGCGCATGGACCAGGTGTACGCCGAGCTCCGGCGCGCCTCGAGAGTGACCCTGCGGCACGGCGGGCGCTCGCTGGGGTTCGAGGGCGACCGGCTGGAGATCGGATAGCGCCGTGCCACTCGACTTCGTCGACACTGCAGCGCAGATCGAGGGGATGGCGGACGAGCTACGGTCGCGCCGGGAGGTCCGCGAGCACCGTCTCAGGAACGCGCTGGAGGTCATGCGCGACTTCCCACTGGATGCGTACGAGGAGCGGCGGCGCAGGGGCGACTTCGGTTGGGACGCGCCTGAGGTGAAGGAGCCGCCCGCGACCGTCCACGGTCTGCCCGAGGCCCCGCACGACCACGCAGTCGCCGCCGTCGACGGGTCGCACATCGACGTGGACCGCCACCTGGCGGCGCGGTGCTTCCTGATCAACACGGGCTCCGTCGTGCTGACGTACGGCTCGCAGCCGGGCGTGGAGCTGGAGGGCCGGGCGCGGCTATACGCCACGGCGGACGAGATGGTCATACGCGACCCCGGCGGCGGGGCCGACCAGAGGATCGAGGGGGCCGTGCTGGGCGCAAAGCGCACTGCCGAGGAGATGCTGCGGCTGGTCGAGGTCGTGCGGTCGCTGCCGGGCGACGTGCCGACCCTGGCGCTGGTCGACGGGCCGCTGGTGATGCTGGGCCTCATAGGCCGGGGCTACGGCGACTTCGTGCGCCGGGAGCTGGTCGACGAGGGCTTCGCCGCCGCGCTGGAGGAGCTGGGGGCGCTGGCTACCGAGCGGCCCCTGGCCGTGGCCGGATACGTAAGCATGCCGGGGTACACCGAGGCGGCCGCAGCCCTGCGCTACGCGGTCTGCGAAAGCGACGGCTCGGCGACCCGTTGCGAGGCCGTCGCCGTGCCGTGCGACAGGTGCGTGGGCGATGTGCAGGACCGGACGATATTCTCGGAGATGCTCGGCCCCGGCGAGCGGTCGGGCCTCTTCGGCACGTCGTCGGGCATCGTCCGTGACCACTACCGGGGCGCCGGCATCGACTTCTTCTACGTCAACACCGGCGACGAGATCGCGCGCGTCGAGGTACCGACCTGGACGTCCGGCGACGAGGCGTCGCTGGCCCTCGCCCACTCGCTCGTGATCGACCAGGCCCAGCGAGGGCGCGGCTACCCCGTCGCCCTCATGGAGGCCCACGAGAAGGCCGTAATCAACGGCGCAGACCGCCGCTACTTCACCGAGCTCGTAGAGCAGGCCCTCTACGACCGCGACATCCCCGTCCAGACATCAGAAAAGGCCCTATCCAAGCGCCTCCGGTGGCTGTAGCCAAGTCTCTCAGCCTATACCGTCCCAACCGGCGTCCCTGTCGGTCTCGGGTGTAACGGAGTCCACCCTTGGGTTGTACAACCGCCCCTTGTCACGGTGATCGTAGGACTTGATGGGCCGCTTGGCTCGCCCCGTACGCCGTGCGTTATCTCGTTCTCGGTCACCTGTCTTCCGCTACTGGCGCATCCGGTTCACGGGAAAGTCACTTGGCCCCTCCATCATGTTCCGATGGTGTCTCTACATCTCCTTTGGGCACACTTCCGTATTGAGTTCTGGCGTCCCAATGGATACTCCAGTTCGTAAATCACATTTTTGCCTTGCTCGAAAACGGAATGCTCTCTTCCGTGCTAGGAGCACACTTCTTGTCATAACTTGGCGGGATACTTGTGTAGTACGAGTCGCTTCAACGTGGTCGCCACCTCGCGACCTTCATCTGGGTTGGTGGGTATTCCATATAGAGATGAGTGCGATGGGAAGCGCTCGTTAGGGCTAAACGCGAAGGTTAAGTGACGATTGTTTCTCTGCAGGACTGCGTTCTTCGCAGTTCCTACATTGAGTACTACAAACCTACCGTTCACTTTGATGGTGTAGTCGGCATCTATGAACTCTTGCCTAATGCTGTCGATTGCATCTACTGTCGAAGTGTGATCGTAGTGTTGTAGACGATTGAGAGAGATGTCAACCTCATCAGGCTTAAGTTGAAACGCCGATACCTTTGGCTCATCCCGATTCCTGTCATAGTAGCCGGGGCTGCAGTGCCTGCTCACGTTGTCGGAATCTGGAAGCAGATCGCCAGGATTGAGTATTCGGTAGGGTGGGCCGCTCTGGGACAAGGTAGCAGAACTCCTCTATAGCTTTTCCTGTCTCTAGTCGCATACTCGTGTTGATCGCGTCGCGGCCCTCTGTAGCATCTGCCTGAGCCACGCAGTGGATGGTATCCGGCTCGACGAAGGCCATCACCAGAAGTCCGTCCCCTAGAATATGCCACTCAGCCTGCATGATTCCATAGGGATCTGGTCCAACTATAGGGTCAGGCCATCTTTCTTCCTGCAGCAAAAATCTGGCCAAAGATTGGAGGGAGACAATCTTTATCCTTGGAGTATCCGGGTCATCGGTTCGTAATAGACTAACAACCTCCTCTGCGACCAGCTCTCTACTTCCATAGATTAGATCAAGGACAATTCGCCGATAGTCCTCGTCGATGTCTTCAAAGGGGTCTATGTAGGGGGTGCCGTAGCGAAATGCTTCTTTCCCCTGATCTACAATGAGAGTGCTTGACTCCTCTCTGTAGTACCAACTGACGTGCATGCCACGAGCGCCCCTGATCATCTCCTCAAGCATAGGATTAGACTCAGGGTCAGCCGTACTAGAGCCACTCTGGATGGGAAGTTCCTGTAGGGACAGAACTACCATTCCACCTTCCCTGTAGCCAAATACATCTTCAGGAATCTGTCGAATCCTGGCGGTATATGACGACCCATTGTCAGGGTATTGGTATGTGATCTTTCTCCTCGTAGCACCAGCGATCATCGTATATCCCCTTTGACAGCAATTTCCTTTGCCATTTCGAGTAGGTCTGAGAGTAGAGTCCTCGCCCTTTCTCGCCTGATAGCCGCTCCACCCGGTATTGTGTTGATATCGAGCTCCAACCTTCTGGCGTAGATGATTTCGCTGTGTTGCACCTTCGGATCTGGTACAGCCTGTAGCTCCATCTGAAGTGTCATCTGGCCAACCTGCACAACAGACCATTTGGCCACTCTGTTTATCGCCCCGTGTATCGTTTGACGGCGCCGATTGACCTGGAAGATAAAGTCGCCACTCTGCGGCACATCAAATCCAGGCAGGTTGAGGAACTCGCATGTCTCTTCAATAGCAGCTGCCTCGTCTGCAGTAGGCTTTATCAGAGACGCGCCAAGGGCAAGTCGGAGAATGGGTCCTGTGGCAGCTGCGGTTTGGTCGGCAGCACTTTGCAACAAGCCAGATGTAGATTCCGAGAGTTTGAGGGTCTGAACCCTGAAGGGCATATCCGGATTCTCCGGCTGCGGAAGCAGAAGCCAATCAACGCGACCTTTCTGCAGGGTCAAAGCTAGATTATTCTTGCCATCCGCGCCTGAGACAGTGGTGAGGCCCATCTGGGGACGCGAGTCAATGGATTCTGGTGGATGGCCTACAAGTGTGCGCCAGAGCGTGTCAGGAGGGCTGGGGTTGCTGGGATGGTGGAACAGAGTTACGCGAAGCTGGTCAACAGCCCACTCCCCGAAATCTAGCAGCGAGAATTCCATAGAGTTCTACTTCCTCCCGCTTCGCGGGGGAGCATAGTCCCACAGCCTCCTAATGTTCTGAATCCATGAATCAATTATACTATACCAATATACCAAGGCGGCAGACACTGATGCAATACGAGGCGAGTATGAATTCAAAGCAGAGCAGAGCGCGTCTCTGGCATCGCTCACCGGCAAAGCTCCTACATGGAGTGTAGCCTAGGCTACGTTGAACCTCTCGGAAGCCGAGCAAGCTTCGGCTATGGCGCGATCCATCTCCTCTAGGGTCACTGACGGACCCCAGTGCTTCAGCGTCCCCGAACAGCCGACTATCGGGGCGCACGGGTATGATACGCACGTACCATCTAGCATGACATAGCGCAAACCTGTCCTCGGGCCCTATCGGAAGGGCATCCCGCACTGACTTGGGTGCGGTCGTCCTGCCGCTGGATGTGATGGCAGACTCAAGCATGAATCTATTCTGGCAAGGCCCTCGAGCGATGCGCAAGTCGCCCTGTCGGCCCGAAGGGCGGAATCCGTGTCCTGTTACAGCGGATCGAAAAAAGTCAGGTCCGCCCCGTGATTCTCCATCGCCTCCACCTCGTCGCCCCGCAGGCGGACGCGGATGTCGCGTGTGAGGTGGCGGAGCACCATCTCCGACGCCGCGAGGTCGTACTCGAAGGTGATGGGGCGGTTGACGGGTGGGCTCGGCAGGAACAGGTAGCCGTTGGTGTAGCGCGGCTGGTCGTCGGCGTCGGTGACTCGCACGGAGTCGGGGTCGCACCAGGGCGGCAGGCGTAGGAACAGGGGCGCCGGCGTCTTCACCCGCACGCTGAGGGCCGGGTGGGTGTAGGCCGAGCGCACCTCGATGTCCGGCGTCTCGTGGTCGAACAGCAGGTTGACCCAGTGGCCCGTCTCGTCGAGCCGGGTCATCTCCCGCAGCGCCTCGCACAGCGACCCGACCGTGCCTCCGACCACGTCCGTGTTGAAGCGCATCCGCCCGCCGTCCCGCTGCTCCAGCGGCTCGTGCCCGAACGGCGCGGGGAACCCCCATGCGCCCTGCTGTCTCTGGGCGACGTCGCGGAGCGTGTCGAGGCCGTCGGGGTTGTCCGGCGCGGGAATCCACGAGATGTCCCGCAGCTGGGACGGCAGGATGTGACAGCGCAGGATGCGCTCGGCGTCATGGAAGTAGTCGGTGTACCCCCACCGCCCGAGGATCAGCGCGGTCTCGAGGATGTCGCCGGTGTTGTTCATCTCGCCCTCGTCGGGCGCGCCATTGTCCCCGACCGCGTGCTCGCGGGACCAGCCGGTCTCGTCGCGCATCGCCCACAGCCCGTTGTCGTAGAAGGCCCTCACGATGCCCATCAGCGTCGAGTCGTGGGTCAGGTCGGCGAGCTGCGCCAGGGACGACATCGTGCAGGTCACGGAGTGGGCGTGGGTGCCGAACAGGTCGGGGTCGAATGAGCCCTCCGGGGTGTAGTAGCCGTCGAGGCACTTCTCCTTCAGGACGATGGCGAGATCGAGGGCTGGAGCGTACCCGGTAGTCCGGTAGTACTTGACGAGCGGGCCGATCGTCCTCGCCACGCCCGAGATGAAGGAGCGCGAGCGCTGCACGACGACGCCCTGCTGTTCGAGGCGGTCGTAGTCCCACTCGGCGTCGGGGTCCCAGTAGTCGAAGACGGCGTCGATGCTGGCCGCCGCGATTTCAGATGCACGCTCGGACCCGCGGTACTCCACGAGGGCGTTGAGCGCGTGGAACCCCTCCCTGATGGGGTGCGGGTTGAATACGACGGGCGAGTCGTACTTGCCGTCGTCGCGGTCGAGTGGGAACGGCACGGGGCCGCCGTAGGAGTAGAAGCAGGCGCGGGCGAACTTCTGGACGGCGTCCTCTTCGACGCGAAGGCCCGCGGCGTCCTCGGCATTCAGCAGCGCGTTGAGATGGCGGCCCGGCACGTGGCTCTCCAGGGCCATGCCGAAGTACGCCTCCGGCCTAACGACAACGCGAAAGTACGGCGCGTCGCCGCCATTCGGGTCGAAGATGCTGCACATGGCGTTCCGGGCCAGCTCGATGGCCCCGATGATGTCCGTGGTGTTCACGTCGGTGAGTCGGGTCATTGCTTTGAGGCTCCCACTTCGAGCTTATCCCCAGTCTACTCCGTTACCAGAATGGAGGCTATGTCGTCTCTTGGCCTGGTCGAGGGCGACCCGCCCCAGGTCCCTCGGGGCTCGGGACGACATAGTCTTAGCCTCTGCGCCCTCCGCGCCCTCTGCGGTAGAATCATGGGATTATGACTCAAGTGAACTCCGATACGGTAGGCGACCCGCGCGTCGGCGAGGTCGTGGAGGCCTCGACGTCGCGGTTCCTGGTGCAGTGCCATGAGCTGTACGGCGCGCCGCCGCTGGGGTCGCTCGTGCGGAGCGAGGGTGGCGTGTACGGCGTGGTTGCCGAGGTCACGACGCAGAGCCTCGACCCCGGCAGGCGGGCCGTCGCGATGGGCCGAGGCGAGGACTCGGCGGAGGCCGTGTACCGGCGGCACCCCCAGCTCTCGCGGCTGATGTCGACCGAGCTCGAGGCCGTCGTGGTGGCCCACCGCGATGGAGGGCAGCTGAGCCGGTTCCTGGCGCCCACGCCGCCGCGCATCCACGAGATCGTCCACGCGTGCGGCGGCCCGGAGCTAGTGGAGGTCGCCGGCGACCTGGAGCTGCTGCCGTCGCTGCTGGCGTCTCCGGCGGGCTCCCCTGATGACGTGACGGCGGCCTTCCTGCGGCAGGTAGTGCAGGCCCATCCCGATCCCGAGCGAGTGCGGCTGGAGGCGGGCCGCAGGCTGGCGGGGCTGCTACCAGGCCAGCTTCACCGGCTGACGGGGATACTGAAGAGGCTGTGAATGTGAATAACGCATGGTGAACGGTGAATTGAGCGACCAGGAGGTCGGCGGCAGGCTCGGCATGGTCGTGTCCGGGTCGCTGACCGAGGGTATGCAGGTCAAGCTCGACCCCGACTCGTCGGTCGAGGGGGTGAAGGTCGGCACGTTCGTGACGCTGCAGGGCGAGCGGATGCGTTTCTTCGGCGTGGTGACGGACGTGTCGCTGGGCTCGACGGACGCGACGCTGAGCGCGAGCCCGCCCGACCTGTCGGACCCCTACGTCGCCCAGGTCATCTCCGGCACGGCGGCGTACGGCGCACTGACGGTCGAGCCGATGCTCACCATCGCCAGCGACGACCCCGAGGTGCTGCTGGACGGCCCGCAGCCGGCAAAGACGGTGCCGCCCCACTTTGCGGAGGCCGCGTCAGCCACTGAGCAGGACATCGAGCGCGTCTTCGGAGGCGAGGGCGACGGCCACTTCTGGATCGGCAGCCCGCTCGACATGGACACGAAGCTGTGCCTGGACGTGCCCGAGTTGGTGATGCGCAGCAACGGCGTGTTCGGCAAGAGCGGCACCGGCAAGACCTTCCTGACGCGGCTGCTGCTGGCGGGCATCGTCCAGAGCGGGAAGGCCGTGAACCTGGTGTTCGACATGGAGAGCGAGTACGGCTGGCGGGGCTACAGCGAGGCGGGAACGGAGGTGAAGGGGCTCAAGCAGCTCTTCCACTCGCAGGTGGCCGTCTTCTCGCTGGACGAGGCGAGCTCGAAACGGCGGGGGCTGACCCCCGACTACGTGGTGCGGATCGGCTACGACGAGGTCGAGCCGGACGACATAGTGCTGCTGCGCGAGACCCTCGACCTGTCCGAGGTGGCGGCCGACGCGGCCCACTCGCTGCGCGGGTACTTCGGGAAGAGCTGGCTGTCGGAGTTCCTGGACGTGACCGGGCGGGAGGACGTCGCGCAGCTGGCCGACGCGACCGGCGTCAACGCAAACGCGCTGTGGAGCCTGAAGAACAGAATGCAGAGGCTGGGCCGGCTGGGGTTCATGGAGAAGAAGGGCCAGGGGTCGGTCGAGCACATCCTGCGCTACCTGGACCGGGGGATGCACGTGGTGCTGGAGTTCGGCAGATACGGGCGTAACCTGGCGGCGTACATCCTGGTGGCGAACCTGCTCACCCGGCGCATCTACGAGAGGTACGCCGAGCGCAAGGAGCTGGCGTCGGACGACAGGAGCAGGGAGCCGACACCGCTGGTCATCACCATCGAGGAGGCGCACAAGTTCCTGACGCCTGGCGTGGCGTCGCAGACCATATTCGGCACCATCGCCCGCGAGATGCGGAAGTACAACGTGACGCTGCTGGTGGTCGACCAGCGGCCGAGCGGCATCGACGAGGAGGTGATGAGCCAGCTCGGCACGAAGATCACGTGCCTGCTGGACAGCGAGCGCGACATCGACTCGGTGCTCACCGGCGCGTCGGGGAGCCGCAAGCTGAGGGCCGTCCTGGCGCGGCTGGAGTCGAAGCAGCAGGCGCTGGTCTTCGGTCACGCCGTGCCCATGCCCGTGGTGGTGAAGACGCGCGAATACGGCTCGGAGGAGTCCTACAGGTCGCTCGGCTGGCGCGACGCCGTGGAGATGAAGGCCCAGGTCGAGCAGGACATCGAGGACCTGTTCGGCTGCTAGGGATTGTTATAATGGCGAGGCTAGGGCCTCTTCCCCTGAGGAGACCATTGAACCGTCATTCCGGCGAAAGCCGGAATCCAGTGGGGCTGGGGGCGGGCCCTCGACCGGCGTGGAGAGAAATTACCCGTGCCCACAAAGTCCGAACGGTCAGTTACGATAGCGTTCGAGGTTGCCGAAGAGGGCGGCTACGTCGTCTCAGTGCCGGAGTTGCCGGGGTGCGTGTCCGAAGGGGATACCTTCGAAGAAGCCCTCGCCATGATCGAAGACGCGATGCAGGGATGGCTGGAATCGGCAGCGAAGCACGGCGACCCAGTTCCAGCCGTGATGCGGGCCAGACCAATGGGTGACTTGACATGAGGGAAGTATTTCACGAGGCGGCGGCGGAGCTCGACGAGGGGCGTCCCGTGGTCGTGGCGACGGTGGTGCGCACCAAGGGTTCGACGCCACAGAAGCCCGGCGCGAAGCTGCTCGTGCGGGACGACGGCTCGGGCGTAGGCACGCTGGGCGGCGGCTGCGTCGAGGGCGACATCTGGTTCGCGGCGCAGGAGCTGATGAAGCGCGGCGGGTCGGCCCAGTACCGCGACTACGAGCTGAACGAGGACCTCGCCGCCGAGGACGGGCTCGTCTGCGGCGGCACGATGTACTTCCTGATCGATCCCGTGTACGAGGCCGGCAGCTACCTGGACTACGCGCGGGAGATCGACGCCGCGTACGCCGGCGGGCCCGCGGTTGCGCTGGCGACGGTGACGGCTGCGGGAGAAGGGGCCGGTACACTGGGCGCGCGGCTCTTCATCCGCGAGGACGGCTCGACCGAGGGCACGCTGGGGTCGCCCGAGATGGACCGCGAGGCCGTCAAGAAGGCCCGCGAGCTGATGGTCCACGGCAAGAACGAATTCGTGACCATGAGGGACGGCCCGGAGTTCTTCGTCGAGGCATACACGACCCCGCCCCAGATGGTGCTGTGCGGCGGCGGACATGTCTCCAAGGCGATAGCCCCGTTGGCAAGCACGCTGGGATTCAGGGTGTTCGTGACGGACGACCGGGAGGAGTTCGCCAACGCCGACCGCTTCCCGGAAGCGGACATCATCGTGGCCGAGAAGCCCGAGACGGCCCTGCCGCAGCTTCCCATCAACCCGAACACCTTCGTCATCATCGCCACGCGGGGCCACCGGTACGACAACGTGGCGCTGGAGGCGGCTGCGCTGACGCCGGCCAAGTACGTCGGCCTGCTCGGCAGCAAGCGCAAGACTATCCTGATCTACGAGGACCTGATCCGGTCCGGCCTGCCCATCGAGCGCATCCGCGAGATCCGGTCGCCGGTCGGCCTGGACGTGCGGGGCCGGACGCCGGAGGAGATCGCGGTCAGCATCATGGCCGAGGTGCTCATGTTCCGGCTAGGCGGCACGGGCCAGCCCATGAAGATCGAGGACTGGCGCATCGACCGCATCCGCGAAAAGGTCGAGGCCGGCCGCGAAGAGGCCGCCGTCGCCGACTAGGGCACGGTTTCGGCATCAGGACTACGGGATAGGCTGTCAGCATGACTACCCCAACGCGCGAGGACGAGCCTCGGCTTTCCATAACGAGAGTCTGGGCCCGCAACTTCAAGAGCATCCGAGAGCTCGATCTGGAGCTCGGCCCCCTTACGGTACTCGTAGGGCCGAACGCTTCCGGCAAGAGCAACGTGCTCGACGTGCTGCGCTTCATAAGCCACGCCTTACGGAGAGATCTTGACGCGGCAATTAACTCCCGACAGGGCATAGGTGCCGTCAGGAGGTCGACTCCCAAAGGTGGCACCAGGGATGTGGAAGTCGGGTTCACGGCTGAGAGAGGCGGCTTCCAGTTCAAATACGGATTCGTGCTGGGAAGCCGCTCGGGCGTCTACCACGTGAAGCGGGAGTACGGAACGATAACCCCTGCCAACCCGGAGGAAAAACCCGTTGAGTTCGAGATAAGGGAGGGTCAACTCCTACCACGAGCGTCGGACGGGGAGCAGTTCGATACATCGGAGCTCGCGCTTCCATTGCTTAGACGCATCTTGTTCTCACGCCCCGTCGAACCTGGGAGCAGGGTCCAACGAAGTACACCAACCTATCATCACCTGAACCAGGCAGTCAGGTCCATTTCGACGATGCAATTCTATCGCCTGTTCCCCGACGCCTTGCGTACGCCTCGGAAGCCAATGAATTTGGAGCGACTCAATGAGACGGGCAGCAACTTAGCTTCGGTCCTGAGAGGTATGGACAAGCGCAAGTCACCATACCTGGACGAGATCGAGAGCGCATTGGGGCATGTCGTTTCTGAGCTAACGGACTTGCATGTTCAGCAGTCGGGAGGGTTTCTCGTCGTCAAGCTACGACACGATGCAGGAAATGGCAGAAGCACAGGGTTGACCTTCGATCTCTCCCAGGAGTCGGACGGGACAGTGCGCCTTCTGGGGCTGCTTACGGCCCTCTACCAGGAGAGCCCACCGTCGCTGATAGGCATTGAGGAGCCGGAACTGACGATACACCCGGGAGCTCTGGCCGTGCTTGCGGACGTAATGATCGAAGCTGCGGGCCGGACGCAGGTGCTGATCACGACCCATAGCCCTGACCTGATCGACCGGATTCCAATTGAATCACTCAGGGCAGTCCAGATTGAAAACGGCTGCACCAAGGTTGGTCCCGTGTCGGAGACACAAACGGAGACTGTGAGGGAAGGACTCTTCACTTCGGGTGAGCTGCACAGCATGGAGGGACTGGAACCGAGCAGATGACGTTTGCTGCGCCTGGCATCGTTCCGATAGTGGAGGGGCCGGGAGACGAGGCTGCCGCTCCAGTCCTCCTTAGACGAGTTCTATACCAACGCTTGGGTATGTCCGTCGATGTCAAGCGACCAAAGAAGGCGAAGGACAGGGGCGCACTAGTCAAACGGCTTGAGAACTTCCTTGTGCATGCGAGCCGGACTCCAGGATGCGCGGCAGTCCTCCTTCTGCTAGATGCGGATGAGGACTGCCCAAGGGAGCTTGGGGCAAGTCTGGCACAAAGAGCCCGCGACGCAGGTCTGAGCATCCCAATTGCCGTCGTCTGCGCAAAGCGGGAGTACGAGAATTGGTTCCTGGCGTCCGACGAGGAGTTTACCGGCGACGTGGAGGAATTCGGCGGCGCCAAAGACTGGTTGAGCCGCAGTATGCAGACTGGCATCATATACAGAGAGACGAGACACCAAGCGTCGCTCTCGGCCACCATGAACATTGAAGCGGCGTTCCAAGCGTCGAGATCATTCCGCCGCCTCTGTAGTGCCGTAGAGCAGCTTGTCGACTGCATGGACACCGGCACGGTAAGCGTGACGCCACTATGACTGCGAGCCTCTCGATTCGCCCCTATGAAGACCGCGACCTGGGCGTGCTGAAGGAGATCACCGTCGAGGCGTTCGACGGCATCGCGATCGACCAGGTCATCGAGCGGCGGGAGGGGCTGCTCAACGGTGAGGACTGGCGAGCTCGCAAGACACGCCATATAGACGTGGACGTGTACAGGGAGACCGGCGCCGTATACGTGGGCGAGATCGACGGCTCGGTAGTGGGCTACGTGACCACGTGGACCGACGAGGCGTCGGGCATGGGCCATATACCCAATCTCGCCGTCAGGGTCGCCTTCCAGGGCATGGGCATCGGGCGAAGGCTCATCGACCACGCCCTCGACGGCTTCAGGGCCGCCGGCATTACCCACGCCAGGATCGAGACGCTCGAGACGAACGAGGTGGGCTACGGCCTGTACACCTCTATGGGCTTCGAGGAGCTGGCCCGCCAGGTCCATTTCCTGAAGAAGTTGTGACGTGGGTGGCCAGAGGCGGAGCATGAGGCTTGACCTTACTCCGCACACGTCGACCGACTGCCGTGGTCACCTCGCGGGACGGGGCGCTTCACGTTTTCCCGGGGCGGATGGTGTAACATGTCTATTAGGGCCTCGATGGCCCACCCCATGCTGTCCGACAACCCATATACCTGCGTGTCCTCTTGTAGGGAGTAGGAGAAACTGAGATGAAGTTTCAATTGCGTGCTACACCAGTGCTGATCGTCGCGGCCTTGGTGCTGCTGGGCGGAGCCCTGGGAGCGATAGTCGTGACTGGAGGAGCACTGGCTTCCGAGCCTGCCGGTACTCCCACGCCCGTGCCCCTGGACCTGCCTGACCCCCCGGTCAAGCTGCAGCTCGAGGAAAGGCCTCAGCCGCTGGTTTCGACGGGTTCCAGCGCGCCCCCGGTGAGCCGCGCCGAAGCAGCCGCCGCGATCAAAGACCAGGGCAACGTCTACACGTGGGAGGACGGCGACAGGACGCTCAACGTCGTGCTCCAGGGCGACCTCGCCGTCAAGAACACCGCGGACATTGCACCCGGCTCCGAAGTGGTCGCCAGGGGCGCTGCCGAGAGCATCGTCCGCGTGCAGTCCGGGAACACCGAGGACTCGCTCCCCGTCTTCCGCTCGCAAATGGGCGGTGGGCTGATGACGCTGCCCGGCGGCGTACTGCTTTCGCTGGACTCCGAGTGGGACCAGGACCAGGTCGAGAGTTTCTTCTCGCAGAACGGCATATCGATGAGCCAGGTGGAACCGCTGGGCTTCCTGCCCAATGGATTCCTGGTGAAGACCGACCCGGGCTTCCCGTCCCTGGACCTCGCCAATTCGCTGGCCGCCCAGGAGGGCGTGGAGATTTCGAGCCCCAACTGGTGGACCCAGTTCGAGGCTAGGTAGAGCGTCCACCCTCACTGCCACTGCCGCAACGACAACAAAGACCACACCGGCCACGGAGAGAATAACCCCATGCAACTCAGCCTTTCCCCGCGCGACCACTCATTGCCATCCGCGGCAAAAGCATTCCTGGCCGCCATTTCCGTGGCCTTCGGATTCCTTCTGATCGCCAGCAACGTCGGCGGCCAGACCGGCGGCGACGATCACGGCAACTCCTTCGACACGGCTACGCTCGTGGAGCTGGGTACCTCGGTGGAGGCCCGCATCGACCCCGGCGACGACAGGGACGTCTTCAAGTTCGACCTCTCTGACGCGTCCGGAACCACAGACCTGTGGGTGTACACGCGGGGCGATTTCGATACCTTCGGCGGGTTGTACGACAGCACCGGGACCCTGATCGCGCTGAACGACGACGGTTTCTTCGACGATCAGCTACGCGCCTTCAGCATAAGGAGTGTCGTCGAACCCGGGGTCTACTATGTGATAGTTGTCAGCTACTTGGGGGAGCCCGGGGACTACACGCTGCACGCCCGAGCCGTCACGGATCCGGGCAGCTCGATCAAGACGGCTAAGCCCCTGGTCCTCGGCTCCCACAACGGGGGCACGGTCGACACTGGGGACGACGTCGACTACTTCCGGCTCGACTTCACTGAGAAGAAGCACGTGATCATCGATGCCAGGAGCTCGAATCTCCTAGCCCTCGACGCTGCTCTGCTCGACGCCGACGGCAAGGAGATCACGGCAAATATCGCGCCAATAAGGCTGAGGGGATTTGGAGCGCTGTTCCCTATAGGCATCGAGATTGCCGAGGACTTCGAGCCGGGAACCTACTACCTGAAGGTGACCAGCCCCGGTGCCCCCAGCCTGTTCGGCCCTCCGCCCGACGAGGCGCCGGGCAAGCCGGTGCCGTACGCCATATTCTTTGAGGAGGATGTTGACTACGCCGAGTTGCTCGCCGGCTGTGCGGCCGATACCGTGGCTCTAAACGACCCAGCTATAGGCGACCCCCTGTACTCGTGCCAGTGGCACCTGAACAGCCCGCAGTGGCACAACATCAACGTGCAGTCGGTGTGGGAAGAGGGCATCAAGGGCGAGGGGATCGGCGTCGCGGTGGTGGACGACGGGATATACCACGCCCACGAGGACCTGAAGGACAACATTGCTGCGGACCTGAACTTCGACTACGGCGTGGGTGGAACCGACATCTATGGCCCCCTGGACCACCACGGTACGCACGTCGCCGGCATGATCGCCGCCAGGGACAACGAAATCGGCGTGCGCGGCGTTGCGCCGAGGGCCACCGTGTACGGGTACAACCTGTTGAGCGGGCGCAACACTACGGGACTAAACGTAGTCGACGCGATGACCCGCAACATGGGAGTGACGGCGGTGTCCAACAACAGCTGGGGCCCGTCCGACGGGCCTGGGCCGAGTCCTGGCTTTGCGATCATGAGACAGGCGATCAACGCAGGGATCACGGAGGGCTACGACGGCAAGGGCACCCTCTACGTCTTTGCCGCCGGCAACGGACACCTCCTGGGAGACGACGCGAATCTGGACGGTTTCGCCAACAACCATGCCGTGACCGCAGTCTGCTCGGTGCACAGCGAGGGGAGGAGGGCCGGGTACTCCGAGATGGGCGCCAACCTGTGGGTCTGCGCCCCGTCGAACGACCGTCCGGAGAGCCTTGGCGGCGCCCGCGGTATACTGACGACAGAGAACTCCGACCGCTACTACAGCGACTTCGGCGGGACCTCCGCCGCCGCACCACTCGTCTCGGGTGTATCCGCGCTGACGCGTGACGCGAATTCCGACCTGACCTGGCGGGATGTCAAGTTGATCCTCGCCGCCTCCGCAAGCAAGAACGACCCGGCAAGTGCCGGGTGGGAATACGGGGCGTCCAAGCATCCCGTCTCCACCGCGAGCAAGTACCACTTCAACCACGAATATGGGTTCGGTGTGGTCGACGCCCAGGGCGCAGTCGACCTGGCGAAGCGCTGGACGAATCTTCCTGAAATGCAGCAGGTGACAGTTGAGACATTTGAGGAAGAGGACGCAGGTGACGAGGGCGACGCAGGGGAGGAAGGGGACGCGGGTGACGAGGGCGACGAGGGCGACGCAGGGGAGGAAGGGGACGCGGGTGACGAGGGCGACGCAGGGGAGGAAGAGGGCGCAGGCGAGGCAGAAGAGGTAGACGAGAATTACGTCGAGATTCCAGACGCTGCTTCCTACGGCAGCGCTACCACGACCACGCAAACCCTCACAGTGGAGACCGGCATCGGGTTCACTGAGTTCGTGGAAGTAACGATCGCGTTCGAGCACGACTCTTTCCGGGACCTGGAGATACTGCTGGAGTCGCCGTCCGGGGCCGTTTCGAAACTGGCTGTGCCCTTCGACACCTACGACGGCCTCAACAACTTCTTTGGGGAGGGCTTCATCCCCGTGTACGGCCCATACCAGTTCGGTTCCGCGAAGCACCTGGGCGAGGACCCGAACGGCGAGTGGAAGCTGCACATCACTGACCGCATTCCCGGCGCCGGCGGGGGCATAACCGGATTCGCCATCACCGTGTACGGACACGAGCGTGCACCGGGCGTCGCGACTCTGGACTCTGTCGATGTCCACGTGGGCGGCGAGAGGCTGGACCTTGCCTGGACAGCCCCAGGCGAGCCGGGCGATTCGGCGATCACGGGCTACGACGTGCGCTACATCCCGACCGAAGCGGACGAGACGGACCTCTCCGGCTGGACGGTGCTTGAAGGCGTTTGGACGGCGGCGGCCGGCGGAGAGCTCGAGTACAGTGTCACGGGGCTGACGGACGGGACCCAGTACGACGTGCAGGTACGCGCTGTGAACAGCTCCGGGGGCGGGCTCTGGTCCGAGTCCGGTACAGGCACGCCGATGTCGAGCCAGTGCGTCACGGGCGGCGCCGTAACCGACAGGTCCAACGGCGGCGTGATCCACGACTGCGAGGCGCTCCTGGAGGCGAGGGATACTCTGGCTGGAATCGAATCGACCAGGACGTTGAACTGGACGACCGTCACTCCCATCGATGACTGGTACGGCGTGGTCCTGACGGGTACGCCGGAGCGAGTGGTCCATCTGCGTCTTGACGGGCGGAACGCAGACGAGGATACCGGCGTAGCAGAAGAGAAGCTGAACGGAACTGTCCCGGCCGCGCTGGGTAGACTGAGCGAGCTGACCGTGCTCTACCTGCACCGCAACAACCTGACGGGCACGATTCCATCCGAGCTTGGAGGACTCACCAGCCTGAATAGGCTCTATCTGCACGAGAACGAGCTGAGCGGCTCCATACCGAGCGAGTTGGGCGGCCTGACCGGCCTCACCCACCTGCTGCTCCAGGGCAACGACCTGGACGGGCCGATACCGGCAGAGCTGGGCGACATTAGCAGCCTGGTCTGGCTGTCGCTCTACCAGAACGTACTGACCGGGCCGATACCGAGTAAGCTGGGCGGCCTCACCAACCTGCAGCAGCTGCTTCTGCATCAGAACAGGCTGAGCGGAAACATACCGAGCGAGCTGGGCAACCTGGAGAGCCTCGAACGCTGGCGTCTCCGCGGGAACCGGCTGACCGGCTGCGTACCGGCTGAACTGGCAGCCGTCACGGACAACGACCAGGTCGGTCTCGGCCTGCCGACCTGTACGGACAGCTAGGCCCGCCGCCGGAGCTTCGATAGAGTGAAAGCATCGGGGTGCGACTCCAACGGGAGCCGCACCCCGATTGCCGTCTCGGGGGTCCCCGGCTGTCAGCCTGGAAGCCTGTCTGCGATTCGGCGCGCAAGCTCGGCCCTCTCCCCGTAGGGGATGAGCCTGGTGTTTTCGGCCAGGAGCAGCTCCGGCCGGTCGCCCTGGTAGCGCGGCACCACGTGGACGTGGTAGTGCGGTATGGTCTGGCCGCTGGCCACGCCATTGTTCTGGTAGATGTTCAGCCCAACAGGCGAGAGGGCGTCATGGACGGCGTGGGCAACGCGCCTGACCAGCCGCGCGAGTGACACAGCCTCCTCCTCGCCGAGGTCCAGGACCGTCGGCGCATGGCGCGCCGTCATCACCAGCAGGGCCCCGGGGCTGATCTGGTAGGGATTGACTATGGCGACGGCCTGATCGAGCCGCTCGACGTACGCGAAGCGCTTGGTGCGCTCTTCGTCGATTTCTATCTCACCGTCCAGGTTCCTGCAGTAGGGACAGGTGTCGCGAACGGGTATCTCAATAGGCATCGCGCGGCTCCATCACTGAGGCTGGGGTACTGGATCTACGTTAGCATCTTGCCGAGTACCCTAACCACCATGTTGGGCAGCATCACTCATCCTGGGTCGGTTTGCCCGCATGGCCTACCGGACATAGAATTGTTGGACGGGTAGCTGCTGGAGCGGCGGCTCGCGGGAGGGTCGAGTTTGCGCGTCCTAGTGACGGGCGGGGCCGGGTTCATAGGCTCGCACATCGTCGACAGGCTGGTCGAGGAAGGCCACGAGGTGGTCGTGGCCGACGACCTTTCCTCAGGCCGGAGGGCGAACGTCAACCCGAAGGCCCGGGTGGTGGACATCGACATCAGCGCCCCCGAGTTCCCGGAAGCGGCCGCCTCGTTACGTCCGGACGCGATCAGCCACTGGGCCGCCCAGGCGTCGGTGCCGGGCTCCGTGTCGGACCCTCAGCGCGACGCGGTGGTGAACATCGTGGGCGGGATAAACGTCTGCAGGGCGGCGGTGGCTGCCCGGTGCTCGCAGTTCGTCTACGCGACGACTGGAGGCGCGCTGTATGGAGAGCCGGAGTACCTGCCGTGCGACGAGGGCCATCCCATTCGCCCCATCAGCCCTTACGGCCTGAGCAAGTGGACGCTGGAGCAGTACCTGCCCATCCTGCTGCCGCAGTCGATGGGGGTGAAGGTCCTGCGCCCGGCCAACGTCTACGGCCCGCGGCAGGACCCCCACGGCGAGTCGGGTGTGGTCGCCATCTTTGCCTCGAAGATGTCGCGCGGCGAACCGGTGGTCATAAACGGCGACGGCGAGTACACCCGTGACTACGTGTACGTGAGCGACGTCGCGGACGCCCACGACCTGGCCCTCGAGGCTGGCGAGTCGCTCACGGTGAACATCGGCACCGGCGTGGAGACTTCGGTCAACGAGCTCTTCCGCGCCATGGCGGGCGAGCTCGGCTATACGATGGCGCCCGAACGGGGCCCCGAGCGGCCGGGAGACGTGAGGCGCATCTGCCTGGACTCGACGAGGGCCCGCGAGCTGCTGGACTGGCGCCCGGCGACCTCGCTGGCCGAGGGTCTGCGAATGACGTGCGAGTCGATCAGCGCCGCCATCCGCCCCGGCGGTAGACCGTAACGCCGCCCTGCTGGAACACCGCGTCCATGAGCTCGCCGAACTTGGCCATGCCTGCCTCTCCGTAGGCCTGCCGCTCCCTGTCTCCGACGTACACGTAGTCCACGCCGTACCTGTCGAGCAGCCTCCGCGCCTCTTCCACATCCTCCGTGGTGTAGATGGTCGCGATGTCCTCCTGCCTGCCCGAGAGCGGCTCGTGGGAGCCGCGCCACTGTATCTCGTGGCCGGCCCACCCGAGCACCGTGGGCACACCCGTGCTGGAAGAGACCCTGCCGTGGGGGGTGTAGTCGCCCCCGAACGCCTCGAGCACCGCCGAGTCGCGCCCGGCGTCGGCGCGGATGAACTCGATGGCGGCGCGCTCGTCCGCGGCCAGGTGCGCGAGACCGTCGAGAGTGGCCTCCCGTCCCTCCGGATTGCCCTTGGTGGCGGCCGCCGCCAGCGGATAGTACGCGGAGCAGGCCAGCAGCACGACGAGCGCGGCCATCCAGACCCGCGTAAGGGTGAGCGAGCCGCCCTCCGCTCCGTCCCTGAGCTTCATCATGTGGAAGAGGGCGTACCCGGCGGCTGCCGACAGGAGTATCCACGCCTGGTAGTAGAGCTTGAAGACGGTGTTCATCCTCTCCAGTGCCCCGCCGAACCCATCGTCGACGTGTAGAAGCTCGGGGCCCATGATCAGCAGCAGGCCGAGCGCCGCAAGCATCAGCGCGAATATCAGGCCGTGGGGAGGGCCGTCCTGCTTCGCCAGCCAGAGGGCCCCGAACACGGCCGCGCTGATCAGCAGGGCGAACGGCATCACCCACAGGAGCCTCGCAACCGGACTCGCGTCCCCGCCGAAGCTGAGCGCCAGCCATGCGGCAAAGGGCAGGAAGCCGACCGACAGCGATACTGTCGAGATGATGCGCCAGCTGCTGTCCAGGGTGGTCTTCAGGAATACCGACACGATGACCGGGGCAACCGCGAGCAGGAACAGCGACCAGACGATCAGCAGGTGTGGGGGCCTCGTGGCGTATGCGCCGACCGCGCCGATACCCGATACCTGGCTGCCGAAGGAGACGAGGTACGGCGCTATAAGCACAAGGGCCAGGGCTATGATGGGCAGGGTGGCTGTCGCCGTCCGCTCGACCAGTCCGACGAGGCCGTCCGGTTGGGCCGAGTAGGCCCTGACTCCGGCTACGCCCACGAGGAGCGCGGCAAAGACGGGAAGGTCCCACATGTTCGTGAAGGCCAGTGCGCCGAGGACGAGCCCCATCGCGGCGGGCAGCGCTGCACCCCGGCCCAGGGCCGCCAGGGAAACGCGGCCATCCCCTGAGGCGGGGACCCAGACCTGTTGCGGCGACCGCAGGTAGGCCCAGAGCATCGTCAGGAACGCCACGACGAACGGGATGGACATGACGTGGGGATGGAGGTCGCCCAGGATGAAGCTGAAGAACGGGAACTCGTGGATCGTGTAGTCCAGGGTTGCGCCCCCATCGAATGACCCTATGACCCGGGTGGCGCGCCACCACCAGAGGAACTCCTGGGGCCTCCACGATTCGCCGGGTACAGGCAGTGGTTCGTCCAGGCCGTCGACGCCGAGCCACTCCCAGAATCCGGCCGAGCCGAGGCCGTTCGCCCTCATGAACTCCAGCACGCCCTCGAGATTGGCGGCCAGCACCAGGAGCGCGGCTGCCGCAAGGCCCGCCGTCATGGCGTATCTCAGGCTCCTCGACTCGGAGCGGACCATGCCCGCCACAAGGGAGAAAATACCCATCGCGGCCAGGGCGGGGATGAGGGCGAGGGACAGGTTGTAGGCAACAGCGGGGTGAATGCCGGTCAGCTTGGCGAGCGACCCCATCATCCAGTAGCCGAAGTAGTAGTAGCTGATCGACTCGCCCCGCAGCCAGGGGTCCTCCGGCTCGCCCAGGTGTGTGCGGACCGATGCGTTGAGGAAGCCGAAGTCCATGGGTTGCTCGGTGGCTGCGATGGCGGGGTCGTAGCCCTGGTATAGGGCCCAGGCGGCGAACATCAGCAGGAACAGAGCCTGGGCCGTGAGCAGTGACCGGCGCTCCCTGCTGATGAAAGCGACGAGGGCGGCGCGCTGCTTCCATGCGTAAATGCCGCTCAATGCGGCAAAGGCGGCCAGGATGAGCGCGAGTGTGATCTGAGTGCTGGGCACGACCTGGGCGGTGCTCAGTGCCCACGAGAGGTACGCGACGGCGACTATGCCCAGCGGCTTAGACATGCCGAAGCCGCGATCGCTCAGCGACGGGAACAGGAAGAAGCAGATGGGGAATGCGACGAGTCCGGCGGCCTCGACCGCCACGAGCCAGAGTACGACGTCAGTCATGGCCTGCGCGAAGCCCCCTCTCCCTTGACGGGAGAGGGTTGGGGTGAGGGTGACGGCTGCTGGCTCCGCGGTAGAAGCAGGGACTGGATTCCGGCGTGCCACGGAATGAAGAGGCTATGCAAAGGTCTCCTCAGTTGGCCGGCCCTGTCTTCGCGCCGCTCATGCGGCGTCGGGCGACGCGAACAGGGCGTCTACGAACTCCCGGGGGTCGAACGGCGCGATGTCTTCGAGCTGCTCGCCGGTGCCAATGTAGAGCACGGGCAGGTTCAGCTCGGCCGCTATGGCGATGACGACTCCACCCTTTGCCGTGCCGTCCAGCTTAGACAGGAAGACGCCGTCGCACCGTATCGCCTCGGTGAACGCCCGGGCCTGGGCCAGGCCGTTCTGCCCGGTCGTGGCGTCCATCGCCAGGATCACCTCCACGGACGCGTGGTCGTCATGCCTGGAGAGGATCCGGCGGACCTTCTTCATCTCCTCCATGAGGTTGATCTTGGAGTGAAGCCGTCCGGCAGTGTCGATGATCACGACGTCGACGCCCCTGCTGCGCGCGGCCTGGAGCGTGTCGAAGGCGACCGCCCCCGGGTCGGCGCCCTGCCTGTGGGCTATGACGTCCACGCCGACGCGGCTGCCCCAGACCTGCAGCTGCTCGATGGCGGCCGCCCTGAAGGTGTCGGCAGCGCCCAGCAGCACCTGCTTGCCGTCGTCGACGTAGAGTTGGGCCAGCTTGGCGATGCTCGTGGTCTTGCCCGCGCCGTTCACGCCGACCATAAGCACGGTGTGGGGGACCTTGCCGTCCTCAGCGACCGGCGCGGCTTCCACGTCCAGGACAGATACGAGCTCCTGCTTGAGGAGGTCGAGGGCCCCGTCGGGGTCCGACACGCCCTCCTCCCTCACACGTCTCTTGAGCCGTTCAAGCAGGTCCTGGGCGGGCCCAAGGCCTACGTCGGCGGCGATCAGCAGCTCCTCGAGCTCCTCCCAGAGGTCGTCGTCCAGGCTCCCGGAGCGGAAGAGGTCCGTGACATGGGAGAACCAGGCGCGCCGGGTCTTCTCGGCGGCCCGCTCGGTCTTCTCGCTCTTTCCGCGTCCCAGGAACTTGAGCATTCTAGGTCTAGAGGGTAGGCGAGCACATGAAGTTCGCCTGGCAATAGATAGGGATCATTGTAGCAGGACTAGGGCACGGCAGAATCCCTTGCGGCTGCAAGCCCCACAGCCGCGCGCCATTCTCGGCCTCTCCTCTGCTATAATTCCGTACCTGTAGCCCCTCTCTCTCACAGGCGTCAACTTGGTGCGAGCCAGGCAAGAGCACCTTAGATGTTCAGAGCAACGATGAATGCCGGGGCCAAATGACGATTCAAGACAAGCGTGTCATTGATCTGCTCCAGGTCAAGCGGAGACAGGATCCCACAGGCTTCCGTGAGTATCTGCCTGACGTGGACGATATTCTGCCTGAGCTGCTTCCAAGTCAGGGCAGGCCAGTAGCTGCCTTTGGCCTTACCGAGCGAGAGCTTGCATATCACAGGGAAGGGCTGTCGGTGGTCTTACGTGCGCTGGACGATGGCACGCTCACTTCCAAGGATGCCCTTAGAGGGCTGCAACACTGTGCCGCGCTGATCAAAGACGACAGCCTGCAATACACAAGTGAAGATTCAGAAGACGATCTGCCGTACAAGATGGACTATGACGTGCTGAAGGCCCTGGTCAGGGCAGCCATCGGCAAGTCCCCAGGCTCCTACAAGGCCAAGACAAGCATCCCCGTAGGGAGTGGCAGAAGCGCTGTCCTAGAGCGTGTCTCTGTAATCATGGGCGTACACCTCGAGCTTGGTAGGGATGGACAGCTGGTTTCGATTGCCATCAACCCTGGAAGGTTCAAGGAACGGCGGAAGTTAATGAAGGTCGTTGGGATAGGCTCTGACCCGGAGCCAGACGTCGCTGCCAGGCACGACCTCTACCTGGCAATGCAGGACCCCCACGACAGTGGTTGAGCGTGTACTGGTAGACACGTCCGCCTTCTACGCCATCTACTCCGCGAGTGATCTGTTCCACCATCGGGCCAGTGCTGCGTACGGACGATTGGCGGATGGAGGGCAGGAGTTGTGGACGACATCCTATGTGCTGGTCGAGACGGTCGCACTACTGCACCGCAGGCTCGGCTTTGAAGTCGTCCTGGAGTTCTCAGAGTGGCGACGCCGCTCCAATCTCCAGGTGATATGGATCGACGGCAGCATTCATGATGCAGCATGGGATCGTTTCATGGATCGTCGTGGAAGCGGACTGAGCCTTGTGGACTGGACGATTGTGGTTGCGTCACGTGAGATGGGCGCTCCAGTGTTCACGTTCGATGGCGGGTTCGCCAACGAGGGACTGGCGGTCATGCCCCGCTAACTCCACCCCAGGACGGCGGCACGTAGCAGTCACCCATTGTGGGGTACGGGCATAGTGGGCTCCTCCATTTGAAGCGCCGTTCCACCGGGTGTTAAACTGGAGGCAGTCCACCGCTCGTATGAGGGATAGACTTTGCCCGACGGATACGCCCTGAACTGGGGAGCCGTGCTCATCGTCGCCGCAGTCGGCCTTGTGGCCGTGCTGGGCGCATTCGCCGCGTCATACCTGATAGCCCCCCGGCGCCCCTCGGAGATGAAGGACATGCCGTACGAGTGCGGCATCCCGCCGGCGCCTTACAGCTGGTCCCAGATCAACATCCGGTACTACGTGTTCGCGATACTGTTCCTCATCTTCGACGTGGAGGCGGTGTTCCTGTTCCCGTGGGCGATGGTCTACCTCAAGACCATTCCCCTGGTCTTCTACGAGATGCTCCTGTTCATCGCCATCCTGTTCTTCGGGGTGGTGTACGGGTGGAAGAAGGGTGTGCTGCAATGGAGATAGAGCTGGGACACGGCTACCGGCCCCATATGGGCAACGAGCCTGGCGAGAGCGTGTTCGAGAGGGTGCTGCCCAACGCCGTGACGGCGAGGTCGAGCGACCTGTTTGCGCTGGCCCGCAAGTCGTCGCTGTGGACGCTGAGCTTCGGGCTCGCGTGCTGCGCCATAGAGATGATCAGCACCCACATGTCGCACCACGACCTCGACCGGTTCGGCATAGTGACGTGGCCGTCCCCCCGGCAGGCGGACGTGATGATCGTCGCCGGGACGGTCGTGAAGAAGATGGCCGACCCGATAAAGCTCCTCTACGAGCAGATGCCCGACCCCAGGTGGGTGATAGCGATGGGCAGCTGTGCCACGAACGGCGGCCCCTACTACAGGTCCTACTCCGTCGTCATGGGGGTCGACCACCTGATACCCGTCGACGTGTACGTGCCGGGCTGCCCGCCCCGGCCCGAGGCGCTGATGTACGGGCTCATGCAGCTCCAGGAGAAGATCCAGCGGGACGCGAGGGAACGTGGCAAGGGCCCGGTCTAGGGCACAGGAGGACGCGGGCCCGGGGCTCGACGAACGCGGCCAGGCCCTCTCGAATCTCCTGCCGTCCGCCCTCCAGGGCGTCGACGCCGCCTTCGGCGCGGCCCTCGACGAGGTCACTGTCGTGGTCGGGCCCGGCGACGTGCCCCAGGTTTGCAGGATCGCCCGGGAGAATCCGGCGCTCGATTTCGACTACCTCAGGGCGCTGTCGGTCGTCGACTATGAGGAGCGCCTGGAGGTGAACTACCACCTCCTCTCGCTGGCCAACCGCCACAAGATGGTCGTGAAGACCAGCTTAGAGCCCGACGACCCGCGCGTGCCGACAGTGACGGGCGTGTGGCGCGGCGCCAACTGGTACGAACGCGAGGGTCACGACCTCTTCGGTGTGGTATTCGAGGGCCATCCGGACCTGTCGCCGCTGCTCCTCTACGAGGGCTTCGAGGGGCACCCCGGCCTCAAGAGCTTCCCGTTCCACGAATACGACGAATGGTAGAGTTGTAAGGGACACATGTGATCGTCAGTACGCCGCATGATGTGCCGGACTAGCGAGGTATGCGATGAACAAGGTTGTATACAGAACCGAGGTCTTTAGCGACGGCACGCGGTTCGTTGGGCTGTGCCCGGACTTCCGTATAGAAGCTAAGGGCGACACCCAGTCTGAGGCAATGTGCCGTCTGCAGGAGGCAGTAGAAGCTTACCTGGGTCAGTGCAAGGACCAAGGCATACTCGACGCAGTGCTGGGGGAGTCTGGATTCGAAGATTCCGACGGAGCCTGGAAGGTGAGAGAGCGGTCAACAGAGATGCAGGAGGCGGTTCTGAGCTCAGGACAGCCCGTGTCCGTGATGTCAGGAAGTGCGAGGGAATAGCCGCGCAGTCTAGGTGAATCGCCATGACGAGGGTGTCTTTCAGGACCGAATTGTTCACGGGTCAGGAATCTTACGTCAGCTTCTGTCCGGAGCTCGATGTTTCGAGCTTCGGCGCCACCCCTGAGGATGCCAGGAAGTCGCTGAGGGAAGCTGTGGAGGCATTCTTGGAAGGGTGCGCCGATCTTGGAACCCTTGACGACATTCTGACGGAGGCTGGGTTCGAGAGTGTTGGCGAAACGTGGAGACTCCGCCAACGCCTCAAGGCGGATTCGGTCGCAACCGTGAAGTGAGGCCAACAGACAGGCGGATCGTTCCCGTCCGCTACAGGACGCTGGTACGGGTATTTGAAAGGGACGGGTTTAGCATTAGTAGAACGAAGGGCGACCACATAGTAATGACGAAGCCTGGGATTCGACGCCCTGTGGTGATTACCTCGAGCCCCCGGATGGTCGAACCCATGCACATACTCTCCAACATGCGGACGGCTGGGATGAGCCGGCAGCGATACTTCCAGCTGCTCGACGAAATCTGATCACGACTATGCAGGTACACCAACAGCCAGCACAGCAGGCCGACGCCATCGACCTCATGGTGAACATGGGGCCGCAGCACCCGAGCACCCACGGGGTGTTCCGGCTCGTCATATGGGTCGACGGCGAGCGGATCGTCAGGGCCGAGCCCCACATCGGCTACCTGCACAGGGGATCCGAGAAGCTGTGTGAGGGCGAGAGCTACGGCCAGGTCATCACCCTGTTCGACAGGCTCGACTACGTGGCGAACCTGAACAGCGAGCTGGGCTTCTGCCTCGCCGTCGAGAAGCTCATGGGGCTGGAGATACCGGACCGGGCCGAGTACATCAGGGTCATCCTGTGCGAGCTGAACCGCATAGCCAGCCATATGCTCTTCTACGGCGTCTACGGGCTGGACATCGGCGCGATGACGCCGGTGCTCTACGGCTTCAGGGAGCGCGAGCGCGTCCAGTCCCTGTTCGAGGCGGTGACGGGCGCCCGCATGATGCACAACTACATCCGGGTCGGCGGCGTTAAGGAAGACCTGCCCGACGACTTCGGCAAGCGGATGGCGACGCTGACCGACCAGCTTCGCCGCGGAATCGAGGAGTGCGACGAGCTTCTCTCGAGCAACGAGATGTTCCTGGAGCGCACCAGGGGCGTCGGCGTCATCGGCCCTGAGGACGCCGTCGACTACGGCGTGTCCGGGCCCGGGCTGAGGGCCAGCGGCGTCGTCGAGGACGTGCGCGTCTCCGATCCGTACGGCATATACGACCGGTTCGACTTTGGCGTGCCGGTGGGCACGGCGGGCGACTGCTGGGACAGGTACTACGTGCGCGTCGAGGAGATGCGCCAGTCCCTCGTTATCATTGACCAGGCCATGGAGCAGATGGAGCCCGGACCCATCATGGCGAAGGTGCGCCGGATCCTCCGCCCGCCGAAGGGCGAGGTGTACGTCCGCAGCGAGTCGCCGCGGGGCGACTTCGGCGTCTTCCTCGTGAGCGACGGCACCGACAAGCCCTACCGCGTCAAGGTCAGGGCGCCCTCCTTCGCGAACCTGCAGGCGATCCAGCACATGCTGAGGGACGCCTACGTAGCCGACGCCGTCATCATCCTGGGGTCCATAGACATAGTGCTGGGCGAGGTGGACCGGTGAGCCTCACGGACGTCGGACTATACGGCCTGGCCGCGCTGGTGCTGTTCGGGTTCCTGTCCGTGACGGTGCTTGTGCTGGTATGGCTGGAGCGCAAGGCCCTGGCGCGGATACAGATGCGAATGGGCCCCATGCGGGTGGGTTTCCACGGCGCGATGCAGCCGCTGGCCGACGCCGTCAAGCTGATGACCAAGGAGGACATCCTGCCATCGTGGGCCGACAGGCGCATATACTGGCTGGCCCCCCTGGCCGTGTTCGTGCCGTCTTTCCTGATATGGGTCACGCTGCCGGTGGCGCAGGACGTGGTGATCCGGAACATGGAGCTGGGCCTCTTCTACATCACCGCGATCTCGGTGCTCTCGGTGCTGGGGCTGGTGATGGCCGGCTGGGGCTCGGCCAACAAGTACGCCATACTCGGCGGCCTGCGCGCCGCGGGGCAGCTCCTCAGCTACGAGATCCCCTTCATAATGTCCATCCTCGCGGTCGCCATGCTGGTCCAGTCCCTGAATATGCAGGAGATAGTGGACGCGCAGGCCACCTGGGCATACGCCCTCGTGCAGCCCCTCGGCCTGTTCCTCTTCCTGACAGCCGGGCTGGCAGAGCTCGGACGCACGCCCTTCGACATCCACCACGCCGAGTCCGAGGTGGTCGGCGGTCCGTTCGTCGAGTACAGCGGCGCCCACTGGGCCATCTTCTTCCTGGCCGAGTACGTCAACACCTTCACCGTCGCGGCGCTGACGACGCTGCTGTTCCTGGGCGGCTGGCGCTGGCCGGCCATGCCCTTCGACGGCGCGCTCCACTCGGCGCTGTCGGTGTTGTGGTTCATGGTCAAGTGCTACGCGGTCATCCTGTTCATCTTCTGGGTCAGGGGCACCTACCCGCGCCTCCGGATCGACCAGCTCATGGCCTTCGGTTGGAAGGTGCTCGTGCCGCTCTCGTTCGCAAACATCGTAATCACGGGGGTCGTGCTGTTCTACGGCTGGCACCTCTGGGTGCTGACCCTGCTGTCTCTGCTAATATTGGTAGGCGCCTACTTCGCGGTCACGAGGAACATGGGCGCAAGATCGGTCCGGGACACCGTGACGATCCATAGCGCCAGCAGCCTCCGCGAACAGGCATGACCCGGAGCCTCTTCCCCACGAGAGGGAAGATTGAGCCTGTCCTGAGCTTGCCGAATGGGATGGGGGCTTTCGACCGCCCCCTTCTCCCTCGACGGGAAGGGGTTGGGCCGAGGGTGACTGCCCCCTCTCCCTCTACGGGAAGGGGTTGGGCCGAGGGTGACTGCCCCCTCTCCCTCGACGGGAGAGGGCTGGGGTGAGGGTGGCGCCGGCGGGGCAATTCAAACAGGGGTGTGAGATGCCAGGATTCCTCGAAGGGCTGAAGGTTACGCTGAAGACGGCGAGCCGCAAGCCCGTCACGGCCCAGTACCCCGAGCCGGACAAGCGGCTCGACATCGACGAGCGCTACATGGGCTTCCCCGCCCTGCTGTGGGACTACACGGTCGACGAGCCCTACTGCACGGGCTGCATGGTCTGCATCCGCGAGTGCCCCACCCAGTGCATGAGCGCCACGATGAAGGACAACCCCCTCCACGCCGATGGGAAGAGCAAGCGCCGCAAGATCGTCGAGGACTTCGAGATCAACCTGGGCCGCTGCATCGTGTGCGGGATATGCGTCGACGTGTGCAACTTCGACGCCATAGAGATGAGCCACGAGCACGAGCTCGGCAAGTACGCCCGCAACGGCAACCGCGCCGACAAGGACCGGCTGCTGGAGATGGGCAAGGAGTTCCAGCACGACACCGCCTGGGAGCCAACCCAGGCCAAGAACATCGGGAGAGTAGATAAGAAATAAGAATGTAGGACCACGAATGTCGAAGGGGGCGGCAACCCGGGGTTCCCCGGTCCGTCGTTCCCGCGAAGGCGGGAACCCATCCCATTTCACCATTCCCAATTCGACATTCACCATTCACCATGTCCCTAGTCCTCTTCTACATCGCAGGAGTCATAACCCTCGGGGGCGCCCTCGCCGTCGTCACGACCCGCAACATCGTCTACGCGGCCTTCGGGCTGCTCGCATCCCTCATCGGCGTGGCCGGGCTGTTCCTGCTCGCCTTCGCCGAGTTCCTCGCCCTCGTACAGGTCCTGATCTACGGCGGGGCCATCATCGTGGTCATCCTGTTCACCCTCATGCTCACCCGGCTCGAGGACTTCGAGCGCCTCACCGACAACGTGCAGTGGCCCGTCGCAGTGGTTGCTGCCGTGGCGCTGTTCGGGCTGCTCGCGGCATCGGCCCTCCTGACCGACGTGGCCGCGGGCGAGCGCCAGGCCGTCAACTTCGAGACGGTGGGCAGGGCGCTCTTCGTCGACTGGGCCGTGCCGTTCGAGATCGCCTCCCTGGTGCTGCTGGTGGCGCTGATCGGCGCGGTCGTAATGGTCCGGTCGAACGGTGACCGGCAATGATCGAGCTCGCCCACTTCCAGCTGCTCGGCGCAGCCCTCTTCGCCATAGGCGTGTACGGGGTCCTTGCCCGCCGCAGCGCCGTGCTCGTGCTCATGTCCATCGAGCTGATGCTGAACGCCGTCAACCTGAACCTGATCGGCTACGCCGCCTTCGCCGATTTCACCGAGGCCCAGCGGGCCCTCGGCCAGGTCCTAGTCATATTCGTCATCACCATAGCGGCCGCCGAGCTAGCCCTCGCCGTCGCAATAGTCCTGCGCCTCTACAGGAACCGGTCGTCCGTCAACATGGACCAGGTCGATCTGATGAAATGGTAGCCCAACAGTCCCATCTCCATTGGATGAGACCCTTACAAGATCGTCATTCCGGCGAAAGCCGGAATCCAGAGGGGCCGGGGGACGGCTTGGAATGCGTCGTTTCAGACACATGAGGGGGACTACCCGGTGACCGGGCGATGACCATAGGCATCGAGTGGGCATGGGCGATCCCCGCTCTCAGCGCGTCGGCGTTCGTGATCGTGGCGCTGTTCGGGCGGTGGCTCCCCATGCGCGGGGCGTTCGTATCCGTCGCCGCCATCCTGCTCGGGTTCGTGCTGTTCTGGTTCGTGCTCGTCGACCTGCTGCAGAACGGCGGCGGCACATTCAGCGCCGGCTGGCTGGTCCTGGGCGACGTCTCCATAACATGGGGCGCCATCGTCGACAGCCTGTCGGTGACGATGATCGGCCTGGTCACCTTCGTGGCCCTGCTGGTGCAGGTCTACTCCATCGAGTACATGCGGGGCGAGCCCCGTTACGGCTGGTACTTCGCGTCCCACGCCCTGTTCGCCGCGGCCATGCTCGCCCTCGTCCTGGCCGACAACCTCGTCTTCCTCTACCTGGCGTGGGAGCTGGTCGGCCTGGGCTCGTACCTGCTCATCGGCTTCTGGCACGAGAAGCGGCCCGCCGCCGAGGCGGCCAAGAAGGCCTTCGTCACCACGCGAATAGGCGACGTGGGGCTGCTAATCGGCATCATCCTGCTCTACCGGGCGACGGGCACGTTCGACATCAGCGGCGTCATCCACGCCGTCGAGAACGGGGTGGGCACGGGGCTGATCTCCCAGGCCACCGTGAACCTGGCCATGTTCCTCGTGTTCCTGGGCGCAATGGGCAAGTCGGCCCAGTTCCCGTTCCACGTATGGCTGCCCGACGCCATGGAGGGCCCGACGCCCGTCAGCGCGCTGATACACGCCGCCACGATGGTCGCCGCGGGCGTGTTCCTGGTCGCGAGGCTGATGCCCCTGTTCGAGATGGCGCCGGCCGTCCTGCTCTTCGTCGCCGTGATCGGCCTGATCACCTTCGCCTTCGCGGGCACCCTGGCGCTGGTGATGACCGACCTGAAGCGCGTCCTCGCATACTCGACCATAAGCCACCTGGGCCTGATGATGCTGTCCCTCGGCGCGCTCGGGATGGCGGTCGCCATCTTCCATCTGCTCGTCCACGGCATAGCCAAGGCCCTGCTGTTCCTCGGCGCCGGCAGCGTAACCCACGGCACGGGCAGGACCGACATCCGCGAGATGGGCGGCCTGCGGCGCGCCATGCCGGTCACTGCCGTCACGTTCACCATAGGCGCAGCGTCCCTCGCCGGGCTCGTGCCCTTCAGCGGCTTCTTCAGCAAGGAGGAGGTGCTGATCACGGTGCTCGACGAGCGGGGCCTCGCGCTCTTCATCCCCACCTTCGCCGCGGCGCTCCTGAGCGCCCTCTACATGGCGAGGGTCACGTTCCTCGTCTTCTTCGGCGCGCCCCGGAGCGAGGGAGAGCCCCACGAGTCGCCGTGGCTGATGACGGCGCCCCTCGTTGTTCTCGCGCCCCTCGCGCTTGCCCTGGGCATAGGAATCTACCAGGTGTTCGGCGACTTCCTCGCCGGCAAGGCCGCCCATGCCTCCCCCGCATGGCTCGCCGGGCTGTCGGGCGGCTCTGTGGCCGCGATCATCGCCGCAAGCTGGATTACGTACGTGGGACGCCCCTCGTGGCTCCCGGGCGCGTCCCGGTACGCCGACCCAAGCGACACGAAGGTCCACCCTGCCGCGGGCTGGACCGCCGGCTTGCGGTCAGCGACGCACACCATCCTGGCCAACAAGTACTACGTTGACGAGGCCTACCAGTGGGCCATCGACCGCGTATTCCTCGCCCTGGGCAGGCTCGTCGCCCTGTTCGACCGCGTGATCGTGAACGACACCGGCGTCGACGGCCCCGCCCTCGCTGTCTGGCTCTCGGCCATGCGCGTCCGGTACATCCAGTCCGGCCTGATGTACACCTACGCCATGGCAATGTCCCTAGGAGCCGTAGCCCTGGCCCTCCTCTGGTGGCTCGCCGCGTGAATCTGGACACTCGGTGCAAGCGCAGCCATCCAGGCCGTCATTCCCGCGCAGGCGGGAATCCATCCCCTCAACCGGGCTTAGTATCCCATGGCTAGCAGAACATCTCAAAGAGGGTAGGCCATGTCGCAAATTCGCCGAAAGCTCACTATATTATCGGAAGAATGCCAAGCAAAGTGTCAGGAGGTTGATTGGGTCGGGAGTGATCCTAAAGACCCGAATTTTCGTCTTCTGTATTCAAGTGTCGAAAGCTACGAGTCAGGCAACAAGATTGCAATCTTAGGACTGAACCCTGCGGGACGTCCTGAGGACGCGAGGCCTGACGACATCAATCGTCCCTTTCGAGAGTCCGGATACTCGGCATATTTGGATGACTCATGGGGCGATCATGCTAGGGGGCAAGACCCCTTGCAGCGAGTAGTTCAGGGACTTGCCATGATTCTTGCGGGGTCAAGCCCATCTGACGCGATGGCGGCAACCGAAGACGCGGATGCGAAACCGGACGTACGCCTCAGCGCCGAGGCCGTTGCGTTGCTTCGTAACGCTCCTTCAGGAAACATCATACCTTATCGGACATCCAAGCTCAGTGAGCTTCCACCCGGGCTTGCTGAACATGGCGAGGGTATTGGGTGGCAGCTACTTTGTATAGCGCGGTCTAGGCCACGCTATATCATCACTCTTGCAAATGGAATCAAAGAACCTCCTTGGCGCACGATTCTTAAGAACAGCAGACAACCGTTGCGAGCAGACTATGAATCGTGGATTCATAAGGGCATGCGCCGCAAGTATCGTGAAGTCCAGCTAGTGAGAGGACCGCTTGACGGAGCTTTGATCATCGGCCTGCCTGCTGTCGTACACGACAAATTCCGCCAAGATGTCTCTGAACCGATGTTTGATATCCTTGCACAAAGAATACGGACCCACGGACTAAATGACTAATGGAGGCTCATCACTACAGGAACGCAGAACTGCTTGGCCGCATTGCGGTCGACCCCGAAGTCATGGTCGGCAAGCCGGTGATCAAGGGTACACGTCTGACCGTTGAGCACATGGTCGGCCTGCTGGCCCATGGGATGCCCCCCGATGAGGTCATTGACGAATTCGGGATCGAGAGAGAAGACCTCCAGGCGTGCCTGCTGTTCGAATCCGAATCCCGGTAGACACAATCTCAATGCTTCAACGCCTCTGGTACGACATATGATCACTTGTGACAACGGCATTGGAGACCTGGCCTTTCGCGAGCGACGCCCCCAAGGTGGCGTCGTTTTGCTGCGCCTCCTGATAGTGGGCGTCCAGACCAGGTTGGCAGGCACCGCATAGCCGTGGAACCCCTGAACTCATACGCGCTCTTCGCTCTCATAGTCCTCCCCCTCGCCGGGGCGGCCGTGCTACTGGCCGTCCCCGGCGACCGCCGCCTCGCGATCAGGTGGGTCGCGACCGCCGTCGCCCTCACGGTCATGCTGCTCTCCATGTACGTGTTCGCGGCCCACACCGACACGTTCGGGAGTCGGCAGACGTCGATGGACGAGTTCGCCGGCCGGGCCAACGTGCTCCGGTTCGAGTTCGAGCGCACGTGGGCCTGGCTCGACCTGCTGCCCCAGGAGTGCACCGCCGGCGAGTCCACCCAGGGGGGATACATGGACTGCCCTCTGGAGATAGGCTCAGGACAGGGCATCACGCTGGCGCTAGGCGTGGACGGTATATCCGCCCTGATGGTCCTCCTCACCGGCATAGTCATGTTCACCGGCGTGCTGGTCTCGTGGAACGTCACCCATCGCCCCAAGGACTTCTTCATACTCTATTTCCTGCTGCTCTCCGGCGTGTTCGGTGTGTTCGTCAGCCTCGACCTCTTCTTCCTGTTCTTCTTCTACGAGCTGGCCGTGCTGCCCATGTACCTGCTGATCGCCGTATGGGGCAGCAGCTCGGACTTCAGGACATTCATACGCACCAAGGAATACGGCGCGATGAAGCTGATGCTGTACCTCGTGGCGGGCAGCGTGCTCATCTGGATAGCCCTCATGGCCATATTCGCCCAGGCCGACCTGGGCACCTTCGACTTCGTCGCCCTCCACGAGAACGGCGAGTTCCCCGTCACCTTCCAGCGCATCTTCTTCCCGTTCCTCATGGTCGGCTTCGGCGTCCTGGCGGGTATGTGGCCCTTCCACACCTGGTCGCCCGACGGCCACGTCGCCGCGCCGACCGCCGTGAGCATGGTCCACGCCGGCGTGCTGATGAAGCTCGGCGCGTACGGCATACTCCGCGTCGGTATGGGCCTGATGCCCGAGGGCGCGGAGACCTGGATGCCCCTGCTCATCGGCCTCGGCACCGTGAACGTGATCTACGGCGCGATCTCCGCCCTGGGCCAGCGCGACCTGAAGTACGTCGTCGGATACTCCAGCGTGAGCCACATGGGCTACGTGCTGATGGGCCTGGCGACCCTCCACTACCTGGGCGTGGGCGGCGCGGTCCTCCAGATGTTCTCACACGGCATAATGACGGCCCTCTTCTTCGCCGTGGTAGGGTCGATCTACGAAGCGACTCATACGCGCGACATCGGCGTCCTCGAGGGCATGGCGAAACCGATGAGGACCACGACCGTGCTCTTCGTCATCGCGGGCCTGACCTCCCTGGGCCTGCCGGGGCTGAGCGGGTTTGTCGCCGAGCTTCTCGTGTTCCTGGGCCTGTTCCAGACCTACCCGATCCTCGGCGCCCTCGCCGTCATAGGCGCGGCCATCACCGCCGTATACATCCTGCGCCTTGTCGCCAAGGTCTTCTTCGGCACGACCGACGATCGCTGGCTCGCTTCCCCAAGCTCAGGACAGGCTCCTCTAGCGGGCCCAGGGCAAGCCCCTTCGGGAGGCCCAGGGCAGGTCCTGCCACTCGACATGTCCAGGGTCGAGACCATCGCGTCCTGGCTGCTGGCGGCGTTCATACTCCTCATGGGCCTCCTCCCATTCCTTTTCACCAACGCCATCGACGAGAGCGTGGCAAGGCTCCTCGGAGCCATGGCAGGCGCATGATGAAGACGCTAGCGCAACCGTCGTTCCGGCGAAAGCCGGAACCCAGAGGGGCGGGGAGGTGCCCGGATTGCGCCCGGCAACCCACGCATGTCGTCCTGAGGAGTCCCCGACGAAGGGGCGGGGTCGGTCCCAGCCAAGCCGTGAGCCCGCGCCACGGTGATGCAGCATGAACGACCTCACGCTGCTGATCCCCGAGTTCCTCCTAACCGGCCTCGCCTTCCTCGTGCTCGGCTTCGACCTGTTCCTGCCCGACCGCCGCAAGCAGGTCCTCCCGGTCATTGCCGTCGTCGGGCTCGTGGGCATAGCCGCGGCCCTCATGTTCACCACCCGTGGGGATGCCGGGCCCCTGTACCGGCAGCTGATCGCGGACGACCTCAGCCTCTACGGCGGCGCTCTGGTCTTCGACGGGTACGCGCTCGTGTTCAAGGTCTTCTTCGTAGCCCTAGGAGCCGTAGTCGTGCTGTCGAGCGTCGTATACGTGAAGCGGCACCTGCAGCACCCCGGCGAGTACTACGGCATCCTGCTGTTCACCGTGCTCGCCATGATGCTCATGGCGTCGTCCCGCGAGCTGCTTACGGCGTACATCTCGCTGGAGCTGCTGAGCTTCGGCCTCTATGTGCTCGTCTCGTTCGACCGCTACAACCCCAAGTCGAACGAGGCCGGGACGAAGTACATCCTGCTGGGCGCGTTCTCGTCCGCCCTCATGCTCTACGGCATCAGCCAGGTGTACGGGCTCCTGGGCACGACCCGGTTCGAGGAGATGGGCGCGGCGCTGTCGCAGATGCCCGACCCGGGCCTGGGAGTGCAGGTCGGGCTGGCGCTGCTCATCGTGGGCCTGGCGTTCAAGGTCGCCGCGGTGCCGTTCCACATGTGGGCGCCCGACGCCTACGAGGGCGCGCCCGTGCCCATCACGGCCTACCTGGCCGTCGGGTCCAAGGCCGCCGCCTTCGCGCTGATCGTGCGGCTCTTCATCGACGCCCTCGTGCCCGCCCACGGCGACCTCCAGGTCGTCATGGCCGTCCTGGCCGCGCTGACCATGGTGCTGGGCAACCTCGTCGCCCTGGTGCAGACCAACATCAAGCGGCTGCTGGCCTACTCCAGCGTCGGCCATGTGGGCTACCTGCTGCTGGGGATCGCGGCGCTCGCTGCCCTCGACGCGGGCGGATCGGCGGGCGCAGGGCGCGGAATCGACGGCTACGCCCTCGTGGTGAGCGGCATCATGCTGCACATAGTGGCCTACGCCGTGACCAACATGGCCGCGTTCCTGTGCGTCAGCACGGTGTACGACGCCACCGGCAGGGAGGACACCGCCGCCTACTCAGGACTGGCGTCGCGCTCGCCCGGCCTGGCGATGGTGATGGCGGCCTCGCTGTTCTCGCTGGCCGGCCTGCCCATATTCGCCGGCTTCGTCAGCAAGTTCTACCTGTTCAACGCCGCCGCCTTCAGCGGCCTCCTCTGGCTGGCCGGCCTCGCCATAGCCGCCAGCCTCGTCTCCCTCTACTACTACCTCATGGTAATCAAGCGGATGTACGTCGACCCCGCCGAGGACGACACGAAGCTGCGCCTCCCCCGCCTCACCACCGCCCTCCTCGCCGCCCTGTTCGCCGGCGCCATCCTCCTCGGCGTCTACCCGGCCCCCCTCATGCTGGCCATCGACTACGCCAGCGACACCCTCCTGGCCCTCTCGCCCCTCTACTAGCGGCTGAGCATCTAGGGACGGTCTGAATGAGAGGCCCCGAGGGATCGTTCGTCCTGAGCCTGCCTGTCCTGAGCCAGACGAAGGGTCGAAGGGCAGTGCTCAGACGATACGGTTGTTCAGAGGTTCCCTAGTGATTGGGGCATCCCCGACTGGTAGGGGCGGACCCACGTGTCCGCCCGCAGAGGCCAGGCATATGGTGACGTAGGGGCGGGTTTGAAACCCGCCCTCCCAGGCTACTGCCGTCAGGCCGCCACCGCCACACGAAGGCAAGCCCGCCGTCATTCCGGCCTTGAGCCGGATTCCTGCGAGCAGGAACCATCCCCCATCCAGCCTCGGCCATTGCCATCAGACCAACACGTTTGCACCTACTGTCGTACACTGATCAATAGTCCGAAGGTCGTGCTCAGCGTCTTCAGGAAGGAAAAGCACAAGATGCCCGCGTGGTTTGCTCGTACAGGCATAGGAATATGGCGCAATCTACGGAAGCGAGAAAGCGACTCCGATCTGAAGGGGCGCGGACTACGTCGGATGAAGAAGCGGATTGCAACTAACCTGAAAAGATGGGGGACAAGGAAAGAGACTGGAGCTTTCTCGGGTATAAGGGTTTGGGTGTAGTTGCTCTCGCGCAGAGCGTTACCAGTAGAGGGCCCTGTGAGGAATAGAACGCGGATAGTCGCCGCATCGCTGGTGGCTACGCTCATAACTGCCTGCATCCAGCCTGAGCCGATAGTCGTGGTAGTGACAGCCACGCCCACCCCCGAAGAGCGCGTGGATGGCAGCCTCGCGCGGAACGTAGCATCGCCCACGCCGTCGTCAGGTGCTCTGCCCACCAGCACACCCCCGCCCACCGACACTCCCGCGCCCGTCAGGCTAGCCCTCGATGCACAATCGACGGTCCTCGGCTACTGGTCCGACGGCACGGCCGATGTCGAGGTCACCGCGACCCTGCGTAACGAGGGTGCCCTCAGCCTCGACAGGGCCCAGGAAGTCACGGCCACCTGCGTTGCCGGGGATGATGAACGCAGGGATTGCAGGGGGGAGCTGAACCTGTCCCTGCTGAATGGATTCGCGCCGGCTTCGGAGAGCTTCACCCTGCGGCTTCCCATGGGCGCAACGACCATAACTTTCGATTACGGCGAGGATGAGCCGCTGACCCTTGAGATTGAGGTGCCCGAACGCATCCTCGGAGTCGACCGCGACCTCTGGGAGTGCTACGCCGACCGCCCAAAGGGAGGCGTCGAGATCGACGGCGAGATCTTCGCGGGGTGCGGAGGATGGGAAGCACCGACCGTTCAGAAGTGGCTCAACGACGTCCCCGTCAAGGTGTGGGCAACAGGACACCCGGACTACATTGCAGTTCTCGAAACAGTTCTGACTGAATTATCTCCGATATTGAACCTGGAGTTTGAGTGGGTTGGGTCGGAGGAAGAGGCGGACTTCAAGGCGTATGTGGGCGTGCCCCGTTCTCGAGCCTCGGACTTTGGCTTCGACTACGACCCCGAACTGGTTCACTATTGGGGGTTTGCAGGTGCGGCCGTGAACAGCAGTGGGGAAGCCACGTCAGGGGACATTGTCATATGGCATGCCGATTTGACTGGGTTCCCCTCACCGATGGATGAGATCAGGGGGATAACCATTCACGAGGCGCTGCACGCCCTCGGTCCAATTGCTCATAGAGTCCCCTTGGGCCATAGCTCTCGGCCTCTGAGCGTCATGGAATTCGCGAAGCGGGGCGCCTTCATTCCACGAGAGAGGCAGCTGTTCGAGATCAACTCCCACCCGCTGGTGCAGCCAGGAATGTCCATGGATGACGTCCGAGAGCTGATCGTGCTCACCGAAGAGCTCTTGGACTACCCGCTGACCGACTCAGAGGCTGCGCCTGCCGATCCCCTCGATCTAATCCTGAGGGCCTACGTCGAGCTCGAAAGGGCAGGTTCCGCGAGTTTCCATCTGAGCGGAGGCTGGACTGATAGAGCGTGTAACCTAAGGTTTGGTGTCAGGAGAGGTCCAATAGAGTTCTCGATTGCGGACTTCAGACTGTTCGGAGACAACCCCGCCCTGTCGTACCTGAACCTCCGCACGGGCCAGTTCTACATAATCTATTCCCGGAAAGACCAGGAGTGGACCCACTGGCAGCTCTCGCCTCAGGGAACGTGGGAGAGGGTTGATCATGAAACCATCGCAGAGGCGAGCTCATGGTGGGTGTGGAACGGTAAGCTCCATGCTGCGATTCGCAGCGTTCTCATGGATGGGTCTCCCGAGGACATAACCGTTGACGAGACCGCCGACGGGGACCTGCGCATCCACGTGTCGAATGTCAATATACGGGACTGGGATCCGGGCGATGCTTTGGATCTGACGCTCGTCATGGATACCGAGACCCTCTCGATAGAGGGCTACACATGGGAGCTCCGCAAAGACCCCGCCGCGAATCCGAACTCGTGCCTGGTCTACAAAGAAATGGCGACCGACGGACGCCTCGGCGTCGACATAGATGTCCCCGAATCCATCAGGAGCCAGCTAGCCTCATCGCCCTGACCCGTTAGGCCGAGGTAGCGGCGCCGGCCCGAATTACCAGTTAGAGGTAGACATTGAAAACCACCGTCGACGGCCTGGTCTTCGACTTGGACAATACCCTGCTCGACAGGTATGGCGTCTTTCTCAGGGTCGCCGGGAGCTTCTACGACGAGCACCTCCGCCCCATTACGTCCGTGGCGAGGGACGAGGCGGTCGCGATGATGGTGCGGTGGGACGGCGACGGATACAACGACCGGGAGGGTATGCTCAGGCGGTGGCTGGGAGAGTGGCCGGACGTTGGCCTGGACATGGACTCGCTGATGAGGTGGTACCGCGCCGAGATGGAGCGGCAGGTCGAGCCGGACGCGGAGGTCAACCGGTTCCTCGCCCACTTGAACGAGCGGCGGATGCCGTGGGGCATCGTCACGAACGGCTCGCCGAGCCAGCACGGCAAGTGCCGGCAGGCGGGCCTGGACAAGCTCGCCCCGTTCATCATCGTTTCCGAGGAGGTCGGCTACCGCAAGCCCGACCCCAGGATATTCCGCGACGCGCTAGAGGCGACCGGGCTCTCAGACCCCGGGCAGGTCATGTTCGTCGGGGACAATCCGGAGGCCGACATAGATGGCGCAAAGCGGTTCGGGATGAAGGCCGCCTGGGTCCGGCGAGACCGGCCGTATCCGCGCGATCTCATTGCGCCTGACCATGTCATCGACCACGTCATGGAAGTGCGGAACATCGTCGACCTGGCCCAATGAGCGGCAATTATCTAGTGAGTCTAAGTAACTCGCCGCAGGGCATCGTCGGGTCTCCTGCCCCTTCTCCCCTGGCGGGAGAAGGCTGGGATGAGGGGGATGCCGCTGTCCAGTGAGCCTAAGTAACTCGCCGCAGGGCATCGTCGGGGCTCCTGCCCCTTCTCCCCTGGCGGGAGAAGGTTGGGATGAGGGGGATGCCGCCCGCCAGAGCGCACCTGCCAGGGTTCCCTCGATGCTGACCTGGCCCAGTGAGCGCCGTTCGGCCCCGGGGTGCCGTTGGAGCCCGGAACCCTCGTGACGGATGTTCCCCGCATCTGTGGTTACAGCGCGGACGCCGCCAGGCGGTCCTCGTCGAACGCCAGCCCCAGGCCCGGCGCGTCCGGCATCACCAGTTGCCCCGACGCATTCACCGCCGGCACCTCCTCGAACAGCGGGAACGCCCACGGCATGTGCTCCACGTACAGGCCGTTCGGCGCTGCCGCCAGCGCGTGCCCCAGTATCTCGGGCGCCAGGTGCGTCACCACCGGCAGGTTGAAGCCCTCCGCCATGTGCGCGATCTTCATCCACGGCGTGATCCCGCCGGCGCGCAGCAGGTCCACCATCACTATGTCGATCGAGCGCGCCTCCAGCATATGCCGGAACGGCACGACCCCGTAGGCGTACTCGCCCGCCGCGATAGGCGTGTCCAGCGCGTCGGCTATTCGCGCGAGACCCGCGTAGTCCTCGAAGTGCGTCGGGTCCTCCAGCCAGTAGAGGTCGTGCTCGGCCATCTCACGTCCCGCCGTGATGGCCGTGTTCACGTCCCACCCCTGGTTGACGTCCACCATCAGGGTGATGCTGTCGCCGACCGCCTCGCGCACCGTCCGCAGCCGCGCCAGCTCGGCCTCGACGGTCTCCTCGGCGCCCATGCGGAGCTTCATGGCGCGGAACCCCTGCGAGGCGAGATCCGTCGCTGCTGTCGCTAGCTGGTCCAGGTCGAAGTGGCGCCACAGGTAGCCGCTCGCGTACGTGGGCATGACCCCCGAACCCGCGCCCAACAGCTTCCACACCGGCATGCCCAGCGCCTTCCCCCTGATGTCCCACAGCGCCACGTCTATCGCCGCGACGGCGCGGGTCACCAGGCCTGCGGGCGATGCGTCGCCCGCCTCGATGAGCAGGCCGCGGCCGACCTCCTCCACCGAGTGCGGGTCCGCGCCGGCGGTCTCGGCGGCCAGCGCGTCCACCAACTCCTTCAGCGCCCTCGTCACGAGCCTCGAGGCGAATCCCGCGTAGGCGATGCCCTCTATGCCGTCGTCCGTGCGCAGCCGCAGCGTCACGAAGTCTGCTTGGTCGCGAGGAGCCGTCGGCCCCGGCTCCCGCCAGATGCGGACCGCCATAGTCTCATAGGACGAAATACGCATGGCCTATTCTCCCTCGATTGACTGCCGGCCGGCTCACCCGCGGGCAGCTCCCACATCATAGTCTCCGAACATCGATGCCGCACCCTTGCCACTCCCTCTCCCCACAATCCCTTGACTCTGTGCTCTCTGTGTCCTCTGTGGTGAAACACCCCCGCTTGCCACTCCCTCTCCCACATATCCCTGTCCCCCTCTGCGCCCTCAGCGTCCTCTGCGGTGAACACCCCCGCTTGCCACTCCCACTCGCCACAATCCCTTGACTCTGTGCTCTCTGTGTCCTGAGCCTGCCCTGAGCCCGCCGAAGGGTGGTGAACACCCCCGCTTGCCACTCCCTCTCCCACATATCCCTGTCCCCCTCTGCGCCCTCAGCGTCCTCTGCGGTGAAAACTCCCGCCCCCTTGACACCCGTGATAAGATAGAACGCATGAGCGCACCAACAACAGAATACCCATCCCTCGCGGAGATAGTCCGCGAGGAAACCGGCGGCGGACGGCTCATCGTCCAGTTCTACCTCGGCGTCGCCGACGGCAGCCTCGAAGGCTTCCGGGACAACCACCGCATGTCCGCCGCCAGGCGACTCGACAAGATCGCCCCGGGGCTCGTCCGCGAGTACCTCACCAGGCACCACAACGAACACGTCCGCGAGTCCATGCGCCACACCCTCTTCCCGATGGGGACCATCGCACCCTTGAAAAAGGACCAGCCTGAGCGCCGCGGCCCCAACCTCTTCCAGCGCCGGCTGACCCGGCTCGTCCGCCAGGAGACCGGCGACGGCCGCAGCATCGTCAACTTCCTGATCGCCGTAATGGACGGCGCCCTACCTGGCTTCAAGCCACACCACCGCCTCGAATCCGCCGCACAGCTAGCCAGCTACATAACCAGTCCCACCGTCATTCCCGCGGAGGCGGGAATCCAGAGGGGCGGCGAGGAGTCTACCCCCTCTCCCTCGACGGGAGAGGGTTGGGGTGAGGGTGACTCCCCCCAGGAATCCAGGATCGTTCGCCCTGAGCTTGGCTCTCCTGAACTCAGTCGAAGGGTCGAAGAGCCCTCCCCCTCGACTCTTACCCCCTCTCCCTCGACGGGAGAGGGTTGGGGTGAGGGTGACTCCCCCCAGGCTGAAGGTGACCGCCCCGATGGTGAGGCCGACTCCGCCGTCATTCCAGCGGATTCCCAATCCGACGAATCCCCCAATCCTGAGAATCCAGATTCAGACAATCCCCGCTCCAGACCAAGAACCCGAATGCCCCGAAAACTCCGCCGCCAGATGGGAGATGCCCGCGCTCGGAAGCGCCGCGAGCAGTCAACCCATGACCAGGACAATCCCCGCGACCCCGAGCTGACCCCGGCGGAGCGCCGCATCAGGAAGAAGCTCGAACAGCACTGGCACGGCCCCGACCCCCTCGACGGTGAGCCGTTCTTCCACAACTACGTCCCACCCTGATAGCACTGGTCCCACTAACAACTAAACAAATAACAACGTAACTGTTCAGTCTCCATGAGTTGAGCGGTCCTCCACGAATGTCATTACCATGAAAATAGCGCCCGCACCTGGGGCGGGGTCGCCTCGACCTTGCACAGGGGGTCGCCATTTTCATCCCCTTATGTGGCCTTCGCAAGGCCATAGTGATTCCGAACGCCACAAATGTCATTCCGAACGCAGTGAGGAATCTACGAATCTAGCCTGAGGACGGCTCTGCGTGTGCAAGGATCGTAGATTCTTCGTCGCTGCGCTCCTCAGAATGACAGCCAAGGTGTGGGGCGACCCCTCTGGCTCATCGACTCTGAACACTTACCTAACAACTGGGAACTCTCCCCGGCTCCCGCTCGGTGGTACTATAGGGCGATGCGCGCCGCTTACTCCGGGCTCCAGGGCCAGCTTACGTACTACGGCTGGCTCGTAGTCGGGACCGTATTCCTCTCCTCGGCCATCTCCATAGGGCCGGGCTACGCCTTTGGGCTCTTCATCGTGCCGCTGGAGGAGGAGTTCGGATGGCAGCGCACCGCCATAAGCGTGTCCCTGTCCTTCGTGGCCGTGGGGGCTCTGACGGGGCCGTTCCTGGGTAGGTTCATGGACGGGCGAGGCGCGAGGCCGCTCATGGCCGGGTCGCTGCTCATCATGGGGTTCAGCTTCCTGCTGCGCCCCTTCATGTCCCAGCTCTGGCACTGGTACGCTCTCAGCTTCTTCCAGTACGTGGCCTTCTCGGGGTCGACCACCCTGCCGGCCGGACGCCTCGTCTCCGTCTGGTTCCCCAGGATGCGCGGCCGCGTCATGGGCCTGACCACCATGGGCAACAACTTCGGCGGCTTCGTCATCCCGCTAATGGTCGGTCCGATGCTGGCGGCGGGCAGCTGGAAGGGTGCATTCATGCTGCTGGCGGGCCTGACCTTCGTAATAGCCTTCCTGTCGGTCGTGCTGGTCCGCGAGTTCCCTGATTCAGGAGCCTCGCAGGGAACGGGAAAGAGAAGCTCGGCGCCCCAGCTCACCGGCCAGGCCGTCGGCGAGGTCATCAGGGGGCCCACCTTCTACATGCTCGGCCTCTCGCTGATGCTGGGCTCGTTCACGTACAGCGCGATCCTGCCCCAGGTGCCCGACCACCTGATAACGTCGGGCATGTCGCTGGAGACCGCCGCGCGCGCCGTGAGCCTGCTGGCCCTGTTCGGGATGGCGGGAAAGATGAGCTTCGGGTATCTTTCGGAGCTGGTGACGGCCCGCCGGATGATGATGGTGAGCTTGACCGGCCAGGCGTTCTTCATAGTGATGATGGTCATGTTCCCGACGCCGCCGATCGCCTGGCTGGCTGTCCCTCTCTTCGGGCTCTTCATGGGCTCGTACGGGGCGCTCATCAACCTCGTGATCCAGGAGACGTTCGGACTGAAGCACTTCGGGAGCATTACGGGCCTGATCTCCCTGACCATGGCCGTGTCGGGCCTGCTGGGGCCTCTGCTCGCCGGCCAGTCCTTCGACCGAATGGGAGGCTACGGGCCGGGATACCTCGTGGTCGCAGTCATGTTCACAATAGGCGCGATAAGCCTGACCAGGGTACGCCCCTGGACTCCGGAACCGATTGGAGGAAAACTATGAAACTGGACGAGAAGACCATACTGAGGCGCCTCGGCGCGGGCGAGTCGATAGACGCGGTGTGCGCCGGTGCAGGAATAGGCCGCGCGGAGTTCGACGAGTGGTGGCGCGGGCAGCTCGAATCGAGGCTGCCGGACTTGGAGACGGCCCGGGCTCTCGACGGACCGGGCGGCGTCGAAATCCTGCGCGACGAGACCGGCACGCCCCACGTCTACGCTGACACCGCCGGCGCCCTGTTCTTCGGCTACGGCTTCGCGATGGGGCAGGACAGGCTGTGGCAGCTCGACTACCTGCGCCGCAAGGCCGTGGGACGCCTCGCCGAGGTGCTGGGTCCGGACGGGCTGGAGACGGACATCATCGCGCGGACGGTAGGCATCAACCGCATCGCTGCCGAGGAGATCGACCGCATCCCCGTCGAGACGAGGGACCTGCTCGAGGCCTTCTCGGACGGCATCAACGCGGCCATGGCGGAGAGCCGGGCGCGCCTGCCAATCGAGTTCGACCTGCTTGACTACGAGCCGGAGACGTGGTCGCCCATCGACTCCATAGCCATCTGGGCCGAGTTCCGCTGGTACCTGACCGGGCGGCTGCCCATCATCGCCCTGCCGGAGATGGCGAGGCGCGCCCTGGGCGACGGCCCGCTCTACCAGGCGTTCCTGCTGGGCGAGGCCGAGGACGAGAGCATCGTCCCCCACGGCCACTACCCGCCGGACCGGTCGGGCGGCGAGAGGGTCGGAGAGGTGGTGAGCGACCCGGACGAGGGCCTCGGCAGCAACAACTGGGTGATCGGCGGCGCGCTCTCGGACTCCGGCCTGCCCATCCTCGCCAGCGACCCGCACATCGCCTTCGGCAGCGTGTCCTGCTGGTACCAGGCCCACCTGTCCGGCGCGGGATTCAACACGGTCGGCGCGGGGTACGCGGGCGTGCCGGGCATCATATTCGGCCGGAACGAGCGCACGGCGTGGGGCCTGACCAACAACATCTGCGCCCAGCGCGACCTCTACCAGGAGAAGGAGCACCCGGACAGCCCCGGCCACTTCCTCTACGACGGCGAGTGGGAGCGGGCGACTGAGGTCGTCGAGCGGATCGACGTGAAGGGCGCGGACCCGGTCACCAGGACGGTCAGGTCGACGCGGAACGGCCCGCTGGCCGACGAGATCGTGCCCGGCATCGCCAGGGACAGCGGCCCCGTCTCGCTCCGTTGGATGGGCCATGAGCCGTGCGACGAGATCACGTCGATGCTCGCGTTCAACAGGGCCGCCAGCGCCGCCGAGATCAGGGAGGCGCTGAGGACGTGGATCGTGCCGACGTGGAGCTTCGGATTCGCGGACGTGGACGGCCACTTCGGCTACCAGTCGGTGGGCCGGGTTCCGATCAAGGAGAACTGGGGCCGCGGCTACCGGCCGGGCTGGGACCCGGCCCACCAGTGGCGCGAGTCCATCCCCTACGACGCCATGCCGGGCATGGAGGACCCCGACCAAGGCTGGGTGCGCTCGGCGAACAACCGTCTCGCGCCCGAGGACTTCCCCTACCCGCTGTCGGGCGTGTGGAGCAGCGGCCACCGCGCCCGCCGAATACGCAACATGATCGAGGAGAAGGACCGGCTCAGCCGCGAGGACGTGGCCCAGATGCAGATGGACTCCATGTCGCTCAGGGCCCAGGAGGGCCTGCCCGGGCTGATCGGGACGCTGGAGGCGGTCGACGACGCCAGGATCGCCGAGGCCGCCGGCCACCTGCGGGCGTGGGACTGCATGATGGAGCCGGACCGGGTGGGCGCGGCCATATTCGAGAGCTTCTTCCTCTACTGGGGTCTGAGGGCCGCTGCCGAGCGCTTCGAGCCCGACCAGGCCGAGGCGCTGGGCACGGCGATGGCGGGGCTGTCGCTGAGTCTGCTGGACGGCGACGAGCACGGTTGGTTCGACGGCGGCGACCGTGAGGGCGCGATCGTCGAGGCGATGAATACAGCCCTGGACGACCTGGAGTCGAGGCTCGGCGCCGACATGGCCGCGTGGACGTGGGGCGCGGTCCACACGGTGAGGCTCGACCATCACCTCACCTCGCGCGGCGAGATATTCGAGACCCTGAACCGGGGCGGCGACCCCGTCCGCGGCAGCGGCATCACGGTGTGCAACACGGGCTTCGACCCCACGTACCTGGCCGCCGTAGGCGCGAACTACAGGATCAACGCCGAGCTGTCCGACGACCCGCCCGGCCTCTGGGCGGTAGACACGGCCGGCCTGTCCGGCAACCCCGGCAGCGCCAACTACTGCGACCAGCTGGCCACCTGGCTGGCCGGCAACCACTACTACCTCCCCCTCGACCGCGACCGCGTCGAAAAGCGCACACAGACCCGCCTGACCATCAACGGCGGCTAGGATGAGGGCGTCTCCCCTCCCCCTCCTCTCCCTCGACGGGAGAGGATTGAGGTGAGGGTGACTCCCCGGACTGGTAGAGCGAGACATCAAACAGGAGAAGAACCGAATGAAGATTGCAGTACTTGGCGCGGGGGCGATTGGCGGGGTGATCGGCGGGTACCTGGCCCGCGGTGGGCGGGACGTAACGTTGATCGACCTGTGGCCGGCGAACATCGAGCGAATCAAGGACGCCGGGCTGACCGTGAAGGCCCACGAGGGCGAGTTCACCGTCCGGCCCGCCGCCCTGCACCTGGGCGAGGTGTCGGCCGCCAGGACGAAGTTCGACGTGGTGTTCCTGTCGGTGAAGTCGTACGACACGAGCTGGGCGTCCAAGTTCATCGAGCCCCACCTTGCGCCTGGCGGCTACGTGGTGTCGGCCCAGAACAGCATCAACGAGGACGCCATCGCGGACGTGCTCGGCTGGTCGCGGGTCGTGGGCTGCGTAGTAACCCTGGGCGCAGGGATGTACGAGCCGGCCACGCCGGAGCGCACCAGCTCCATCGACCGCCCGGCCTTCACCCTGGGTGAGCCCAGCGGCCTGATCACCAAGAGACTACAGGGGCTCGCGGAGGTGATGGGCGACGCGGGCATCACCAAGACCACGACGAACCTGTGGGGCGAGCGGTGGGCCAAGCTGGCGACCAACTCGATGAGTAACGCCGTGGCGGGATTCACGGGGCTGATGTCGGCCGAGCTGCGGTTCAACCCCGAGGTGCGGTTTCTGTCCATAAGGATCGCGGCCGAGCTTGTGCGCGTGGCCGAGGCCCACGGCGTATCGGTCGAGCCGATCAGCAGCGTCCCGGCCGGGCTGTTCAACCGGGCGCTCGAGGACGGCGCCGCGAAGGAGGAGGTGGAGGGCCTGCTGGTCGAGCATGGCAAGAACATAGGGACGGGCCGGCCGTCCCTCGCCCAGGACCTGATGAAGGGCCGCGCGACCGAGGTGGATCAGCTGAACGGCTACGTGGTCCGCAAGGGCCAGCAGGTCGGCGTCCCCACGCCCATCAACCAGGCCATCGTAGACCTGACGCGGCGCGTGGACAGCGGCGAGATCGAGGCCTCGTTGTCCAACATCGAGCTCGTCGACGCGTGACCCCCCACCGTCATTCCCGCGAAGGCGGGAATCCACTCCCCGGCCGTTGCCGTCGACTCGCAAGGGCAGGTATGTACATGAAGGCTCTCGTGACAGAGTAGTAGCGCCCAAAGGAGCACGCCATGAACAGGTTCAGAGAGGCCAGGGATCGGGGTGGGCGGTATCTGCTGACCCAGCTCCACGATGACGGCAGCTTCGGCGACCCCGAGCAGGGAGTCACGGAGTACTACAAGGTGCCCGCCGCGCTGATGGTGTGCGGGATGTCGGGGGCTGCCGGTCGGCTCCTGGACTGGGTGCGGCGCAACGGCTTCACGCCGGACGGCGATTTCGGGCCCAGGCCGGAGGGCGAGCTGGACAGCTTCTACTACACCTATCACAACGCCTGGGTGATCAAGGGCGCGCACCGGATGGGCCAGTTCGACCTCGCCCAGCGCGGGATGGACTTCCTGATGCGATTCCACGACCCGGAGAGCGGCGGATTCTACTCCAGCCCGACCGAGCGCGCGGCGTCGACCGAGCAGGACCTGTGGGTGGTGAGCGGCAGCGGCTGGTGCGCCATCTACTCCGGACGCCTGGACGTCGCCCGGGGCCTGGGGACCTGGATGAAGCGCATGATGGACAACCAGCCCAACTACCCCGAGGAGATGTGGACGGTGTACAGCCGGGAGAGCGGGCTGATCACGGAGGTGCGGGACGGCGACGACTTCCGGTACGTGCTGACGCGGGACGAGTCGCGCGACCAGTCCTTCTTCCACCCCGGCATCGCGGCGGGGTTCCTGTCGCGGCTCTACATGGCGACCGGCGAGGACGAGTGGCTGGACCTGGCGCGCAGGTACATGCTGTTCTGCGACTACGTGGGCGACTACCACTTCCGCCTGCTGCGGGCGGGCAAGGTAGGCTGGGCTGCGTCGATGATGTACACGCTCACGGGCGAGGCGAAGTACCGCGACATGGCGATCAGGGTCGGCGACAACCTGATCGACGCCCAGTCGGACAACGGCGCGTGGGAATGGGCCGCCTCAGGCCGACCCGGCTACAACAACGACGCCACCGCCGAGCTGGTAGTCTGGCTAGACGAGATCCACCAGGCCGTCGGCTCGGACTGAGCCGGCGGGCAGACGGTGAGTCACAGTGAAGGCGCACCAGATCACGGCAGAGCTCGAACAGGACGATGACGGCCGATGGAGCGCATGGGTCGAGGCCCTGCCAGGATGCACTGCCTGGGGCCACACTCGCCAGGAGGCGCTACTGGCGCTCCAGGATGCGGCGGATGCGTACATCGAGGACATGGAGGACGCGAAGAAGACACAGCAGATTCAGTAGTCTTCGGCTACGGGCTTTTTCATGCGGTGTACCTCTGCCGACCCGGCCGCGAGCCTTACAGGGAGACCCCGCCAGGTCCGGGTGGTCCTGTAGCCCAGTCGTTCGTACAGCCGGATAGCGCCCTCGTTTTCTCCGATGACCCCCAGCGACATCGTGCGCTTGCCCATCGCCCTGGCCTTGCTCTCGGCCCTGCGCATAAGGGCAGTCCCGACGCCCATGCCCCGGGCCGACCGGTCCACGACCAGTGAATCCACCATAAACTCGTCGGGACCTACCCGGTTGGCAAGCAGCGCCAAATTGATCAGCACACGAACGGCCCTCGGGGGCGAGAACCTCGTGAAGAGCGCCCCAGGGTTCAGGTGGTAGAACTCCTGGCCAGATGTCTGGAATGCCAGGAAGCCCGCGAATTGCCCGTCGACAGTTGCCGAGATGCAACTCTTCGTGTCGACCGAGTCCCGAAAGAGCCGGACCAGGTCTTCGGCGTTCCTGAAGCCTAAGCGAAACTTGAAGGCGAACGCATCGTAGGCCACGCGGAGGGCGTCTTCCAAGTGCATCTCATCGATGCCGTCGACGACATACACTTCCCCAGTCGTGTCGGACTGCACGACGCTCACCACCTTGCCGATGGTGCTCTCTTGCCTCCGCTATGCCACACCCGCTGCAACGCTCTCCAATGCCGCCTTGGTGCTGGTGGCTATGGTGCGGTACTCCTGGAGGACTCGGACGCTGGTTAGGACGGTGGGGCGGGAGGTGTCGCGGTAGTCGGTGCGCATCTCCAGCCTGCCGAGGAATGACAGGCCCATCTCGTCCGCCAACTCCTCGCCCGCGCCTGAGCCGAAGACCTCGCCGGCGAAGTTCTCGACCACGCCCAGCACGGGCACCTTGAGCGTCTTGATCATGTTGATCGAGCGCTTGGCGTCGATCTTCGCCAGCTCCTGGGGCGTGGTGACCACCACGAAGCCGTCGAGGCTCAGGGTCTGCATGACCGTCAGGGGCGAGTCGGAGGTGCCGGGCGGGAGGTCGACCACGAGGTAGTCGAGCTGGCCCCAGTCGGTGCTCTGGAGAAGCTGGTTGATGGCGTTGTGGATCATCGGCCCGCGCCAGATCGTGGCCTCCTCCTCGTTCTTCTGGAAGTAGGCCATGGACATGACGCGGACGCCGAACCGCTCGGGGGGCACGAGCTTGTTGTCCTCGCTCACCACGGGGACCTCTGCCACCTTCATGGCGCGGACGACGTTGGGGCAGTCGATGTCGACGTCGAGGATGCCCACGGATGCGCCGTCCTGGGCCAGGGTGACGGCGAGGTTTGCTGCGACGGTCGTCTTGCCGACGCCGCCCTTGCCGCTGTAGACGCCGATCTGGGTGCCGATGCCCCCCAGGCTGTCGGCTATGGCGCGCTTCTGCTCGAACTGGCGCTTCATCTGCTCGATCTTGGCGCGGGCCTGGGCGGTCTGCTGCTGGTTGGGCGGGCGCTGCTGGGTCATTTACCTCTCCTGGCGGCAAAACAAGAAGCGGACGCACTTCTCGGCGTCCGCTCCGGGTGGCTCAAGTGGTGGGAATTCGGGCGCCGGTCAGTCGAGACCCAGCAGCGCCTTGCCCTCTTCGGAGATCAGGTCGGGCGTCCAGGGCGGGTCGTAGACCATCTCGACCTCCACGTCCTCCACGTCCTCGATCTCCGCAATGCGCCACTCGGCCTGCTGGGCGATGTACGGGCCCATGCCGCAGCCTGCGAAGGTCAGGGTCATCTTGACCTGTACGTCACCGTCCGCGACCTGGCAGTCGTAGACGAGCCCGAGGTCGACGACGTTGACCGGGATCTCCGGGTCGTACACGTCCCGGAGGGCCTCCATCACTACGTCCTTGGTCAGCTCAGCAGTTTCGGCCATTGGATCTTCTCCATGTGCACGGCGCAGTCTCGTATCTATCGCCCTGCAAGTCCATTCTATGTTCGGGGCATGGGGGTGTCAATTGAGTGTGCTCGTCCCAAATCCATTATCTAACGGCAACGCTGGCCGCCGGCAAGGCGAGGGCGGGTTTCAAACCCGCCCCTACAGGGTGACGCCCGACAGGTACAACGCCATTGCGCAGGCGATGGATTTGGGCTCGTTCAGCACATATGGGGCCCGCTATGTGAGGTCGAAGGTCTTGTCGACCTGGTGCGGGCCGCCCTTGTCCTCGATCTCGTAGTTTTCGGCGCTGCCCGTGGGCGCCCAGCCGAGCACCTCGGAGGCGTGGCTTGTGTCACGCCAGCGGTACTTGTTGTCGGAGATAGCGTCGAATATGTCGAAGCGGACGCTGGAGGGCGCACTCAGGCACTTGTCTATCATCTGGACGCAGTCGGCATGGCTCAGGTACCCGGGGTAGTGCCGCCGCAGCGTCGGCCTGTCGCCTGGGAGGACTGCTCCCACCCGTATGTTGATCGACGAGATGCCGAACCGGTCCGAGAAGTAGCGGCCGATGACCTCCCCGCATACCTTGGCCACGTAGACGAGATCGTTGGGCCGCACCGGCGACGTGTGGGTGAGCAACGGCCATTCGTCGGGAATCTCCTCATACTGGGCCGCGGCGATCTCGTAGTAGGGCGACTCACGCTCGTAGCCCAGCATCGTGCCGCCGCTGCTGGCGTAGACGACACGCTTCACACCGCTCCTGCGGGCGGCCTCGTAGACGTTGTAGGTCCCGCCTATGTCGACGTTGAGCTGCTGCTCCCAGTCGTTGCCGGCAGTGTGGGCGGCGAGGTGGAGGACGGCGTCCACCCCTTCGAAGGCCGGAAGGATGGCATCGAAGTCGGCGATGCTGGCCTGCAGGCATGGAACGCCGTCGACCTTTCGCCGGTTGAGGGCGCTGAACTCGTACCGGTCACCAAGCTCCCTCAGGACCAGCCCGCCGATCAGGCCGCTTGCGCCGGTTACCAGGACTCTCTTTATGTTCATGGGCTGACCAGGGCTGCGGAGTTCTTCCAGCCCCGCCTGGGACTGGGTAACAGGGAGCTAGTCTGGGGTAAATCACACGAAGAGGGCGACTGCATTTCCATATTGAGAGTCCTGAGGTCTGTGTGGAGTCCAACGAGATGGTAGCACCACGGCCTTGTCGGCGTCATGGGCGGCCCAGCTACGAGCACTTGCGAGATGGAAGTAAATGCCGACAAGGGGGCCGCTCCCTGCTACCATTATTCGTTGGGGTGATTATATTGTACGACTACCGGAACGACGAGATTCGCAACCTGGCCATCATAGCGCACGTCGACCACGGCAAGACGACCCTGGTCGACGCGCTGTTGAAGCAGGGCCAGGTCTTCCAGGCCCATCAGCAGGTGGGCGCCTTGATCATGGACACGAACCCGTTGGAGCGGGAGCGCGGCATTACGATCCTTGCCAAGAACGCCTCGGTCTCCTACGGCGGCGTCCGGATCAACATCATCGACACGCCCGGCCACGCCGATTTCAGCGGCGAGGTGGAGCGCGTCATGAATATGGCGGACGGCTGCCTGCTGCTGGTCGACGCCGTCGACGGGCCGATGCCCCAGACGACATACGTACTGCGTCAAGCCCTCCAGCAGGACGTTACGCCGATGGTCGTCATCAACAAGATCGACCGCCCCGAGGCCCGCGTGGAGGAGGTCCTCTCGATGGTCCAGGACCTGTTCCTGGAGCTGGCCACGAGGGAGGAGCACCTGGACTTCCCTGTGCTCTACGCCTCGGCCCGCGAGGGCTGCGCCACCACGGACCCGGACGCGCCGGGGACGGACATGCAGCCCCTCTTCGAGGCGATCCTGGAGTCGGTGCCTCCGCCCACCAGCGATCCCCATGCACCGCTCCAGCTGCTGGTTGCGGCCCTGGACTATGACAACTACCTGGGCCAGGTGTCCGTGGGGCGCATCTCCAACGGCATCCTCCGCCAGGGGGACGAGGTGGCCCTGCTGGGCCGCGACAGCAAGGGCAGCACTCACAACCTCGACCGCGTCTTCGTGTTCAGGGGGATGGAACGCGTCGAGGTGCCGGAGGCCCACGCCGGGGACATAGTGGCCGTGGCTGGCCCTGAGGGCGTGTCCATAGGCGATACCATAGCCTCGCCCGAGAGCCCGGAGGCCCTTCCGACAATCGACGTCAACGAGCCCACGGTGCGCATGACCTTCGGGGTCAGCACCTCGCCCTTCATGGGCCGGGAGGGCGTCCATTGCACCTCCCGCAACCTTCACGAACGGCTTACCAGGGAGCTGCGGACGAACATCAGCCTCCGGGTGGATGCCACGCCCAGCCCGGACGTGTTCGTCGTCTCCGGGCGGGGCGAGCTGCACCTGTCGATCCTGGTGGAGACGATGCGCCGGGAGCAGTTCGAGTTCCAGGTGTCGCGGCCCACGCCGGTCACGAAGGTTATCGACGGCAAGGTGTACGAGCCCTACGAGGTCCTGAGCATCAGCACCCGAGAGGAGTACGTGGGCGCGCTGACCGAGCATCTCTCCGCCCGGTTGGGCCAGCTCAGGGACATGAGGTACGGCGAGGACGGCTACGTCCACATGGAGTACAAGATACCGACGAGGGGGCTGATCGGGTTCAACGCCTACTTCCTTCGGATTACGCGGGGCGACGGTGTGAAGAGCGGCGTCTTCAGCTCATACGAGCCCATGCAGGGCGAGATAGCGACCCAGCGCAGCGGGGTGCTCGTGGCGTCGGAGGGCGGCACGGCCGTCACATATGGTCTGCTGAACGCCCAGGGCAGGGGCGATACTTTCATCGACCCGGGCGCCGCGATCTATGAGGGGATGATCGTCGGCTCCCACCGCAGGGAAGGCGACATCGACGTCAATGTCTGCAAGGAAAAGAAGCTGACCAACATGCGGTCCTCAACGGCTGAGGTGACGAAGCGCCTCAACGCCACCGTGAGGATGAGCCTCGAGGAGGCCCTGGCGTTCATAGCCGACGACGAGCTGCTGGAGGTCACGCCTCAGAATCTTCGTCTCCGCAAGGCGGAGCTCTCGGTGTCGGGGCGCAAGCGCCAACGCCGCGACAAGGCCCGCGCCCGGGACTAGCGCCTCACCGGCAAGGGAGCGCGAGACTTAGGTCGGTTCCGTGCCGTCTGTTTGACTTTTGCTCCCTTTGGGCCTACTGGGAACGGCGCCAAGTGGCCGCTGGGTTCGGGACGTTATCTTGGTTCAACTCGGTCAGTCGTTACCATACTCATCATAGTATTCGTACTGATGGTGTTCCTGTAGGCTAGTCTCGATGACTACAGTAAACTGAGGTTCCAGCCCCGACCACTGCAGATGTGAGGCGTTTGGCAAAATCAGCCCACATGCAAAACACGAAAACGACTCCGCCAGGTTAGTTACTTCCTCCACGAGGGTGTCGTCTTCGAGGTACGGCTTTGATCGCCTAATCGATCTCCCTTTAACCAGACCTTCCGTTGAGCACGCAGGACAATCCACGAATCTCGACATCTGTGTACGTTCCGTGGACGACTCGAAAAGCGCCCTAGTTTGCAGCTGCTTCTTTTCGTTCTCCGACTTGCAATTGAATGCTCTTCTATAGTCAGCAATCGATTGCTTGACCAGAGACTCCAACCCGGCCTTACTGGCCTTTAGCAATTCTTGAGCGGCTATCGCCTCGTCATTGCCCAGTAGATCCATCAGGTCGTGTCCAAGGTGTTGGCATAGAATATCTAAGAAGATGTCCAAAAAGTGTACGGGATTCGCGTAGAGGCTACGTTGGGCAAGGGTCTAGAGTCATGAATCATGACGCGCAAATCGTATCCCAGCGACCTACGCGACCGGGAATGGCAACTACTGGAACCGCTGTTGCCTCCTCCCAAGCCTGGAGGTCGGCCAATCAAGTACTCCCGACGGGAGGTAGTCAACGCTATCCGCTATGTGCTGCGGACCGGCTGCGCCTGGCGAATGCTCCCTCACGACCTGCCCCCATGGCGGACCACGTTCCACTACTTCCGCACCTGGCGGCGGGATGGGACCTGGGAGCGGGTCCATTCGGCCCTGCGTGACCAGGTGCGTGTCAGCCAAGGTAGAGATGCGTCTCCCAGTGCGGCGATCATAGACAGTCAGTCGGTCAAGACGACCGAAAGGGGGGGCCTCGTGGCTATGACGCTGGTAAGAGAGTCTGTGGAAGGAAGCGGCACATCATCGTAGACACGATGGGATTGGTGTTGGCTGTGGTAGTGCATCCGGCCGACGTACAGGATCGTGATGGCGCCAGGCTGGCACTTATGCGTTTGGTTGGCAGGTTCCCGCGTCTGGACCGGATCTGGGCGGACGGGGCCTACGCTGGCAAGCTGGTACTATGGGCCAGAGATGTCGGTGGCTGGACCTTGGAGTTGGTGCGGCGTCCAGCGTACCAGAGTACTTTCGAGGTCATCCCCCGCCGCTGGGTCGTAGAGCGCACATTCGCATGGCTCGGGCGCTACCGAAGACTGAGCAAGGACTACGAAGAGTTGCCGCAGACCACCGAAGCATGGATCTACGCCGCCATGACCGGGTTAATGTTGCGCCGGCTAGCGCATCCCAATGCTTTTTAGACACCCTCTAAGACTTCGTAGTAATCTTGGAGCCAGTCTTGGAGCTTCAGGTTCTCGAAAGGCAAACTGCCAGTGTGCAGCTCCTCGTTTCTCTGGACGCCCAAGAAGTCACAGAAACTCCTATGGGCTTCCTCGAAACCGTCGACAACCACTACACACCGCTTGAAGGCCGTGTGTAGTGGTACTGTCTTGGGGTTGCCTACGTTGGCTAAGCCCAAAGCAAAGTATATGTTCTGCACTTGCGTTGAATCTGCATTCAATACAGGGTTGACTTTTGATAGTGCGGCCCTGGCTATGAATTCTAAAGCCAGAGCCATCCAATATGCGTATAGACCATCCTCGCCCTCAGCCGATTGGGCTCTTCTTATGTAGAGTTGAGCTTTTAGCCAATACTCTTGCTCTGACCACATGTTCTAATCCCCTTCCCTGACCACATAGACCCGTTCCAATTGCCTGTCGGGATCACTAATTGAGGAAACGGCGCGCGAATGGAAGATCCTTCGATTGTCAAAGACCACGCATTGCTCTGGTTCCCAAGTGATCGCGGTCTGTTTGGCATGCGCAATAGCGCTTTCGAGGATTCTCAATGCTGGTACGTCGTATTTGGATGCCGGTCTCATACATGCAGAGTCGTGTCGAAACAAGAGGCGGGATTCGTGCCACTTTGCCAACGGCGCAAGGAAACTCCTTGACCCACTCCTAACGACCATTAGACCTTGGGTTAACTGGTTCTGTTTGGCTTTGTCCAGGGCAAGACTCCATCCATCGATCAAGAGCGTGGGCCGGTTTCCAGCACCTGGACTAATGCAGCGGAGTATCACCCAATCTACTGGATGTCGCCAATGTGCGGTCTCAGTGTGGAATGGAAACGAATCAGTACCATGTATGAATGACAGCGTTCCTGGCCTAGATTCTTCCTTAGACTTTGGTCTAATGATGTCGACAGTGTACTGTCCGGGAACGGACGCGACCGGATTGCCTAATCTATGTGCTAGCGACTCTAGAGGTACTTCTCTTGGAATGGAGAAAAGGCAAAAACCGCTACGTCGGACAGCAAGAATCAGTTGTGAGATGGTAGATTCGTCCAACGCCCTACTTGCTCCCGCCAATACACCAATCAGCGACAATCCATTCAACAAGCTTGGAGTGTAGACCTTCTCGCTTGGACGAGTCAAGGGCGATTGTTGGTATGTGTAGGTGTTCAATAACTATGTCAGGGTGCCCCTGAATCTCCGTCTCCGCAAGGCGGATCTCTCGGTGTCGGGGCGCAAGCGCCAACGCCGCGACAAGGCCCGCGCCCGGGACTAGTAGTCCGAGAGCTCTGAAGCGACGGGTGCCCTATTACAGGCTGGCGCAGGCCGTAGAAAGGGATGACAACGCGGCGCACCCACCCCTGTCGTTCCGCCCACCTCTGTCGTTCCGAACGAAGTGAGGAACCTAAGGTCGCTGTCTCAAGCCCCTGTGTCTATTGGTGCTTCCGGTAGCTTGCCCGCTATCAGGGTCGGAAGCAGCGAGCCGATGCGTCTGGGCACGAACGTCTCGACGCCCCGCGCGGCCTCTATCTCAGGGACGCTCCACCACCGGTGCTCCCGCAGGTACTCCTCCTCCAGCTCGTCCAGTGACGCGGGAGCAACTTCGAACTCGTGCGTTCGGACC
>DAOULA010000052.1:0-4317 GCA_034420735.1 Dehalococcoidia bacterium
CTGCACGATGGCCTTCTTCGTAGTGCGTCGCGGGCCGTCGATGAAGTGGACCACGCCGTCGATCCCCCTGTCCGCGCCCCTGCGCCCGTCCCGCTCGCGCGGCAGAGCCTCCAGCAGCGACATCGCCCAGAACTGGAACTGGTAGCGGTCCTGCTCGGCCAGCGCCCGCGCTCCGCCCACGTCTGCCGGTTCACCCACGACCTCGTAGTCCGTGCCCGGCTGTAGGTCGAATCCGGTCCTGAGACGGCTCTTCATGAGGGCGACGGCGAGGTGCGTGATGTCGATGCCTATCCAGCCGCGCTTCAAGTTCTCGGCGGCCGCGACAGCCGTGCCGCAGCCACAGAAAGGGTCGAGCACCACGTCGCCCTCGTTGGAGGACGCTTGGATGATGCGCTCCAGCAGGGCCTGCGGCTTCTGGGTGGGGTATCCGAGACGCTCTTGGTCAGTCGTCGACAACCACCGCACATCGGCGTCTATCCCATCACCGCTAGCGAAGACAGTTCCCTCAGTATAAGGTTGATAAGCCCATATGTCCGGTACAGGTTGCCCATCGTCGGGCCTGACGTAGTGCTCGTATACGGGCCAAGCTTGGCCTTCACGAATCGAGATATAACCTAGTTCGTAGAGCCGATCGAGCTTTTCGTGCTGAGACAGTTCAGACAGGTCCTCCTTGACTTCTTCTAGGAGCCTTCTTGGGATAGCCCAATGGCGTCCCTTGGCAGATGGGTCGAAACCTCTCCAAGGCTTGCCAGATAGGCCACCTCTGATGCCCGATCCAGTTAGGACATTGCCATAGTAGTTGGTCCTCCATCCTCCGTCGTCTTGAACGAAGTACTCTCTGACATGCCCCTCCATATATGGACGTCTGGTGTTGTTCCACCTAAAATCCTCAGACTTGGTGTAGAAGAGAATAACGTCATGGATCGGGGCGAATCGTCGAGCCTTGTTGTGTGTCCCAGTGCGACGCCACACTATTTCACTTCTGAAACTGGCTGTGCCAAAGACCCCATCCATGACCAACTTCAAATAGTGGCTTGCCGTCGGGTCGCAGTGCAGGTAGATCGAGCCGGTAGGCTTGAGCACGCGGCGGAGCTCGACGAGGCGAGGCGTCATCATGACCAGGTACGCCATCATTGGGTTGCTGCCGATGAACTGGCGGAACGCGGAAACCATGTCCTTGACGTTGGCGGGCGTGTCCGGGTTGGTGATGATCTCCTGCTCGTAGGTGCGCTCGGCCTCCTGGGTCCACTCCCACGTGTCGGTGAACGCCCTGATCTGCGCGGGCGAGGCCTCGCCGGACTGCTCCTTGAACAGCACGTTGTAGTTGGCGTTGGAGTTGAAGGGCGGGTCAAGATAGACGAGGTCGACCGACTCGTCCGGCACGTGCTGCCGCAGTATGTCCAGGTTGTCGCCGTAGTAAAGGGTGTTGGTCATGAGGGCTTGTCTCCAAGTCGGGATACTACCATATCCCCTCGCCCGGGCCGCTGGGCTACGTCACCCTCACCGCCTGTGTTCTCTGTGACCGGAGCCTGCCCCGAGCCTGCCTAAGCTCCACATCCGTCCATCCCTGTTCCACATCCGTCCATCGCCGCCCCACATCCGTCCATCGCCGCCCCACATCCGTCCATCCTTGCTCCACATCCGTCCATCCGCGTTCCACATCCGTCCATCCCTGTTCCACATCCCACCATCCCCGCTCCACATCCCACCATCCCTGCTCCACATCCGTCCATCCGCGTTCCACATCCCCGTCCCCCTCCCGAGCCTGCCCTGAGCCTGCCGAAGAGCCTGCCCCGTACTCGATACGGGGGTCGTTCCGGCCCCGAGCCGGAACCCAGGGGTGGCGCGGGGGCTCCCCCTCCCCATCATCCCAATCATCCCCATCACAAAAATCACAGTTCAGACACTCCCCCTCCCCCCTCAGCCCGGTGCGTATGCACTGATGAGCCCGCGTTGCCACCGAATCGTCCGTCACCTATTGCAGATGATTCCGTAATGGGAATATAATGCCCGTATGCCTTGGGAGGTCGAGTACACGGACGAGTTCGGGCAGTGGTGGCAGCAACTCTCGGAGGGCCAGCAGGACAGAGTTGCTGCCAGGGTCAAGTTGCTGGTGGAGCATGGCCCCAACCTGCCGTACCCGTACTCCTCGGACATCAGGGCTCGCGGCATGGAGTCATGCGTGAGCTTCGAGTGCAGTCCGGAGGGAGGCCCATCCGAGTCTTCTACGCTTTCGACCCAAGGCGAACGTCGATCCTGCTCATCGGCGGAGACAAGACGGGCAACGACCAGTTCTACGAGGAGTACGTGCCGGTGGCTGACGTCCTCTACGACGAGCATTTGGAAGAACTGCGAAAGGAGGGGTGGATCGAATGAGTGGACGCCATCCGTTCAGCGAGCTTACTAAGGACTTCACGCCGGAGCGCCGTCAGCGCATCGACGACATCAAGAGCGAGTTGCTCGCGGAGATGCCTCTGCACGAGTTGCGCCGGGCGCGTGCGTTGACCCAGCGGGACATCGCGGAGATGTTGAAGGTGAACCAGCCCGCGGTGTCCAAGCTGGAGCAGCGGGCCGACGTGTACGTGTCCAGCCTGCGGTCCTACATTGAGGCTGTGGGTGGGAGGCTGAAGATCGTTGCCGAGTTTTCCGAAGGAGATGTGTCCATCACCAACTTCTCCGACATGGGAGAGGCTGAAGGCGGGTAGAGAGGCATTAAGTGGACGAAGCCAGGGTAGGAGAGCCTCCCGTCGCTCCACATCCCACCATCCACGGCCCCCTCGTCGTCCTGAGGAGTCTCCGACGTGAGGACCTTCCCCGGCCGGTGTGGGCGCTGATCGTGGTGCTGGCCTACTCCCGGCACAGCTTCGTCCGGCCAGAATGATTGTCGCCGTTCACGGGGGCCCTCCCTCGGCCCTCCGTCATTCCGGCGCAGGCCGGATTCCTGCCCCAGGAACCGTCCTCCATCCATCCCCGGCCCTCCAGGCTCGTTCACCCTGAGCCTGTCGAAGAGCCCTCCCCCTCCCAATCCTGGGAATCCTCCAATCCCCAGAATCCTGATTCAGACCTCCCCCTCCCCATCATCCCCCTCTTCCCTCCGCGCCCTCCGCGGTGAAACCTCCCCTGTGCCACATCCGTCCATCGCCGTTCCACATCCGTCCATCCGCGTTCCACATCCGTCCATCCGCGTTCCACATCCGTCCATCCGTGTTCCACATCCGTCCATCCGTGTTCCACATCCGTCCATCCGCGTTCCACATCCGTCCATCGCCGCTCCACATCCGTCCATCCCCGCCCCACATCCCACCATCGCCGTTCCACATCCCTGTCCCCCTCCCGAGCCTGCCCTGAGCCTGCCGAAGAGCCTGCCCCGTACTCGATACGGGGGTCGTTCCGGCCCCCGAGCCGGAACCCAGAGGCGGGGCGGGGGTCTCCCTCTCCCCTCCCAATCATCCCCATCATTCCAATCACAAAAATCACAGTTCAGACACTCCCCATCATCCCCCTCTTCCCTCCGCGCCCTCTGCGGTTAAATCCCCCCGGCTCGGCAGCCAAAACAATGAGGTCGTGCGGCCGCTTGACGCGCCAGAACACCAGTGCTATTATACCTGCATGGAAGGCTCCAGGACCCAACAGCCCCAGGCACAAACAAGATGGAAGTGGAACGACATGGAACAATTTGGAACAGAATTCGGCGAATACCGCTCCCAGGGGCAGGCATGGTTGTTGCAGTTAGGTGCCGGGCCCACTTAGGCAAGAGGTCGGCCATACTCGAGGAGGACGTAGTTGGCGCTTTCGCGGAAGAGCCCGTTCATGCTGACGGCTACCGTGGACTTCCCCGACGACGTGCGGGACGGGCCGTACACGCACGCGCTGCTCGACGAGCTGATGTCGCTGCTCAGGGGCCTCGGGGTGCGTCGGATCAACTGGCTCTACTACGGCGACGACGACCCGGAGTCCTACTGGGCAGGCTACATATTCCCGGCCATGCCCTACGGACCTGAGACACTGGCGAACATAGGCGAGCCGCTCAGGGCGGGCGCAGCCGCGGCCCACAGGCACGGGCTGGAGATATACGGCGTGCTGAAGCCCTACAACGCCGGCGCGCCGATCACCAAGCCGCAGGGACTGGCCGGCAGCCCGCCCGGGGCCATACAGCGCATCGGCGGGCCGCTCGTCAGCGTGATCCCGTTCATCCAGCGCAACCCGCACGCCCGCGTCCGCCGCAGGCCGTTGAATGGGCCGTCTGGCTTGGACTCCGTACCCATCAGGAGGATCAAGCTCCGCAAGTCCGACGATGCGCCCACCCGAGTCTCCCGC
>DAOULA010000053.1:0-2292 GCA_034420735.1 Dehalococcoidia bacterium
TGATCCATGGGAGCGCGATCACCTGCACGGGGCCGGACTTCGTTTGGATTACGTAGGTCTTCAGTGTGTCGCCGGTGTAGACGTTGCTCACGTCCAGCGTGCGAAAGATCTCCAGCGCGCTCGCCCGGCTGGCGGTGAAGGGCATGTCGTGGTTGCCCACCAGCAGGAATACGGGCACGCCCGCCGACGCGAGGCGGGCGACACGCTTGGCGAACTCGCGCTGGTGCGTCTGGGTCGGGTCACGGCTCTTATAGGCGTCGCCGCAGAACAGGGCCAGATCGGCGCCGGTGTCGATCGAGTAGTCGACGACCTCGTCAAGGGTGGACAGGAAGTCCACAAGGCGGCTCGACAGACCCGTCTCGGGGTCAGGCTTGCCGTAGTTCTCGACGCCGATGTGTACGTCGGCAAAGTGGACTATGCGCATGGAGACCCGCTAGGACCTCCCCTCTTGACCTCAGGGATTCGCTGCAGTTCCATCTCAGATTCTTCCATCACCCTGTATAGCTCATCACGGTTGGAAACATCGACGAGCATCCTGCCACCGTTCCAAGTTGGAAGGGGTGGCAGTCTACTGGGCGCAGGGTCCACGGAAGGGTCATCGTCTAGGATTCTCCGTATTCCTGCTTCTGCCAGGGCGGACATGGTCGTCCCTCGACTGATGGCTTCCTCGCGGAGCCTCTTCACAGTCGCGTCGTCAAGACGGAACGTCGCCCTCACAAGACCACCCACACGATCACGCTAGACTGATGCGGAGGCTGTCTATGAGTCCGTCGATAGGTACGCGGTCCTGGGCCATGGTATCGCGGTCGCGGATCGTGACGGCGCGGTCGTCGAGGGTGTCGAAGTCCACGGTGACGCACAGGGGAGTGCCTACCTCGTCCTGTCGACGGTAGCGGCGGCCGATGCTCTGGGCGTCGTCGTACTGCACGAAGCCATCGATAGCGCCTGACGTCCGGATGATGTCGTGGACCTCATGCGCGGTGGGCGTCAGCCGTTCGTTGCGGCTGAGGGGCAGCACGGCGACCTTGACGGGCGCGAGGGCAGGGTGGAGCTTCAGGACGACGCGCGTCTCGGGCTTGCCCTTCGAGCCTACGGTCTGTTCCTCGGTGTAGGCATCGACCAGGAAGGCCATAACGGCGCGGTCGACACCCGCGGACGGCTCGATGACGTAGGGCACGACGTGCTCGTGGGCCTCGTCGTCGAAGTACGCCAGGCGCTCGCCGGACGCCTCGGCGTGGGCGCGCAGGTCGAAGTCGGTACGGTTGGCGATGCCCTGGATCTCACCCCAGCCCCATGGGAATTGGTACTCGATGTCCGTCGTCGCCTTCGAGTAGTGGGACAGCTCGTCCGGGTCGTGCGGTCGCAGCTTCAGGCGTGCCCCGTCGAGGCCAAGCGACGTGTACCAGGCCATGCAGTCGGCGATCCACCGCTCGTGCCACTCCTCGTCCTTTCCAGGCTCTACGAAGAACTCGATCTCCATCATCTCGAACTCGCGTGTGCGAAAGATGAAGTTGCCGGTGGTGATCTCGTTTCGGAACGCCTTGCCGATCTGCGCGATGCCGAACGGCGGCTTGCGGCGCGAGGCCGTGGCCGCGGTGTTGAAGTTTACGAATATGCCCTGGGCGGTCTCGGGCCTGAGGAAGGTGAGGCTCCCCTCGTCCTGAACAGGGCCAAGGTGGGTCGTCAGCATCTGGTTGAACTGGCGAGGCTCGGTCAGCTCGCCGCCGCAGTCGGGACATACGGGGTGTTCGAGCTGGTCTGCCCGCCACCGCTGGCGGCACTCCCTGCAGTCGACCAGCGGGTCGGAGAAGTGGTCGGCGTGGCCGCTGGCCCGCCACACGTCGGGGTGCATGAGGATGGAGGCGTCGAGGCCGATCATGTCGTTGCGGCCCCAGACGAAGCGCTTCCACCACGCCCGCTTCACGTTGTTCTTCAGCTCGACGCCGAGCGGCCCGTAGTCCCACGTGCTGGCGAGGCCGCCGTATATCTCGCTGCTCTGGAACAGGAAGCCCCTGCGCTTGCACAGGGAGGTCAGTGTCGTCAGGTCGAGGTCGGTCTGTGTATCTGTCAATTCACACTCGCAGTGGTGGATGGGGTAGAGCTAATGCGACTACGATTATACAGGCAACAGGCAGGCTCACTGTCGTGGCCTCCTCAGGACGACGGGTGGGTTAGCCGCCCTTCGCGCCCGCTATGTCCCTGCGCTGGAAGACTGCGAATGCGGCTGCGGCGAGCACGGCGGTGTACGCCAGCAGGATGAGGAAGGCTTGCAGGGTGTCCGATGTCATTTGC
>DAOULA010000054.1:0-78228 GCA_034420735.1 Dehalococcoidia bacterium
CCCTCCCAGGTACGGGAAGCCCGGCGTGAAGCCCAGCATGTAAACCAGGTAGTCCGTCCCTGAGTGCAGCCCGATCACGTCGTCCGCGCTCATTCCCGCGTGCTCGGCTACCCTCTCGATGTCCGGGCCGTGCTCCCCGCCGTACAGAACGGGTAGCTCCACGACCCTGCCGCCTTCCGTCGACTCCACCCGCTCCGAGTCGAGCTCTACGATCCGCTCCTGCAGGTCCGCCATCGAAACGGCCATGGCGTCGTACTGGACGAGCAGGCTGTCGTAGGCGGGTATGAGGTCTACCACGCCGGCGACGCCCGCCTCCTCGATGGCCCGCGCCAGGCTGTGCACCCGCGCGTTCGTCTCGGGGCTGATCTCGTCCCCAAGCTCCACCAGCACCGCCTGGTCCCCCGCCGCCCGAAATACAGGCCCGTCATACATATGAAAGGATTCCAATACTCCCTCTCCCTCGACGGGAGAGGGTTGGGGTGAGGGTGACCGTCCCCGAAGGCAGCAGCAACAAAGCTAAACCAGCGCGGCCATGGGAACGACCTCGACGCCGCTCGACTCCAGCCCGTGGCGCACCTGCGCCGCCATCTCGACCGCGCCCGGCGTGTCCCCGTGGATGCAGATCGACGACGCCTCCACGTCGATGCGCTCGCCCGTGATCGCCGTCGCAACCCCCTCAGTCACCATCTGCACGCTCCGCTCCACCACCTCGCCCACGTCGTGCAGCACAGCCCCGGGCTTCGAGCGCGACACCAGCGTCCCATCGGCATTGAGGGCGCGGTCGGCGAAGATCTCGGGCGCGACCTTCATCCCCATCTCAGCCGCGGTCTCGACCCACCTCGACCCCGCCAACGCCACGAGAATTATGTCCGGGTCGAACTCCAGCGCCGCCTCGCATATGGCCCGCGCCAGGTCCTCGTCGTCCACCGCCTGGTTGTACATCGCACCGTGGGGCTTCACGTGCTGCAAGCGCTTGCCGGCCGTGAAAGCCTGCAGCGCGCCAAGCTGGTACGCCACGTCGCACTTCACCTCGTCAGCCGTCGCGTTCATGTTCCGGCGGCCGAATCCAACCAGGTCCGGGTAGCTCGGGTGCGCCCCGACGGCCACTCCGCTCTCCTCGGCCAGCTGCACCGTCGTCCGCATCCACGTCGGGTCGCCCGCGTGGAAGCCGCACGCGATGTTCGCGGAGCTAACGTGGCGGATGATCTCCTCGTCGAGCCCCATCTTGTACATCCCGAAGCTCTCGCCCATGTCGCAATTCATATCTATGCGAACTGACATCGCCTTCTCCCGGAGCAAGCCTGACGATGGCATTATATAACACGGCCCCAGCCCCTCCCTCGCGGGACGATCCCGGTACTTCACTTGCTTGGCATAGCAGGGGGCTGGTGACTGGATACCGGCTTTCGCCGGTATGACGGTATCGGTGACCTGCGCCCGTAGAGAATGCCGCCCCCGGCTCGCGCCTTGACTGCCTTGCGGCCTCTTCCTATAGTTAGGGCTGCCCCACGACCCTGGCTCACCACGGAGGAGACCCCTTGAAAGCCGCCGTCCTGACGGAGATAGACCGCCCCCTCGAAATCATGGACCTGCGGCAGGATCCGCCCAAGGCCCAGGAGGTGCGCGTCAAGACCGAGGTAGCGGGGCTCTGCGCCAGCGACTACCACGTCATGAAGGGCACCGCAATCCAGCCCGTCCCCATCGTCCTGGGACACGAGGGCGCGGGCGTAGTCACCGAGGTCGGCGAGGGCGTGACCCGTGTGAAGCCCGGCGACCGCTGCATCCTCTCCTTCGTCTCCAACTGCGGCCACTGCCACCAGTGCAGGACCGGCAATCCCCAGCTATGCGACACGAACCTCGAGACCGGCCCCAGGCAGTACGACGGCACCTATCGCCTCCACGACGGCGACACCGAGATCGGCCAGATGAGCAAGCTCGGCGTCTTCGGCGAGTCCCTCGTTGCCCCCCAGCAGGCCGCCCACCCCATCCCCGACGGGGTGCCCATGCACGTCGCGGCCCTCATAGGCTGCTGCGTCACCACCGGCGTCGGCTCCGTGATAAACATGCCAGCGGCGAAGGTCGGCATGACAGTTGCCGTCTTCGGTTGCGGCGGTGTCGGCCTGAGCGTCATCCAGGGCGCGCGGCTCTTCAACGCCAGCCGCATCATCGCCGTCGACGTCCACGACCACAAGCTCGAGTTCAGCTACAAGTTCGGCGCTACCGACGTGGTGAACTCCCGCGAGCAGGACCCCGTCGAGGCCATCAGGGAGCTCACCGGCGGCGGCGTGGACATGGCCTTCGACAGCTTCGGAAGCGCCCAGACCACCAACAACGCGGTGCTGGCCCTCCGCAAGGCGGGCACGGCCGTTATGATCGGGCTCGGGCACGTCGGCGAGACCACCCCCATCGACATGGTGGAGTTCCTGCGGAACCAGAAGTCCCTGGTCGGCGCCTACTACGGCGCGTCCAGCCCCCACGAGACCTTCGACAAGCTGGTCGGCTTTTACCTCAAGGGCCAGCTCGACGTTGACAGCCTCGTCACCAGGACCTACTCCCTGGAGGAGATCAACGAGGGCTTCGCCGCCCTCGTGCGCGGCGAGGACGGCCGGGGCATCATCCGCTACTCGTAGCCTCAGCCCCGAAGTACCGGGCCAGCTCGTCCCGGTCGAACCTGGGCAGCTCCTCGACACCCGAGTCGGTCTCCAGCCTCAGCCCGGCCTCCGGCTCCGTGAACCTGCCGATCTCCCTCGCCTCGATCCCTGCGTCGCCCAGCGCGCCGATCAGCCCCGCCGCGCGATCGGGCGGCAAGGCTGCCAGCAGCGCCCCGGACGCAATCAGCCCCATCGGGTCCAGGCCCAGCGCCTCGCAGACCTCGCGGCACTCCGGCAGCACCGGGATACGCGCCGCGTCCACCTGCACACCGAGACCGCTCGCCGCCGCCATCTCCAGCAGCCCCGTGGCCAGCCCCCCCTCTGTGGGGTCGTGCATCGAGCGCGCCCCCGCCTCGCACGCGATCTCCGCCTCCCTGCGGACGCTGATGCCGGGCTCGAACAGCAGACTCGCCGCCCGAGTCAGTACCTCGTCGCCCACGCCCGCCGACCTCAGGGCCTCGTCCGCCTCCCGCGCCAGGATCGCCGTGCCCTCCACGGCTATGCCCTTCGTCAGGACGATGCTGTCGCCGGCCTGCGCCCCTGATGTCAGCACCACGCGGTCCTTCGCCACCTCGCCCAGCATCGCCCCGACCACGATGGGCCGCGGCAGGTCGTAGGTCACCTCCGTGTGCCCGCCGACCAGGGTGATGTCGTGCTCCCGGCAGGCATCCGAGAGCTGGTCGAATGCCGACTCCACCATCGCCCGGTCCGAGCCCTCGGGCAGCAGCAGCGTCGCCATCAGCCACCGCGGCGTCGCGCCCATCACCGCCAGGTCGTTGGCGTTGACCTGCACCACGTACCAGCCGATCAGGTCCGTCGCGAAGGTGATGGGGTCGCTCTTCGCGACCAGGTAGCGATCGCCGAAGTCGATCAGCGCCGCATCCTCGCCCGGCCGCGGCCCCAGCACGACCCTCGGGTCCCGCACGTCCAGCTTCCCCAGCATCTCCGAAAGCAGCTCGAAAGGTAGCTTACCAGCCTCCATAGCCGCCCGATGCTAACATGGATGTATGCCCCAGTTCCGTCATTCCGGCGGAAGCCGGATTCCTGTCCCAGGAACGGTCCCCCATCCAGGGGGCCGGGGGTGGCGCGCGGGGAACTACGCCAACCCAATACAAGATTATAGAAACGCTAAACGAGTAAACTGCCCATGTTGAAAGCCGTCTTCTTCGACCTCTATGGCACCATCGCCGGATTCGAGCCGGACCGCTTCGAGGTCCAGTCCCTGGCCTGTGCCGAGTTCGGCGTAACCCTCACGCCGGAGGGCGTCCTGCGGGGCTACGCCGACGCCGACGCCTACATGAGCCGAGAGAACGCCATCCACCACATAGGACGCCGCACGCCTGCCGATAGGAACGCCTTCTTCGAGGAGTACCAACGGCGCATCATCGGGGGAAGCGGCGTCGAGGTCTCCCTCGAGACCGCCGGAAAGATATGGCGCCGCATACAGCAGATACCCTACGAGCTTGCTCCGTATCCGGAGGCCGCGCCGACCCTCCGGACCCTTCGGGGCCGCGGCCTCCTGACCGGCCTCATCTCTAACATGGACACCGGCGGCGACGAGCTCGTAGCCAGCCTCGGCCTCGCCGGGCTCTTCCACGTCGCCGTTACATCCGGCGACGTCGGAGCCGCGAAGCCCGATCCCACCATATTCAGGGCGGCCCTGTCCCAGGCGGGCGTCCATGCACACGAGGCCGTCCACGTCGGCGATCAGCTCTCGTCGGACGTACAGGGCGCCCGCGCAGTCGGCATCGGCGCTGTCCTGATCGACCGCGACCGAAACCACCCCCGCTACCGGGGGTGCCCGCGCATCGAGTCCCTGTCCGAGCTGCCGGCGCTCCTCGACGACATGGGCGGCTGAGCCGCGGGGCCCGTATGCCTAGGGCCGTACTCCTGGCGTTTGCCCTGTGGCTCATCGGGTGCGCCGGTACCGCCACCGAGCCGGCCACCCCGCAGCCAGCCACCCCGCAGCCGGCGCCAGCTGGGCCATCCAACGCCGTCGAGCAGCTCACCGACAGGCTTGTCGGAGCGCTCGCCGCCGATCCTCCCGGCTGGCCCTCCAGGAGCGACTTCGAGCTCGTAGTCCTGCCCTTCTACGACGACCGGCCCGATTTCATGGACGACGCGCTGGCCGACTTCGACCACTTCGCCGCCGTCTACCTGGCCGCCGAGTGCCTGGCAGGACGCGAGACTACCCCGGCCGGATTCAGGGAAATGGTAGGCAGTACCTTCACCCCAGCCAGCGACCGCATCCCCAGGATCGCCGCCGAAGCCCAGCCGCTCATCGCGGACATCCTAGCCCACGAACCCCAGGATGCCCCGCCGCCATGCCTCCGCCCCTATGTCACCCCCACCTCGGCAGTCGAAGCCATATCGTCCCTGCGACTCGCCCGCCCAATCCTCGCCGCGAACCGCCCCGACCTGCTCCCCTGGCAGATCGACGCCCAGCTACGCGAGATAGCCCTATCATGGTTCAGCCGCCCCGAGCCCCTCTACCAGTGGGCCTGCTCCCACCCCCAAACCTGCAAACTTCTCGGTCCTCCCTAGCCCGCCAGCTGATCGATGCTTTACCAGCGACGTGGATGGGTGCATCGCTGGACTCCTCGGAGTCACCCTTGTTCAATCTTGTCCTTGAACCTGCTGCGCATACGGAACTTCTCCTGCTCTTCAAGGTCCCTGCCGAGGGCACTCCTACCAGCAACCAGCAGTGCTCGATCGAATTCGTAAGGTATGGTGCCGGACTTGATCTCTGCATCGCTCACCTGGGTTCGATCAAGTGATGCCAGTAGGTCATCAACAATGCTGTCCAGTGCCGACATGTCGCTGGTACTAATGGCCGTGTCCGCGCTGTTAGCGTCGGACACAGGCGGATTCAAATCCGCTTTAAGAGTCAGAATCCCAGGTATCTCGGCCTTGCTCCACTCGGTAGTGGTGTCCGACTCCTGCATCAGGTAACGTGATTGGCTTCCACGGCTCGGCTCTATACCTAACAAGTGAATGCGGACGCCGAAACTCTGAGCTATCTGCACACCGATCCTCACATCTTCGTCGCCGGACAGCAGAACAGCATCCGTGATGGCGTGATTACGCGCGAGGTCAACAAGGTCGGTCACGATGAGCGAGTCGACGCCTTTCTGCTGACCTTGGGCATTGATGACACCAAGCCTCAGTTTCACATCATCCATGTCGGCCAGGCCTTGTTGCTCCGGGGAAAGGCCGCGACTGGGAACGCCGTCGTACCAATATATGCGAAGCAGCGGGGCGTTGCCGGCCTTCGATTCCGCAATCTCACGCAGCTTGGCTATGACCTTGGACCGGTTCAGCTTAACGCCAGTGCGATTCTGTTTGGAGCCGGCGAGGGCCGCTGAGCCCTGAGCATACAAGTAACCTGCATCAACGAAGACCGCAACACGCACTCTCACAGCCTCTACAAAATACTAGAGGGCCCCGCAGGGCCCTCTTTCTAGTCCACGCTCCAACCGTATCATGGGTCGCGCTTCGTGCTCGGGCTACTGCTTCTCGCCTGGGCCGGTTGCCTCGCGCTCGGGTCGTTGCTTGATGCTAGAACCGTTGCTTGATGCTAGGGCCGCGGGCTCCGTGCTTTGGCCGTTGCTCTCCGCTTGACCGTATTTCGGGAGACGCTGGACGGAAGCACATTAGCATGACGACTGCCCAGCAGTCAATATCGCCCAAGAGCTTCGGCGAGCGTAACTCCCGTCGCCACACCCTCTCCGCCACCCGGCTCACATGTAATATACTCCCTCCGCCCGGCGGCCCTACGCACGCCCCCGGCAACTCCCACACAAAGGTGCCAGCCACAATGACCTCCAGCTCCCCCAATGCCGTCGAAGCCCTCGAGGGCGCGCTCGAGTGGCGCTGCATCGGCCCCTATCGGGCCGGGCGCGTCATCGCGGTCGCCGGTGACCCCGTCGACCCGCGCGTCTTCTACTTCGGGTCCGTCGCCGGAGGCGTCTGGAAGTCGACCGACGGCGGCACATACTGGCAGAACGTCTCCGACGGCTACCTGAACACCGCCTCCGTTGGCGCGATCGCCGTCGCCCAGTCCGACCCCAACGTCCTGTACGCCGGCATGGGCGAGACATGCATCCGCATCGACCTCACCCACGGCGACGGCGTATACCGCTCCGACGACGCGGGGGCGACCTGGAAGCACCTCGGCCTCGACGACACCCGACACATCTCCCGCGTTCGCGTCCATCCCAGCAACCCCGACCTCGTATACGTGGCCGCTTTCGGTCACGCCTTCGGACCCAGCTCCCAGCGCGGCATCTTCAGGTCGAAGGACGGCGGGGCGTCGTGGCAGAACGTCCTCTACAAGAGCGACGACGCAGGCGCAGCCGACCTGTCGATGGACCCCAACAACCCCCGCATACTCTACGCCTCGATGTGGGAGGCGCGGCGCTCCTTCTGGGCCATGAACAGCGGCGGCCCCGGCAGCGGCCTCTATCGCTCCACCGACGGCGGCGACACCTGGGACGAGTTGACCCGCAGCCCCGGCCTGCCCGAGGGCGTCGTGGGTCGCATCGGCGTCGCCGTGTCGCCGGCCAGGACGGGCCGCGTCTGGGCGCTCGTCGAGGCCGAGGACGGCGGGCTCTTCCGCTCCGACGACGGCGGCGAGTCGTGGCAGAAACTGAACGACTCCGAGGACGTGCGCAGCAGGCCCTGGTACTACACACACGTTTTCGCTGACCCCGTAAACTCCGACACCGTCTACGTCCTCGCTCCCAAGACGCTCAGGTCGACCGACGGCGGCACGACCTTCGAGCAGATCAACATGCCCCACTCGGACCAGCACGACCTCTGGATCGACCCGTCCGACCCGCGCCGCATGATCGAGGGCAACGACGGCGGCGCATGCGTCACCTATAACGGCGGCGAGACGTGGAGCTCCATCTACAACCAGCCAACGTCCCAGCTCTACTCCGTCGTCGCCGACAACCAGGCGCCCTACCGCGTCTACGGCGCGCAGCAGGACAACAGCGCGGTCAGCGTCCCCAGCCGCTCGGTCAAGGGCGTCATCCCGTGGGAGGACTGCTACACCATCGGCCTGTCGGAGAGCGGCAAGGTGGCCGTCAAGCCCACCGACCCGAACATCGTCTACTCCTCCTACCCCGGCGGCACCCTCCTGAGATACGACCACGGCAGCGGCCAGGTCAGGGCCATCATGGTCTGGCCGGAGTACTACCAGAACTCGCCCCCGAAGCTGAACAGGTACCGCTTCGGCTGGGAGTTCCCCATCACCATCTCGCCCCACGACCCCGACACCCTCTACGCCACCGGCAACGTGGCCTTCAAGACGACCGACGAAGGCACCACGTGGCAGGCCATCAGCCCCGACCTGACGCGAAACGACCCCACGAAGCAGGAGCTGTCCGGCCCCATCACGTCCGAGGGGCCGTGGGCCGAGATCTACTGCACCATATACGCCTTCGCCGAGTCCCCCGTCGAGCCCGGCCTCCTGTGGGCCGGGACCGACGACGGCCTCGTCCACGTCTCCCGGGACGGCGGCGGGACCTGGAGCGACGTCACCCCCGACGGCCTGCCCGAGTGGACGATGGTCAGCTTCATCGAGCCGTCCCGCCACGACCCGGCCACCGCCTACCTCGCGGCTACCAGGTACAAGCTCGACGACAACCGGCCCTTCCTCTTCAGGACGAACGACTACGGCGCGACCTGGACCCTCATCGTCGACGGCATCCCCGGCGACGACTTCACCCGCGTCCTGAGGGAGGACCCCGAGCAGCCCGGCCTCCTCTACGCGGGCACCGAGACGGGTGTGTACGCCTCCACCGACGACGGCGCAAGCTGGACCCGTATGCAGCTCAACCTGCCCATCGTCCCCATATACGATCTCGAAGTGAAGGACGGCGACCTGGTCGCCGCCACCCACGGCCGCTCGTTCTGGGTGCTGGACGACCTCACCCCGCTCCGCCAGACCGCCTCGGGCGCGCCCGCGGCTACGCACCTATTCGAGCCGCGCCCGGCCATACGCTTCATGAAGCAGCTCGGCTCCATCGTGGAGTCCGGCCCCGGCAAGCACTACTCCAGCGACATCCTGGGCGATCCCGCGTCCTGGATCGAGGGCACGGACCAGGACGGCCGCACGATCAGGAAGGGCCTCGACTCCGGCGTAAACCCGCCCGAGGGCGCGGCCATCGACTTCCGGCTCGACGACGATCCCGATGGCGAGGTCGCCGTCGAGGTGCTCGACGACGCCGGCACGGTCGTCAGGCGATTCTCCTCTTGCGGGGAGGGCGCGGACAAGCTGAACGCCCGGCCGGGCCTGAACCGCAACTGGTGGGACCTGCGCTACACGACCTCCGAGGACCTCCCGGACGAGGCAGGCGGCGCGAGCCCCTTCGGCGCGGCGAAGATCGCGCCCCTGGCTGCCCCCGGGACCTACGCCGTCAGGCTCACCGCCGGAGGCGAGTCCCGCACCGCCTCACTCCAGGTCCTCATGGACCCGCGTTCGAACGCCAGCCAGGCCGACCTGGACGCACAGCTCGCCCTCCAACTGCGCATACGCGACAGGTACGAGGAGACAAGGGACCGCGTGCTGGCCATACGCGCCATCAAGACCCAGCTCGACGAGTGGGAGAAGCGTGCCGGCGAGGGCGCGGCTGAGCAGATCGCCGGGGCCGCCTCCCGTATACGCGACAGGCTGTCGGACACCGAGAACGAGATCGTCCCATTCAGGTCAGCGGGCGAGCAGCCCAGGGGCATACCCGTCGGCCTCTTCGCCAAGCTGAAGGAGCTCATGGGCATCGTAGCCGGCGCAGACTGGCCCCCCACCGCCGCCTCATACGAGGTCCTGGACGACCTCACAGCCCGCCTCCAGGCCCAGTTCGACATCGTCCAGGACATAATCGACAACGACATCCCAGCCTTCACAACCCTGCTCGAGAACTCAGGAGTCCCCACCATCACAACGGATTAGGGTGGCGGCTCTCCCTCTTCCCCCCGACGGGACCCTTGCATAACTCCGTCATTCCGGCGAAAGCCGGAATCCAGGGGCGGGGCTCTCTTCCGTGGACGGAAGTAGTCAGGAGGGTCAACCCCATTCCCCCACCAGCTCATAGCTCGTGCTCCGCCCGCCCGCCCGGCTCCGCTCCATGATCCCGTGCGCCACCAGCTCCTGGATGTCCCGCAGCGCCGTATCCTGCGAGCACTTCGCCAGCTTCGCCCATTTCGACGTCGTGAGCTTGCCCTTGAACCCGCCGTCCAGCAGTCGCCCTATCACCAGCCGCTGCCGGTCGTTGAGGGCCACGCGGGCGGCGCCCTCCCAGAAACGCGCCTTCGCGAGCACGCCCGAGAGCGTTCCCTGCGCGTCGTCGATGGCCCGGCCCAGGCACGCCAGGAACCACTCCTGCCATCCGGTCACGTCCAGCGTCCCACACTGCGTCCGCTCGAGGATGTCGTAGTAGTCGTCCCGCTCCCGCATGATCTGCGTCGACATGCTGTAGAAGCGCTGCGAGGTACCCTCCGAGCGCGCCAGCGCCATGTCGGCCACCGCCCGCGCTATCCGGCCATTGCCGTCGTCGAAGGGGTGGACCGTCACGAACCACAGGTGCGCCAGCCCGGCCTTCAGCACACCGTCGATCTCCGCGGGCGTGTTGAACCAGCCCAGGAAGGCCCCCATCTCCCGGTCGAGCCTCGCTGCGGGCGGCGCCTCGTAGTGCACCCGCTCCCGGCCCATCGGACCCGACACCACCTGCATCGGCCCGCCGCTGTCGTCGCGCCATGCGCCGACCGTGATCCGCCTCATGCCGCTCTGCCCGGCCGGGAACAGCGACGAGTGCCAGGCGTACAGGCGCTCCTCGGTAAGTGGCTGGGCGTAGCTCGTCGTCGCGTCCATCATCATCTCGACGATGCCGTCCACGTTGCGGTCCGCGTGCCTCAGGCCGCCTACGTCCATCCCCAGGCGCCGGGCCACCGAGGAGCGCACCTGCTCCCCGTCCAGCCTCTCTCCCTCGATCTCGCTGCTCTTGATCACGTCGCCGGTGAGCGTCTCGAGCACGGCCTCCTGTCGCAGGTCGAAGCCGAGGTCCTCCATGCGGCCCAGCAGGCGCCCCTGTCGATGCCTGATCTCCGCCAGCGGCCCGGCCAGTCCGCCCTCGTCCCACCGGAAGTTGGGCCAGCCGGGATCGTCGTGGATGTATTTTCTCCGCATCATTTGCGGAGATTATACGCCCAATCTCCGCACAGCGCAATATTCACCGCACCACATGCGGAGAATAACCCCCATAATCTCCGCAAACCAACAGGGCAGAGGCCCGGAACACCCCGCTACAGGTACTCCTTCAGCCGCCCGGCCAGCTTCGCCGTCATGCCAGGCACCGCCGCTATCTCCTCCGCACCGGCCTCGCGGATGCCCTTGACCGAGCCGAACGTCCGCAGCAGCAGGCGCCTGCGCTTCGGCCCGATCCCCGGCACGCCGTCCAGCGCAGACGAGGCCGACGCCTTCGACCGGCGCTGCCTGTGGAACGTGATGGCGAACCGGTGCGCCTCGTCCCGTGCCCGCTGCACCAGGAACAGCGCCTTGGAGCCGCGCGGCAGCACGATCGGCTCCGGCGTCTCCGGCACGAACAGCTCCTCGTTCTCCTTGGCCAGGCTCGCCAGCGGCACCGACTCAACCCCCAGCTCCAGGAACACCTGCAGCGCGGCCCCGAGATGCCCCTTCCCGCCGTCGATCAGCACCAGGTCCGGCACCGTGCCCCAGCCGTCCTTCTCCCCGCTGCCGTTCTCGCTGGCGGCCTTGCCCAGCCGCTTGAACCGCCGCGAGAGCACCTCGCGCATCATCGAGTAGTCGTCGATGCCGCCCACCGACTTGATCTTGAAGCGGCGGTAGTGCTTCGTCAGGGGCTTGCCCTCCTCGAACACGACCATGCTGCCCACGGGGTTCGTGCCCCGCGTATTCGAAATGTCGTAGCACTCGATCCGGTTCGGCGGGCGCGGCAGGCTCAACGCCTCCTGCAGCTCGCCGATCCCCTCCTCCGAGTCCCCCCGTGCCACCCGCCGGACCCGCAGCTGCTCCAGCCCCTCTACGGCGTTCTCGGCCACCATCTCCACCATCTTCCGCTTCTCGCCGCGCTGGGGTACGTACACCCGCACCTTGCCCTGGCGCTTCTGCCCCAGCCACGACTCCAGCGTCTCCGTATCCACCGTGGCGTGCTGGGTCAGTATTCGCGGCGGCACGAAGGGGTTCGCGCTGTAGAACTGCTCGATGAACGCCGTGATCACCGCCCCCGGCTCGTCCTCGGCCGGGCTGGCCATTATGAAGTTGTCCCTCCCGACCAGCTTGCCCTCGCGGATGAAAAATATCTCGACCCACGCCTCGCCGCCCTCGATTGCCAGGCCGATGGCGTCGATGCTGTCCGGGCTCAGGTGGAGCACCTTCTGCCCGGCGCTCACCGTCTCGATGGCCCTGTACTGGTCCCGCAGCGCTGCCGCCCGCTCGAACTCCAGCCGCTCCGCCGCCTCCTCCATCTGCCGCGCCACCTGTTTCGCCACCCGGTCCGTACGCCCCCGCAGGAACAGCGCCACGTGGTCGATCACCTCGCCGTACCCCTCCTTGTCGACCGCGCCGATGCACGGCCCCACGCACCTGTGGATGTGGTAGTCCAGGCAGGGCCGCGCGTCCGTTCCGGTGATCGTCTTGGTGCACGAGCGGTACGGGAACAGCTTCTTGAGCAGCGCCAGGGTCCTCCGCACGCTGTACGCGCTGGCGTACGGCCCGAAGTAGAGGGACCCGTCGTTCGTCTGCCCACGCGTGATGTAGACCCGCGGGAAGTCCTCCGACGTGTCGATCTTGATGAACGGGTAGCTCTTGTCGTCCTTCAGCCGCGAGTTGTACGGCGGCTTGTTCTCCTTGATCAGGTTGCACTCGAGAAGCACCGCCTCCTCGTCCGACTCCGTGAGGATGAACTCGAAGTTGGCGATCTTCGGGATCATGCTCCGGACCTTCGGATACGGACTGGCCTTCTTCCCGAAGTAGCTCCGGAGCCGGTTCCGCAGGTTCCCCGCCTTGCCGACGTACAGCATCTCGCCCAGCTTGTCCCGCATCAGGTAAACGCCAGGATTCGTCGGGACCGCCCGCAGCAGAGCGGCAAAGTCCCGCTTCCCCGGCGGAAGCACCATCACATTGCGCTTGGCCTGTCCGTCCATCCTCTATCCAGAACCCCCTGCCCAATACTACCATCGCACCCGTAGGGACGGCTCGACACAGTACCTCAGGATGGTTGGAGAGCGAAGCGTGGCGCAATCGTCGTTCCCGCGCTGGCGAGAACCCAGCAGATGTGTTGAGGGGAACGATCTGCGACCGGTCGATGGCCTCGCCGCCAGTGTCGTAAGATGCGGGAGCTATGACGCATGACCTGCCGGCGGAGACGAGTAAGGCGCCTGTCCCGAAGGCGATGCTGATCGACCTGGATGACACGATCATCCACTTTCCCGGCCAGGAGGAGAGCTGGCGCGAGGTATGCGCCACTGGAGCAGCACGGGTACCTGGCCTGGACGCCGACGATCTGTTCCGTGAGATCACCCTGACGCGCTACTGGTACTGGTCTGACCCGGAGCGTCACCGCATCGGAAGGCAAGACCTGAACGCGGCCAGCGTCGGCATAGTCCGGCTGGCCCTTGAGAAGCTGGGGTTCGACCTGCCCGACCTGGCCCGGGACATGGGGCTGTCGTACAGGGCGATGCGGGAAGGGGGCGCCGAGCCGATTCCGGGGGCGGTCGAGGCCCTGCAGCGGTTCAGGGACCGCGGGATAGGGCTCGCGATGATCACCAACGGATCGGGCGAGGTCCAGAGGGGCAAGGTCGAGCGGTTCGACCTTGCCCGGCACTTCGACCGCATCTTCATCGAGGGCGAGCTCGGCTACGGCAAGCCCGACCGGCGGGTCTACGTGGGGGCGATGGCGGCCCTTGGGTCGGAGCCCGACGAGACATGGTGCGTGGGCGACAACCTGGAGTGGGAGGTAGCCGCGCCGCAGAGACTGGGGATCTACAGCGTGTGGGTCGACCCGGCGGGCGAGGGCCCGCCGGCGGAGTCGGGAGTTAAGCCGGACCGCGTGGTGGGTTCGATCGCGGAGCTCGGGTGGTAGGCGGTATCCTTAAGTTCATGAAGATCAAGTACTTCCAGGACACCGACACCTTGTACATCGAGCTCTGCCCCGCTGATGTGCAGGAGACACGTGAGCTGGATGAGGATACTCTCCTCGATCTCGACAGCGACGGTAGACTCTGTGCCATGACCATAGAGCACGCCAGCGAGCGCATGGCGATTCCCGACTTCTCCTACGAGCAAGTTCCAGCCTGACATCGGCGGCGCAGCCTATCGATTGCCGGCAACTTCGTCAGTTTGGGCCCGTGCTCGATAGGCCCCGGCCTGTGGCTGTTCAGACTTGGCGGGGCGTGGATACCGCTGCTCTTCGGCGGGGCGAGAGCCCCCATCTCAATCTTCCCCCTCAGGGGGAAGAAGGGGAGCCGTACGCACTGGCCTCCCACACCTGTCTGTGCTAATGTTCGCGGCAGACCGGATAGCTGGGAGACTGAACGATGGCAGACCATCTTGAGGCCCTGCAGCAGGTTGTGCAGGAGGCCATAGACGGGGAGAGGCTGGGGCAGCCGCAGTTCGTGCGGTGCGTTGCGCGGGCGCCGGACGGCGGGTCGCTGGACTCGTCGCTGGAGGCGCTGGCGTCGATGGGCGAGTCGTGGTTTGGGGGGCCGGCGGCCTCCAGGACGAAGCGGGGCGAGGGCAGCGGCACGTACCTGACCGAGATTTCGACGTGGGACACGGGCCAGGGGGCGCTGATAACGGTGAGCGCCACCGGCGGGAGCGGCACTGCGGACATCGACCTTATGGTCGTCGGCAGCCGCGGCACACTCTACCACCGAGCGTGAGGCTATGAGCAAGTACGGAGTCCTGTTAGCGGGCGCGAAGCGCACACACCAGCAAAGCCACGCCGACGTGTTCGCGGCGCACCCCGACTGCGAGCTGGTGGCGGTGGCGAGCGAGAAGGGCGACCCTGAGGGCCGCGTCGCCCAGTACCAGGAGCTGGCCGACGAACTGGGCCTGCCGCACATCGCGGACATGGACGAGGCGCTGGACCGGGACGACGTCCACATCGTCAGCTCGACGCCGGCGGTGGAGCGGCGCGGCATCGTGGCAGCCAAGGCGATGGAGGCGGGCAAGCACGTCTACCTCGACAAGCCGATGGCGGGCACGGTGGCGGACCTGGACATGATGGTGTCGGCTGCGGAGCGGACGGGCGTGGTGACGCAGATGTTCACCCAGAACCTGGCCGGCTGGGTGCAGGACGCGAAGCGCGCCGTGCAGTCCGGCGAGATCGGCGAGCTGCGGGCAATCCACGCCGAGAATCTCTTTTCGAAGGGGCGCGCGGGCTCGGTGCCGAAGGGCACGATGCGCAGGGAGAGCGAGGAGCTCGACCGGTACACGTACCTGGAGGCCAAGCGGGAGATGTTCGACGTGGGCATCTACAGCCTGGGCTTCATCCACGAGGTCACGGGCGGGCTGGGCTTCGAGTCTGTGCTGGGGCACACGGGCAACTACTTCTTCGCCGAGCACATGGGCGCGGGCGTCGAGGACTTCGGCGTGATGATGGCGACGCTGGAGGGCGGCGTGACGGCGACGGTGCTGGGGGGCCGGTTCGGGTGGATGAGCCACCCCCTCAGCGGCCCGCAGAAGGTCGTCGTGGTGGGCACGGAGGCGACGATGAGCTTCGACCCGTTCGCACTGCGGGTCGAGGTGTACAACAACGAGCCGGACTTCGTTCAGCCGGCGGTGGACCCGTACGACCCGATGGGCATGTGGGGCGCGTCGCATCCCGCGTACGCGCCGGCTCTCAAGCAGCGGTGGGTGTCGCTGCGCTCGGGCAACGTGATGGCCGACGACGTGGCGGCGTTCGTGAAGGCGATCGACGACGGCACGCAGCCGGACATGAACGCGAAGCGGGCGGCGGCGCTGACCGAGGTGATCCTGGGCGGGTTCATCTCCGCCGCGCGGGGCGAAGAGGTGGATCTGCCGCTGCTGCGGGGCTAGCAAGGGCCTCAACGCAGAGGTCGCCCTTCGACAGGCTCAGGACAGGGACGGCGTCGATCAGCAGCGAGAGTCTGTAGATTCCTCGCTGGCGCTCGGAATGACAGCTTGGGCGGCTACAGTCTGAGTACTCATCAGTCGTTCGTTGCGTGATTCTCCCCTACACCCCCAGCTCGGTGTAGACGGCTTGTGAGACGGCTGCCAGGGCGCGGTCTATGGCCTTGCCGTCGGTGACCTGCTTGGCCATCAGGGCTATGGCGTAGGGGCCTGACGGCGCGAAGACTATGCCCACGTCGCAGCGGACGCTGGTGACGCCGCCCGTCTTGTGGGCGGTCCTGGTGCCGGGCGGGAGGCCGTAGGGGATGATGGTCGCGGCCTGCTGGCGCTCCAGTATGTCCATGGCGGCGGCAGTCGACGACTCCGAGAGCAGCTCGCCCCGATAGAGCATCTCTAGCAGGCGCACCATGTCGCTGGGCGAGGAGACGTCGGAACGCTCCTCGGAGAGGCCGTCGGAGCCGGGCACCGTGCGGCCGTGGGCCAGGGCGCCGGCGACGAGCCGGGTGCCCTCGAATATGTCGCCCGTCTCGACGCCGTACATGCTGTAGAGCAGCTCCTTGCAGGTCATGGGCAGGCTGGTGCTGCTCAGGCCTAGATTCCGCATGGTGCCGTTTAGGTTGTCGCGGCCCACGAGGTTGTAGAGCATGTCGGTGGCGGTGTTGTCGCTGACGATGATCATCAGCATGGCGAGGTCGTGGACGGTCAGGCGGAGGCCGCTGTCGAGCTCCTTCAGGGTGCCGCCGCCGGGCGACCGGACATCGTCGGTCAGCTCCAGCCTGGCCGCCGGGTCGACGATACCCTGGTCGACCTGGCGGTAGAGCTCGACGAGGATGGGCACCTTGAAGGTGCTGGCGGTGAAGAAAATGTCGTCGGCCATGTGGCCGAGCTCGCGCCCGGTCTCCAGGTGCTTCGCCGCCATGCCGGTCACGGCGGGGACGGCCGCGATTGCTGCGTCGATTCTGTTCATGGGGCCGCCTCCGTGGTCGTGGGGCCTTCCCGGGCCAACCCGTATTGGCGGAGCACTGCCCTTCGACAGGCTCAGGGCGAACGGCTTGCTCTCACCCGCGCACAGCCTCTTGGGAGGCCATCTTTAGGTAGCTGGTTAATGGTAACTCAGGGTCTGGACTTGTGCGAGTCCTCGCGGAGGGTGGCGGCGTAGGCGCTTAGGGGGCCGCGGAGGGCGAGGCTTGCCGGGAGGATTAGGGACGTGACTACGCCCATGGCGATCATTGCCGCCCTGAGGCTGAGGACATCGGCGATGCGGCCGTAGACGATGGGCGCGAGGGTGCCGCCGACCTCCGTGGCGGTGTAGTAGTAGCCGTAGCCGGTGGCGCGGCGCCGGGATGGGATGAAGGCGGACACGGTCGCGTATAGCACGGACGACGTGCCATTGAGCCCTATACCCAAGACGAGCATCAGGGGCGCTATGGCGTATGTGGGGGAGGCGAGGGAGGCAACGAGCAGCAGGGCGGTCAGGCCCTTGGTGCCCCATATGAGCCTGATGGAGCCGTAGCGGTCGTCCAGCCACCCGCACACGAACTTACCCGCCGCGCCCCCGGCGAGCAGGAAGAGCAGCATGACGAAGACCTGCTCGTCGGTGAGGCCCTTGTCCTTCATCACGAACGGCAGGAAGGCGAGGGCGGCTGCGCGGGTGCCGGAGTCGAGGAAGCCCACGCCGCTGAGCGTGCCGAACGCTCGAAGGTCTGTGGTCTCGCCGCTCTGGACCGGCGATCCGCCGGCTACGGATGCGGGCCGGCCGCCGGATGCAATGGCGCGCCGGGCCAGTCCCGAGATGGCCATGAATGCGAGCCCGGCGAACCCGACGGCGTAGAGCGTGCCGCGCCAGCCGTACCTGGCGGCCAGGAGCAGCGCGAGCGCGGGGGCCGCCAGCTTGCCCAGGTCGCCCGCGAAGTTCACGGTCCCGACGGCTGTGGACCTGCCGCGAGCGTCGTGGGAGCGCGAGACCATGCTGGTGGCGAGAGGGTGCTGCGTCCCTCCGCCGAGACCTGCGACCAGGGTTGTCGCCAGCAGGAGCGGGAACGTGGTCGCCGCGGCCATGCCGATGAGGCCCGCGGCCACCCAGACGTTGCCGCCGACCAGCAGCCAGAACTCGCCCACCCGCTCGCCCAAGTACCCGGAGGGCACCTGCAGCACGGCGGACGCGCCGTTCTGCACCGAGCGGAGCAGGCCGGTCTGGGTGTAAGTGAGCAGGAGCTGCGGGTCGGACTGGATGAGCGGCAGCAGCGGCACTGTGATGGCGAAGAACAGGTCGCTCCACACGTGGGTGGCGGAGGCGAATACGAGGGTGTTCCTCGCCCTGCCCTTCTCAGTGCCGTGCACCTAACCTAGCTCCACGCGGGCCGGCGAGAGGCGCACCCGGGCCCGGCCGCGCATCCACGCCCCTTGCAGCAGGGAGTCATGGCCATGCGACCGGCCGAGTGCGGACCTCTCGTGGTCAGGATCTCTCTCAGGCCCCGCCCAGCCCGGCCTCCCCGAGCTCGCGGTGGGCCTTCCGAAGGAGGCCCTCGGTCTGCTCCCAGTCGACGCAGGGGTCGGTTATGGAGACCCCGTATTCGAGGTTCGACGGGTCGTCGAGGGACTGGTTGCCGGGGTTCAGGTGGCTCTCCAGCATCAGGCCGACGATGCCCCTGTTTCCGGCAAGGCGCTGGCCCATCACGTCCTCGAAGGCGATAGGCTGCCTCCGGTGGTCCTTGTTGCAGTTGGCATGAGAGCAGTCTATGACGAGATGCGGCGGCAGCTCCGCCTCCTCCAGCAGGCCGATGGCCGACGCGACCGACTGGGGGTCGTAGTTCGGGCCGTCCTTGCCGCCTCGCAGCACGAGGTGGGCGGTCGGGTTGCCGGCGGTCTGTACGATGGAGGCAACCCCATTGTCGTCGATCCCGAGAAATACGTGGCGCGAGTACGCGGCGACGATGCCGTCGACGGCGATCTGGATGCTGCCGCCGGTCCCGTTCTTGAAGCCGATGGGCATGCTAAGGCCGCTGGCGACGAGGCGGTGCGTCTGGCTCTCAGTGGTCCTCGCGCCTATGGCCCCCCAGGCCACCAGGTCGCCCAGGTACTGGGGCGTGAACGGCTCGAGCCACTCGGTCGCCGTGGGCAACCCCAGCTCGCAGACCTGGAGCAGGAACTCGCGAGCCCTCGCAAGCCCGGTGCTCACGTCCGAGCTGCCGTTCAGGTGAGGGTCATTGATCAGGCCCTTCCAGCCCACGGTCGTGCGGGGCTTCTCGAAGTAGACCCTGCCCACGACGAATATGCGGTCCTTCACCTCCTCGGCCAGTGCGCGCAGCCGGGTTGCGTACTCCAACCCGGCGACAGTGTCGTGAATGGAGCAGGGGCCGACGATCATCAGCATGCGGTCGTCTTCGCCCGAGACTATGCGCTCTATCTCTCTCCGGTGGCCCGCCACCCGGTCCTCGATCTCCGGCGTAGCGGGGAACCGCTTCCAGTACTCGGACGGCGGGTCCAGCGGCGTGATGCTCTCGACGCGAATGTTCTGTGTTTGCGAAGCTGTCTGTACCATTGTTGGTCTCTTGTATCTCCTTGAGTTGAGGTGTTCAGCCGGGCAGGTTCGTACGCCAACAGCTTGAGCGCCAATAGAGGGGCGCCAGCTCGGCCTGGCTAAACCAGCCCCGCGCCGGGGAGAGGACCTCTGCGGTCATGTCACTCCTCGGCCGCAAGGGACTGCACCTCTTCTTTCATTCCGCGGTCCCGCAGGCTCACGGCGTCCTTCAGGTAGACGAACTGGACGTCGCGCTGCGGCTCTTCGCTATTCACCAGCATCAGGACACGTATGCAGCGGTCCTGGCTGCCCGGCACCGGTATCTCGGTGGCGCAGAGCAGCGCCAGGTCGGTCCAACCCATGCGGCGCGCCGCCAGGGGCGGGAACTCGGCGTCGAGGTCCTGGGTGACGGTGAAGTAAATGGCTGCGATGTCGTCGATCTGCGTTCCGTTCGCCTCGACCATGTGCCGGAGCAGTTCCGCCGTGGCGGCGAGTATCGCCTCACTTGTGTTCTCGTCCGCGGTCGTCGCACCGCGGATGCCCCTCATGCTCATGGGATCATCCTCACCTCAGTCTCTCCCGTCGAGGGAGAGGATGGCGGACCGGCGTTACCCCTAAGGCTGGCTGCGAACTCGGCCGCCGCCACCGCCGGATCTCCGGATGCGCTCTCGATCGTATCGATCAGCGCGCTCCCGACCAGCGCCCCTTCGGAGAACTGCGCGACCTCGGAGACGTGCTCCGGTTTCGAAATGCCGAAACCCACCAGGATGGGCAGGTCCGTATGGCGGCGTATTCGCCCGACCAGTCCACGGACGCCGCCGTGCACCCTGGCGCGAGCGCTGGTCACACCGGTCACGCTGACGCAGTATATGAAGCCGCCTGCCTGTTCGCAAGCCAAAGCTATGCGCTCTTCCGTGCTCGTGGGAGCAAGGAGCGGGATGAGGTGCAGCCCGCGCCGCCGGCACTGGTCGGCGAAGGGCGCGCACTCCTCGGCGGGCAGGTCGGCGACGATGAAGCCGTCGCACCCCGCGTCGGCGGCCGCACCCGCAGCCTCGGCGAGCCCATACTTGAGAAGCGGGTTGTAGTAGCCCATCAGGAGCAGTCCCGCGTCGGCGTCGTGCAGCCGGATGTCCCTGGCTGCGTCCAGGCACGTGTCGAACGTGACGCCCTGGCGGAGCGCGTGGAGGCTGGACCGCTGTATCGTCGGCCCCTCCGCCAGCGGGTCGCTGAACGGCACGCCAAGCTCCAGCACGTCGGCGCCCGCGTCCAGCACGGCCCTGGCGATGCGCGTCGACGTTTGGACGTCAGGGAAGCCGACGGTGAGGAAGGGCGCGAGGGCTGGGCGCCCCGCCGCGGCGGCCTTCGCCAGCCTCGTGTCGATGCGGTTCGTCATCGGTCCGGCCTATGTATCCTCCAGAGCCAGGGTCGCCGCCAGGGCCAGGAGGTTCTGGGCCGCGTGGGCCGCGAAGGGCGGCCAGAGTGACCCGGTCCTCAGGTACAGCCACGACAGCAGCAACCCGATAACGAATAAGGGTAACACGACTGCGAGACTGGCGTGGGCGGCGGCGAAGACCGCCGAGGCCACAGCGGCCGCCCGGAGAGGGCCCAGTGGCTGTACGAGGGCGGCGAGCAGGAACCCCCTGAAGAAGACCTCCTCGATGAGCGGACCGGCCAGACCCACGCCCGCGATGCTCAGCAGCCTGACGGGGCCTTCGGCGAGGAGCTCGTGGGGGAGACGGGGCGGGACCAGCATGTCGATGCCCAGGGCCGTGACGACACTGACGTAGACTGCACCCACCCCAAGGCTCGCCAGGAGCACGAGCCCCGGCAGCAAGAGGCCCTGGGGCAGCGGCGGCGCCACGAACCCGACGGGCCGCCAGCCGCCACGGTTTCGTACCCCGAAGAGCCATACGGCCGCCAGCATGCTCGAGTGGGGGAGCACCAGTACGACCGCGGTGACGACAGGGCCGGGCTCCAGCACTGCGAGGACAATTACCGCCACGGCGGAGACGGCCACTATCAGGCCAATTGCGCGGACGACGTCCCAGGTGTTCCATGGAACGCCGTCAGCCGCCGTCTTGCCCGGGTCGAACACGCTCACTCCTCAGCAGCCCTCCAAGTCCATTGGTATAATCCACCGGCGGCCCGAAGGTGGGCCAGTATAGCGCGGCGGGGGATGAACCTGCGATGGACTCCAGCGGATTTGCATTGAAGGGCGAGACCGGCAGCAGGCGCGTCGAGCTGGAGTGCGAGCACCAGAGCGGCGTGCTGTACGTAGTCCCCAGCGAGTCGAGCTGGGTCTGCTCCGAGGAGATGCTGCACGTCCACTCGCTGGCGGGCTTCCTGCGGGAGCTGACGGACCTCGAGGACCCGGACGTCAGCGCGGCGATGCAGCGGTGGGGGCTCTACTACCGGCCCCGCGCCCTCGCGGAGAAGGAAGAGGCGGGGTAGGCGTCAGGCCGGCTCAGACGAGCTCGTCGTCTTCGCTGGAGACGGGGGCCATCTGGCCGGACGCCGGGTCGAGGACCCTGTGGTAGACCTGCGAAAACTCGTCATCGTCGCCCGGCTCGGTGTCGTCGCTGGACCAGTCCTTGATGGCGACGGTCTCGTACTGGCTCACCTCGCCCTTGCTAACGCCGCCGCCCGGGGTGATTCCTGCCAGCGACCCCCTCTGGGCCGCGCGGGCGCCGTTCCTCTGAGAGGGGAATGAGACGGAGCCGATCTGCGAGGCGTGCTGGAAGACCTCCCTGATCATGATGACGAAGTCCCCCTCGGCCACGCTCTTCACGGCTGCCTCGTACCTGTTGCCGCCGCGCATCAGCCTGGTGAGCCTGGAACCCAGGCGCGGTTCCACCTGCCCCAGGTAGCTGTCCCCAATGCCGTAGGCCCTTAGCGACCTGCCTTCGACCCTGAGCGTCACCGGGTGCCCGGGCGCCTCCTTCAACAGGTCGGACGCCCGGCCCAGGTCTATCAGGGGAGTGGCTCCCGACTTTCCGCTCTCCTCGATGAACACGCGGCGCGACTCGCTCACGCCCGCCGGCGGGCCTGGGTCGCCGTCCGCGAGCTTCCCCAGCCGGTCGAGGTTCCTCCTGGCGATGGGGTTGTGGGGGGAGAGCTCGAGGACGCGCCCAAAGGCCGACCGGGCCTCGGCGACCCTGCCGACCTCCGTCAGCGCCTTGCCCATACGGTTATACGCTTCGACGTCGTTGGGGAACGCTGCGAGGATGGCCCGGTTGGCGTTCACTGCGTCGGCCCAGCGGGACTCCATCGCGAGGGCGACGGCCTTCTTGGCCAAGTCTCTTCTAAATCCCTGTCTATCCGTCTCGTGAGTTTGCAAAGACATTCCGACTCCAGATTTGGCGGGATTCTAGCCAACCTCGGGCATGGACGCAAGGCAGTTTCGGCATGGAAACAGGACTGCTGCCATGGGCTCGTGGCGGTCAGGAATCATACTTCCCCGCGAGGCTTCGCAGCCTGATTCTCATGATGTCGTTCAGCGCCAGCACCGAATCTCGGAAGGGCCGGACCTTGCTCCGGGGCTGGTAGTGCCACTGTATGGGGACCTCGACGACCGACAGCCCCCGCTTCTTCGCCACGTACAGGAGCTCGACGTCGAACCCGAGGCCGTCGACAGTCATGACGGGGAACAGCGTGCCGGCCGCGTCCGCGGTGAGGCACTTGAACCCGCACTGGGTGTCCTGTAGACCGCGTACGGCGAGAAGCCTCACCACCCAGTTGAATACCCTGCCCATCACGTGTCTCATTTGAGGCTCGTTGAAGCGTCTTGCCCCGGGGGCTTCGCGGGACGCGATCATCACGTCGTAGCCCTCTTCGGCCCTGTCGAGGAAGCCTTCGAGCTGATCGATGGGCATGGCGAGGTCGGCGTCCGCCATGAACCTGAGCCGGCCCCTGGCCGCGAGCATGCCCTGCCTGACGGCCCAGCCCTTCCCGCCGTGGGCAACGGGGAGCACCCGGATGCCGGGTACGCGGCGTCCGGCCTGTTCCACGATCTCCCGGGTCCGGTCGGCGCTGCCATCGTCGACCACCAGCACCTCCCAGGTGAACGAGCGCCCGCACAGGTAGTCTGCGATCCGTTCCAGCGTACGGCCAATGCGCGCCTCTTCGTTGTAGGCGGGCACGACCATGGAGAGGTAGGGCTTGTCCTGGGAAATGGCGGCTACTCCGCGCTCTCCAGCTCGAAGGCGAGGTGGAGGGCACGGGCCGCGTCCTCCATCCTCTCCTCGCCGATCACGCATGTGATGCGTATCTCCGAGGTGGATATGAGCTCGATCGCGATGCCCTCATCGGCCAGGGCGCGGAACATCCTGGATGCGTAGCCCGGCATGTTCTGCATGCCGGTGCCCACCACCGTCACCTTCGCGAGCTCCGACGAGGCCGCGACCTGGGATGCGCCCAGCTCCCTGCACACGGGCCCGGCGACATCCATTGCCGCGTCCAGGTCGGTGCGTTCGACTGTGAACGAGAGGTCCGTGCCCCCGTCGGCGCCCGTGTTCTGGACTATTACGTCGACGCTGATGTCGGCATCTGCGAGGGGGCCGAATATCTCCGCCTGGAGGCCGACGCGGTCCGTCAGCCCACGCGCGGTGATCCTGCCGACATTATCGTCGGTCGCGATAGCCCTGACCCTGTTCCTGATCTGGCCGACTCTGGTGCTCACGTTCGACTCCTTGTGGATCATCGTGCCCGGGCCTTCCCGGAAGCTTGAGGCGACCAGTATGGGCACGTCATATACGAGGGCCATCTCGATGGCCTGGGGCGGGAACTTGGCTCCATAGCTCGCCAGCTCCAGCATCTCCTCGAAGCCGATCTCGTCGAGCCTCCGGGCCCCGGGAACGATGCGGGGGTTTGCGGTGTAGATGCCGTCCACGTCGGTGTATATCTCGCACCTGGCTGCGCCGAGGCCTGCGGCGATGGCGACGGCCGTCGTGTCGGAGCCGCCCCTCTCCAGGGTCGTGACGTCGAGGTCGTCGGTGACGCCCTGGAACCCGGCGACGATCACGATCTTGCCCGACTCGAGCTCACGGGTGATGCGCTCCGGCTCCACCACCGCAATGCGCGCCCGACGATGGCGGGAGTCGGTGCGGATCCCGGCCTGCGCCCCGCTGAGGGATATGGCGCCGCGCCCAAGTGAGTGGAGCGCCATGGTCATCAGTGTGCTGCTCTCCAGCTCTCCGGTGGCGAGGAGGGCGTCGAGCTCCCGGGTGTTCGGGCGTCCCGGGCAGGCCACTTCCTCGGCCCTCCTGATGAGCCTGTCCGTGGTGTCGCCCATCGCCGAGACGACGGCGACGATCCGGTCGCCGTTCGAGCTTGCACGGGCGATGCGGCGCGCCACGCTGCGGATCGCGTCGGCGTCGGCCAGGGAGCTGCCGCCGTATTTCTGGACCACTATCGGCAAGGGGTGTCTTTACCCGTCTTCCACGTACAGGCATGCCCCATGGGGCGAGGGCCGTGTAACCCTGAACTCCCCAGCCACCCCGGACTTGGAGGCGGCCTCAGCCATCTCGTACCCGATGGTCATCCTGCGGCTGTCAGCGAAAGCGAGCACGGACGACCCCGATCCCGAGAGGAACGCGCCCAGGGCCCCAGCGTCCAGGGCGGCCCTGAGGATGTTCTTCATGGCGGGGAACACCTTTTCCCTGGCCTGCTGGTGGAGGCGGTCCTCCGTGGCCGTGCGCAGCAGGGACACGTCGCCGGTGGCCAGGGCGTTGACGAGCAGCCCGACCCTGCCGATGTTGAACACGGCATCGTCCCTGTCGATCTGGCGGGGCAGCAGGGAGCGCGCCTCCTCCGTTATCACCGGCTGGTCGGGCACGAACAGCACGGCGTCGAGCCCCTTCGGCAGGGGAACGGACGACGCGACTATCCCGTCGCTGCCGTTTACGACGATCTGCAGGCCGCCCAGGATGGCCGAGGCCACATTGTCCGGGTGGCCCTCGACGTCGGCGGCCATGGAGAGCAGATCCTCCTGGTCGAAAGGGCTGCCGCACAGCTCGTTGCCCGCCATCACTCCTGCGACCACCGCAGCGGAACTGCTCCCAAGCCCCCTGCCGACAGGGATCCTGTTCTGGCAGATGATTCCGACCTCGGCAACAGGCTTCCCCACCTTCGCGAAGGGGACGGAAAAGGCATCGATGATGAAATTGCCCTGCCCCGCCGGGAGGTCGTCCGAGCCCTGCCCTGCGATACTGAACCCGGACTCACCGGTAGTGAACGTGATGGTGTTCCAGACGTCGAGCGCCATACCCAGGCAGTCGAAGCCTGGGCCCAGGTTCGCAGTGGTAGCAGGGACGGTTACAGTTATTCGCTTGGGCATCGCTGGTGGATGGGGGTGAGAATAGCCTGAGGAACATAATATCACGGGCCGCGTGGGCGCCGGGCTTCTGCTGATGCTCGCGTAGCGCCAACTGGTACAATTCCTATGGAAAACCGGTTGGAGGATTGCTCGGACCGTGCAGGCGGAACAGGACAAGGGGTCCGAGACCGAGAGAGGCCGTCTCCTGGACGATGCGCTGGACCTGCTCGACTTTCCGGAGGTCCGGAGGCATCTCGCCTCGGAGACGACCTTCCCGCGCGCCGGAGCGATGGCCCTCTCGCTGGCGCCGTCGTACGATCCCGACGAGATCGCGCGGCTTCACGAGGAGACGGCCGAGGCCGCGGCGCTGGTCCTGGATGGGAACGACATCGAGCTACGGTCTGTCGACGACGTGTCGGCGTCTACGGCCCGCGCCGCCAAGGGCGGCCTGCTAACCGGCCACGAGCTGCTAGCGGTCGCCGAGATGCTGGACGTGCAGCAGCGGGCCCGGGCGAAGGTGCAGGAGGTGCGCGAGTCCGCGCCCATCCTGGCGGGTATTGCCTCGGGCATCTCGGACCTGTCGGACCTGCGCCGGCGGATACGCGGCAGCATCGGGCCCATGGGCGAGGTGCTGGACGGCGCGTCGCCCGGCCTCGGCTCGCTGCGCCGCAGCGTCAGGCAGGCGTACGACAGCACCGCAGGGGCGCTGTCGCGCCTTATCGTTTCGCAGGAAGGGGCCGGCGCCCTGCAGGACAGCGTGGTTTCGGTGCGCTCCGACAGGCTCGTCGTGCAGGTGAAGGCGAGCCACCGTCACAGGGTGCCCGGGGTCGTGCACGGCGCGTCGAACACGGGGGCCACGCTCTTCGTCGAGCCATTCGCCACCGTGGAGATCGGCAACCGCTGGCGCGAGCTTGTGTTGGAGGAGGAGCGGGAGACGGAGCGCGTGCTGTGGGAGCTTTCGGGAGACGTTGGCGAATCGACGGATGAGATAGATGCCGGAGTCGAGGCCGCCACCCGGCTGGACTTCATCATGGCGCGGGCCAGGTACGGCGCCCGGCGCGACTCCACTGCCCTGACGGTGTCCGACGGTGGGGACGCGATCCGGCTGGTACAGGCGAGGCACCCCCTGCTGGGCGGAGAGGCCGTGCCCGTGAACCTGCGCGTGGGTCCGGGGTGGACCGGGTTGGTGATAACGGGGCCGAACATGGGGGGCAAGACCGCCGCCCTCAAGACGGTGGGGCTGCTGGCGGTCATGCACCAGTGCGGCCTGCCCGTCCCGGCCGGCGCCGAGAGCGCTCTTCCCGTGTTCGACGGGGTCTTCGCGGACATCGGCGATATGCAGGACATCCAGCAGTCCGCGTCCAGCTTCGGCTCCCACGTGCGCAACCTTGCCGCGGTCCTCAGCAACGCCACAGCCCGTTCCCTCGTGCTCCTCGACGAGCTGGGGGCGAGCACCGACCCTGACGAGGGCTCGGCTATCGCCAAGGCGGTCCTGAACCGCATCGCATCCATGGGCGCGTGGTCCATCGCCACTACCCATCACAGGAGCGTCGCGGTCCATGCCGAGACCGCGCCCGGCATGAGCAACGCAAGCGTGGAGCTGGACCCGGTCACGCTCCGCCCGACCTACCACATCACCCCCGGCGTCCCGGGCAGGAGCTATGCGATCGCCGTGGCCGAGCAGGTCGGGATGCCGGGGGATATTCTCGACGACGCCCGGTCGCTCATGGAGCCGCAGCACGTGCTCTTCGAGGACTGGCTGCTCGAGCTCCAGGCATCGCGGCGAAACCTGAAGGAGCGCATCGAGGAGGCGGACACGGCCCACGCGGAGGCCGAGGCCTCACGGCGAAAGCTGGAGTCCAGGCTCGAGGAGATCGAGGCATCGCGCGCCGCACTGCTCGCCGAGGCCCGCAGGAGCATAGAGTTCGAGTACGAGGAAGCACGGCGGGGAATCAAGCGGGCACAGGCCGCGCTCTCATGGTCCGCGCCCCCGGGCGAGCCGCTCGAACCCGCCGTCGACAGGGCGGCCGAGGCGCTTGCCGCGACGAAGGAGGAGATGGCGAAGGTGGAAGCGGCGACCGCGGACCGGCGTCCGCAGCGCGCAGGGCAGCCCGTGGCGAAGGGAGACTTTGTCGACGTGCGGGGGATGAGCGTGCAGGGCGTTGTGGAGTCCGTCGACGAGCGTGGAGAGGAGGCCGAGGTCTCGGTCGGGAACGTGCGGCTGAGGGTCGACCTGGGCCGGCTCACCCACGCGGAGGAGCCCGAAGCCGCAGTCGAGCAGCCGGCCGGTGTCGGGCTGGACCTGGGCCCCGTGCTCGGCACGATGGAGCTCGACCTGAGGGGTATGCAGGCGGGGGACGCGTCGATACGGGCGGACGAGTTCCTGGACAGGGCGATGCGGGACGGTCTGCGATCGGTCCGGATCATCCATGGCAAGGGGACCGGCGTGCTGAGGCAGGTTGTCCGCGAGCTCCTGGAGCGCCACCCCCTGGTCAAGTCGTTCAGCTCGGAGACCCCCATGAACGGCGGCAGCGGCGCAACGTCCGTGGAGCTGGCATGAGGACGAGCACGGCAATACGGCTTGCCATCGCCCTGGCCGCCGCGCTCCTGATCTCCGTGGCCGTCTGCTGGGGTCCGGGCAGCCGGCCCGGTCCGGCCCCGACCGCAACCGAGGGAGCGGTTGCCGCGCCGGCAGACGCGCCGACTGCGGCTCCCGTGGCATCCCCCACCCAGGCACCGACGGCCTCGCCCACCGCGAGACCGACCCAGGCGCCCGCGCCGACGCCGATCGCGAGTATGGCCCAGGTCGAACGGCCCGCTGCGACATCGACGCCGTTCACCCTGTCCGACCTTGCCGCGACGTCTACGGCGATTTCGGCGGTGCTACCCCCGGCCCTGCCCTCAGTCACCGTTCCCCCGACACCCACACCGGCCCCCTCGCCTAGTGGGGCGCCTGCTGCTGACGCTTCGCCTTCCCCGATTGGGACGGCGGCGGCGGTTGCTTCGCCGTCGCCGACTCCGACTCCGGGGTCCAGCGCCCCGCTGGCGCCTCCGACCGTGCCCACGGGCCCGCAGGTGGTGGTAGACAGGACGGTGTTCACTGTCGACGTAGCGTCGACGTCGGAGGAGAAGCGACTGGGGCTCTCGGGACGCGAGGGGCTGGCAGCCGGGTCGGGGATGCTGTTCCTATACGAGACCGGCCGGCCCTACCAGTTCTGGATGAAGGACATGTTGTTCGCGATCGACATCGTCTGGATAGCTCCGGACTGCACGGTGGGCGACATCACCCACGACCTCCAGCCGCCCCGATCCGGCGCGCCGGACTCCGAGATACCCCGGGCCAACCCGGCAGTAGAGGCGGCCCACGTGCTTGAGATAGCGGCGGGCATGAGCCGGAGGCTCGGCCTGGAGATCGGGGCCCCGGTGCGGTTCGTGGACATCTCCGAGCCCGCGGGAGATTCCTGCTAGTCCGGCTCCGCAGACTGCTACGCTGGCCCCTGCGCAAGGCGAGGGCGGGGTTCAATCCCGCCACTCGTGTCGAGTACGGGGCAGGTTCTACAGGGTGACGCGCGATAGATACGGCGCCCGCCATGTATGTGGCGAATTTGGCCGGATTTGGGGTTGACGGCTTGTGTTTTGTGTGCTAAGTTAGGCTTGTGAGGATGCGCCCTCTGCGACCGCTGGGATTTTTCTGCTTTACCCCCACCTTGGTACACCTCTGCCAACTTTCCCGTCATTTCGTCCGGTAGCCCGCGAAGCGCGGGCACGGGTGCGTTCTTCTATTCTCCCCACAGGAGCGTGAAAGGGTATGGTCTTTCCTTCATTGAAGTCAGCGAACGGCAGCTCAAACGGGCGGCGGGTCTATTCGAGGACGCCGACTGTGCTGGAGGTGCCGAACCTCATCCAGGCACAGATCGACTCCTTTAACTGGTTCAAGACAGAGGGCCTGAAGGAGCTGTTCGAGGAGATCTCCCCGATGGAGGACTACCCGGGCGGCCGCTTCGAGCTGAACTTCCTGAACCACACCTTCGACGAGCCCGCGGCCACCGAGGAGGATTGCCGGGAGAACGAGACCACGTTCTCGGCAGCCCTCAAGGTCAGGGTGGAGCTGGTCAACCGGGCGCCGGGACCGGCCCAGGGTGAGCGGAAGTTCCAGGACCTGTTCATCGGCGACATCCCGATCATGACCAGCACGGGCACGTTCATCATCAACGGGGCCGAGAGGGTCGTCGTGAGCCAGCTCGTCAGGTCCCCGGGGGCCTACTTCACCACTACCACGGACGCCAACACGGGCCGGCAGCTCGCCTCGGCGAAGATGATCCCGAACAACGGCGCGTGGATGGAGTTCGAGACCAGCAACAAGGACATCATCTCCGTCAAGGTCGACCGGAAGCGCAAGAGCCCGGCAGCGATGCTCCTCAGGGCGTTGGGCTACGTGACCGACGAACAGATCCTCGAGCTATTCAGCGACGTGGACGACGATCCCGAGCATCAGTACATCCAGACGACCATCGAAAAGGACGTTCGCGTCGACTCCCACGAGGAGGCGATGCTGGAGTTCTACCGGAGGCTGAGGCCCGGAGAGCCCCCCAGCATAGACAACGCGAAGAAGCTCCTGGACGACCTCTTCTTCAACAAGCGGAGGTACGACCTGGGGCGCGTAGGGCGCTACAAGGTCAACACCCGTCTCGGCCTGGATACGGACCCTGAGGACCGCACCCTGTCGAACAACGACATCATCAGCCTCATCCGCACGATGATCGAGATCAACAACGGGGCGCAGAAGGGGGACGACATAGACCACCTGGGCAACAGGCGGGTCCGGTCGGTGGGGGAGTTGATCCAGAAGCAGGTCCGCGTGGGCCTGCTGCGGATGGAGCGCGTCATCAAGGAGCGGATGACCACGCAGATGGACCCGTCGGAGACGACTCCGGCGGCGCTGATCAACGTCCGTCCCGTGGTGGCGGCTGTCAGGGAGTTCTTCGGGGGCTCGCAGCTGTCGCAGTTCATGCAGCAGACGAACCCCCTGGACGAGCTCACCCACAAGCGCAGACTGTCCGCGCTCGGTCCCGGCGGCCTGTCGCGGGAGCGCGCCGGCTTCGACGTCCGGGACGTGCACCACTCTCACTACGGGCGCATCTGCCCCATCGAAACGCCGGAGGGCCCGAACATCGGCCTGCTCGGCTCCATGGCCACATATGCCAAGACGAACGAGTACGGCTTCCTTCAGACGCCCTACCGCCGCGTCAAGACCAGCATCTCCAGCAAGGACCCCGGGCTGCTGGGCCACACCGTTACGGAGGACGTGGCCGGGGGCACGCGGACGGTCATCAAGGCGGGCCGCGTCGTTACCGAAGCGACCCTCCCCCGCATAACAAAGCTGCCGGAGCAGCAGATAACCGTCGAGTCCGCAGACGGCGACGGTGAGGAGACCGTTTCGAGCAATGACCCGGCGCTGCTCGGTCGGACCGTGGCCGAGGACGTGATGGGCGGCACGCGGACGGTCGTGAGGGCAGGAGGCACGATCTCCAAGGGCCTGCGCACCCAGATTGATGCCCTGCCCGAGCAGGAGATTTCCGTCAAGCCGTACGTCACCGACAGCGTCGAGGACATCGTCTACATGACGGCGGCCGACGAGGAAGAGATACACATAGCCCAGGCGACCGCCCCGCTCGACGAGGCCGGCCAGTTCGTCGGCGACAGGGTGGAGACGCGAATAGGAGACGGCGTGTCGTCCGAGCCTCCGGAAAACATCGGCTTCATGGACGTTTCGCCCATGCAGCTGGTCAGCGTGTCGACGGCCCTGATCCCGTTCCTGGAGCACGACGACGCCAACCGGGCACTGATGGGCTCGAACATGCAGAGGCAGGCGGTGCCGCTGCTTCGCCCGGAGCCTCCGCTGGTGGGCACGGGCCTGGAGGGCCGCGTCGCAAGGGACAGCGGGCAAGTGGTGCTCTCCAAGGCCTCCGGGGTCGTTACAGAGGCTTCCGGGGAGCGGATCGTCGTGACCGACGAGACCGGCGATGCCCACGAGCACCGTCTCAGGCGATTCGTTCGGAGCAACCAGGGGACGTGCATCAACCAGCGCCCGATGGTGGACGTTGGGGACATCGTGGAGCAGGGCCAGTTCCTGGCAGACAGCTCGTCGACGGCACAGGGCGAGCTGGCCCTGGGCCAGAACGTGCTGGTCGCCTTCATGAGCTGGGAAGGCTACAACTTCGAGGACGCGATCGTAATCAGCGAGCGGCTGGTCAAGGACGACCGGTTCACCTCCATCCACATCGAGAAGCACGAGGTGGAGGCGAGAGACACGAAGCTCGGACCCGAGGAGGTGACCCGGGACATCCCGAACGTGGGCGAGGAGAGCCTCCGCAACCTGGACGAAGAGGGAATCATCCGCATAGGCGCGGAGATCGGCCCCGGCGACATTCTCGTGGGCAAGATCACCCCCAAGGGCGAGACCGAGCTCAGCGCCGAGGAGAAGCTGCTCAGGGCCATCTTCGGCGAGAAGGCCCGGGACGTGCGGGACACCTCCCTGCGCGTGCCCCACGGCGAGCGCGGGAAGGTAATCGACGTCAAGGTGTTCAGCAAGGAGAACGGCGACGAGCTCTCTCCGGGCGTCAACACGATGGTGCGGCTGTGGGTCGCCCAGACGCGCAAGATAGCAGCGGGAGACAAGATGGCCGGTCGGCACGGCAACAAGGGCGTCATCTCCCAGATACTGCCAGAGGAAGACCTCCCGTTCCTGCCGGACGGCACCCCGGTCGACATCATCCTCAACCCCATCGGGGTTCCCAACCGGATGAACCTCGGCCAGGTGCTGGAGACCCACCTGGGCCAGGCTGCCCACTCACTGGGTTTCCGGGCCGTGACGCCGGTATTCGACGGGGCCCCGGACGTAGCGATCGAAGACGCACTCGGCCAGGCATGGATCATCCAGAGCTCGGGCGCGGTAAGCTCGCAGGCGCTGGACGGCAACGGCACGTCCCAGATAGACCTGGGCATGGTGCGGGAGTGGATCGAGGAGCGCGGTTACAGCTTCGACAAGATCATCACCAACCCACAGCAGGGCGAAGCGCGCAAGGCCTGCCTGGAGATATGGTTCCAAGAGGAGATGAAGCGGGACGTCACCGGGATGACCGTGGAAGAGATGAGAGAAGAGGCGCTGCGGCTGAACAGGGAAGAGTTCGTCGCCGCGCCCATCCTGGGTAAGTCCATCCTGTACGACGGCCGCACCGGCGAGCCGTTCGACCAGCCCGTCGCGGTCGGGTACATCTACATGATGAAGCTGATCCACCTGGTCGAGGACAAGATACACGCGCGCTCGACCGGCCCCTACTCGCTGATAACGCAGCAGCCCTTGGGGGGCAAGGCCCAGTTCGGCGGCCAGCGTTTCGGAGAGATGGAGGTGTGGGCCCTGGAGGCATACAGCGCGGCCTACAACCTGCAGGAGATGCTCACCGTCAAGTCCGACGACGTCCTGGGCCGCGTGAAGACCTACGAAGCCATAGTCAAGGGCGAGGACCTGGAGCAGCCGGGCATACCGGAGTCGTTCCACGTCCTGCTGAAGGAGCTGCAGAGCCTCGGCCTGTCGGTAGAGCTGATGGCCGACTTCCCTGAGCAGGCAGCGCTGGAGGGCGACCCTGGGATGCTGGCCGGCGAGCCGACCCTGGAGCTCATCGACCCCATCGGCGTCGAGGACGGCGCTTCCGAGTCAGTCCCCGTTGCTTCAGGAGCGGCCCCGGAAACCGCTCCTGAAGCGGCTCCAGAGGAAGAAGGCGAGCCCGAGACCGGGGACGAAGAGTCCTAGCCACCGTTTACCTAGCGACGCGACACGAGTGGGGCGCCCGAAGGGCGACCCCTTGCAGCAAGGGGGTAAAGCAGAAATATGGTCCAGAGCGGCGATGATTTCAATGCGGTGCGGATTTCGCTGGCTTCCCCAGACCAGATCTGGAACGAGGCGAGGCAGACCGGCTGGTCCTATGGCGAGGTGACGAAGCCGGAGACCATCAACTACCGGACCCTGCGTCCCGAAAAGGACGGGCTCTTCTGCGAGCGGATCTTCGGCCCCACGAAGGACTGGGAGTGCTACTGCGGCAAGTACAAGAAGATCAGGTACAAGGGCGTCAAGTGCGACCGCTGCGGCGTCGAGGTGGCGCGCGCGAAGGTCCGCAGGGAGCGGATGGGCCACATCAAGCTGGCCGCCCCCGTCGCCCACATCTGGATGTCCAAGGGGATTCCAAGCAGGCTGGGATTGCTGCTCGACCTGTCCCCCCGAAACCTGGAGCGCGTACTCTACTTTGCCCAGTACCTCGTCACCGAGGTAGATGAGAAGCTGCAGCGCGCCGCCATCGAGGAGCTGGAGGGCAAGCTCGAGACGGACCAGGCGCGCCTGGATTCCGAGCTCGAAGAGAAGGTCCAGGAGCTCCTGGCCGAAGAGGCCAACCAGGCCGAAGGGGACCAGGCCGCCGGGAAGGGCGACTCCGAGGAGTCCGGGTCCGACAAGGAGTCTGCACAGGTCAGCGGGCTTCGCCTGAAGTTCGAGAGGGCGAAGGAGGAGGTCCAGGACAGGATCGAGAAGGTGATAGACGACCTGGAGGAGCTGCGCGTCGGCCTGCTGCTCACAGAGGGCCGGTACAGGGAGCTCAGGGAGAGCTTCGATGCCTTCAAGCTGGGAGAAGTCTGCAAGGCCGACATGGGCGCCGAGGCTGTCCTGAAGGTCCTGCAGGACCTGGACCTGGAGGCGAAGAGAGACGGGCTCCAGCGCGATATCCGGTCGACCTCCGGCCAGCGCCGCAAGAAGGCGATAAAGACCCTCCGGCTGGTCGACGCTCTGCGGGACAGCGGCAACAAGCCCGAGTGGATGATCCTGACGATACTTCCCGTGCTGCCCCCCGAGCTGCGCCCCATGGTGCAGCTGGACGGCGGACGCTTCGCCACCAGCGACCTGAACGATCTCTACCGGCGCGTAATCAACCGGAACAACAGGCTCAAGCGGCTCATCGAGCTGCAGGCGCCGGAGATCATCGTCCGCAACGAGAAGCGGATGCTGCAGGAGGCCGTCGACGCGCTCATCGACAACGGCCGCCGCGGCAGGCCCGTTTCAGGCAGCCACAATCACAAGCTCAAGTCCCTGTCCGACCTGCTGAGGGGCAAGCAGGGCCGCTTCCGGCAGAACCTCCTCGGCAAGAGGGTCGACTACAGCGGCCGCTCGGTGATCACCGTCGGCCCCAACCTGGAGCTTCACCAGTGCGGCCTGCCCAGACGGATGGCGCTGGAGCTGTTCAAGCCCTTCGTGATGAACAGGCTGGTCATAAACGGCTACGCCCACAACATCAAGAGCGCCAAGAGGCTCGCGGAGAGCGCCAGGCCCGAGGTGTGGGACATCCTGGAGGACATCGTCAAGGAGCGCCCCGTGCTCCTGAACAGGGCGCCCACCCTTCACCGGCTGGGAATCCAGGCATTCCAACCCATCCTGGTAGACGGGGGAGCCATACGCGTACATCCCCTCGTCTGCCTGGCCTTCAACGCCGACTTCGACGGGGACCAGATGGCGGTACACGTGCCGCTCTCTAAGGGAGCCGTCCAGGAAGCCAAGAAGGTGATGCTGAGCTCCTACAACATGCTGTCCCCCAGCTCGGGCGAGCCCATAGTCGCGCCGACGCTTGACATCGCGTTCGGCTGCTACTACCTCACCATGGTCCAGGAGGGTGCGCGGGGCGAGGGACGGAAGTTCGCGAGCTTCGACGACGCCCGGCTCGCCTATGAGATGGGCAGCGTCGATCTTCGAGCCAGCGTCAAGGTCCGCCACTCCGGCGGCGACAACGGCTCGGGGTTGATCGACACCACGGTGGGACGGATCATCTTCAACGACGTGCTGCCTGACGGCATGGCGTTCAGGAACGAGGAACAGGGCAAGGACTCGCTCAAGGAGATCACGGCCGAGTGCTTCCAGTCCTTCGGGAACGAGGAGACGCTGCAGGTGCTCGACGGGATCAAGAACCTGGGCTTCCAGTACGCCTCGAAGTCCGGCACGACCATAGCGATCAACGACATAGAGGTGCCCCACAAGAAGGACGAGATCGTCCTGGGGGCTGAGAACGACGTCTCGGAGCTGGAGGACCAGTACCTGGACGGCCTCATCACCGAGGAGGAGCGGCACCGCAACACGGTGGAGATCTGGACGAGGGCGAACGACGACCTCACGAAGGTCATCGAAGACAACATGGAGAACTACGGCGGCATCTACCTGATGGCCGTCTCCGGCGCCAAGGGCAACATCGCCCAGATCAAGCAGATGGCGGGGATGAGGGGGCTGATGGCCAGCTCGAAGGGCCACATCATCGACAGGCCGATCAAGTCGAGCTTCAGGGAGGGGCTGAGCGTCCTCGAGTACTTCATATCGACGCACGGCTCGCGGAAGGGACTGTCCGACACGGCCCTCAGGACTGCCGACAGCGGCTACCTGACGCGCAGGCTGATCGACGTGGCGCAGGAGGTTACGATCACGGTCGACGACTGCGGCGCCGCGATAGGATTCTGGGTGGAGAACGAGGCCAACGACCCCCTCGCCACGCCGTTCGCCGACAGGCTGAAGAGCCGCACCCTGGCCGAACCCATCGCAGACCCCGATACCGGCGAGATAATTGCCGACGCGGGCGACGCCATGGACGAGGCGCTGGCGATCAGAATCGCCGACACGGACGTGAAGGGAGCACTGGTCCGGTCCCCGCTCGCCTGCGAGGCGGACCGCGGCCTGTGCAAGAAGTGCTACGGCTACTCCCTGGCGACGGGGGCCCAGGTGATGCAGGGCGAGGCCGTGGGCATCATCGCGGCCCAGAGCATCGGCGAGCCGGGCACACAGCTCACGATGCGGACCTTCCATACCGGCGGCATTGCGGGCGAGGACATCACGAGCGGTCTTCCCAGGGTAGTCGAGCTGTTCGAGGCGCGCTCGCCCAAGGGAGAGGCGGTGTTGTCGGAGATCGACGGCGCCGCGAGCATCGTCGAGGAGACGGACGCGGAGGGGCGCATTGCCCGGCGCAGCGTGATCGTCGAGACGGAGGAGGAGTACAGCGACGAGTACGTACTGCCCGAGGGCCACAAGCCGCTCTTCCATGACGGCGACACTGTGAACATCGGCGACCGTCTTGCAGAGATGGACGAGGAAAAGGCTGAGGACGGAGAGGCGATCGCCGTAAAGGCGTCGGAGCTGACGGCCAGGGTGGCCGGCACGGCGCACGTCGAGGACGGATCGATCACCATATCGTGGACTGAAAAGGAGGAGCGGGAGTACCCGGTGTCCGCGGCCGCGACCATTACGGTCTCGGACGGCGACCGGGTCACGGCCGGAGACGCCCTGACCGCAGGCCCCAAGAGCCCGCAGCAGATACTCAGGATACTCGGCAGGGAGTCTGTCCAGCGGTACCTCATCGGCGAGGTCCAGAAGGTCTACCGCTCCCAGGGAGTGACCATCCACGACAAGCACATTGAGGTCGTCGTGCGGCAGATGATGCGCAAGGTGAGCATCGACTCCCCCGGCGACACCGACTACCTGCCGGGCGAGTACGAGGGCAGGGAGGAGTACGAAGAGACCAACGCCTCGGTGCTTGCGGAGGGCGGCGAGCCCGCCACGGCGAGCCCGGTGCTCCTCGGTATCACCAGGGCCTCCCTCAACATGGACAGCTTCCTGGCGGCGGCATCCTTCCAGGAGACGACGCGGGTGCTGACGGAGTCGGCGATCAACGGCGCCGTAGACAACCTGCGGGGTCTGAAGGAGAACGTCATCATCGGCAGGCTGATCCCCGCGCGGTTCGACATTTCCGAGGAGGGACGCGAACGGCTGGGCCTCGATGAAGGAGGCCACCTGGAGCCCGTGGGCGCACTGGCTACTCCTCTCGCCGGCGACGGGCAAGAGAGCAGAGACTGGGAGGACGTGCCTGACGAGGACCTCCCGCGCCTCTAGGGAGACACAGGGATGAGTACGACCACCTTGACGCAGGGACAGACACAGGGCCGGCGCCGGGTGCAGGACTGGGAGCGCATTCGCTTCGCAGCCTGCATGGCGGTGTACGGCGCGACCATAGGCGGGTGCGCCATCCTGGTGAACTTCCTGTCCAGGGCGCAGTTCCCGGACGTCCCGGAGCACATGAGCATCGGGGCGTCGCTGTTCTTCGCCAGCGCGGGGGGACTCTCGGGAGCGCTCCTGACGGCGCCCCTTGCGTACTGGATGTACGGGGGGTTGCCCACGTTCTCCTTCACTCCCTATCCCAAGCGGGGGCCCAGGAGTGTGATGGCGTGGACGATTCTGGGCTTCGGATACGGCCTGGCGCTCCCTCTCTTACTCGGCATCATCCTGCCCGTGTGGCTGAGGTTCTTTGCCTTCTACGGCGGAGCCATCAGCATGATGACCCTGATGTCGAGCCTCATAGACCTGACCATAGGGTCCCTCTACCTTGCGCCGCTGTTCGGGTTCGAGTACTTCTTCACCAGCCTGGTGGCGGGCGTGCTCTTCGCGGTGGGCGCACTGCTGATAGACGTGTTCAACTCGTCGAAGGACAGGGCCACGGCCAAGTACGGCTCGCTGTCGATGGCGATCGGGCTGTCCCTGCTGGTCGTCGTACTGCTGGTTGTGGTGCCCGAGACCAGCCTGGCAAGACTCGGATAGATGAGCACCGCAACCGAAAGCGACCGGCCTACGTAGTACACAATGTGCGGACGGTTCGGCGAAGCCGCAGCGATTGCACGGGCGGACTGAGTTGATTCGTGTTATCATGACCAGGTAGCCCCACTCCCTCCATCGACCTGCCGTTGGGGCACCAGTTGATTCGGAGGGCCCCAGATGAATACCAAATGGCTGCGTAACGGCTTCATCTACCTGCTGATAGTCGTTGCGGTTATCGCAATCTTCTACACCCTGTTCCCCAGCGTGGGAGGGTCTGACGAGAGGTCGCTCAGCGAGGTCATCGCGATGGCCAAGCAGCGTCAGATCGACACCATCGAGATACGCGGGGACAAGCTGACCGCCTACACGACGCGCGGGGAGACGCTGACTTCGCGCAAAGAGGGCGGGGCCAGCCTGATGGAGCTCCTGACAGACGCAGGGGTCGATCCATACGGGTCCAACCCGACCGTCGTCGTTAAGGGCTCGAGCGGGCTGGGCAGCCTCTTCGGCATCCTGCTCAACTTCCTGCCGCTCATATTCTTCGGCGCCGTGCTCCTGTTCATCATGAGGCAGGCGCAGGGCAACTCCAACCAGACCTTCAGCTTCGGGCGCAGCCGGGCGCGTATGCTGGTCGGCCAGCAGCCGAGCGTGAGCTTCGCCGACGTGGCCGGAGCCGACGAGGCCAAGGAGGAGCTCGAGGAGGTAGTCGAGTTCCTCAAGTACCCGGAACGCTTCCTGAGCCTCGGCGCCAGGATTCCCAAGGGTGTGCTGCTGGTGGGGCCTCCCGGGACGGGCAAGACGCTCCTGGCACGCGCCGTCGCGGGCGAGGCGGGCGTGCCCTTCTTCTCGATTAGCGGCAGCGAGTTCGTCGAGATGTTCGTGGGCGTGGGCGCCTCGCGTGTCCGCGACCTGTTCGAACAGGCCCGGCGCAATGCCCCCTGCATAGTCTTCGTCGACGAGATAGACGCGGTGGGCCGTCACAGGGGCGCCGGGCTCGGCGGCGGACACGACGAGAGGGAGCAGACCCTCAACCAGATACTTGTCGAGATGGACGGGTTCGATACGAGCACGAACGTCATCGTGCTCTCCTCCACCAACCGGCCGGACATCCTCGACCCTGCCCTGCTGAGGCCAGGCAGGTTCGACAGGCGCGTGACCCTCGACAATCCCGACATCAAGGGCCGCGAGGCTATCCTGGAGGTCCACAGCAAGGGCAAGCCGCTCTCAGAGGGCATAGACCTGGAGCGGATCGCCAAGCTCACCCCCGGTTTCAGCGGCGCGGATCTCAACAACCTCGTCAACGAGGCGGCGATCCTGGCGGCACGCCGCCAGCAGACCGAGATCGACTTCGACGACTTCGTCGAGTCCATCGACAGGGTCATGCTCGGGCCGGCTCGGAAGTCGCGGGTCATAAGCGTGCGAGAGAGGGAGATCACCGCCTACCACGAGGCGGGGCATGCCCTGGTCGGGCACTTCCTGCCTCACGCGGACCCCATTGCCAAGGTAACGATCATCTCGAGGGGCGCCACCGGAGGCCATACGAGGTCGCTGCCGGAAGAGGACCGCCACATGTGGTCCCTCAACCAGTTCAAGGACAGGATGGCAGAGGCTCTCGGCGGTCGCGTAGCCGAGGAGACGACGTTCGGCGAGGACGAGATCACGACCGGGGCGGGCAACGACCTGGAGATGGCAACGAACATCGCCCGCACCATGATCACGCGCTACGGTATGAGCGACAAGCTCGGCCCACGCACCTTCGGCAAGCGCGAGGAGCTGGTGTTCCTTGGCAGGGAGATCTCCGAGCAGCGGGACTACAGCGACAAGGTGGCCGAGACGATCGACGACGAGGTCCACTCGCTCATCGACACGGCCTACGACAGGGCGAAGGCGCTGCTGGTCGAGCACAACGACAAGCTGGTCGCGCTGGCCAAGTACCTGATGGAGCACGAGACGGCGGACGCCCCGGACCTCGAAGAGATCCTGGGCAAGCCCCCCACCGCTGAGAAGCAGCCCCCGCGGCCCTTCATAGGCAGTCCCGCTCCGGCAGCCGAGTAGGCCGGACTTCCTAGCCGCCGGTGGTGAGTGCGGGCAGCTCGGCTGCCAGCGCGTTGAGCACGTCCTGGATCTCGGATGGCTCCACCCGGCCCATGTGGCCGATGCGGAATATCTTGCCCTCCACGGGCCCCTGGCCGCCACCCAGCACGATGTCGTGCTTCTCGCGGAGCGCGGCTAGCAGCGCGGAATCGGTTGTACCCTCGGGGACCTTCACCGCGGTGACCGTGTCGGACGCGACGGACTCCTCGGGGAACAGCTCCAGGCCCAGGCCCTTCACACCGTCCCGGGTCATCTGCGCGATGGTCTTGTGGCGCTCGAACAGGGTGCCCAGCCCCTCCTCTGCGATCCTCGCCAGCGCCGTATCCAGGGCGAAGTAGGCGGACAGGCCGGGCGTGTACGGGGGCTGGCCCTTCTCGTAGTACTTCCTGTACTGGCCGACGTCGAGGTAGTACTTCGGCATCGTCGACCTCTCGTACGCCTCCCACGCCTTGTCGCTGAAGCTCAGGAAGGCAAGGCCGGGGGGCAGCATCCATCCCTTCTGCGACGCGGTGGCCACCACGTCGCAGCCCCACGCATCTGTCTTGAGCGGCACCGAGCAGACGCTGCTGATGCCGTCCACCAGGAGGAGCTTGTCGAACTCGCCCTTGACCACGCCGGCGACCGCCTCCACGTCGTTGGCCACGCCGGTCGAGGTCTCGTTGTGCGTGACTAGTACGGCCTGGATGCTGGGGGCTTCGTCCAGGGCCTGGCGCACTTCGTCGACGTCCACCGCACGGCCCCAGGGAAAGGCGAGCTCGGTCACCTCGGCGCCATAGATGCGGGCGATCTCGCCGAAGCGGTCGCCGAAGAAGCCGATGGACAGGTTCAGCACCCTGTCGCCGGGAGACAGCGTGTTCACGACCGCCGCCTCCATAGCGCCGGTGCCCGAGGCCGTCAGTATGTACACGTCGTTGTCGGTCTCGAAGACGCTGCGGATGCCGTCGCTGACGCGGTACAGCATCTCTTTGAACTGCGGGCCTCGATGGTTGATCATCTGGCCCGACATCGCCTCGAGCACGTCTTCGGGCACCGGAATGGGCCCAGGAATTCTCAGGTTCAACTCACTCCTCCATTCGATCGTTGGGGCTGGATCCAGGCCGCCTCCGGAATGACGGGGCTTGGGGGCGTTTCACTTCACTCTCACGACACGCCGCCGGCCGACCCTGAGTATGTCGCCCGAGTCCAGGGACGACGCGGGCCCGTTGCGGCCCACCCGCTCGTCGTTGACCCGGACAGCGCCCTGGTCGATGAGGCGGCGCGCCTCGCCGGAGCTGGACGCCAGCCCCGCCGCGACGATGACATCGCTTAGTCTCTCCTGCGCCAGCTCGGCCGGGAGCGCATACTCAGGCACCTCGTCGGGCAGCTCGCGCCGCTGGACGGTCCGCTCGAAATGGGCCTCCGCGTCGCGGGAGGCCTCGTCGTCGTGCAGCCAGGAGACTAGCTCGCGGGCAAGCCGCTTCTTCAGCTCCATCGGGTTGACGGTGCCTGTCTCCATGCCCCGCCGCATCTCCGCGAGCTCCTCGGACGAGACGTCGGTCAGGTAGTCGAAGTAGTCGACGACCGTGTACCTGACCTTCTCTCCGCCCTCGTCCGCCATCTCGCGCATCTCGGCGCTCACGTCTGGCAGGGACATCACCTTGCCGTAGATATCCTCCGGAGGCTCGTCGAGCCCGATGAAGTTGCCCAGGCTCTTGCCCATGCGTCGCACGCCGTCCGTGCCCACCAGGATGGGGACCAGGAGGCACTGCTGGGGGCGCTGCCCCATCATCCGCTGGAGGTCGCGCCCGACAAGCAGGTTGAACTTCTGGTCCGTGCCCCCGAACTCGATGTCGGACTCGACCTCGATGGAGTCGTAGGCCTGCATGAGCGGGTAGAGCAGCTCCGTGATGGCGATGGGCTGGTTCTCCTTGAAGCGCTTGGCGAAGTCGTCCCGCGCGAGGAACTGGGCGACGGTGAAGCGGCTGGATAGCCTGATGACGTCTTCCAGGCCGAACTTGCCGAACCAGTCGCTCTGGAGCCGCGTTTCCGTCCTGTCCCTGTCCACGATCTTGAAGAACTGGGCCAGGTACGTCTCAGCGTTGCTCAGCACCTGCTCCTGGGTGAGCATTGGGCGGGTCGCCGACTTGCCGCTTGGGTCGCCGATCTGGGCAGTCCAGTCGCCCACTATGACGACCACGTTGTGACCCACCTCCTGGAGCTGCCTGAGCTTGCGCAGCCCGACGGCGTGTCCCAGGTGGAGGTCCGGCGCGCTCGGGTCGAAGCCCATCTTCAGCCTCAGCGGCTCGCCCCGGTCCAGCAGCTCTACCAGCTCCGACTCGACTATCACCTCGGCGACGCCTCTCTCCAGCAGGCGATGCCTCAATTCAGGGTCCATGCCAGCGCTCCTTGCCGTGTCTCATGAGTGCGCCGCCGCTGCGCTCGACTGCAGCAGCCGCCTCGTCGCGGCCACGTCCCTGTCCACCTGCAGGCGGAGCTGCTCGATGCTGTCGAACTTCTCCTCGTCGCGCAGCCGACGGACCAGCTCCAGCCGCAGCTCACGGCCGTAGAGGTCGCCGTCGAAGTCCATCACGAACGCCTCGATCGAGTGCCCGGCTCCGGGAAACGTGGGGCGCTCTCCTATGCTGGCTGCGGCCATGTGACGCGAGCCGTCGATCTCGATCCAGCCGGCGTAGATGCCGTCGCGGGGAGCGAGGCTCTCCTCGGGCATCTGGAGGTTGGCGGTCGGGAAGCCCAGGGGCCCTCCCCGTCCGTGTCCGTGCACGACCGTGCCCGTGATCGAGTAGTCGCGGCCCAGCATCGCTGCCGCCCGTTCCATGTCGCCGGACGACACGGCCGCCCTCACGGCTGTGCTCCGGACAGCCTCGCCTGCCGGGCCAAGCAGCGGCTCGACGACCTCCACGTCGAATCCCTGGTCGGCTCCGATCTCTCCCAGGACGGCTACGCTGCCCTCCCTGTTTCGGCCCATTGCAAAGTCAGGGCCCGCCACGAGCATCCTCATGTCCAGGGTGTCCTGGAGCAGGGATGCGAAAGCCCTGGCGCTGAGCTGCGAGAGGGCCGCGTCGAAGGTCGTCGGGACGACCAGGTCTGCTCCCGTCTCCCGGAGCAGCCGAACGCGCTCGTGGGGAACGGTGAGATACCGGGGCTCGAAACCGGCCCTGAGCACAGACGCAGGATGGTTGCTGAAAGTCAGGACGACGGACGAAATCCCCCGGCGTGCCGCGATATCCCTCAGGCGGGTTACGAGGCTTTGGTGGCCGAGGTGGACGCCGTCGAAGACGCCGATGGTGACGGCCGCCCCGCCCTCCAGTCCGAGCCCTTCCAGCTCCCGGCGGATACGCATCGCGGCCTAGCTCTCTCGGTCTCTCATTGGCGGGAAATGGTGCGCCAGATGTGGCATCCGGTAACGACGAGATACACGGCAATAGCCCTTTTGAACATGTTCCATCGACCCGGCTCCTGACACCCCAGACCCAACTACAGGCGCGTCAAGGCAGCATAGCTATCCTACCATAGGGTCTGTTTATGGCGTACCAATAACGCATTCTGACGTGAAGGCCTGATAGTGCTCAGACAGCCTTCATGTGTTAGAGTGCGGTGTGCGCTCCGACACCCGGCGTCGCCCACAGGAGCACCTCAGGCCATTGAGACTCAGGAGGAGGAAGTGGCCAAGACTACCGTGACATTCGAACTCGGTGGCCGCGTCGAGATTGAGCAGCTGGCGCAGGGTATCTCCTTGTTCCGCAACCTCATGGAGTGCCTGACTCCTAGGGGATCCGGCGTCGCATGGGTAGTAGAGGACCTGCAGCCGGGAAGTGCCCTGGCGACTCTTCGTGGCGAAGCTTCCGACATTGCCGCTGTAGAGCGAATTGTTGGGGAGTACGAATCCTTCGGGGCTTTGATGACACGGCATGGAGATGCTGCACTAGCCGACCCGAACCTGCTGAAGGCAGCCGCAGGCATTAGGAAGCTTGCCGCGACCGTCGAGTATGTGCGTTTTGAGACTCCAGAGACCGACTACACTTTTCGTGGCGGCGAGGAGCCACTCTGTCAGCCTGAGCCTACGGTCTCGATCGGTGCGGTTACCGGCAGGGTCCAGACACTGAGCAGTAGGGCCGGGCTGAGGTTCAATCTCTATGACACGGTGCATGACAAAGCGGTGGGGTGCTACCTGACACCCGGGCAAGAAGAGCTCATGCGCGAGGCTTGGGGCAGAAGGGCACGGGTAAGCGGCAGCGTATCGAGGGAAGTCAGGACTAGCAGACCCATAGCGATAAGGCGAATACTAGACGTGGAGATCCTGGCCGATGTCGAGCCGGGATCGTACCGAAGGGCCAAGGGGGCAGTGCCTTGGAGATCGGGGTACGAGTTGCCTGAGCAAGTCGTTCAGCGGCTGAGGGATGCCTGAATCTCCGCGAATAGTCTACTGGGACTCCTGCGTCTTCCTATCGTACGTGAACGGGCACCCAGACCGGATTCCCGTGTTGGACGTGCTTCTTGACGAGAGCTCCAAGGGATCTGTAAGGCTGCACACCTCGACACTTGCGCAAGTTGAAGTGGCCTTCTCGGCAACTGAACAGAAGCGGGAGGCGCTAGATCCCCAGGAGGAACAGCGAATCGACAGTCTGTGGGCCGACCCCGAGGCTGTCGTGTCCGTGGAGTACCACGATGGGATTGGACGGCTCGCTCGTAGTCTCATGCGACATGCTATTGAGAGAGGATGGAGCCTGCGCCCTCTCGATGCAATTCACCTGGCTACCGCTCAGTGGCTTTGCGACACGGGGCTGGAGGTCAATGAGTTCCACACCTACGACGCCAGGCTCCCAAAGTACGCGGCCATGGTGGCCTTCCCAATTCTCGAGCCTCGTGCGGTACAACCAAGGATGATTTAGGTTCCAGGGAGACTTGTCGGCGTTGCCTGCTGGGGGACTATCCAGACAGCTTGGTGACCGTGTCTCCGGCGCGGGCCGTGCCGGACTGCACTATCCTTGCATAGACGCCGCGGAGCCTGAGCTCGCGTCCGCTGGGGGTGCTGATGAACCGTAGCGCGTCCTGTCCGAAGCGTGCCGAGAACTTGGCGCAGCCAGTGTGCGGCTTCTCCTGGATCTCGAGCACCGCAGATCCGATGGCAAGCTGTGTTCCCGGCGGCAGGTTCTCCATGCTCAGGTCCAGATCGACTATGAGCTGATCGCCGGCCAGCTCCCATCTGTGCTCCGACTGGGCTATCAGAGAGAGGAAGCGTGAGTTCATCACTGCGATCTGGCCCACCGGATCGGTGCTGCGGGCCATCCAGTTGTCCCCAACTAGTCCGAGGTCCACGTCGAGCACGCCCTCTCCGACCACCTCGCGCCGCTCCATGTCAGGCCGGCGGACGATCTTCACAAGGGAGCCGCCGTCTGCCGGAGACCCCAGGACGTGCTCCATGCCCGCCTGGATCTGCTCTGACGTGAGGTGGCTGACTGTCGTATCTGTGCCGATCATATGGCAACTCCTCTTTTGGGCGCCTCGCGAATCCGAGTGAGCGACCGGGCCGTCAGCAGTCTGGGTGAGGTGCTGTCGTCCGTCGCGCCATTAGGTGCTGTCGGACGAATGCCTTGCGCCGGCCCGGCCCCGCACGCTATTTGGAATCGTTGGGCTGTTGAGACAATTGCGTGGGGGACATTAGCTGCTTGCCGGGTGGCTTGCGCAGCCCCCGCGGCCGGGGAGGCGCCACCCTGGGGGCCGTGCCCTTGATGACCACCCTGTCTCTCTTAGTCTCGTCCTTGGCTGGCATGCGACCTCCTCGCATACGTTGTGGAAACGGCTTCAGTGCACAATATCATGTATGGTTGTAGCCGTCCAACCCTGTACAGTTCCGGGGCTGCGTGCGGGATTGTAGAAGTAAGTGTATATGAGAACACACTCGTAGTCGGACGCCGAGACTATGAACTCGATCGTTTCGGGGTGTGACTCTCCCGGCTCTACCACCAGTTCGCCTTCATCCCAGTCCCGGTCGACCTCATCCAGCGTAGGCCACTGGATGTTGGAGTAGTCCCTGTCTACGAAGACCTTGGAGTATAGGTGCTCTATCTCGTCATCCGTGGCCGGCGACACCCCCTGCAGGCGAAAGAGACCCTCCCGGAGCTCGACATGGACGCGCGAGCTGTTGTGCAGCTTTGCGGTCACTTCGATGTGGACGTAGCTGTCGCTCAGGCGCCTGTGGGAGATCTTGTGCTCGATGGTCAGGTGGGGTTCGAGCGTCCTGAATATCTGTAGCTTGTACACGGCGTATGCGCCGCCGGCCACAATCGCCAGCGCCGCGGCAAACGACTGGACTATCGAGGCTATGTCCTTCACCCTGTTCCCGCTGGGCAACGTGAGGTCCAGGACAACAGCCAGAAAGACAAGAAAGGCAAGGACAGCCAGGACGAGTGCCGCTCCCCTCAGAACCTGGCTTGTCTGCAACCTTGCCCCCAATTCACCATACCTGAGTCTCCAACGCTCCACATAGCGGATATGGAGCTGTTACTATATCAGCGATGAACCCATGTTCACACAGCCCCATCCAGGCACGAGCATCGGGATGCGGCCCGGGCACCTACGGACCGGACACAGGCCGCAACCCTGGCTCTCAGACGGGGGATGGGGCAGGCTAGTGCCTGTGACGGAAAGGCCCTCGCGGCTGGGTCGATATTGGGTCGCAGTCCGGCAGCTCCTTGTCGCATCCGCCATTGCCACAGCAGTGGTCGCCGCAGGCTGCGGCACCACCGACCCTGGACGGTCCGAGCCGCAGCCGAACGATACAGCGCCGGCCGCTTCGCCACAGCCCACGACCGCACCCACTGCAGGGCCAGGGCAGCCCCTGGCAGTCGTCATGAGTGTGAACGTCGCCGCCCGCCGACCAGGGCTGCCCAAGTACGACCGGGACGACTGGAAGCACTGGACAGACGTGGATGGCGACTGCCAGGACACTCGCCAGGAGGTCCTCATCGCCGAGTCCTCGGTGCCCGTAACATTCCCCAGCGAGGCGTCATGCAGGGTGGCAACGGGAAGGTGGACGGGGCCCTACACGGGCGAGGTGGTGGATGACCCGGGGAAGCTGGACGTCGACCACATGGTCCCGCTTGCGAATGCCCACGCGTCAGGGGGCTACCAGTGGAGCGACGAGCGCAAGGAGCTGTTCGCCAACAGCCTGACCTATCCGGGCCACCTGGTCGCCACAACCGCCTCAGCGAACCGTTCCAAGGGCGCCAAGGGCCCGGAGGAGTGGCGACCGCCCGACAGGACCTACTGGTGCCAGTACGCGATGGACTGGGTAGCGATCAAGAGAGAGTGGGGCCTCACCGCGACCGAAGCCGAGGCAGCCGCGCTGCGGGAAATGCTGGCCGGTTGCCAGCCCAGCGTGCACCTGCAGGTACTGACCGCCGGCGCTTCCTCGCCTGGAAGCGAGCCTACCGCTGCAAGGCCCGCATCAGCAACGCCCGCGGCCACGCAGGTACCGGCGGAGACTGACCTGAAGTACGACCCGGACGGACCGGACCGGGATTGCGGGGATTTCGAGACCTGGGCCGAGGCGCAGGCCTTCTACGCCGCTGCGGGCGGGCCGGACGCCGATCCGCACAGGCTGGACAGCGATGGGGACGGCATCGCGTGCGGCTCGCTTCCCGGCGCTCCCGGCTCTGCTGAGCCCACGGCAGAGCCGACGCCAAAACCCACGCAAACTCCCACGCCTCCTCCCAGCCCTACGCCGACCCCTACACCCACGCCTGCGCCAAGGGCCACTCCCACGCCTACGTCGACGGCGACTCCTGCACCCACATCACCCACAACGGCGCCTGCAAGCGCGCCCAGTGCGGGGCCCACTTCCACACGGCCCCCCACGACGACGCCGTCACCGGCCCCTACACCCACGGCCACGGCGACTACGACGCCCCGGCCGGCCTCGCCCACGCCCACCCACACGCCGCAGCCTACGGCCTCCCCGACGCCAACGCCAACGCCAACACCGACACCCATCTCCGTCGAGCTGAGGTACGACCCCGCCGGCCCGGACCGGAACTGCCCGGACTTCGACACGTGGGCCGAGGCGCAGGCCTTCTATGAGGAGGCTGGGGGGCCTGAGACGGACCGGCACAGGCTGGACAGCGACGGCAATGGGGTCGCCTGCGAGTCCCTGCCGGGGGCCCCGACCCGGGACTCGGCCACGCAGGTTCCGGCGACCGCCACGCCCACCAACACACCTACGGCAGTTCCTGCGACAGCCACCCCAAGGCCCACTTCTACACCGCGTCCGGCCACAGCCACGCCGGCGCCCACACCCACATTCACACCAACTGCAACACCGGCGCCTTCCGTTCACACGGCAACCCCCACTGCCACGGCAACCCCCACTGCCACACCAACGCCTACTGCCACGCCAACGCCGGCGGCGGTTGGTGAGACAGCGAGCCCCACTGCATTCTCCACGGCTACGCCGTCCGTCCCGGACCGGAACTGCTCGGACTTCGACACGTGGGCCGAGGCGCAGGCGTTCTTCGAGGCTGAGGGCGGCCCGGAGTCCGACCCGCACCGGCTGGACCAAGACGGGGACGGCATAGCCTGCGAGTCACTCCCAGGCGCACCGTAGGCGCGCACGGGGCCCATCTCCGGTGCGATGGTATAATTCCGGGCGCCCCGAACCCCTTAGCTTCCCCACGGAGTCAGCCAATGACCACGACCGCGCCTTCTATCCTGCCCACAACGGTTATCGGTAGTCATGCCTATCCGAGCTGGCTGTGGACCGCACTGGACGAGATCGAGAAGGGGAACTACGGCTCCACCGACACCGCTGAGGCGTTCGACGACGCTGTCATGGTCGCGATCATGGACCAGGAGCGGGCGGGCGTGGACATCATCACTGACGGCGAGATGCGCCGCTGGTACTTCGTGCAGAGCTTCTACGACCGCATGTCCAACATCGTGGCAGACCCGCCCCTGCGCAAAGTGGGCCTGTACGCCTACGACAGCCCCCAGAGGTACCACACTACCGGCAAGGTCACGGTGCCCGAGGGGCTGGGCATCGTCGAGGAGTACGAGTTCACCAGGCGGCGCACGGACAGGCCGCTCAAGCTCACGTGCCCGGGCCCGCTGACGCTGACCATGCACATCCGCCCCGGGGAGGGGTACTCCAGCCGCCTGGAGCTTGCCTGGGAGCTCGCCGGCTCCATCAACAGGGAGCTCAGGGCGCTTGTCGAGGCAGGGGTCGACTACATCCAGATCGACGAGCCGTCGTTCGCCATCATTCCCGGCGAGCTGGACGAGTGGGTCAGCCTGTACAACGCCGCTGTCGAAGGTGTGGACGCGAAGCTGGCCCTGCACGTCTGCTTCGGCAACCTGAGCAGTCGCCCCAGGGGGAAGCGCAACTACGACTGGATGTTCCCGGCGCTTCTAGAGACCCGGTCCGACCAGCTTGTGCTCGAGTTCGCCAACAGGGAGATGAAGGAGAGCGGGCTGTGGGGCGAGGTTGGAGACGAGCGGGAGCTCGGCGCCGGAGTGGTCGACGTGAAGTCGTTCTACGTAGAGCAGCCGGAAGACGTTGCCGAGCGCATACGCGAGATGCTGAAGGTCGTGGAGCCCGAGAAGCTGTACATAAGCCCCGACTGCGGCTTCTTCCAGCTGCCCAGGTGGATCACCTACCTGAAGCTGGAGGCGATGGTGAAGGGCACGAAGCTGGTCAGGGACGAGCTGACCGGAAGTTGAGCGGCCGTTTCGGCCCTGATATGATGGACTTGGTTGCCGGGCGGGTGTAACTCAGGGGTAGAGTGTCTGCTTCCCAAGCAGAATGTCGTGGGTTCGAATCCCATCACCCGCTCCAGCTTCATCGTTCGCAGACAAAGAGAAGGGGCGGGAGCATTGATGCTCCCGCCCCTTTGTAGTCTTACCGCTGCCTGACCCGTACCGCCTTTACGCCGCTTCCGCCTGGCGGTAGGGCCGAGTCAGGCGTGTGTCAGCCTACCAGCGTCCGCCGCCACCACCACCGCCGCCACCACGGGATCCCCTGTCCTCGCGAGGCCGGGCCTCGTTGACGGTCAGGGGGCGACCCATGAGTTCCTGGCCGTTCAGGGCCTGGATGGCGGATTCCGCTGCGTTGTTGTCGGGCATTTCCACGAAGCCGAAACCCCTGGACTGACCGGTGTACCTGTCGGTGATTATTCGTGCAGACTGCACTTCACCGTGGGCGCCGAAGGCGTTCTCTAGCTCTTCCTCGGTCATCGCAAACGGAAGGTTGCCCACATAGATGTTCATGCGCGCTCCTCCTTGTTGAAGATCCTCCTCACCGGTGTCAAGCGTCGCATGCGTTCTACAACAAGTTGGTGCAAGCGCAGGAAGCGGGACGACATTCGCATCGAGTATCGGAGTCCGAGGTAGTATATCACAGCGGTCAATCACCCGCGCCTACAGTACCGGCGACCCTGATAATGGACTACGCGGATGGTAGAATGGCGGTCACGATTCGACCGGCAGGAGACCTCCGATGTCATTCCCCAATGTCGACATATTCCCCACGACCGCCGCGGTGACCGATGGCGGCCATCTCTCCCTCGGGGGCTGCGACGTCGAGGCCCTGGCCGGGGAGTTCGGGACGCCGCTGTACGTATTCGACGAGGCGACCCTCAGAGGCATGTGCCGGGAGTTCGTGGGCGAGTTCACCGCGCGCTATGCGAATACGAAGGTGCTGTACGCGTCCAAGGCCTACGTCAACCCTGCCTTGGCGAGGCTGGTCCAGGAGGAGGGGCTGGGGCTGGACGTGGTGTCGGGCGGCGAGCTGGCAGTCGCGGAGGCGGCGGGCGTCCCCATGTCGGAGGTCTACTTCCACGGGAACAACAAGAGCCCGGAGGAGCTGGAGATGGCCGTCGACGCCGGGATCGGCCGCGTAGTCGTCGACAGCTTCTATGAGCTGGGCGTGCTGGACGCGATCGCAGGGTCTCGCGGCAAGACCCAGGAGATAATGCTGCGGCTCTCGCCCGGGATCGACCCGCACACCCACGCAAAGACCACGACAGGCATCCTGGACAGCAAGTTCGGCTTCTCGATCGAGACCGGCGACGCCGAGGCGGCGATACGCCAGGCCCTGGCCGCCAGGCACCTGGACCTGGTGGGCATCCACTTTCACCTGGGGTCGCCCATCTTCGAGCTGGAGCCGTACTCCATCGCCGTCGACACCGTGCTGACGTACCTTGCGCCGTTCAGGAGCGAGGGGCTCGACCTGCGGGAATTCAGCCCTGGCGGCGGGTTTGCCATCGGCTACGTGCGGGAACAGGGGCCGCCGCCGATCTCCTCATATGCCGAGGTCATCACGACGGCCCTCAAGGCGCGCGCCGGCGACCTGGGGTTCGGAGAGCCCCTGCTAACCATCGAGCCTGGCCGGTCGATCGTGGGCCGCGCGGGAGTTGCCCTGTACAGGGTGGGCGGGATAAAGGACATCCCGACCGTCCGCAAGTACGTGTCGCTCGACGGCGGCATGGGTGACAACATACGCCCTGCGCTGTACGACTCCCGCTACGAGGCTGCGATCGCGAACCGGATGCACGCGGAGCCCGAGGAGCAGGTCACCCTTGCAGGCAAGTACTGCGAGTCAGGGGACATACTGGTCAAGGACATCACGATGCCGAGGCTGGAGACGGGCGACCTGGTGGCCATACCGGCTTCGGGGGCGTACGCGCCCTCCATGGCCAGCAACTACAACCTCAACCCACGCCCGGCGGTTGTGCTGGTGCAGGACGGCCAGGCGCGGCTGATCAGGCGTCGCGAGACCTACGACGACATGATGGCCCTCGACGTGCTCGGGTAGGCCGCTGCGCGCCGTGGGGTCCAAGGGCATGGGTTGGCAGACCGTTGGCAACGAGAAAGCGACGGACGCCCTCCGCCGCGCCCTGTACGGGGGCAGGCTGCCGCACGCCATCCTCATCGCGGGGCCGGAGCACGTCGGGAAGATGGCGCTGGCCGTCGACCTGGCGGTTGCCCTGAACTGCACAGGGGACGAGAAGCCGTGCGGGCAGTGCCCCGGCTGCTCGCGCACCCGCCGGGGACTCCATACGGACGTGCACGTCGTAGGCCTAGGGGAGGCCGCGGGCGGGGGGCGACGCCGCACGCTGATAGGGGTAGACCAGGTGAGGGACGTCCAGCGGGAAGCGGCCCTCGCGCCCTTCGAGGGCGAGTGCAAGGTCGTGATCTTCGACGGGGCGGAGCTCCTGAGCGAGGAGGCGTCCAACAGCCTGCTCAAGACGTTGGAGGAGCCGCCTCCGGGGGTCTATCTGCTGCTGCTCACGTCGAAGCCAGAGGCCCTTCTCCCCACCGTTGTATCGCGGTGCCAGGCCGTCGATCTCAAGCCCGTGCCCCCAGACGTCATTGCCGATCACCTCGCAAGCCGCATGGCGGTGGACCCCGACGTCGCCGGACGGGCCGCACGACTTTCGGGCGGCAGGCCCGGCTGGGCAATACACGCCATTGAAGAGCCAGGGCTGCTGGAGGCGGTGGAGGAGAAAGTAGAGGAGGTCGAGGAGGTGGTCAGGGGCAGCATGGCGACGAGGTTCGAGCACGCGGCCAGGCTCGGCTCGGCTACCGACAGGGACAGGGAGACCGGCCGCCGCGAGCTCGAGGTGTGGCTGGCATGGTGGCGGGACGTGATGCTGGTCAAGGAGGGAGTCCCGCAGCTGGCGGCGAACCTGTCCAGGATGGACTCGCTCAAGCCGGTGGCCGAGATGCTGACGCGCCAGCAGATCGCGGGGGCCATCCGGGCGATTCGCAGGACGCGCCGGCTGATCGCCCGCAACGTCAACTCGCGCCTGGCGCTGGAGGTGATGATGCTGGACCTACCCCGTGTGAGGCAGCAATGATGGAGGGCCGCCGCATATCCGGCGTGGTGGGCGTCAGGTTGAACGAGATGCAGCCGCTGCTCTACTTCCGACCCGGCGAACAGGAACTGGAGGTCGGCGACTGGGTCCTGGTGGACACGGAGGACGGACCCCGCCGCGGCAGGGTTGCCATCGCTCCGGGCCAGGTCTCGTTCTCGATGCTCACAGGGGAGCTCGACACAGTCCTCGGCAAGCTCGACGAAGAAACAGAGGAAAGCTACGAATGAGAATCGGCACATTCATGGTGCCGCTGAGCCAGCGGCCCGAAGGCGACTCCGCGACCATAGACTCGACCCTGGCCGAGGCGGTCCTGGCCGAGGAGGTCGGGCTCGACGCCGTTTGGCTCACCGAGCACCACTTCGTGGGCGAGAGCGTATACGCCGACCCCATCGTGTTCGCCGCTGCAATCGCCGCGCGCACGTCCAGGGTCAAGATCGGCCTCGCCGTGGTGGAGATGGCGCTGAACCACCCCGTGAGGGTGGCCGTTCAGACAGCGCTGCTCGACAACCTGAGCCACGGCAGGCTGATCGTCGGCACGGGACGCGGCTCGGCCTTCAACCACTACGAGTACGCGGGCTTCGGCACCACGCGGGAGGAGGGCATAGCGCGGATCGAGGAGTCCGAAGAGCTGCTGGTCAAGGCGTGGACGGCAAAGAGCCTACGGCACGAGGGCAAACACTGGAAGGCGGTTATCCCGCAGATGCGGCCGACCCCGTACCAGAAGCCGCACCCGCCGCTGGTGAGGGCCGTTCTGAGCGAGGACTCGGTCAGGGCGATGGCCGCACAGGGCAGGCCGATACTGATGGGCGGGCTGGGCCAGTCGGAGATTATGGACAGGGTGACCATATACAGGTCGGTCATGTCCGAGGCGGGCTTTTCGGACGAGCAGGTCGCCGGAGCCGTCGACAACATATGGACGTGGATGGGCGCATGGGTGGCTCCAACCAATGCCGAGGCCAGGGAGCGCGCCGAGGAGGGCTACCGCCGCGAGCAGGAGCATTCCACGACAGCGCGGCGGACGCTCAATCCGCTGGTCGGAGGGGACGAAGGACCCAATCCCGCCGACTTCGAGGACAGGTTCGACAAGGCATACATGGTGGGAACGCCGGACCAGGTGGCGGAAAGGCTGATCGCACTCCAGGACGCCGGAGTGCCTAACGTCATGCTGAAGCTCAACACCGGGCAGATGGACCCGGACACGGTCGCGGGCATGATGCGGCTCCTGGGAGAGCAGGTCCTCCCGCGCGTACACCAGGAGAGGAATCGGACATGAGGCTGAAGGGCAAGACGGCATGGATGGCGGGAGTCGGCACTGGCATGGGACGGGCCGCGGCCGTGCTTTTCGCGCAGGAGGGGGCGAACGTAGTCCTCACGGCGCGTGGGCGAGACGATCTGGAGGCGACAGCCGAGGTGATCAGGGATGCTGGCGGCAACGCAACCGTCGCATCTGGCGACCTGACGAACGGGGCGGAGGCTGAGCGCATAGTCGGCGAGATAGTCGACGCCCACGGACGCCTGGACATCCTGTACAGCGCAGCGGGCGGCGGGTTCGAGCCTGACCGTACCTTCGGCGAGGTGGACGAGAGGTTCTGGCAGGGCACGGTCTCGAACACCTTGGACAGCCTGTACAACGCGGCCCAGAGGTCCCGACCGGTGATGAAGGAGCAGGGCGGCGGTTCGATCGTGGCCGTCGCGGCCAGCTTCAGCGTGCGCCAGGAGGGCAACGCGGCCTACGGCGCGGCAAAGGGCGGCATAATCGGGTTCGCCAGGAACCTCGCTCGGGAGCTGTACGCCGACAACATCCGCGTGAACGCCATAGGCGCGGGGCTGTTCCGCGCGCCTATGGGGGACCTGCCACTGTCGCCCGCGCCCGCGTCGCTTGCCCGCACAGGCCATCCGGAGGACATCGCGTACGCTGCACTCTACCTGGCGTCGGACGAGTCGTCCTGGGTAACGGGACAGGTGCTGGCGGTGGACGGCGGCGTCGACACAGGCACTCGCGGCATCTGGGACCACGAGAGCTAGGGATGGTCTGAATACGAGGCCCCAGAGGATCGTTCGCCCTGAGGCTCTCCTGAGCTTGACGAAGGGCTTGTCGAAGGGCAGTGCCCAGCCAATTCGGTTAATCAGAGGTTCCCTATGAGATCGATACGAGCCCTCTGACCGGCCCTTCCCATGGGCCGGATGCCGGCACAGGCGCCCCGCTTCCTTCGCGCCGATCGCCGGAATGCGGGCGGCGACCTGCCCTTGAGGACACAGGCAGGGAGCGACGGAAGAATAGGCCGTGCTATCATGGGCCAGATTCCGCGTCCGGAGACCCGTTCGAATCAGCCGCGTGAAGGTCCTGATCCAAGTTAACGCCAATGGCTGCAAAGACACCCAGGAAGGCGACTGGCGCCACAAGAGACATGCCTGCCGAGGGCGGCGCCGCGAAGGTGCGGCTTCTCTCCGGGGGCAACCCCCAGATCGCGAAGGCCGACGGGGACGCCCCTGTGCAGGCCTATATCGCGGCCATGCCGGAGTGGAAGAGCGACCTGGGCCGCCGCCTCGACGACATCATCGCTCGCAACGTACCCGAGGTGCGCAAGGCAGTGAGATGGAACTCGCCTTGGTACGGCATCGAGGGCCAGGGGTGGTTCGCGAGCTACCACGTCTTCACCCGCTACGTGAAGGTGACCTTCCTCAACGGCGCGTCGCTGCAACCCGAGCCGCCCGGTTCGGGCAAGGACCCGGACTCGCGCTGGATCGACATCTACGAAGGCGAGCTCGACGAGGAGCAGATGGCGGAGTGGGTCCGGCAGTCTGCGGCACTGCCCGGCTGGGATGGGTTCGACACGCTGTGACGCCAGGTCTGCCGTCGTTGAGTGAACAGGATGTACGCCCTCTTCGACCCCCTCGCCCCGCGTTGCTCCGGACGGGTGGGGTGAGGGCTTAGTCGATGGCGCGCCTGATCTTCAAGCGGCTGGTAGACGACCGCAGCCTCCTCCTGGGCGTTTTCGCCGGCGTGGTCCTGACCACGACGATCGCGGCGGCGGGCCCGGCATACCTGAACTCACTGGAGCAGCTGTCCTTCCGGACATCGGTCGGCAACGTCGGCGGGCAGTTCCTGGGTTTGGACGTCTTCGCCACGAACGTCGCGCTCACCCAGCAGACGATCCTCGCCGCCGAGGAGGCAGTGGCAGCCGGTGCGGAGCGCCACCTGTCGCCGGCCTACGCGGGGCACACGACCTACGTCAGGAGCAGCCCCTACCTCGTCGGCATACCCGGCCAGGAGCTGCCCGACGAGAGGACGAGGGAGATACTCCTGCGGGGCTACCTGCAGTCGCTGTCCGGGCTGGAGGAGCACGCCGCGCTGACCGAGGGCAGATTGAACGCCGCCGGCGTCACCCAGTGGCCCCGGGGCCCGCTGGTGGAGGCCGTCATATCCCGCCCTACGGCCGAGAGATTCGGGATCGGCGCCGGCGACACGTTGACCCTGGCGACGGTGGTGGAGGTCGACACCAGGATCTCAGCAATCGTCACCGGGGTGATCGAGGCTGCGGATCCCGGCGGCGAGTTCTGGGCCGAAGCGGGCGTATACCTCGACCCCGCGCCCCTGTTCGAAACGCCGCCCTACGGCGTGAGAGTAGACCCGAACGACCCGCCGATCGGCCTCTTCGTGCGCCTTGAGGACCTGGTCGCGGTCGTCGATAGCACGAATCCGGGCACCCTGGTCGACCCCATATGGTTCAACAAGCTGGACAAGCACGAGGTCGGCTCCTGGTCCGTAAGCGAGGCAACCGGACGCCTCGACGCCTTCACCGAGGACGTGCGTGCAGTCATGCCGGAGGTAGTGGTGAGAGCCGGGGCGATTACCACGACGATCCGGACCGTCGAACGCCGCAGTTTCCTCGCCGGCGTGCCCATCCTCCTCCTGCTAGCGGTGATGGGCGTAACGGTGTTGTTCTACATGGCCATGGTCGTTTCGTACCTGGTCAAGAGGCGGTCGCGCGACACGGCGCTGGCTCGCAGCCGGGGCGTTGGCACGTGGGCGCTCCTTCGCATCTATGCCGCAGAGGGGTTCGTGATCACCGGGGCCGGCACGGTGGTGGGGCTGGTCCTGGCCTTTGGGGCGGTGGCCCTGAGCGGAATGCTCCCGTACTTCAGCGAGATTACCGGCGGCGGGCTCATGCACGTCGAGCTGGAGAGCCGCCCGCTGATCTTCGCGGGTGCGGCTGCCCTGGCGTGCTTCGTCGTGCTGGTTGTGCCGGGGACCCTGAGCGCCCGGGCGGGACTGCTGTTCCAGAAGCTGTCGGTGTCGCGCCCGCCTTCGGTGTCGTGGTTCCATCGTTACTACGTGGACGTGGCGGTGCTGGTCGTTGGGGGCCTGGTCTTCTGGGAGCTCCACAGCCGCGGGCGGGTGGTCTCAGGCGGCCTCTTCGGCGACGTGGGAGTAAACGAGCCGCTGCTGCTGGCCCCCGTGCTGTTCCTGGCGATGGTTGGGCTGCTATTCGTGCGGCTGTTCCCCCTGCTGCTGAAATACGTGAGCGGCGAATCGCAGGGGCTCGTTCATGTCCTGGCGGCCTCGGCCGCGGCGGCCGCGGCGGCCGGGATCGCGCTGCGGGAGGGGGCGGGACTGGCGGACCCCGTCGAGGCGCTGCCCCTGGCCGCGCTGGCCGGGTTCGCCCTGGCATACGCGTATGCGGCGCGGTCCGGAAGCAGGGCAGCGCTCGTCGCAGGAATCGCCGTCCAGGCCGCGGCCCTCGCGGCCTTCTTCGCCCTCGATCCACCGGACGCGCGCGGGTGGGAGTTCGTGGCCGACGTCGGGCTGGCGGCGGTCATTCCAGCGACGGCGGCCTTCCCGCTGTTCAGGACCATCGTGCGGCGGTCGCCGGTATGGCTTGCCATGACCCTGTGGCACATGGGCCGCAACCCGCTCCAGTACACCTGGCTGGTCCTGCTGCTGGTGCTCGTGACCGGCCTGGGCATACTGGCGACGACCGTCGGAGGCACCCTCACCAAGAGCCGCACCGAGCGCATCCTGTACGAGGTCGGGACTGACATACGGGTGACCGGCAGCCCCCTGTTCATTCGAGGCGGGATGCGCAAGCTGGGGGCCGACTACGAGGCCGACCCGGCAATCGCGGCGGCGTCGGCGTCGATGCGCACGTCGGGCAGCGCCGGGCCGCAACCTGTGGAGGTCCTTGCGCTGGACGTCGACCGCTTCCCGCACATGGCATGGTTCCGCAGCGACTTCTCCGACCGGCCCATGTCCGAGGTCCTGGCCCAGCTTGGCCCTGGCGGTGAGCAGGGTCGCCGGGCGGGACTGCCGGGCATTGAAATCCCCGGCAACTCCGTGGAGGTCGGGGCGTGGGTGAAGCCGCTGGCTACCTCACTAGTGAAGGGGCTGTGGCTTGTGCTGGTGGACTCGGAGGGCAGGGTCGAGACCGTGACGACCGGCCAGCTGGGCGACGTGAACTGGCGACTCCTACGTGGAGAAGTCCCCGCAGACCTCGTCCGGCCGGTCAGGCTGGTGTCGGTGCAGGTCTACGAGCCGGGGGCCGGACCGGGGCAGATCAGCTATCTCTCGGCGACAGGCGCGGCGGGCTCGGTGCTGATCGACGACATTCACGCCGTCAGCGCGGACGGGTCAGTGGAGGTGCTGGAGGACTTCGAGGGCAGCCTCGAGTGGACGCCCATCGTCACCTCGTTCCTGCCTACAGACGTGCTGGCGACCACCGGCGAGGACACGCACAGAGGTTCCCGGTCCGCCCTGTTCACCTACGGCGCCTACAGGAACATGTCGGTGCGCGGGTTGCTGTACGGCCCGGGCGGAGGCGTACTGCCGGTCGTCGTCAGCTCGTCTCTTGCCGCGTCCATAGGGCTAGAGGCGGGCGACCGCTTCATCGGCGTCGTGTCGGGGCGGCTGGTGCTGGCCGAGATGGTGGACTCGGTGCGCTACTTTCCAACGATGGGCGGCAGCAGCAGGAGATTCATGATCGCCCACGTGGATACGCTCTACGAGTACCTGAACATGCTGAGCCCCGTTAAGAAGGCCGACCTGAACGAGGTGTTCGTATCGGTCAGCCCCGGCGAGGGCGTTGCTGCGGAGGAGGCGATCCTGGAGGGTAGGAACGCGTCCTTCCTGGAGATCGAGAACGGGATAGCGAAGCTCGACGCGCTGCTGCTGGACCCGTTCTCCGGCGCGGGCTGGCAGGCCGTCGTGCTCCTGGCCGTGATGGTGGCCGTGCTATCGATAGGCTTCGGGTACGCCACCTACCTGCTCCTCTTCGCCAGGGAGAGCATGAACAGCATGGCGTACCTGCAGAGCGTGGGCATGTCGAAGGGGCACCTGGCAAGCCTGCTGGCATTCGAGAACCTGATAATCGCAGCGGCGGGCATGGGATTGGGCACGTGGGCCGGGTTCCAGGTGAGCGAGCTGATGGTGTCCCCGCTGGCCGTGACCGAATCGGGCGAGAGCGTGGTGCCGCCGTTCATCCTCAGGACCGACTGGTGGATCATGGGGCCGACCTACGCCATGTTCACGGCGATATTCGCCGGTTCGGCGGCGCTGCTGCTGCGCGGCATGACGCGGCTCGACCTGCAGGCCATAGCGAGAGGCGGGGAAGCGTAGCGGGCGGGCGCTAGTTGCTGATGGTGACGCGGCCCGTCCGCCCTTCGTACGTCATCGCGAAATCTTTGAGGAACGACCTTCCAATCAGGGCGTAGTGAAGCTGCCCTGAACTGATCAAGGGGAGGCCGGCAAAGATACCGTAAGTGACCAGATTCAGAGCCGGCGTATAGATTTGAGCGGCGTAGAAGTCTGTCTGTACTGGCCCGTGCACGCCAATCACGGACTTCTTGTCCACTACCGGTAGCTGTAGCCTCGCGGCCAGCGAAGAGTCGATACAACTCAGTGTAGCGCCCGTATCCACCAGGGCGGGAAGATTCACGCTGGGCAATCTGGGAGATCGCGCCGCTGTCTTGTCAGTCGGATCAAGCCCTATCTGAACATAGATGGTGGGACCAAATCTAAACAGGGTCCCACTATCGCTAAACCCCGCTTCAATCGCGGGCATTCATGGTTCCGAGGAGAGCGGATGCCGGCAGTCTCACGGGGGGCTCTCCCACCTGCCTGATGAGGTAGGGGCCACGCCCGAACTTCTCGATGGCGAATCGGATGCACTCCTCGGAGCTATCGAAGGCGCCAACGACCTCGCTGTTGCGCATTATGATCCACTTGTCGAAGTACTTCGCTTCGAGATCTGTCCGCATGGCTTCATAAGCATCGATTTCCTGCTCGAGCGTCGTCACTGCCATCCTCCTTGCTCCCCTCGGTCGCTGAACGACCTCAAAGACGCTCCTGGCCCAAGTGCTGAGGCCTGCGCTCATGTCCCCTCTGAGACATGCTAGGGGATGCCAGGTGCTAGTTCAATGGGGTCACACCGGGAGAGTTAACGCAAGAGAGTCGGCTGCTACGTGCGGTTCCGCAGGGCGGCGGAGAAGACGATGGCGAGGACCGCGAACACGACCGTCGCCAGCATGACGTCGCTGAATCCCCGGGCGATGGCCTCCGAGACCGCCACCTCTGTGCCCGCCAGCTCCGCAAGGTGTGCCCGCTCCCGCACGGCGTAGACTGCGCCTGCTATGGTCACGCCCACGGCGAAGGCGGTCTGGCGTCCCAGCGCCACGGATGCCGAGGCGGTGCCCAGCCTGTCTGTGGGCACGGAGCCCATGATGACGCTCGTCACTACCGGCTCGAAGAAGGCCGAGCCCGCGCTGGCCAGCAGCAGCCCGGCCATAAGGGCCCAGTCGGCGACCCCGGAGCCCATCGTGCTGATCCAGAAGAGCGCCGCCGTGGCCAGGGAATTCCCCAGCAGCAGGAAGGGCACAGGGCCGTACCTGTCGGAGAGCCGCCCGGCCAGGGGCGCGAGGAAGGTCCGGGTCGCCGAGAACGCCGCTATGAATATGCCCATCTTCGTGGCCGAGTACCCCAGCGAGTCGAGCATGAAAAAGGGCGCCACGAGCAGTATCCCGCCCTGGGCCAGGTAGTGGTGGAGCAGCACGAGCAGGCCGAAGGTGTACTGGCGGCTCGCGAACAGCTTCACCTCCAGGATGGGGCGCGGCGAGCGGCGCTCCGACCAGACCAGGGCCGGCAGGGAAAGCGCTGCCACCACCGCGCCGATGAAGACGGGCGACGACGTGAAGCCCAGCTTGCCGCCCTGGTTCACTATGAGCAGCAGCGAGCCCATCGCCCCGAACAGCGCCGTTGCACCGATGGGGTCCACGTGGGGCCTCTCGCCGTGTGTGCGGTCGTCCGGCAGGACCCACCAGGCCAGCAACGCGCCCAATACGGCAATGGGCACCCTGGAGTAGAAGACGGCCCGCCAGTCGAGCAGGTCGATCAGGAAGCCGCCGGCGAACGGGCCAGCCGTGAGCCCGAACCCCACGACCGCGCCCGAGACGCCCAGCGCCTTGCCCCGCTCTCGAGCCGGGAAGTGCTGGGTGATCAGGGCGTTCACGTTCGCCAGCACCATGGCCGAGCCTACGCCCTGGAGGACCCGCCACAGCAGCAGCTGCCAGATGGAGAACGACATCGCGGACATGAGCATCCCGAGCGCGAATATGCCCATGCCGAGGGCGAAGACGCGGCGTCTGCCGGCCACGTCTCCCAGCCAGCCCAGCGTCATCAACAGCCCGACCGCCGTCACCCAGTAGACGACCGTGACCCACAGCACGGTGGACGAGTCGGTGTCGAAGGCCTTGGCCAGGGCAGGAAACACCGTGACGACTATGCCGCCCTCGAGGGTGGAGGAGAGCGTGCCGATGGAGACGACGGCCAGCAGCCACCACCTGTTCGCGGTCCCTGAAACTGCCGAGGCGCTGGTCAATTCGCCGGAGGCCTCCAAGCGACACAGGGCGGCCATGCATGGTTGCCGACAGCGCGGCCCCACCTACCCCTCGCCCCTCTGGGTTCCTGCCTCCGCAGGAACGACGATTGATCCCGCCGTTTCGTCAATGTTGCCCTGCGGCCGTCAGCATGAGATAACATTGGGTGAAACCGTATGATACCCGTCTGGAGGGGGATATGCCGATACTCGACAAGAAGGACATCGAGCTGGAGCTGCTGGGACCGGGTGTCGAGCGCCACGCCATAGTCGACGGAACGCAGGGCGCCGACTCGCTCAGCGTCGGGGACGTGAAGATCGAGCCGGGATCGAAGGCCCCAACCCACTTCCACCCGACCGAGGAGGCCATGGTGATCCTGGAGGGCGAGCTGGAGGCCGTGCTGGGCGACGACGTCATTACCGTGAAGGAGGGCCAGACGGTGCTGGCCCCTGCGGGCGTCAAGCACGGGTTCAGCAACCGCTCGGGGGCGCCGGCGCGGGTCATGGCCATCTTCCCGACGGCGAAGATCGAGCGGACGCTGGTGGATGATTAACCGCAGAGGGCGCAGAGGACGCGGAGAGAGAGGTTAGGGCTGTCATGGAGATAGTGAAACGGATTGTCGGTGTGTTTCTCCTGGTGACCGCGCTTGCGGCGGCGGTGCTGTTCATAGTCACGCCGCTCATCCACGACGGGTCGCCTGACTACCCGCTCTGGAAGATACTGAACTGGTTCATGGCCGCCGGCACGGTCGCGATACTGGTCGTCGCATTCGCGGCGAGGCGGGCGCAGGGCTGCGAGAAGCTCGACACGCTCGAGCGGCTGCGGGTCAGTCTCGTGTTCTACGGGGCCATAGTGCTGGCGATGCTGTTCTTCTGGGAGTGGTTCTGGACGCTGAACCCCGACAGCGAGACCGGCGAGGCGGTCACCTCGCACATGGTCTACTTCCCGATCGTGGACGCGGTCTACGTCGTGTTGTCGGTCACCATCGGGCGGCGCCTCGCGATCTGCACCGACACTTCAGACTCCTAGCGGAAAGATACGGCAGCGAGTCGTCCCGACTGGCTCTTGAACGAGATGTTCCCGCTCGAGAGCGGGGCCTGGCGACGCTGTCCCTCTTCCAGCACGAGGGCTTAGCCGTACTCGTGGGAGGGAGCCTTCCGGAGCTCCCGGCCTGCGCGCTATCATGCAAGTATGGCGAACGACGTTCTTGAAGTGAGCGGGCTGGCCAAGGCCTACGGCGAGAAGACGGTCGTCGACGGGGTGTCGTTTGAGGTGCGCCGGGGGGAGATGTTCGGGTTCCTGGGCCCGAACGGCTCGGGCAAGACGACCACCATCCGCATGTGCCTGGGCATCATCCGGGCCAACAGCGGGTCGGTCAGGGTCCTCGGCGCGCGGCCCGATCTCAGCATCCTGAAGAGGGTCGGATACCTGCCCGAGGAGCGTGGTTTGACCAGGAAGGTCAAGGTAGCCGAGGTCCTAAGCTTCCTGGGGCGGTTGAAGGGGATGTCCTCGCAGGCTGCGAAGGAGCGGGCGATCGAGCTGCTGGAGCGCGTGGGCCTGCACGAACATCGCGACAAGCCGGTCGCGGGGCTGTCGCGCGGCATGACGCAGCTCGTGCAGTTTGCCGGCGCGATAATCCACGACCCCGAGCTGATCATCCTGGACGAGCCGTTCTCCGGGCTCGACCCGTTGAACGTCAACCTGATGAAGGAGATGCTGGCGGAGCGCCAGCAAGCCGGGGCCACCATCATGTTCAGCACCCACATCATGTCTGACGTGGAGGAGTTGTGCGAGCGGGTGGCGCTCATTTCCGACGGCCGCCTGCTTCTCTACGGAGACCTGGCCAAGATCAAGCGCAGGCGTGGTGCACACTCGGTCGAAGTCCAGGCCGCGGGCGTCCCTCCAGACCTGGCGGGGAGCATGGGCAAGACCCTTCCCGGCGGGACCGTCAGCTACGAACTAGACGGAAGCCGTGCCGCGGAGTCGATTCTCCGGTCGTACCTGGAAGCGGGGATCGAGGTGGAGCGGTTCGAGCTGTCCCTGCCGTCGCTGAACGACATATTCGTAGAGGAGGTGTCCCGTGCCCGGGCTTCCGTATGAGCTGCGGGTGATCTTCGCGGATGGGTTCCGCCGGGAGATCCGCAACAAGGGACTGGTGATCTTCACCGTGTTGGTCGTCGTGCTGATGGTCGGCGCGATCCCCATCACCCCGGTCGTAGTCAGCCTGTTCGACAGCGCGGCGAGCGGCGCTGCCGCCGGGGACGACCGAGGGGAAGGAGCATCGCCGGGGTACGGCTACGTGGACCCGGCGGGCATCCTGCCGGACGACCTCGTGGTGGAGGGCGGGCCCAGGCGGTATGGCAGCAAGGACGCGGGACTCGCCGCCGTGAGGAACGGCGAGATAGACACGCTCTTCGTGCTGCCGCCCGACTACATAGCATCCGGCAGGATCGAGGACTACTGGACGACCCGTGAGAGAGGGGCGGTCTGGGCCGATAACTCGGCCGACGAGAGAAGCTTCAGGGCCTTTCTCAAACATGGGCTGACCCTGGGGCTGGAGCTGCCGGACAGGGTCGCGCGGGCCTTCAACACCGGCTACATGGAGGAGTTCGACGTGCCTGAGGATGCGGGCGACGTTGGGACTTCGGACAGCGGCCTGGCCCAGGGACTGGTGGAGCTGTTCACCATGATGCTGTTCGTCATGCTGCTCCTGGCAGTGGTGGTCACCAGCAGCGGTACGATCATTCGAAGCATTTCCGAGGAAAAGGAGACGCGGATGATCGAGTTGCTGATCACATCCGCCTCCCCCTTGTCGATCCTCAGCGGCAAGCTGCTTGCCGTCGTGCTGGCCGGGCTGGCCCACATGGCCGTCTGGATCATGGTCGGAGCCTTAGCAGCCCCTGCCATACTCGCCAGTATACCGAACACCGGCGAGCTGGCCTTATCGACCGGCTCGCTGGTCATCGTGGCGTTATGCCTCGTGCTCGGCTACCTCCTCTTCACGGCCTTCGCCATGTTCGTAGGCACCATCGTGAGCTCAGTGGACGAGGGGCAGCGACAGATGAGCCTGGTGGGCATACTCGTGGGCATGCCCGTCTGGGCAACGGGGCTGATCGTGAACGTGCCGAACTTACCCCTGCTGAAGGTGCTGACCTACGTGCCGTTCTTCGCTCCCACGATGGTGATGTTGCGGAAGGGCGCGGGAAGCAACATAACGAACGTAGAGATCGCTGCCGCCCTGGCGGTGGTCGCCGCGTCCGCAGTCGCTATGACATGGCTTGCGGCCCGCGCCTTCAGCGTGGGAATCCTGCTCTCCGGCCAGAGCCTCACCAACCCCCGCAACCTGCTCGCCGCCCTTCGGCGGCCGGAGTAGGGCAGACAAGGCCTAGTGACCATTGCCCGCATATGTGCTCTTGGCTACCTCCCGATTACGTCTCTATGGCTTGCACGGCTCGGTTCGCAACTCGATGGGCGTGGAGGGCTCACCCGTAGCACGTAGATAGGCATTCCCGTCGCCTTCCGGGAGTATCTTGATATAGACCACATCGTCGCACCCATTCATGTCGGCGAATCGGATGCGGTACGTTAACCCATCCGGGTGACTTGAGAGTGCCCCTCCCACCTCTTCGTCTCCTTCCAGGCGGTAGACATCGACCCAATAGCTGCCGACTCCATCCACTGGGTCCCAGCCTATCGTCCACCCCTCCGAGTCCTTGCTCAACACCCGTACGTTCGTCGGCGCAGGAGGCGTAGTCTTCCTATCTCTATCGACGATTACCTTGAACTGCCTCGGTGTGTCGTCAACCTGCCCGCAGTCGACGAAATCCGGCCCCCCGTATTCGATGTGCAGATTGAAGATGTACTCGCCTTCTTCCAGTTCCTCGGCAGTTGTCATGACGTGACCTGCCATGACACTCTCCCACTGTTCATATTCTCCTTCTCGAGGCTTGTGCCAAATGGCCAGGTGGTGAGTATAGGGTGGAGGTTTGCCCTGGGACCCTAACCACCCTGGGGCAGTGTACTCGTACGCGGAGTGATAAGTGACCTCAAAGAGCTCGGCATCCTTGCCCTCTAGGCTCATACTCCTGCTGATGCTGAGCCGCCCATGCCTGTCGCCGTAGTCTGGATTTGGCGAAATCCAGATCATCGTGCCCGCGGGCACGGGAACATGCTCGCCGTTGAAGATTATGTGGTGGTCCCGGTAGCTGTGAAAGGGTATAGGGACTCCGCGATATGCCCAGGGGTCCCTGCCTTTACTGGCAAACTTTGCAGATAAACAGTCTTGCCATCGTTCATCGTCGCGGCGGTTGTTTTCTTCGAGAACGCTGGAGACGCGCTGTCTTACGTCGGCAAGGCTCATCCACCCATCTAAGCTCTCTGTATACCTATTGTACGAGCTCCTGTTATAGAAACTCCCAGAGCTGTAGGGCAGCCATGTGCTGTGATGACCATCGATACCTTTGAAGTTTTCATATGCCAGGCCCATGTGGTAGATGTGCGGATCGCTCGTGGACTCTAGGAGGGCTATCCCCTCATTTGAGCCAAACAATGGGCCCACCTCCTTCTCCAGTATACGTCTCGCGCAACCCACTTCTCCGAGGTCGTTGAATGCCAGCTGGCCTTCTACGACTGCTGTGATTATGTTGGGTCCCTCCCCTCTCAGGTATTCGCGCACTCGCAGTTCGACCTCAACCATCAGGGCGTACTGATAGCTCTCGTAGGCTGATCGGCGGCCCTTCAACTCGAATGTGACAGCCTCGCTCTCAGCCGCCTTAAGTTCAACATCCTCCACCTCAGCCCAAACGACCAAGTCTTTCTCCAACACAAGCTGCTCCAGTACCCCGGAGCCATCTTCTGCCCCCGGGCCAAGAATGCTGCCAGCCCAACCAAGGTCGAAGCGGTCGAGGCACTCCTTGGCCGTTAACCAGGGTGTCGGCGTGCCGGTGGGCCTCGGAGCAGGTGTGGTAGCAGAGTTGGATGTGGGCGTGCCCGCCCCGGATGCTGTTGGGGTGGGTGAGCCCACCTGCAAAGCCGCCGGGGTCGAGTCTGGCTCGTCGGCGCACGCTAGTGCGAATAGGAGCAGGGATGCTGCCAGTAGTGTCCTGGGATCGAATAGTCCGAACGTAACGCCTGCAAGCACAGAAGTACCCCTTTACAGCATACAGTAGGTACGGTAAGAGGTACGAAGCGAACGGCGCGACAGGATTTGGCGGGCTCATTGGGCGATTAGCCCGGTCTACCTGTCTCACATTGGAAGAGCCTGCTTCTTGCAGCTTTCTGAGGCTTCGCTCTAGCTCAGAGTCCGAGGACGCGTTTGGCGTTTTCGAGGAGTATCTTGGGGCGCACCTCGTCCCTGATGGGCAGGTCGGCGAAGCCGTCTAGCCACTTGTCCGGCGGCAGGTACGGGAAGTCGGAACCGAACAGGACCTTGTCCCTCAGGCGGGTGTCCGCCTCTCGGATTAAGTCCGGGGGGATGAAGCGGGGGGCCCAGCCCGACAGGTCGATGTAGACGTTGGGCTTGTGCAGGGCTACTGCGACCTGCTCGTCGATCCAGGGCCAGGATGGGTGGGCCATGATGATGGTGAGGTCGGGGAAGTCCGCGGCGATGTCGTCGAAGCCCGGGATGGGCCGCGCGTACTTCAGCTTGAACCCCATGCCGCCGGGCTGGCCCGCTCCCGCGGCAGCGAACCCGGAGTGGACCAGCACGGGCACGCCCAGACCCTGGCATTTTTCGTAGAGGGGGTAGAAGCGCGCGTCGTTGGGGTAGAAGGCCTGGTGTATGGGGTGGAGCTTCAGTCCTCTCAGGCCCAGCTCCGTGACCGCCCGCTCCAGCTCGTCGACCGCCGCCGTGCCCTTCCACGGGTCGACTGTCGCGAACCCGATGAACTGCTCGGGGTATGCGCGGACTATCTCCGCCACGTAGTCGTTGGTGTCGGGGGGCTCGCCGGTGGAGGACTCGCCGTCGACGGAGAAGATGACGCCCAGGATGTCCCACTCCCGATACCGGGCGGCCATGTCCGCGGCGTCCTCCGGGGCCGACTTGACCCTGAAGAACTTCCGCAGGCCGTCCTCGATGGCCATATCCGGCAGGCCCTGCTGCCTGGGCACGTGCACGTGCATGTCTATTGCGCGCATTGCTTCTCCCTTGCTTGTGAATTGGCTACGACGATTGTGCGCTGAACTTGATCCGCGGGTCTACCACCGCGAGCAGTATGTCCGATATGAGGGTGCCGACGACCGTGAGGATGCCCAGCATCAGGACGATGAAGCCCGCGAGCTGCGTGTCCTCGATGAGTATAGCGTCGAGCAGTATGGGCCCCAGGGTCGGAAGGCTCAGCACGACGGAGACGATGACGCTTCCGCCCACCAGCGACGGCAGCAGGTAGCCCACCGTGCTGACGAGGGGGTTGATGGCGACCCTCACGGGGTACTTCATGATGAGCTTGGCCGGGTTCACCCCCTTGGCCCTGGCGGTTACGACGTATGGCTTGGCAAGCTCGTCCAGCAGGTTGTTGCGCATGACCCTGATGAGCCCCGCCGTGCCGGACGTGCCCAGGACGACCGCTGGAATCCACAGGTGGTTGAGCAGGTCGATGACCTTGTCGAAGCTCCAGGGCGCGTCCTTGTAGTCGGCGGAGAAGAGCCCTCCGACACTCTGGTCGAAGTAGGCGAAGGCCACGTACATGAGCACCAGCCCCAGCAGGAAGTCAGGCACGGCAATCCCCGTGAACCCGGCCAGGGTGAAGACGTAGTCGCCCACGGAGTGCTGGCGTACGGCAGAGTATATGCCGACCGGTATGGCGAAGGTCCACGTTACGATGATGGTGAACCCGGTGAGCACTATGGTGAGCCAGAGCCGGTCGCCGATTATCTTCTTGACGGGCTTCTGGGAGTTGATCTGGTCGGACCATACGGCGATCGAGCGGCCCAGGTCGCCGTGGGCGAGGTTCCAAACCCACATCCAGTAGCGGTAGTACATGGGCTTGTCGAGCCCCAGGTACTCCCGCAGCTCGGCGGCGATGCGAGGGTCGCCGCCCGAGTCGTTCTGCATGAGCCTGTCGAGGAAGCGGTCGGCGGCGTCGCCCTCGGGAAGCTGGATGATCACGAACGACAGGACGGAGATCACCCAGATGGTGAAGAAGGCCAGGACCATGCGCCGGGCCATGTAGGCGAGCACCGTCTCAACCTCCCCGGGCGCGATGCGCCTCATTCTCGCCGTCACTCTAATACAGCGGCCTCGGGGGGTCAACGCGAAGATGTTTTGCCGCAGAGGACGCAGCCGTGTCAAGACTCTTCGGTTGTCGGTATAGGTAGGGCGTAGTACCATGCTGGAGACCACTGGTGGGCGGGCGCCTGCCAAATCCAGTGTCGGCGTAGGGATGGACTGCAGGCATGACGGGCGCGTACTCCGGGCTGCTACACAAGAACCCTGAGAGCGACTAGGGCGTTAGCTTCCCGGACCTCCCTGGGTGCATTTCGGCGGGGCGCACGGTGGAGGAGGCCAGGGAGATGGCTTCGGAAGCGCTTGCCCTTCACTTGGAGGCCCTTGAAGTGTACGGCGAGGAGATTCCCAAGCCCAGCTCAGCCGACGCGGTCCTCGCGCATCCCGATGCACGCGACGCGCTGGCCATACTAGTGGTCGAAGCGATGCCTGTGGAGGCCGAGGTCCCGGCTCACTAGTTCAAACAACAGGGAGAGGCGCGCAACATGAGCAGACTGTCCGAAATTCTGAGTTCAGGCGAGTTCGCGATCACTTGCGAGCTGAATCCCCCCAAGGGGGCGGACCTGGGGGCGCTGTTCAAGAAGGCGGAGTCGCTTCGGGAATCGGTCACCGCGTTCAACCTGACTGACTCGGCCGGGTCGAACATGTCCATGGCGCCCATCGGCGCGGCGCGGCTGCTGTCCGAGCGGGGCATCGAGACGATCCTGCAGGTGACGTGCAGGGACCGCAACCGGATCGCCCTGCAGTCGGAGCTATTGGCCGCCGCCGCCCTGGGCCTTCCCAACGTGCTGTGCATGAGCGGCGACCCGCCCGGGGTCGGCGACCACGCGGATGCCAAGGCCGTGTTCGACATCGACGCGGTGGGGCTGCTGCGGGCCGTACAGGCGATGCAGGACGGTGCGGACATGGGCGGGAACGACCTGGACGGGCCGGTGGAGATCTTCGCCGGGGCGGTCGCCAACCCGGGAGCGCCCGACGTGGACAAGGAAGTCGGGCGGATGCAGGACAAGATCGAAGCGGGCGCGTCCTTCTTCCAGACCCAGGGAATCTACGAGCCGGAGTCCTTCGCGCGCTTCATGGAGGCCGCCGGTAAGCTGGGCGCGCCGGTGCTGGCCGGCATCATCGTCCTCAAGTCCGCCAACATGGCGCGCTACCTGAACGAGAACCTGCCGGGCGTGTTCGTGCCGCCGTCCATCGTCGCGGAGCTGGAGTCGACGACCGACCGCAGGGCCACGAGCGTCGAGATTGCCGCGCGGGTGGTCCGCGAGGTGCGCGGCATGTGCGCGGGAGTCCACGTGATGGCGCTGGGCTGGGAGGCGCGGATACCGCGGATCATCGAGTCGGCGGGCCTGACGGCGTGACCGTCCTGGTCACCGGCGTCGACGTCATCGAGATCCACCGTGTGAAAGAGGTGGCCGAACGCTACGGCGACCGCTTCCTGGGGCGCATATACACCGAGGGGGAGATCGCCTACTGCCGGGGTCGTGCCCCACAGCTCGCGAGCCGGTTCGCGGCCAAGGAGGCCGTGATGAAGGCGCTGGGGACGGGCACGAGGGGCGTCCGGTGGCGGGACATCGAGGTGGTCCGCCGCCCTGGCGGTCCCCCGACGGTCAGGCTGCACGGCTCTGCCCTCAGCCGGGCCGAACACATCGGCCTCGATCACCTGGCGCTGTCGCTGTCCCACTCCCGGGAGTATGCCGTGGCCTCGGTCGTCGGGGAGAGCGCCCACGGAAATCTCGTCCCGCCGCGACCCGCATCCTGATCGATGTCGAAATTCGCCGCTGCTATGGAGCCTCTCTCCGAAAAGCCATAAAGCCAACCCAGTCCGCTTTGACAGCATAGGGCGCCAATGGTAGACTGGTAGAAACGAATGGGCACGGTCGTAGAACTGAATAGCTTTGAACGGGGCGCGCTCTAATCCAGGCGCCCCTTTTTCGTGCCCATCATCCCCAAGGTCCACGAGTATCATGCCCACAGTCCTCAAGTCGGTAACCCGCAAACTCTCGAAGCTGATCGGCAGCGAAAAACCCACGGATAACGGCCCCGAGCCGCCCGGCGCCCCGGATCCCAAGCCCAACGGCCGCCGCCCAGCGCAGGCGGCGCCAAGTTCACCGACCGCCCGGAACGGCGCAGCGACACAGTCGCGGCCACGCCAACGGCCCGTCCGGGCAACAACCGAAGCGCCCGCACGGGAAGGCTCCGCGCCCAGGAAGCCCCGCAGGAGACGACCCAGGCGCCCGCGGCACTCGGCCGCCACAACGCCGGAGCAGACCGCACCCAAGCCTGCGGAGCAGCGCCAACCCTCGGGGCAGCGCCAACCCACAGGGCAGCGCCAACCCACAGGGCAGCGCCAACCCTCGGGGCAGCGCCAACCCTCGGGGCAGCGCCGAAAGGGGCGCGGGCGCAACGCCAACGCCGCTCCCCAGTACCGGCGCGAGACCGCTTCGGCATCGTCGACCGAGTGGTCGGGCTCCGGCCTGTTCGGCGAGATTCCGGTCTCGCCTGAAGTGGACCACGCCCTGGTCGACATGGGCTACAGCGAGCCGACGCCGATCCAGAACATGGTGGTGCCGCTGATACGCGAGGGCCGCGACGTGGTGGGCCAGGCCCAGACGGGCACCGGCAAGACGGCGTCCTTCGGGATCCCAATCGTCGAGACGGTAGACCCGGCCCCTGGAGACCCCCAGGCGTTGGTGCTTGCCCCGACAAGGGAGCTCGCGTTGCAGGTGTGCAGCGAGATCACGGCGATCGGGCACCATCGCGGCATCAGCGTGGCGGCCATATACGGCGGCCAGCCAATGCAGCCGCAGATCGACGCCATCAAGCGCGGCGCGCATGTCGTCGTGGCGACTCCCGGCAGGCTCATGGACCACATGCAGCGGCGCACGCTGTCGCTCCGCAAGATACGGATCGCGGTGCTCGACGAGGCGGACCAGATGCTGGACATCGGGTTCATCGACGACATCGAGCACATCCTTCGCCAGACGCCGCGCAACCGGCAGACCCTGCTCTTCTCAGCGACTATCCCCTACCCGATCCGCAAGCTCACCCGGCGCTACCTGCACGACCCGGAGTGGGTCAGGGTCGGCGGCGAGGCCGAGCCCGTCGACGAGGTGAACCAGGTCTACTACGAGGTCGCCGCGCAGGACCGGCGAGTGGCCATCAAGGAAGTGCTGGACACGTCGGACGACGTGAAGCAGGCGCTGATATTTCGCAGGACGAGGGCGGGGGTCGACCGGCTGGTCAGGGATCTGCGCCGCGACGGGTACGATGCCGACGGCATCCACAGCGACATGACGCAGGCCCAGCGGGAGCGGGTTATGGCGAATTTCAGGTCACGGGACCTGCGGCTCCTGGTAGCCACCAACGTGGCCGCGCGGGGCCTGGATATCCCGGCCGTCTCCCACGTCATCAACTACGACATGCCCGACAACCTGGAGGAGTACGTCCACCGGATCGGGCGCACGGCCAGGGCTGGCAAGCAGGGCACGGCGATCACGTTCGTTTCGGACATGCAGGACTTCGAGCTGCTCGACGCGATGCAGGAGCACTTCGGACACGAGATGGAGCGGGCGGACCTGCCCAAGCTGTATAGGGGCCAGCCGGCCGCGACCGGCTAGCCGGACTGGGCGCCCTCGCCCGCGTTATCCCTGCTTCGGTGCAAGGCCCTGGCACGGGCACGGCCTGAAGGCCACCCAAGCCGGCCTGTTACACCGGATACCACCATTCCTGCACCTAATCCTATGAGCAGGGCCGGCGCCCAGGGCAGGTCGAGCAATGCCGCGGCGCCTACTGCAACCAGCACCGCTCCAATGATGATCATTTCCGTCCTCCTCCGTTCCCCCCTATCCTAACCTACAATGCCCGGCAGATGATACTCTCTGCCCCAGGGACCAATTGCGGCGATACGAACACGTTCATCAGAGTATCAGGAACGATTGAATCCTGGGAATCCCGACAGGTATGATTCACTGTGTCTGGCAAGCCAATAGGACTGCAATTGCAGTGTAGCCTTCTGTTCCCCAGGCCCTCGCATGTACGGTACGATCGGGTTGTCCCGCATTCGCACCGGCACGTCCTTCTATCTGCCGGTCGCCCCCGATGAGCTTCGTCGGCAGGACCGTAGGCCTCCTGAGAGGAATCGGCACCTCGGTGCAGAGCGTTGTGTCGGCCGCGCCTCCCTACCGCCGCATCGAGGGATCCCTTGTCGCCAAGGAGGCGATGGCCAACGGCCGCTTCTTCATCCTGGTGGACGCGGAGATCGTGGAGGTGGACTGGCTCACGTTCGAGCTGCTCATCGAGGGGGAGGCGCTGCGAATCCGTGCCACGCGCGACAACAGGGCCCTCACCATAGACAGGCTCCTGCCCTGAAGCTACTTCATCCAGGAGTGGAGGAAACTCGTTCGCCCTGAGCAGCGTTATGCCCGCATGCGGGCCGTGCGGGGGAAGTTGGTAACTGCCGCGCAGCCATTCGAGGGTACGTCCGGCCTGAGCCTGTCGAAGGCCAGTGCTCACCAGCACAACCATGATGTGGAGCAGTTACTAGAAAGCTTGCCGAAGGGGTAGTTCTGCACCAATTCGGGGGAAGTTGGTAACTGCCGCGCAGCCATTTGAGGGTACGTTCGGCCTGAGCCTGTCGAAGGCCAGTGCTCACCAGCACAACCATGATGTGGAGCAGCTACTGGAAAGCTTGCCGAAGGGGTAGTTCTGCACCAATTCGGATGAGGGAGGCCGTCCCTCTGTCAGGCGCGCTCGTCCGCCCAGTAGGCCGCCGCGCCCTTTAACCCCGCGTCATCGCCCCCTGCGGCCCGCACCACAGACGCCCTCGACGCGGGGCAGGACGCAGGGCACGTACCCAGAGTCTCGCGCACGGGCTCGAGCAGCAGGTCTCCGGCCCGCGACATGCCGCCTCCGATTACGACGACCTGCGGCGAGAAGAGATGCACCAGGTTAAGCACACCTACGGCAAGGGCGTAAGCCGCCTCCCTGAATAGTGCCGCAGCCTCCTCATCGCCCTCCTGGGCGCGGGCCGATACCGCAGCCGCGCTCTCGCCCGCCATGCGTCCGAGCGCCGTTCCCGAGCCAAGGTCCTCGACCGTCTTCATCGCGTGCCGGTCTATGATGGTGTGGCCGAGCTCCGCCAGGGACAGCCGCCCCCGGACCAGGCGTCCGCCCAGCACGACGCCGGCCCCCACTCCCGTGCTCACGGTCACGTAGGCGACGTCGTCGAAGCCCCTGCCCGCGCCAAAGCGGTGCTCGCCCAGGGCCGCGAGATCGGCATCGTTGGCCAGCAGCACGCCGAGGCCGAGCCTGTCGGCAAGAATCGGGGCGCTGACGTGCCCCTCCCAGGCGGGCAGGTTCACCAACATCGTCGGCGCGCCCGCGGCGTAGTCGATCGGCCCGGGCACGCCAACGACCATGCCTTCCATCTCACCCGCCTCCGCCAGGGAGTCCCGCAGCGCGGCCATGAGCGCCCCTGGATCGTCTTTGGGAGTGGGGACCGCACGGCGCTGCGTCACCTCGCCGGATGCGTCCACAACAGCGGTCCTGAGCTGGGTCCCTCCCAGGTCGCACGCCAGGATGCGGGGCCGATATAATGACGCCATCATGCAGGCTCCAGCCTGGAATAGCCGTTGCGGCGGCAGTATAGCAAGAACCGCGCGGCGAAGTGGAATTGAGGTGAGAGAAGGGAGCGCAGTATGAGGATTGTCGCTATTGTCGTGGTGGCTTTGGCTGCACTGGCCGTCGCCGCATGCGGTTCGGGCTCTACGGACGAGGCCGCCGACACGACCACGTCGCCCACGAGTGTCCCTGCCGTCGAGAACACCCCGGTCGCCGCCGATCCAACCGCTGCCACGAGCAGCCAGGCGAAGGAGAGCGCCCAACCCACCGCGGCCCCTCAACCCGCCGCGGTGATGATCGAGACGGCGCCATGCACCCCCGGGGCAAGCCTCGAAGAGCAGAAGGCAACCTTGGCCGCCGCGGCGAACGCGCAATTCCAGGGGAACACCAGGGAGGACCTGCCCAGGCTGCCCTTCGGGGCGGACGTGCGGGACCACCGGCAGGGAGGCCTCTGGGTGGTCGTGGAATTCAGGGGCGACGAGCTCGAGACGATAGCCGATAGGAAAGCCGCGCTGGACCGTCAGATGATCGAAGCCTATGCGGCGATATTCGGAGCCGGGTGCGATGACCTGAAGTGGGTCGATCTGTCTGGACTCCAGAGAGCCATCGTCAAGGTGGGGATGATGGGCGACCCGGCCTCGCCCCAGGTCCCCGTCTTCAAGACGCGGATGACGGCCGAGGAGGCGGAGGAGGTCGACTGGGACAACAGGCACTCGCTGGACTTCAGCGAGATATGGAAGGAGCTGCTGCTGAACCCTCGCTGGCGCGACGAGCTGCAAGGGACCGGAGGGAACTGATCGATGATCGGCGCTGACGGGACGGCGGCAATCGTGGGTGAGAAGGCGCCGGGGTTCAAGCTCCCAACCGTCGATGGCACGGAGCTGGGCCTGTCCGACCTGCTGGGTCGCAAGGTCGTGATGTTCACGTGGGCGTCGTGGTGAGGGTGCCGCGACCAGCTGCCGGTCTGGCAGCAATTCTACGAGCGCCACCGACATGACGGGCTGGAGGTGCTTGCCGTCGCCATGGACGGACAGGGCGCGGAACGGGCAAGGCCCTACCTGGAGGCAGCAGGCGCGACCTACCCCGCGGTGATCGACGCCGAGGGAATCACGAGCCACCTGTACGGGTTCAAGGCGGTGTCGAGCGGCTTCCTGATCGACGAGCGCGGCGTCCTCGCGTTCAGCAAGGTCAGCGGGTTCAGCATCGACAGGCCCGAGATCGCGGACCTGCTGCGCCGCTGGGTAGCCGAGTCCGAGGTGCCGCCGTTCGTCGAGACGGACAGCCACTACATCCAGGCCCCGCGCGGAGCGACCGACCGGCGGGCGCTGGAGCTCTACCGGCAGGGCGCGGCAAAGTACCACGAGGGCGACAGGGCCGGGGCCGCGGCGCTGATGCGCGAGGCGATGCGCCTGGACCCGGACAGCATCATCGTCCACCGGCACGCCTGGGCCATCGAGAGCCCGGAGCGCTTCTACGACGGCGACATCGACCAGGAGTGGAAGCAGGAGCAGCTTCGAAGGGGACGATAGGCCGGGACTGTACCTCCTCGTTTTCCCTGAGCATGGACCGTAGCACTTCGCCCACGGCTAGAGTATGCTGCCGGTATAATGAGCGGCGGCCTTCGAATCAACCCGTAGTTGGAGATGCAGTATGAACCTGAAGCAGAGGATACGGAGCGGGGACGACGTGCTCGGCCTCGCCGTACCCGTGACCATGGGGCGCGACGACCTGGCCGCGCTCATGCCGACCGGCCCCTACGACTTCGTGTCGGTCGACAGCCAGCACGCCCCGTACGACGAGGAGCGGCTGACGGCGTTCTGCAAGATGGCGGAGACCCTGGACATCCCGGTCCAGTTCCGCATCAAGCACACGCAGCACACCTACCTGGTCGGCAACTACCTGGACCTGGGCCCGACTGGCATAGAGGTCCCGCAGGTGGAGACGGAGGAGACGGTCGACGAGGCGGTCGCCAACTTCTACTACCCGCACACAGGCCTTCGCAGCTGGGGCGGGCAGACCCGGGTGGGTCTCGCCGAGCGGACGGACATGCGTGAGTACGCGGCCTGGTGGGAGCAGACAGGCGTGCTGTGGATGCAGATCGAGTCGGTCGAGGCGATCACCAAGGCCCGAATGCTGGCCAAGCCCGGTGTAGACTGCCTCTCCTTCGGCCCGGCCGACCTCACGTTCAGCCTCGAGGCTCACCCCGACCACCCGTTCAAGACCGTGGACGACTGCGTGAGCCACGTCGTGCAGCAGATGCGCGACTCCGAGGTCGCTGTCTGCTTCAGGAACTATGACCCGGCGCTGAGGCAGAAGTACCGTGACATGGGCGTGACCGTGCTCCTGGAACGCCCGTAGGATTCACCACAGAGAGCACAGAGCACACAGAGTTGAAGACAAGCTATGGCCATTCCTTGGAGCGGCCGTAGGACTTCACCGCAAGGAACGCAGAGCACACACAGAGGTAAACAGCTATGGCTATCCTGGGCAGCGGCGAGTTTGTCTACGAGGTCTCGGGCGAGGAGTGGGGCGACCTGCCCGACGGCTGGGAGTACAACGACGCGACGGCGGTTGCGGTCGACTCGAAGGACAACGTCTACGTCTTCAACCGCAGCGCCCATCCCGTCATCGTCTATGACAGGGACGGCAGGCTCCTGCGGACCTGGGGCGAGGACATCTTCACTCTGGCCCACGGCATAGCGGTCGGACCCGACGACTCCATCTACTGCGTGGACGTGGGCGACCACACGGTCCGCAAGCTGACGCCCGAGGGCAAGGTGCTGATGACCATAGGCCGCGCGGGCCAGGCCGCCACCGCGATGAGCGGGCAGCCGTTCAGCAGGCCCACCCACGTTGCGGTCGACCCGCGCAGCGGCGAGATCCTCGTGTCGGACGGCTACGCCAACGCGCGCGTACACAGGTACACCCCTGACGGAGGGCTCATCGAGTCGTGGGGCGAGTCGGGCACGTTCCCGGGACACTTCAACATCGTCCACAACATCTCGATCGACGGCGACGGCTGGGTCTACGTGGCCGACCGTGACAACCGGCGCATCCAGGTGTTCGACACGTCGGGCGCGTACCAGGCCCAGTGGGTGAACCTGTCGCGCGCGGCCTGCGTCTACGCCGACAGCAGGGGAAGCCGCACGCTGGTCTACGTGGGCGAGTACTACGCCGGGCTGACCTCTAACGCCGACGGCCAGGACCTGGGTCCGCGAGTAACCATATTCGACCAGGGCGGCGAGGTAGTCGGCAGGCTGGGCAGGGAGTCCT
>DAOULA010000055.1:0-29617 GCA_034420735.1 Dehalococcoidia bacterium
GGCTCCGGGTTGGAAGGTGTGGGGATCGGCGCCGATGGGTACGAGGCTGAAGACGTCCACGCTGTCCCCGCCAACGTTGCTGACCCAGTCGGCCATGATGTTTGTCGTGGTCACCACGCTCACCGAGGTGGCCTCGGTCTCCTGCGGGACCGCCGTGGGAGGAGTCTGCTTTGTCTCAGAGCTCGAAGCCGCGGTCGAGGGCGCCTGTGTTGCTGACGCGGTCGACGGCTCGCTGCCCGAATCATCCGAGCAGGCCATCGCAAAGAGCAGCGCAACGGCCAGGACGGCTACGCCCAGTGCGGTCCACATGTTACTTCCGTTCTTCAATTCGACCTTCATTCCCGCCTCCTTGGTTCTTGCCGAAAGACAGCAGGCATCTATTGTTGTCTCTGGTTGATAATCAGTATCACTTAGTGCCGCTGACCGCTCTCGGGTGGATGCCTGTGGAGGGAGAGCAGCTAGCTGGGCTCGGTCTCGAGGCAGCGTTCGCAGATGATGTACAGCTCGATGCTGTGTCCGACGATGCTGCCGGGGATGTCGCTGCCTATCGCCCTCATGAGCCGCTCGACCGTCGCTGCGCGGAATTCGCCCACGTTGCCGCACCTGACGCAGACCGTGTGGTGGTGGTGCTCGACGCGGGACAGGCTGTACTTGGGTGCGCCGTCCATGAGGTTCAGCCTGCATATGACGCCGGCTTCCAGGAGCAGCTTGAGGGTCCGGAAAACAGTTGCCCTTCCGACTCCGGGCAGCTCAGAGCCGATCTCCTCGGCCGTAAACCCCTCCTGCTTGCCCTCGAGGATCTGGATGATGGCGCGCCTGGGGGCAGTGGCTCGATAGCCCCTGTCCTCCAGAATCGCCATGATGTCCGGGCGGGGTGTCAGCACTGTTGTCATTGGGTTTGTCATACGATACTGCGTATCAGTAGGGCCTTCATTTCGACTTAGTCTGTTTTTTCGGGGCGCCATCATTTTACAGGCTCCGCACGGTACGTCAACCCCCAAAGGTATCAATCCCGCTACAATTATTTGAGATCAGCCTCCGACGACCCTCGCGGGGCGCCGCAAACTCGGGCCGCACCCGGGCCTGTGATACACTGAATCGGATATGGCTTCACCGGTCGTCCCAAACCCGGCTTCAACGGACAGCGATCCGGTAGCCGGTCTGGCTGCTGCGGATGAATGGGACGCCGGCGATATGGGCTGCGGCGAGATCCTGATCCTGCTCAGATCGCGAATGCAGAAACTCGAGCCCGGAGACGTCCTGAAGCTGACCGCCCGCGACCTGGGAGCCCCCGAGGACCTGCCCGCGTGGTGCAGATTGACGGGCCGCCGGCTGCTCCGCGCCGGCCACCCGGAATACTGGATCGAACAGCGGCGTCCCTGAGCCCCAATCCCTGGAGAGGACACACACATGGCTGGGAAGTTCTGCGTCAGTCTCACATGCGCCAAGGACAACACCGACAAGGCGACGGTGGCCTTCGTTGTCGCCAACGCCGCCCTCGGATCGGAGAAGGAGACCATGGTCTTCCTAAGCACCGAGGGTGTGCGACTGGGTGAGAAGGGGTATGCCGACGATGTCCACGAGGATGGCTTTATGCCCCTCAAGGAACTCATGGATATCTTCACGGAGGGCGGCGGGACGGTCTACGTATGCGCGCCCTGCTTCAAGAAGCGGGACCTCGACGAGGAGAACCTCGTCGACGGGGCGATCATGGTGGGCGGCGCAAAGCTGGTCGAGTTCCTCTCGGACGGCTCCCCTTGCATCACCTATTGAGGAAACTTCGGCCCCTTCACAATCCAGGGGCAGTGTCTAAGTAGTCTCCATGGACCCGGTAGATCGTCACGCCCACGAACCTGACGCCAGCTTCGACGGGGGCGATCTGGACTGCGGCGGCGGCCTGCTCCTCCTCATTCGCAGGCACATAGACCCGCTGGAGCCCGGCAGCCTCCTCGAGATACAGTCGACCGACTCCACGGTCGAGGTGGAGCTGCCCGCGTGGTGCCGGCTGACCGGCAACGAGCTGGTCTCGTGGACCAGGGCCGGCAACCGGCGCAGCTACCTGGTCAGCAAGGGGCCCCTCTCCGAGGGCAGCCGAGATCAGAAGCCCGCTCCACACTTCGCCCAGCAGCTTCGCGTGGAGGTGTCGATACCGGAGTCGCTGCCTCCTCCCGCCCCTGCCCAGGAGATAGGGGCACTCTCGGTGATGGGCATAGGCAGCTGGCCCAGGCCCAGCTGGATGCTGCGGACTATGCACGACCACCTGGAGGGACGGCTCGACGACGAGGAGTTCGTTTCGGCTGCGGACGACGCCTCCAGGCTGAGCATCGACGCACAGGTCCGGGCAGGAGTCGACGTGGTGACGGACGGCGAGCAGCGCAGGGACAGCTACGCCAGCTTCGTGGGGGGACTGCTCGACAACTGCCAGCTCATCCCCCTGAGCGACCTGACCGCTATGGTCGACGACCCGGTGAAGTTCGAGGGCGAGCTGCGGGCCCTCGACGTCCCCGCCGGAGAGGTACGGCACCCGGTGGTCTACGGCAAGCTCGGGAGGAGCCGCCCGCTGGCGGTGCACGAGGTCGACTTCGCACGCACGTGCAGCGGCAGGCCGGTGAAGGCAGCCTTGCCGGGGCCGTACCTGCTCACCAGGACGATGTGGCTCGACTGCCTCACCGATCGCCCATACCAGACCAGGGAAGAGCTCGCTGAGGACGTCGTCCGGGTGCTGCGTGAGGAGGCGCACTTCCTGCTTGCGGCGGGTGCGGCGCTGGTGCAGCTCGACGAGCCCGTGCTAACCGAGGTCGTCATGGGCGGGCAGAGGCCGGGGCACAGCTTCATGTGCGGCGCACTGAGCGGGAGGCTGGAGCCCGGGCCGGAGCTCGATTTCGCCGCCGGCCTACTGGACGAGGTGGTCCGCGGCCTACCCCGGGAGCGGCTGGCCCTGCACGTATGCCGGGGCAACTGGACCAGCGACGAGTCCGCGGTCCTGGCGGGCGGGTACCAGCCTCTCCTCGACGTGCTGAAGCGGGTCGACGTGGGCACTCTGTTCCTGGAGCTCGCCACGCCCCGCGCGGGCGACGCTGCCGTGCTCCGCAATCTGCCCGACGACCGGAGAATCGGAGTGGGCGTCGTCAACCCGAAGACGAGCACCGTGGAGCCTGTCGGGGAAGTACGCGGACGGATAGCGCGTGCGATCGAGCTGTTTGGCCGGGACCGGGTGCTGCTGACGCCCGACTGCGGATTCGCCACCTTTGCCGACAACCCCGTCGCGTCCGCCAGCGTCGCGGAAGCGAAGCTCAGGGCGATCGTGGAGGCGCGAGACGGTATAGCGTGAGGCGCGTTGCCCGGGTCGTGTCGGAAGGCGCATTCTCTGGTAACATCGATAGCCGACCTGGACATCTCAGACTTGGCAGACAGGAGACGTGACACGATGGGTTATCACTACGACGCGGCCCCGATTCCAGATGAGCTGCGGCGAGACTTCGACGTGTACGACCGCATTAGCGAACTGGGCATAGACCTGGGCACAGCTGAGGAGCACGTGACCTCGCTGGCGGGACAGGGGATCGCCGGCGTCGTCTTCCACGACAGCGGGCTCGTGTACCTCTCGGGAGTGCCGGGCGGGACGGACCCGATGAGCGACGACCCGGACGCCATCGAGCACGGGCGATTGGGCGCGCAGGATGCGGCGGACACCATCATCACGCGGCTCCACTGGTCGCTGGCCTGTGGGGGCGAGGGCGACCTGAACGACGTCCTCTACACCGTGAAGGCGCTGGGCATGGTCGTCTCCCCCGGAGGTGGCGTGGCCAGCGCGGGGCCGCCGGTCACCAACGGGTTCTCCTTCAGGTGGCAATCCATATTCGGCGGGGGCATGGGGGACTATGCCGAGGACGGCGTCGACCCGGGCGGATACGCGGGAGTGCACGCGAGGAGCGCCATTGGGGGCTTCGACGGCGCGTTTTCGGTCGAGCCGGAGATCATCGTAGCTATCCCGTCCACTCTGGCATCCGCCATCATATCCAACAGGGGCTGGGTATTCCCCCTGCCGCCGGTGATGCTCGAGAAGGTCAGGCGCAACAGCACGGCGTAGCCGATGAGCCACCCGGCGCTCTTCACGGACCTGTACCAGCTGACGATGGCGCAGGCGTACCTGCAGAGCGGCACGACCGGCACCGCAACCTTCAGCCTCTACTTCCGGAGCTACCAGCCGGACCGGGCCTACTTCGTGCTCGGCGGAGTTGACGACGCCCTGGACTACCTGGCGGGCCTCCGGTTCACCGCAGACGACCTCGGCTACCTGGGGAGCCTGGACCTGTTCGACGACGACTTCCTGCACCACCTCGCAGGACTGCGCTTCACAGGCGAAGTGCGGGCCATGAGCGAGGGCTCGATCTTCTTCGCGAGCGAGCCTGTCTTGGAGGTCACGGCGCCTGTCATCGAGGCACAGATCGTCGAGACGTGCCTGCTGAACCAGGTCAACCTCCAGACGATCCTGGCGACCAAGGCCTCTCGGGTGGTGCACGCCGCGCGAGGGAAGACGCTGGTGGACTTCGCGGCCCGGCGGACCCAGGGCACAGAGGCGTCCAACAAGCTGGCCCGCGTCGCCTACATGGTGGGGTTTGCCGGCACCAGCAACGTGCTGGCGGGGAAGATGTACGGCATGCCGGTATTCGGCACGATGGCCCACTCCTTCATCGAGGCGTTCGAGTCCGAGGAGGAGGCCTTCCGCGCCTACGCGCGCTCATTTCCCGACACCAGTACCTTCCTGGTCGACACCTACGACACACCCGGCGGAGTCGAAAAAGCCGCCGCCGTTGCATCGGCAATGGCGTCCGAGGGCCGCTCGCTCCAGGCCATCCGGCTCGACAGCGGCGACCTGCTGGAGCTGGCCAGGGAGTCAAGGAAGGTTCTCGACCGGGCCGGGCTCCACAGCGTCCGCATCTTCGCCAGCGGAGGGCTGGACGAGTTCGAGGTGGACCGGCTCCTGTGCGAGGGCGCACCGATCGACGGGTTCGGTGTCGGCACCAAGGTCGGCGTATCCCAGGACGCGCCGTGGTCGGACTGCACGTACAAGCTGGTGGAGTACGATGGCCGGCCCACCCTGAAGCTCAGCACGGACAAGGCTACCCTGCCTTCCCCAAAGCAGGTGTACCGCTACTTCGACCGGCACGGCAGCTACGAGCGCGACGTGATCGCCCTCGCGAGCGAGCAGGCCCCTACGGGTGGCTTGCCCATGCTCAGCCAGGCAATGGCGGGGGGACGCCGCGTGAGAGCCAGGGAGGCGCTGGAGGAGGCGAGGACGAGGTTCGCCGCCGAGTTCGAACGCATCCCCAGCGAGCTCAGGGCGCTGAGGCCGCCGGCAGAGTACGAAGTCGGGACCAGCGACGAGCTGGCGAGCCTCGCCCGATCGGTCGCGGCCGAGGTCAGAGCGCGAGAGCTCGCATAAGAGGAGAGAGCATGGCAAAGGTACCACTGATGACGCGGGACGATCTCCCGGAGGACAGGCGGCACGTGTACGACGGGATAGCGGGGACGCGCGGGAGCGTGCTCAATGTGTTCCGCACCCTCCTGAACAGCGTCGACGCGGCGGAGGCCGTGGCGAACCTGGGCGCGTACATACGCTACCGCTCGCCCCTGGACCCGGCGATACGGGAGACGGCGATACTTGCGACGGCGCGCGAGAACAACACGGCGTACGAGTGGGCGCACCACGAGCAGGTTGCCCGCGAGGCGGGCGTCCGGGACGAGGTGATCGAGGCCATCCGTAGCGGCAGGGCGCCGATGGGGCTGCCGCCCAAGGAGGGCGTGTTCGTGCAGGCGGCCAGGGAGCTCGTGCGCCACGGCTCCCTGGGGGACGCGACTTTCCGCGCCGTCGAGCACCTCATAGGCCCTGCGCAGACGATCGACCTGATAGTGCTGGTGGGGTACTACTCGATGCTGAGCAAGATGCTGTTGTCGCTGGACGTGGAGCTGGACGAAGGGGCCTCGGCCGATCTACCGGAGCTCTAACGGGCCAAGATCTTGTATCGATGGGTGAGGATGATGCGCTATCTACGGGCTCATCCAGACCTCCCTGAACGGCCCCCAGCGCCTTGACAACGTTACCATGCCCAAGTATGTTGAAGTTGAGCAAAGGAGTGCGACATGGCTACCGCAGAGCAACGGCTCAGCCGACTCGAAGGTGCATTTGACCTCCTGGCCACCAAGGCAGACCTAGAGAGGCTGAAGGCTGACCTGACCTTGCGGATGGCCATGCTGCAGCTGGCAGCTATGGCTGCAGTGGCTACCATTATGGCGGCTGTGGTCGCAGTCCTGAAATTCCTCGAGTAAGGGCCCTCAGAACCTTAGGGCGCGCTCGAGGCGGGCGGTACCGCGGTGCGGGCCCACTACGGCCAGCCTGAGCCGGTCCGAGCGCAGCAGGTCGCGGGCGGCGCGGCGCACGTCTTCGAGGCCGACTCCGTTCACGCGCTCGACCACGTCGTCCACGTCCAGGACACGACCGAATAGCAACTCCTGGGCGCCCATCCAGGCCGACACGGCCCTGGAGTCCTCCATCGAAAGGGCCAGCATGCCCGTGTGCATACGCCGCGCCCGCTCGACCTCCTCCTCCGTCAGCGTATCCGCCAGCCCGCCCGCCACGTCCAGGACAGTGCGAACCGCGTCGTGCAGCGTCCGCGGGTCGACGCCGGCAAATATTACCAGCGCGCCGCAGTCCAGGAAGTGGCCGGCGCTGCTGTGGATGTCGTAGGCCAGGCCCCGCTTCTCCCGCACTTCGACGAACAGCCTGCTGCTCATCCCCTCACCGAGCGCGACGCTCAGCATCTCGACGGCATACCGGTCGGGGTGACCCAGGCCCACCCCGGGCACGCCTATGGCCAGGTGTGACTGCTCCGTCCTGCGCGTCTCGACGCGGACCCGGCTCTGAGGCTCGCAGCCGGGAAAGGGTTCCCAGCTCCCTGCCTTGCCCGGCCGCCAGCCCCGCGTCATCGAAGCGGCCAGGTCCACGACGCGGGCGTGCTCGACATTGCCAGCCACGCTGACCACGATGTTGTCGGGCGTGTAGAAGCGGCCCACGTGCTCCAGGACCATCTCCCTGGTGATGCCGGACACGGACTCGCTCGTGCCAGCGATGTCTCGCCCGAGGGGATGGCCGGGCCACAGGAGCTCCTCGATCAGCGCCTCGACCCTGCCTGAGGGCTGGTCGTTGACCATCTTCTGCTCCTCGAGGATAACATGCACCTCTCGCTCCAGCTCCTCGCGGTCGTACACCGAGTTCCGCACCATATCCATCAGGAGGTCTAGAGTCTCCTCGAGGTACGGCAGGGCGACCTTGCTCCAGTAGACGGTCATCTCCTGCTCGGTCGAGGCGTTCAGCACGCCGCCCACGCCCTCCACCCCGCCGCTGATGTCGATGGGATGGGGTCGCCTCTCGGTGCCCTTGAAGACAAGGTGCTCGACGACGTGGGAGATGCCGGCGCGGTCGTCGGGCTCGTAGCGGGCGCCGACGCCGACGTATACGCTCATGGTCACGGAGCGAGTGTGGCTCATCGAGCTGGTGACGACCCGAAGTCCGTTGTCGAGGGTCGTCCTCTCGAAGCCTGGGCCCGGCGATGACATGGCGGGGATTCTATGTGATGGTGCACTACGGGTCAATTTGCCCTATAGTCACCATATCCATTAGGAGGCGAGGCAATGGGATTCTTCTTCATCCAGATGTCGGACACGCAAATCGGAATGTCGGCTACGCTGGCAGGCGCGGACAACCCCAAACGGGCCGAGATGGCCGCCCGGGGCCTCCACCCGCCCCTTTTCGAGGAGACGGAGGGGTTCGCCTTCGAGACTGCCAACTGCGAGAAGGCCGCGGCTGCTGCCAACAGCCTCAAGCCCGCCTTCGTGGTAATCACGGGCGACCTGGTGCAGGACCCGTGCGACGACGACATCGTGGCCGAGTTCAGGCGTTTCCTGGACCTGGTCGACGACGACATCCCCGTACACCTAGCGCCCGGCAACTGCGACGTCGGCAACGAACCCACTCCGGACCTGCTGGCGCTGTACCGCGAGCGCTTCGGGGCCGACAACTACTCGTTCGACCACGGCGGCGTCCACTTCCTCGTCTTCAATACGGGCATTGCGTTCGACCCCTCCCTGGCGCCCGGGGAGTGGGAGGCCCAGCTCGACTTCCTGCGCTCGGACCTCGCGGGCACCGGCGGAAGACGGACCGTCGCGTTCGGCCACCATCCGCTGTTCGGGGCAGGGCCCGATGACGCCGACTCGGCGATGACCATCCCATCCGAAAGGCGGGGCGTGATCCTCGACCTGTTCGCCGAGCACGGTGTCGAGGCGATGTTCGCGGGCCACTGGCACAGGAACAACAGTGCATCCGCAGGGTCACTCGACATGGTCGTATCGGGGCCGGTCGGCGTTCCACTCGGCGACGATCCGTCCGGCTTCCGGGTGGTGCGCGTCCAAGAGTCGGGGCTCGACCACAGCTACCGGGGCCTCGATGAGGCCGGTTGATCGAGGCTAGCACACACCCCCTGGCGCCGTGGGCTTAGGGGCGGACCCGCGTGTCCGCCTCTCTGAACGGCGACACGCCTAGACTGCATTTGCAATTGAGAAGGGGCCACACTAACATACCTGTCGGGGAGTTGATGCCGATGCCCAACGCAGTAATCGTCGTCGACATGGTGGTCGGCTTCCTGGAAGAGGGACACAACCTCTACAACCCGACTTACCGGGAGCTGATCCCAAACATCAGGAGCCTGATCGAGCGTGAGCTCGCGGATGGCTCCGCGCTGTTCTTCATGTGCGACACCCATGACCCGGACGACCTGGAGTTCCAGATGTTCCCCGTGCACTGCGTCAAGGGCACAGACGAGCCCAGGCTCATAGAGGAGCTTGCCGGATACGGGGGCGATATCATCCCCAAGCGCCGCTACAGCAGCTTCTTCGAGACGGACCTCGGGGAACGGCTGGCGGAGCTGCGGCCGGACAAGGTCATAATCTGCGGAGTGTGCACGGACATCTGCGTGATGCACACCGCCGCCGACGCGCGAAACAGGGACTACGCGGTCGAGGTGCCCGGCGACTGCGTCGCCACCTTCGACGCAGAGGCCCACGACCACGCGCTCGAACACATGGAGAAGATCCTGGGAGTCTCGGTCCTCCAGGCCCAGGAAGCCTGATGGAGACCTGGACAAACCACGCCGGGCGATCCGGCAGCCTACGAGAGTAGTAGGCGCACACCAACCCGACAGAGGTACTACGCCAGGCCATGGTGAACAAGGAATTCGAGGTCAGACGCCCAGTCCTCGTGGGCGACACCGCCGACGTCTACCTGCAGCGCACCATCACGATACTCCGCAACGAGAACATCAACCCTGTCGTTACGATGGAGTTCGCGCCTGAGAGGGACGGCGTCCTCTGCGGCATAACCGAGGCAAGGCAGCTGCTGTCGAGGATCCTCCCGCAGATGGGCGCCGAAGTCTGGGCTCTCTCCGAGGGCTCCACGGTCGAGGCCAGGGAGGTCGTCCTCCGCGTCAAGGCGCCATACGGTTCGATCGGCCTCTACGAGACGGCGATCACCGGGATGCTCGCATCCTCCACCGGATGGGCCACGGCGGCCCGCGAGTGCGCCAATGCCGCGGGGGAGACCCCCGTCATCGCTACCGGCGCCAGGAACATCCACCCCAACGTCGCGCCGCACATGGACTATGCCAGCGTCCAGGGGGGATGCGTGTCATGCTCCACAATCCAGGGCGCCCGGATGGCCAACGTCACGCCCGCGGGAAATATGCCTCACTCTCTCAACCTCATCATTGGGGACGCTGTCCAGGCCATCGAGGCCTTCGACAGGCACATGCCCCAGGAGGTCCCGCGAGTCGCCCTCGTCGACACACTGAGAGACGAGTCCGAGGACGCCATCAACGCTGCACGCAGCCTTGGAGACGGCCTCCGGGGCGTCAGGCTCGACACGGCCCCTGAACGAGGCGGGGTTTCACCCGACCTAGTGAAGGAGGTCAGGGCCAGGCTGGACGTTGCAGGTTTCAGGCACGTCGAAATCATGGTGAGCGGCGGCATTACCCCTGACACGATCCGCGCGATGATCGAAGTCGAGACCCCCGTCGACTACTTCGGAATCGGGTCCTACATCGCCGCGGCCGCTCCAAACCCCTTCCGGTCGGACATCCACGAGATCGACGGGCGGCCCGTCGCCAGGCGGGGACGAATACCAGGCTTAACGCCCAGCCCGCACCTCGACCGCGTCTTCTAGCCGGAACGCATCCAACCTCCTTCTACCCCGGCCCCAAGTCCACAACGCCCCGCGCCAGTCTCGCGCGCACCTGTCACTAATGGGTAGCAGCCCATGATCTTGGTAGGGGCCGACCCATGACACACCTCGCCCCCCGGCGGGCGGACACGCCGGTCCGCGTAAGTGCTCAGAGCTGATGAGCCAGAGAGGTCGCGCCACGCCTTAGCTGTCATTCTGACGAGCGCAGCGACGAAGAATCTACGAGCCTTGCGCACCCAGAACCCTCCCCGGGCTAGATCCGTAGATTCCTCACTGCGTTCGGAATGACGTTCGCGGCGAACCTTCCAAACTCATGGAGACTGAACAGTTACGGGTCCACCCCTACCCATGGAAGGCAAAAAGAAACTCCCTCCCCGTTCGAACCGGGGAGGGAGTTCTACTCTCTTCGTTTGGTTTGTCAGGGACGGGGCATGGCGCCCCGCCCCACTATGTCGTGTCCCTTACGGTACCAGTACTCCGGCCTCCCTCAGGTAGACCCAGTAGCCGCTGTTTTCGGCCAACTCGGCCTCCGTCTGAGGCAAGATCGACTCGAACACCTGCGTGGTGTTGTTGTAGCCGTATGCCCTAGTCCAATTCAGGCCACTGAAGTACTGATCGGCCATGATGTCCGTGGTACCAACCTGCTGGGTGCGAACCGGAACCAGGTTCCAGCCAGCAACCAGGTCGATCGATACCGGAGGCTCCTGCGAGCTTGCGCCCAGCAGGTCGACCGACTGGCTCACCACACCGGTCGAATGCACCCAGTAGGCCGTCATCGAGGTTACCGAGGACAGTTCAAGCGAGCTGCCAGGCTGTCCGAGGGAACCATCACCCTGACGCGTCGCCCTGAACCAGTTCCGCTTCTTCGCGTCATAGGTCAGGACAATGTCGATCGCGCCGTTCGTGAACACGTCGTTTACGCCCCTCTTGTCCGGTGCAAGCGAACCAGGTATCGAGATCAGGTTCCAGCCCGGCCTCAGCGCGATGGAGGCGGTCCTCTTCGCTACCGTGAACTCGCTCGACGTCTCCAGCGTGTTGCCCGCCGCATCGGTTGCTTCCAGACTCAGCGTGTAACCGCCAAGGGCCAGGTCAGAGGCGGCCCAGATGAACTCGATGTTGTCGGCGGTGCCCGCCTGGAACATCGCCGTCACGTCCTTGTCCGTACCATCGGGCATCGTCAGCATGGCCGAGTCCAGCGTCACGCTGGTGTTGGTGTCACCGGGGTACTCGTCCTCATCGAAGACCAGCCTGATGAACGGGGACTGGTCCTTCACGGTGCTCCCATCGGAAGGCTCGACCATCACCGAAGGCGCGCTGACGTCAACCTCGAAGGTCGCGCCCGCCGGCACGTAGTGGTACATCACCTCCACGTCTCCGTCAGGAGCCGCGTCCAACGTGACCGTCCGCGCGCTGGCGTTCACGCTAACTACACTACCGCTACTAACGGTGATGTCGCCGCCGTCGACCGTCCCATCGAAGTTCGCGTCACCAATAGGACCGTTGCCCAGCGTCAGCGTCGCCCCGTCTGCCGAGACATTCTCGGTTGCCGACTCCAGGTTATTGCTCGTGTTGTTCCCGAGGTCGGTGACCTGTACCGAAACACCGTACACGCCAGTCGTGGTGGAGTCACCAACGCTGAAGGTGGTGCTGGCCGACAGCGGAGTCGGCCTGGAAACTGCCGCTGCACCGCCGGTCCCGCCATGGACCGTAACACTCAGTCCATTGGTAGCCAGCTTCTCGTCGAAGCTCAGGGATATCGCGACTTCGCCTTCCTCACCTACCAGCTCACTGCCGATGCTGTCGACCGTGATGCTAGCCTCAATCCTGTCAGATGCAATTTTCCTGCTGGCCTGATCGTTGGCCGTGTCGACCTCGTTGCCGGCATTGTCGGCAACCGATCCGACGACCGCGACTTCAGGCTTGGCATCCGGCGCAAGTTCGCTGACCGTCAGGTTGACGACTTTGGCATCGTCAGCATCCACAGCAGCTGCCGTCACGATCACGTCCGCTACCTCAAAGTCCTCAGCGTCGACGGTGCCGCCGTCCAGGACCTCGTCGAACATGGTCACCACCGTGGTCTTCGACGTTGCGTCTGCCATCCTCAGGTTCGGACTAACGTTGTCGATGTCTATCGTGTGGCTGTCATCGTCACCCACAGTGTTGGTGTTGCCTGCGGTGTCCGTAGCCGTGATGTTTATCGCGAACGGCGCCCCGTTACCCCTGTCCACGCCGTACTGGTCCCACTCGCCGACGGGCCTGGCGTAGATTGCGCGGACTCCATTGTCAATGCTGAGGTAGGAAACTCCACTGGCCTCGACATTGTTGATCATCAGCGAGATGGGCAGTGCCGTTATGTCTATTCCAGAGCCCGTGTCAGTCACGTCAAAGCTGATGGTCGGGTTCGCAATCCTAGTGTAGGTCCCGGGAGCCGGAGATATGTTATCAATCTGGGGTTCGACGGTGTCCACCGTGACAGTGTCGGTTGCGATGACATTACTGCCGTCCATGTAGGAAACGGTGACCGTGTCGCCGTTCTGGACCCATACGCCGCCATCGACGTAGTTGCCGTCGGCGTCCACGCCGGCAGCCCCTGACGACGCCGCGTCGCCGCTGAGCGAGATCATGCCATCGAAGAGCCTGGTGGTCGCGCCGGTTTCGGTGATCGTGACCCACTCACCCTGGGGATCGGAGATGCTGGACACCCTCGCCCTCTGGTTGCCCGACGGCTCGTCACCCATCTGCCCGACGTATTCATCGGCGACGTGGAACTGGAAGGTCACCTCGACATCGCCGGCCGACTCTGCTTCCAGCAGGGTAATCCCGCCGTCTGCCTCAGTCTCAAGGACGAAATTCCCCTTGACCTTGGTAACCAGGAGCTCCGTCACCAAGGGGGTGTCGACGCCTGCGTAGCCTGGCGCCTCGCTAAGATCAACCATCGTCGACGTCGCGGTGTCGCTGTCGGCTCCGGCCTTCTCTGTCGCCAGGTTGATGTACTTGGCGCCAGCCGAGACCGTCACCGTAGCTGAGCCTGTCCGCGTCGACTCAAGAGCATCGTCGTTGATTTGGAAGGCCACGTTGACGTTCTCGGTGACGAACGAGATGTCAGCCCCCGAGCTGTCGACCCAACCCACTTCGCCGTCGTTGACGGCCTGGACCAATGTGGTCCCCGACGCCGCGAAGACGGCCACGAGCAGCCCCAAGGCCGCCATTACGGTCAAGAACCTAACTGGATGCTTCACTGTCTACCCCCTTGTTGTATCCGCTTTTCGCTGGATTCAGGTATGTATTCGGCTCGTACGCGAACGTAGACCCGAGAACCTCTGGTTCCCGGGAGCCCTCGGGGCTCGCTCTCGGCGCGGCTCGTGAGCACGCCATCGATGCCTCTCTATCTCGCAGAATCTACAGGGCCGCTAGAGTTGTACACTAGGCACTTCGCCTTGTCAAGTAGATTTCGGCCTCGCTCCATACGTACAACTGGGCCTTGGGACTCTGTCTTGGGCTGGCTGTAACTATATACCACGTCCAAAGTTTGTGTCAATGGGAAAAGGCTGGTGTGAAAGGGCTCGGATTCGAGGGCAGGAAGCCCGGCTTCTTCCCTACTGAGGGGGAAGATCAAGCCTGTCCTGAGCTTGCCGGAGAGCATCCCCGTACCTCGATACGGGGGATGGGGGCACTCGCCCTGCCGAAGAGCATTGCCGTCATCGCCTGGGGCACTCTACGGGCCGTTCAGCCCTCTTTGCCGAGGGTCGAGAGGAATGCCTCATTGTCCTTGGTCTTGCGCAGCCTCTCTATGACCTTCTCGGTAGCCTCGCCGGAGCCCATGGCGTCAGAGGCCAGGATGCTGACCATGCGCCGCAGCAGCCAGACCTGCTTGAGGGTCTCCGGGTCCAGGAGGAGCTCCTCGCGCCTGGTGCTGGACCGCGGGATGTCGATGGCAGGGAAGACGCGGCGCTCGGACAGCTTGCGGTCTAAGGTGACCTCCATGTTGCCCGTGCCCTTGAACTCCTCGTAGATCACGTCGTCCATGCGGCTGCCCGTGTCCACGAGGCAGGCGGCGATGATGGTGAGGCTTCCCGCGTCCTCGGTGTTGCGGGCTGCGCCGAAGAAGCGCCTGGGCGGATAGAGAGCGACGGGATCGACGCCTCCGGAGAGGGTCCTCCCGCTGGAGGGCATGGCCACGTTGTACGCCCTGGTAAGCCTGGTGAGGCTGTCGAGCAGCACGACGACGTGCTGCCCGGTCTCCACCATACGCTTGGCCCTCTCGAGCACCAGCTCGGCCACGTGGCAGTGGTTCTCGACCGGCTCGTCGAAGGTGGAGCTGTAGACCTCGCCCTGGATGGAGCGGGTCATGTCCGTGACCTCCTCCGGGCGCTCGCCGATGAGAGCGGCCATGAGCTGCACGTCGGGCTCGTTCTCGGAGATGCCGTTGGCGATCTGTTTGAGTATCGTGGTCTTGCCCGCCTTGGGAGGCGATACGATCATCCCCCTCTGGCCTCGTCCGATGGGGGAGACCAGGTCGATGAGCCTGGTGGAGAGCTGGGTCCGAGAGGTCTCGAGCTTCATCCGCTGGGTGGGGAATATCGGCGTGAGGTTCTCGAAGTGGGGGCGCTCCCGGGCCTTGTCGGGCTCTATGCCGTTGATCTCCTCCACGCGCACGAGGCTCAGGTACCTCTCGCCCTCCTTGGGCAGGCGCACCTGCCCGGACACCTCGTCGCCCGGGCGCAGTCCGAACCTGCGGATCTGGGACTGGGAAACGTAGACGTCGTTGGTCTTGGAGCGGTGCCCGTTGGTGCTCTTCAGGAAGCCGTAGCCGTCGTTGGTCTTCGACAGGATTCCTGTGGCCGAGGCATTGCCGTTGTGCTCCGCGATGACCGCGTTGCGGTCATCTTCGGCCTGCCGCGACCGGCGCCGTCGGTAAGATGTTGATTCTGGCAGTGTTCTTCTCCTTAGGATTGGTGGGTGTGAGACCTTCCGCAAGTACACCGGGCCTGCACTCAGATGCCTGGGACAGCGATGATCGATGCTTCCCTGCGGCCGTCAAAGACCGCTTGCTGTCAGTGTCGGCGCTACCGCGCCAGCTATGTTGGCTCCCTCAGCTGACTCGGAGAAAACTCCTAGGTTGCACTAGCTGCGGGTGACGGTTGGGAACGCTTTGCCCGTAAACGCCGGACAACTGCGAATACGCTGGGGTGTTGGAGAAGGAGGATCGTCTACGTCTCATACCAGCTTAGCACAGCGTCGCGACGCTAGTCCATACCTGTGAGGGCAACTGAGCGATGATTCACGCGCCACTGTTGATGACTGGCGAAGTCAGGCTGGGAGCGCGCGGAGCTTGTCCAGCAACTCCTCGACGCGCACAAGGTACTGGTCCACCATCCTGCGGGTCAGCCAGCCTTCGTAGAAGTTGATGTGGAGGTTGCCGGCCGCCCCGAAGAGGTCCACCGGCTCGCGGCTGCCGGTCTCCTGGGACAGGCGGTCGATCGCGCGGTAGAGGTCGGCATGCGCCTTATGTCGCCAGCCGCGGGCCTCGGCGATGGCCTTGACTGCCTGGGCAGCCGCTCCCCAGCCCTTCTCCGAGGCCTGCAGGAGGTCGTCGTCGGCCAGGGAGGCACGAGCCTTCTCCATGAAGTGCGCGCCTGTGGCGGCGTGGTATTGGGTGCGAGTGGTCAAGGGTGTTTCTCCGGGAGGCTATTGTAGCAGACGACTGAACCGCGATTCGTATGGAGGTGGGACGAGCAGGTTAACGCTCCTCGAGGGGCATTGCGTGCTGGCTGCCCTCCCTGAGAGTCCCCGCGACAGCCTGTACGAACTGGCTGAAGAGGGGATGGGGCCTGTCGGGCCTGGAGCGGAACTCGGGGTGGAACTGCACGCCGACCATGAAAGAAGGCCCGTCGTACTCCATGATCTCGACCAGCCTGCCGTCGGGGGACAGGCCCGTCGGCCACATGCCGACCTCCTCGAACCCCTCCCTGTAGGCGTTATTCACCTCGTACCTGTGGCGGTGGCGCTCATTGATGACGCCTCCGGTACCGTAGGCGCGGGCCGCCATCGAGTCCGGCGCCAGCTGGCACGGGTAGGCCCCGAGCCGCATGGTCCCGCCCTTCTCTTCCACGCTCCGCTGGTCGGGCATCAGGTCGATCACAGGGTTGGTCGTCCTGGGGTCGAACTCGGTGGAGTTGGCATCGTCGAGGCCCATGAGGGTGCGGGCGGCCTCGATGACCATCACCTGCATCCCCAGGCAGAGACCCAGGTAGGGCACCTGGTTGACGCGGGCGTACTCGACGGTCTCAATCATGCCCTGCACTCCCCGTTCCCCAAAGCCGCCCGGGACTACGATGCCCATCACGTCGTCGAGGTACTCGGACGGCCCGAAGCGCTCGATCTCCTCGGAAGGCACCCAGCGCAGGTCCACCACGCACCCGTTTGCGAGGCCGGCGTGGGTCAGGGCTTCGCGCACGGACAGGTACGAGTCGGGCAGCTCCACGTACTTCCCCACAACAGCTATTGTCAGCACGTCGTCGAGCCCCTGCATCTTGTCGACCATGCCGCTCCAGTCCACGAGGTCGCCGTGTCCGTTTGGAAGACGGAGGGTTTCGATCATCAGGCTGCCGAGGCCCTCGTCCTCAAGGATCAGGGGCACTTCGTAGACGCTGTCGACGGTTGGCAGCGCAATTACGCCCTGCCTGAGCACGTCGCAGTGGACGGCGATCTTGTCCTTGATGTCCTCGTCGACCGGATGATCGCTCCTGCAAACGATGGCGTCGGGCTGGATGCCAATGCTGCGAAGCTCCCTGACGCTGTGCTGCGTGGGCTTGGTCTTCAACTCGCCGGTTGCCCCTATATAAGGAAGGTACGTCACGTGGATGTAGAATACGTTGTCGCGCCCGACCTCGTTACGCATCTGCCGGATCGCCTCGAGGAATGGCAGTCCCTCGATGTCGCCGACCGTGCCGCCAACCTCGGTGACGATCACGTCGGCGCCGCTCTCCCCGGCCAGCCTGAGGATGCGCTTCTTGATGGCGTCGGTGACGTGGGGCACGGCCTGGATGGTCCCGCCCAGGAACTCCCCCCTCCGCTCGCGGGATATGACGTCGCTGTATATCTGCCCCGCCGTCACGTTCGACAGCTCCGTCAGGTCGACGTCGATGAACCGCTCGTAATGCCCGAGGTCCAGGTCCGTCTCGCAGCCGTCGTCCGTGACGAACACCTCGCCGTGCTGATACGGCGACATGGTACCCGGGTCGACGTTCAGGTACGGGTCGAGCTTGAGCACGGAGACCGACAGCCCCCGGCTCTTGAGGATGCGGCCCAGAGAGGCGACGGCTATGCCCTTGCCCACGGAGCTGACGACGCCGCCCGTCACGAATACGAACGCGGTCACGACTTCGCCTCGTTCAGGGCACACGTCGAAATGGCAAGAGACCTCGAGGGGATGACTAGAGGAGACTTCGGAAGAAGGTTCGGGCAGGGTATGGCGGGAGGGTTGGCTGGCCTGCGCGGCTCCATCTAGCGGGCCGCCCCGACGCAGGCGATGCCGGATCCGTGTGCGGGCATATGGCCGTCCCTCAGTGGCTAGCGAGAGTATAGGGCCGTCCGCGCAGGGGTGTCAACACGGGATTAGGTCCCAAATCCACCGCCTACGCAATGGCGCTATATCTGTCGGGCGTCACCATGTAGGGGCGGGTTTGAAACCCGCCCTCGCCTTGCCTACGGCCAGCTTTGCCGTTAGATGGTGGATTTGGGAAGTCGTACGAACGGCGCCTCTCTGCGTAGCCACGGGGTTCCCTGTGAAGGTCGCGGGGATGGGTTCCCGCCTCCGCGGGAACGACGGATTGGGGTGCTTCGCCGGGGTCTAGGGACGGTCTGAATAAGAGGCCCCGAGGGATCGTTCGCCCTGAGGCTCTCCTGAGCTTGACGAAGGGCCTGTCGAAGAGCCTGCCCCGTACTCGATACGGGGGCAGTGCTCTGACGATACGGTTGTTCAGAGGTTCCCTAGGTTTCGAGGCCGAGATCGCCCTCCCAGAGGCGCTGCATCTCCTCGGAGCTCTCCAGGAGGCGGTCCAGCGGCCCCTCGGCATCGACGCGGCCGTCCTTCAGGACGATGATGTGGTCGGCCAGGCGGTAGGCTGCGCGGCGGTGGGACACCACGAGGACCGCTGCGTCCAGCTCCAGTATGCGGCGCCACAGCCTCCGCTCGGTGTTCACGTCCAGGGCGCTCGAAACGTCGTCGATCACCAGCAGGTCGGGGGCCCTGACGAACATGCGGGCGGCGGCCGACCTCTGCACCTGGCCGCCGGAGAGCCGCACACCGCGGGGACCCACGACGGTGTCGAGCCCGTCGTCCAGCTCCTCGATGTCGCGCTCCATGGCAGCCGTCCAGATCGCGCCCGGCAGGTCCACCCCAAGCTCCGGCAGGCCCAGCAGTATGTTCGAGCGCAGCTCCTCGCTGAACAGGCGGGGCACCTGGGATATGTAGGCGCAGCGCGGCGGGACTAGAAACTCGCCGGGGTCGCGTACGACCGAGCCGTTCCACCTGATCTCACCCGCCTGCATGGGCAGCGACCCCATGATGGCCCGCAGCAGCGTGGACTTGCCCGACCCGATGCGCCCGGTGACGACGACGAACCCCCCGCGAGGCAGCCGCAGGTCCACCCCGCTCACGCCGCGGCCCGACCCTGGGTGCTCGTAGGTCAACCCGTCGACCTCCAGGGACTCGAATCGGTCGGCCTCTGTCTTGGGTTCAAACGGCACCTCGGGCATGCGTCCGAAAAGGTAGCTGCGCCGTCTCCGCACGAGCTCCACAGGCTCCGCGCCCGGCATCAGCTCCCTCAGGCGGTCCAGCGAAACGCCGACCTGGCGGTACCGCATCAGCGTCCGGCCCACCTCGGCGGCCATCCACTGGGTCCACCCCAGGTAGAAGACGAACAGCGACAGGTCGCCCACCGAGAAGCTCTCGGTGCCCAGGGAGCGGGCCGCGGCAATCAGGACGAATCCGGTGCCGATGTTCTGGATGTTGGAGAATACGGCATTGAGGCTCTCGCTGAGCAGCACGTCTTTGAGGGTCGTGCGCTTGCGTTCGGCATTCAGGTCGTCGAACCGGCCCAGCACCCTGTCCTCGGCGTTCGCCACCTTGATGGCCTCAGCCGCGCCGAACATCTCGCCTATGAACCCGGTGACGTCCCCGGCCGCCTCCCTGCTCTCCTTCCGGTACTGCTGGATCCGCTGGCGGGCCACGTTGACCACGAACACCACGATGAATAGCGGCACGAAGACGCCGAAGGTCATGACCGGGTCTATGCGGGACATGATGAAGAGCGCCGTGGGCAGGAAGAACATGTGCGCCACGAAGAACTTGAACTGGGAGATGTACTGTGCTACGTGGTCGGCGTCGTCCCTGAACCGGCTCACGGCCTCGCCCGGAGAGCTCGGCAGCGAGCGGTGCGCGGGCAGATTCATCAGGTAGGAGAAGGCGTTGCGCTGGAGCAGCGCGGCGACATTGAAGTAGCTGTAGTCGTGCAGCACCACCCCGCCGACGAACAGCGTGAATACCAGCACGCCGATGGCGACCAGGATCGCGCACAGCTCCCAGATCCCGAATCCGACGCTCGCCTCGCCCGTGAGCTGGTCGAATACCTCCCGCTGGATGAGCCCGACGGCGTTCTCCAGCACTACCATCCAGGATATGACCGCGAGCAGCTCGGCAAGCAGGGGCCACTTGAGCGCCCAGAATATGCGGAGCAGGGACCGCCAGGCGCTCATGCCAGCATCTCCCCCGCATCGGCCGTCAGCATCTGGTGGAACCTCGTGCCCGGCGCGGCGGCCAGGCGCTCGCGTTCACCGTGCTCGACGATCCGCCCCTGCTCGAGCACCATCACCTCGTCGCAGCGGTCCAGCGTGGTTAGCCTGTGGGCAATGACGATGACGGTGCGGCCCTCGACGAGCCTGTCCACGGCCTGCTCGATGAGCCGCTCCGTGCCCGGATCAATCCTGGACGACGCCTCGTCCAGGACGACGACGCGCGGGTCGCGAAGGAACACACGCGCGAACGCCAGGAGCTGGGCCTCGCCCGCGGACATGCCCGCGCCCTCCGATCGCACCACGGTATCGAGCCCGTGCGGCAGGTCGTCGTACCAAGAGCCAAGGCCGAGCTCCTTCACCACCTCGACCATGCGCTCGTCGGGGATGGTGTCGTCGAGCAGCGTCAGGTTGTCCCGCACCGTGCCCTCGAACAGGCGCACGTCCTGGGTGACGACGCCGATCTGCCCCCGCAGCTGCCCGACGCGGGCGTCGCGCACGTCCTCCCCGCCAAGGAGCACGCGGCCCCCGTCCGGGTCGTACAGGCGGAATAGGAGCCGGGTGATGGTCGTCTTGCCGCTGCCCGTGCGCCCGACAAGCCCGAGCGCCCGCCCCGGCGCAAGCTCGAACGAGATGTCCTGCAGCACGGGCTCGCCGGGGTTGTAGGAGAAGGAGACATCCTCGAATCGCACCGGCAGCGCGCCGTCGGGGAAGCTGACGCCGGGGCCGTCGAGGATCGTCGGCCTGGTCTCCAGCAGGTCGGTTATGCGGATCACGCTGGCCGTCGCGCGCTGCAGGTTGTTGAGCTGCTGGGTGAACCGCTCCATGGGCTCCAGCAGCATCCTGGTGTAGTGGACGACGAGGTACACGGTGCCAATCGTCACCAGGTCGTTCAGGAACAGCCACGCGCCGACCCCAAGGGCGACGGCGTTCCCGACCGCGAACGAGAACCATGTGGTGTTGAGGACCAGGCTGATCATCAGCGACGCGATGAGGTTCTTGCGGAACCAGTCCCTGATCCGGCTGTGGAACCCGAGCATGACGTACGGCCGCGCGGCGCTGGTGCGTATGTCCTCCCTGCCCGCCAGCCTCTCCTCGATGAAGCCGAAGGTCTGGGCGCTCGCCTCCCGCACCGCGCGGAACCGGTCCACGGTCAGGTTGCGCAGGCTGTACAGGGCGACGAGCACCAGGAGGGCAAAGACGGTCAGCACCAGTCCGGCCCGCCACTCCTCGCGGAACAGCAGCACCAGGATGCCGGCCAGCAGGATGATGCTGCCCAGGATGTGTATGACGAACGTGGAGAAGAACCCGCCAAGCTCCTCGGCGTCGCCGTCGATGCGCTCGATCATCTCGCCGGGCGTCCGCCGGTTGTGGAAGGCCATGTCTAGCTTCATGCAGTGGCGGGCCAGGTCGCCGCGCAGGGCGTTCGTCGCCGTCCAGCCCACGCGGCCGCTGGTGTAGGTGGTGACCACGTTGACCGCCTGCTGGAACAGGGCCACACCCGTGAACAGCAGGGCGATCCACACGAGACGGCCCACCGGGCTCCCGCCCAGGGCCTCGTCGATGAAGTAGCGCAGAATCTGCGGGCCCAGGAGCTGGAGGCCGATATTGCCCAGGAGCAGCACGGCAACCGTCGCCGCGAGAGCCTTCTGGGGCCGCAGGTAGGCCCACAGGAGACTCGCGTATTTCCTGAACGGGACACGCGTTCGGTGTGCAGATTCGGTGTACATAGTGATAAGGCCCGCAGTCTCAAAAGGCCAGAATAACAAGGATAGACACGGAGCGGCCCGCCGCCTACCATTTCGAGCCGACACCGGGCCAAGTATCCCAGCCCGATTCCGGAGGACAAGATGCGGTTCTATCGCTTGCTGCACGAAGACGCCAACCTGGCGCTGGCCGTCGAGACGCCCGATGGGAGTCTCGTCGACCTTACTTCCATCGACCCCGACCTGGCGGAGATAGAGGACCTGGCGCTGGCGTCGTCCCTGTCGGGCATCTCGATAGACGAGGCTGCACGGAACCTGGTCGAGGCAGGGGACGGCGATGTCCTGGACCTCGACCAGGTCATGGAGGGCTCTAGGGAACGCGGGGCCGCCGGGCCGTACCTGGACCGGCCATTCGACCCGCCAGAGGTCTGGGCTGCCGGCGTGACCTACAAGACGAGCGAGATGGAGCGCCGGCGCGAGAGCAAGACGCCGGACATATACTCGCGGGTCTACGCGGCGGACCGGCCCGAGATATTCATGAAGGCGACGCCGGACAGGTGCGTCGGGCCCTTCGAGGCCATTGGGGTCAGGGAGGACTCGGAGTGGAACGTGCCCGAGCCGGAGCTGGCCTTCGTGCTGTACAAGGGCGAGATCATCGGCTACACGATAGGCAACGACGTCAGCAGCCGGTCCATCGAGGGCGAGAACCCGCTCTACCTGCCCCAGGCGAAGATGTACGACCGGTGCTGCGCTATTGGCCCGTGCTTCGTCACAACCGAGACGCTGGGAACGGCCGACAAGCTGGGCATACGGTGCGAGATACGACGGGACGGCGATGTCATTTTCGAGGGCAAGACGTCCACGTCGTCCATGGCGAGGAGCTGCGAGGAGCTGGCCGGGTGGCTCATGAAGCACAACACCGTGCCCAACATGACCACGGTGCTCACAGGGACGGCCATAGTGCCGCCGCCCGAAGTCACCCTGGAGGAAGGCGACGACGTGTCCATCGAGATCGAGGGAATCGGGGTGCTGGAGAACGACGTGGTGGTGGTGTAGCGTTGAGTGGGGAGAGCCGGGTAGCTAGCCATGTTAGAATCTGGCTGAGGGTTCAGGGCACTTCCGCCGTATGTGAGACATGACCGGCCGGGAGTTCCTGAAACGGGTGCGGGAAATTGGCCGTGAGCGGAGTGTGGCGGTGCGAGTCGACACGGAGAGGGGCAAGGGCAGCCACATCACCCTCTACTATGGGAACGCCAACACGATCGTGAAGGACCGCCGGAAGGAGATCGGACCGGGGCTGCTGTCCAAGATGATCTCTGATCTGGGCCTTGTTAAGTCGGACTTCAGATGAGCCTGGAAGGATAGCTCAAACATGCGTTTCCTTTATCCTGCCGAGCTGTGGCATGCCGGCCCCGACGAGGTCGTTATCTCATTTCGCGACATTCAGGGGTGCCACACCTCGGGTACGGATGAGGCTGAGGCTTTGAACGAGGCGCAGGACGCACTCGAGGAGGCGATCGCCGGGCGCATCAACCGTGGCGATTCGATCCCCACGCCTAGTACACCCCTGCCGGGAGAGTACCTCGTCGCCGTCCCCACCGAAACGGCAGCAAAGGCAGCCCTTGTGCTTGCGTTCCGAGAGAGCGGCCTAACTCTCTTGTCCCTAGCCGAGCTCTTGGGGACGGACGAAGAGACAGTGCGCCGCATGCTCGACCCGCGCCACGACACCGCATCCTCCCACATTGGCAGGGCGCTGCGTATTCTCGGCAGCGAACTCGTTGTCGAGATGCGCGAACTGGTATCCGCCTAGTCGCGTAAGTCCTTCATAAGCCAGGGCTCGCCTCTTTCGAGTGGCACTCTCTCCGCCTCGAATCGCTCCGCTACACCATCGGACAGCGGCTCAGGGACGACCACGTTCATGTGACCCGCCTCCATCGAGAAGGCCTTCTGTCCGGCGACGGCGACGAGGTCTGAGATGTACGCAGAGTCAGTCGAATAGCGGGGCTCGACCCAGATGTCCGCCCAAGCAGACTGGGGGTCGCGCCAGCTCCATATGTTCAGCAGCACGTTGGCAGGTGGCCTGTCGGGTAGCGCTATCCTCCGGCCTGAGAACGAGATCCTCGTGGGGAAGTCAGACGCTTCAGGCGTCAGCACCGGACGCCAGAGCAACCGCCAGCGGTACGAGGCCGACTCGCGGTGGTTTAGCGCCAGCAGATGTGACGCCTCGCTGTCGTAGTCACCGACGAGCGGCTGTTCATGGAACGCAGGTGCCTCGATGCGGTCCAGACCCCGGATGGTCAGCCAGCCGTTCTTCCATCTCTCGACATACCCGCGCTCGGCCAGGACGTTCCAGCTGCCGCCAGAGCCCACAGGGCGGCACCAAAACTTGTCGAAGCCCCTGGCACGGGCTCGGGACTCGCACTGCTCCAGGATCCAATGCTCGACCTCGCCGCCCAGCAGGTCATCGTCGGCCTCGAGAATCTCCAGGTGACCGTACCGCCCGAACGGCTCAGGCTCCGCCGCGTAGCAGATCTCGACGCTGCCCACGATGCTCTCGCCGTTGCGTTCGACCACCCAGCAGTCCCAGCCAAGATCGTCGTAGGCCTGTACGTGACGGGAGCAGTAGTGCTCGTGCATCCACGGCCCGCCCAGGCTGAACCACGATATGGGTGAATCGCCGGCGGGCCCTGCTTCACACTCCAACTCACGGTAGAGCGCTACGATGCCTGGCACGTCGTCCAGGGTTGCGGGACGCAGTGACAGGGAGTCTCCGCGCCATTCTAAGATCACCATACGCCGCCTCGGTGTTGCTCGGAGGGGAGCCCTTTCCAATCAACCCGCGAGTCTACGAGCTCGGGAGAATCTCCTGCACTGTCGTCCCGATGTCCGCCGGCGTGGGGACTATGGATGCTCCGGCCTTCTCGAGGGCGGCGATCTTCTCGGAGGCGCGGGCTGCCCGGCCGGTGATGATCGCGCCCGCGTGGCCCATCCGGCGCCCAGGAGGGGCGCTGCGTCCGACTATGAGGGCCGCGACGGGCTTGCTGAAGTCGCTGGCGATGAACTCGGCGGCCTCCTGCTCGCGCGACCCGCCGATCTCCCCGATCAGCACCACCGCGTCCGTGTCGGGGTCGTCCTCGAACATGCCCAGCACGTCTACGAACGACGTGCCCGAGACCGGGTCGCCACCGATGCCGACGCAGGTCGACTGGCCGATACCGAGCCCGGTGAGCTGGCCCACGGCCTCGTAGGTCAGCGTGCCGCTGCGGGACACTACTCCCACCCTGCCCGGCTTGTGGATGGCGCCCGGCATGATGCCGACCTTGCAGGCGTGGCCGGGGGATATGAGGCCCGGGCAGTTGGGGCCGATTACGGTCACGTCCTTGTCCCTGATGTAGTGGACGACGCCGACCGAGTCGGAGACGGGTATGCCCTCTGTGATGCAGACGACGACAGGGATACCGGCGTCGACGGACTCCACGATGGCGTCGGCTGCGAAGGGCGGCGGGACGAATATGAGGGACATGTTCGCGCCGGTCTCCGACACGGCCTCCTCGACCGTGTTGAAGATGGGCACCGCGTCCTCGAAGAGGCCGCCGCCCTTGCCGGGCGTGACGCCCGCCACAAGGTTCGTGCCGTACTCCCTGCAGCGGCTGGCGTGGAAGCTGCCCTCCCTGCCGGTGATCCCCTGTACAAGGAGCCGCGTGTTCGAATCGGCGAGAATACTCATTAGGCAAGGACCTCGTCTACGGCGCGAGCGGCCCCCGCCAGGTCGTCCACGAGCCTGACCTCCAGGTCCGATTCAGACAGGATGCCGCGGCCCTCCTCGGCGTTGGTTCCCAGCATCCGGACAACCATGGGAATCTTGTCCATCTTCGCGTTCTCTCTGGCCGCCTGGAGCATCCCCCTGGCGACCACGTCGCAACGGAGTATGCCCCCGAATATGTTGATGAGCACGGCCTTCACGCCGGGGTCGGACAGGATTATGTGCAGGGCGCGGGCGACCTTCTCCTCGTCGGCGCCGCCCCCCACGTCCAGGAAGTTGGCGGGCCCGGCGCCCGTCTGGCCGATCACGTCCATGGTCGCCATCGCCAGCCCCGCGCCGTTCACCATGCAGCCCACGCCGCCGTCCAGCTTTACGTAGCTGATGCCGTACTCCGCCGCCTGGGCCTCCAGCGGGTCGTCCTGGGCCGGGTCGTGCAGGCCGCCCAGGTCGGAGTGGCGGAACAGTGCGTCGTCGTCGAAGTCGATCTTGGCGTCCGCGGCGAGCACCCTGCCGTCGCCCGTGACGGCCAGGGGGTTGATCTCGACCAGCGAGCAGTCGCTGTCGCGGAATATGCCGTAGAGGGCCTGCATCATGGCGGCGACGGGCCTCACCTGTGCGGGCCCCATGCCCAGACCGTATGCGATCTTGCGGCCCTGGTATGGCTGCAGTCCGAGGCCGGGATCGACCGGAATCCTGATGATTTTGTCGGGCGTGGCCTCGGCGACCTCCTCGATGTCCATGCCGCCGGCCTCACTAACCATCACCACGGGTCCGCGCGCCGCGCCGTCAGTCACGATGCCGACGTAGAGCTCGCGCTCGATGTCTATGGGCTCCTCGACCAGCACGGCATCGACGGGCACGCCCTCGGGGCCGGTCTGGAATGTGACCAGCCTGGTGCCCAGCATGGCAGCCGCGGCCTCGGCGGCCTCGTCAGGGGAAGAGACGATCTTGATGCCGCCGGCCTTGCCGCGCCCGCCGGCGTGGACCTGGGCCTTGACCACGGCCCTGCCGCCCAGCTCCTCGGCGACCGATCGCGCCTCGTCGGCGGACGTCGCCGGACCGCCCCTGGGAACGGGCACGCCCCCATCGGCGAGGATGCGCTTGGCCTGGTACTCGTGGACCTTCAACGGCCCAGGCCCATGAATCCGTCATTCCCGCGAAGGCGGGAATCCACTCCCCGGTCGCACGTGTAAATGGCCGCGTAACACCCAGTTGGCATCAGAATGGCGGAGGGAGTGGGATTCGAACCCACGATGAGATTGCTCCCATACCGGTTTTCAAGACCAGCGCCATAAACCACTCGGCCACCCCTCCGCAATGTAGTGAGGTGTCATTTTACCCCGCGCCGGGGCGAGGCGGCAATCAAACCGGCGGCTCCCTGCATTCTCTACAGGCGGAGGCCTTCCAATCCGTCACTCCGGCCACCGAGCCGGAATCCGTACGCCGCCATCAGGGTGACGTATTGGATCCCGGGCGACGTACTTCGATGAACCCCCAGCCGGGGGTGTCGGGCGGACAATCTTCTGCGCACTTGCCCGGGTGGAGCTCGTTCTTGCAGGGGTCCGCAATAGCTTGGTCATAGATGTCTTTGAGTGCAGGATCCAGCCAAACGACATCTATCTTGCTGCGGGCCTCGCGGACAATAGCTATATATCTGTAGTCCGGGGGGCCGCATGGCCCTCCGTAAGAGAAAGTAGGGAACATGGCCGTGGGCGGTACAACGTTCGGGGTCCGAGCTTGGCTAACGCTCTTCAACGAAAGCTCACGTCGTATTTCCTCGCGGGTGGCGTACAGGTATTCCCTCAGCGTAACCCCGAGTCGCGCCGCAGGGTTGACACAGGATTCCCGTGCTGTTGAGTCCCCGCAGAACCATAGGTCTTGCCGTATGGACATCTCTACATCGATGTCGGTCGCGGCAATGCCTAGCCGACTTGCCAACTCCTGAACTCGTCCCCTATCTACCATCTCGACTATGACATCAGGCAGGGCATCGTAGCTGCCCATGCTATGAAGGGCCGCCATGCGGAAGTCCCGCCGAAGCAGTCGAGTCTCACCGGCAAGGACTACCGCCTCGTCATCGCCGGGAAGTATCCCGATGATATGCGCGACCTCTCTCCTTCTGAAGTAGTCATTTGTTTGGTGATAGAGCAGCAGGATTAGGAGTCCCACCAACAGAAGGGCTGTGGGAGTTACCGCAACCAACCCGGCCTTGTTCATTCAGTACCGCCGTCCCTCTCCTGTATGAGTGGATCGGGTTCCGTGTTGCGTCCCGGCCTTTGGGTACTACGGAGGTAGTGGGCCAAAGCGATGCAAGCGATTAGCGGCAAAGCTATTGTTTGGAAGAGATACAGCACGTTCGATAGCACCCAAATGGATTGCCATACCCGCTCTATGAGGTGCAGAATCTCTGACTCGGTAACACCTGGATAAGTCCCCGTGCTACCGAACCCATTGCTGCCCCAGAAGGTGTAAATGTCCGAGGCGGCGCGGACAGGGACGAGCACTGACCCTATTATCAGCAGAGCAACCGCTGCCCTTTCGTAAAGTTTGGGGTCGCGGAGGCCGAGTACGAGTTGGACGTATATTCTTCTGTGCCTCCGCTTCATAGGTGCATCCGCCTTATGTGCTCCCATCCTGGCCACGTCAGCGTAGTGTGTCGCAGAATAGATTTCCGAGTCTGCGCTGTCAATGCGCGTCCACACCGGGTTCCGGTGAGTCGATTGAGAGGACATCTTAGACACCGCCAGTGGCCTGCATTGGCGGTAAGTGGTCGGCATTCTGGGTCGCGGAGCGAGGTTTCAGCTGCGAAGAGGGTATGGTGCCGAAGGCCGGATTCGAACCGGCACGGGATATAACTCCCAACGGTTTTTGAGACCGCCGCGTCTACCGTTCCGCCACTTCGGCATGAGGCGAGAGGGGGGCATAAGCCCACCGAGCCATTATCGGAAACCCGCCGCGCACCCGTCAACAGGCGGCCCTACTCGTCATCGCGGATGGGCCTGCCGTAGGCGTCGAAGAGCTCCAGGTAGGGGGTGCCACGCCTGTCGACGCGGATGGAGACGCGGTCCTTGCCGTCGCCGTCCATGAGAACGAGGCTGGGCAGGCCGTCCTCGTCCACCTCTACCGATATTCGCGCCTCCCCGTACGGGCCCGTCAGGTCTATCACCGGGGCGTTGCCCTCGTCGACCCCCAGCGAGAGGCGCGGCTCGCCAGCCATGTCGTACAGGCTCACCGTCGGCGAGCCCTCCGGGTCCAGGTCCAGGGACGCCCGCACCGAGCCGCGCAGGTCGTACAGCGAGAGAGAGGTCGCGCCCGTGTCGTCGCCGACCGCCAGCTCGGCCACGCTCTGGCCGTTGCCGTCCAGGAGCACCAGCCCCGAAGTCTCCCCCTGCGTCCCCAGGACCACCCTGGGCTGTCCCTCGCCGTCCACCACCTCGAACCGGTTCGCGCGAATCACCTCTTCGGCCATCACATTCCTCCGCTGGATTAGGGCCACCATAGCATAGGGCAAAGTCGCCCCAGGCGACGCAATGGGTAAGTGTTCAGTCTTCGTGAGTTGGTATGACTCGCCCTGGGGGCTGCGCGGGGCTCGGGCCCCTTCTCCCCTTGCGGGAGAAGGCGGAGCCTGCCCTGAGCCTGCCGAAGGGATGAGGGGGCCTGCCTCTGGGCAGAGCGGGGCTCTGGCCCCTTCTCCCCTTGCGGGAGAAGGCTGGGATGAGGGGGACGCCGTCGCCGACAGCTCATATCTGCCAACGTTTCATCGACTCTGAACATCTACCTGGCCTTGGATCCCCGTACTCTGGCCGTCCTCCCCCTCACATTGACATCTCCCCTCCGTGTCCGGAGCCTGCCCTGAGCTTGTCGAAGGGTGTCCTCTGTGGCAAAACTCCCCCTTGACAACCACCCGACAATCCCCCATAATCGAACACATGTCCGAAACAACGACAGGAACGACACAGGAGCGCAAGCCGCCCACTCTCGCCGACATCGTCCGCGAGAAGACCGACGACGGCGCGCGCATCATCGACTTCTTCCTCGACGTCATGGAGGACAGGGTCGAAG